>JBEKEK010000064.1:0-55492 GCA_050013875.1 Trebonia sp. | reverse complement strand
AATCGGCTGCTCCCGAATAGCGTGTCGATGTATGACCCTTCTATCCTGCCCGACCCCTATCCGCTGAGGGGGCCCATCATGGCTGACCGTCCACCCTTCGGGTTCGGCCCACCCAGCCGGCCTGGCGACGACGATCCGAATCCCGGCGGTCAGGGACCGTCCGGCCCGTTCGGTTTCGGGCTGCCCGGCGGCGCCGACGGCCCCGGCGGGGCCGGCGACCCGAACCAGTTCGCCGACGCGCTGCGCCAGTTCGCTGACCTGCTCTCCTACACTGGCGGGCCGGTCAACTGGGACCTGGCGAAGAACCTGGCCAGGCATGCCATCGCCGGCCGTGGTGATCCCAGCGTGCTCGGCAACGAGCGCGCCGCGGTGACCGAGGCCGTCCGGCTGGCCGACCTATGGCTGGACGACGTCACCGCGTTCCCCTCGGGCATCAGGAAAATTGAGGCGTGGTCTCAGTCGGAATGGCTTGAGGCGACCTTCCCTGTCTGGTCTACCCTGTGCGAGCCGATCGCCACCCGGGCAATCGAGGCGATGGGATCGATGGCCGCGTTCGACCCGGCCCAACTCGACGACGAGAGCGTGCCGCCGGAGATGCGGGCGATGCTGTCGGGGATGGGCGGGATGAGCGCGTTCGCGCCGATGCTGCGGCAGCTGGGCGGCGCGATGCTCGGCGGCCAGGTCGGCACCGCGATCGGCGAGCTCGCGAGCGAGATGGCCACCTCCACCGACATCGGCCTGCCGCTGGCCCCGGAGGGGACCGCGGCGCTGCTGCCGTCCGGCGTGGCCGTGTTCGGCGACGGCCTGTCGGTGGACCCGGGCGAGGTACGGCTGTTCCTGGCGCTGCGCGAAGCGGCCCACCACCGGCTGTTCGGCCACGTGCCCTGGCTGCGCCAGCACCTGCTCGGCGCGGTCGAGGCGTACGCGGCCGGCATCACCATCGACATGAGCAAGCTGCGCGACGCCCTGCCGGACATGGACATGTCCAACCCCGAGGAGGCGCTGCGCGGAGCGCTGAGCGGCGAGACGCTCTTCCGCCCGGAGGACTCCCCGCAGCAGAAGGCGGCGCTCGCCCGCCTTGAGACGGCGCTCGCGCTGGTCGAAGGGTGGGTGGCGACCGTGGTATCCGCCGCCGCGGACTCTCGGCTGGTGCACAGTGCGGCGCTGGCCGAGGCCATCCGCCGCCGCCGGGCATCCGGTGGCCCGTCGGAGCGGACCTTTGCCGCACTGGTCGGCCTGGAGCTCCGGCCGCGGATGCTGCGCGAGGCGGCGGCGCTCTGGTCCGACCTGACCGAGGCCAGGGGCACGGACGCCAGGGACGCGCTCTGGGCCCACCCGGACCTGCTCCCGACCGCCGACGACCTGGCCAACCCGGACGCGTTCTTGCGCGGCGCCAGCGAACTGGACATCTCCGATTTCGAGGACGGCGACGACGGTCCGGCCGCCGATGACGGCCCGGACGGGCCGGGTGCCTGAAGGGACGGAGTAAAACCCGCACGCCAACGGCCGACGCCGCCCCGCAGGTACAGGCGGCGTGGGCCGGCCAGCCGCGCCGGTGCCACTGCCAGTCCGGCAGCACCACCTCGAGCGTCCCGTTAGCGGCGGCAGGCTCGCAGGACCGGTCGATGAACGTGAGCGCCTGCGCGGCCGCCAGCGCCGCGGTCGCCGCCGCGAGCGCGGTATCGCATGCCTGCGGCACGGTGAGCGGCCCGCCGGCCCCGCCCGCCTGCGCGAGGATGACCGGCCAGGCCGGATCGCGGGCCGTCTTGCTCAGGTCCACGCAGCGCGCGCAGGCCGTCCGCCCGGGCAGCACCAGCGGCCCGACCACCCCGATCGCCTCGTCGGCCTGCACCAGCAGGTGCGGCACGCCGTTGCGCATCAGCTCGGCGAGCAGCACCGGGTCGGGCCGGCCGGTCAGCACCGCCAGATCAGGCAGCCGGCTGCCGTCGTCGGCGGTGCGCGCCTCCCGCGCCACCTGGTGGATCGCGCGGGCGACTCCCACCGACCGGCAGGTGCCCACGTCGGCCACGACCAGGCCGCCCGGCATGACGTCGGCCGGCGCCGTCAGCCCGGTGTCCAGGCAGCTCACCCAGGCGACACCGGAAGCCGCGAGGAACGTCGCGACGCAGGCACCGACCCGGCCCGCGCCGTAGATCCGCGCGAACGCCGCCCGGCGGCGGGCGAGCACCGCCGTGCCGCCGTCGCCGTGCCCGTAGGCCAGCGCCGCGCAGGCCAGCTCGGGCGTGATCCGCTCGAGCAGGTACCCGGGCAACGTGGCGCGCAGGCTGGCGGGGAAGTCGTCAAGCACCCCGGCCGAGGCCAGCAGGCTGAGCACCCGGTCCACGGCGGCCTGGCCGATGCCGTACGTCGCGGCGGTCCGCACCACTTCGTCGGTATCGCGTGACCCGTCGAGCAGGCTCACGATCGCCGCGGCCTTGCCCAGCCCGGTCAGCGCGCGGGCCCGCCGGGGATCGACCCCGATCTGCAGCGTGTCGCGGTCCCGCCAGAGCGGCCGCAGCCCCGCCTTAAGTGCTGGTCTCATACACAAAGCGTGACATTCACCACCGACATTCCAGCTCTTGATCACCTGCTGGCTGGAGATAGTCTGCTAATCATGGCGGACAATGCGGAAGCGGGCGGCGTTCCCAGCAACAGCGTGCAGCGGACCGCCAAGCTTGCCGGGCTGCCGCTTGGCTTCGCCGGGCGGACCGCGCTCGGGTTCGGCAAGCGCATCGGGGGCAGGTCGGCCGACATCGTCGGCAAGGAGATCCAGCAGCGCACCGCCGACCAGGTGTTCCGCGTCCTCGGGGAGCTCAAGGGCGGGGCGATGAAGTTCGGCCAGGCACTGTCGATCTTCGAAGCGGCGCTGCCGCCCGAGATCGCCGAGCCCTACCGGGCGACGCTGACCAAGCTGCAGGAGTCCGCACCCCCGCTGCCCGCCAGCGCCGTGCACCGGGTGCTCGCGGCCGACCTCGGCGAAGACTGGCGGGACGAGTTCGGCTCGTTCGACGACACCCCCGCCGCCGCCGCCTCGATCGGCCAGGTGCACCGGGCCGTCTGGAAGGACGGCAGGCGGGTCGCCGTCAAGATCCAGTACCCGGGTGCGGGCAAGGCCCTGATCAACGACTTCACGCAGCTCGCCCGGGTCGGCCGGCTGTTCGGCATCCTGATGCCTGGCCTGGACGTCAAGCCGCTGCTCGACGAGCTTCGGGACCGGGTGGCCGAGGAGCTCGACTACCATCTCGAGGCCGCCAACCAGCGGGCCTTCGCCGAGGCCTACGCCGGGGACCCGGACATTTACGTGCCGCCGGTCGTCACCGAGACCGATCACGTGCTGGTGACCGAGTGGATGGACGGCACCCCGCTGTCGAAGATCATCAGCGACGGGTCGGTAACCGAGCGCGACCGGGCTGGCATCCTGCTGACCAGGTTCCTGTTCTCCGGCCCGGCCCGGGCCGGGCTGCTGCACGCCGACCCGCATCCGGGCAACTTCCGGCTGCTGGCCGACGGGCGCCTTGGCGTGCTCGACTTCGGCGCGGTGGACCGGCTGCCGGACGGGCTGCCGCCGGTCTTCGGGCGGCTGCTGCGGATCATGCACGACCCGGACCCCGACATCATCGAGGTCGAGCGCGAACTGCGGGCGGACAACTTCCTCCGGCCGGGCATCGCGGTCGACCTCGACGCGCTGCGCGCGTTCCTGGCGCCGCTGGCCGAGCCGTCCAGCGTCGAGACGTTCAAGTTCAGCCGGGAGTGGATGCGGGACGAGGCCAGCCGGATGACCGACCTGAACGCGGTCGCCCGCAAGTTCAACCTGCCGCCGTCCTACGTGCTCATCCACCGGGTCTCGACCGCCGGGATCGGCGTGCTCTGCCAGCTTGAGTGCGAGGGCCCGTTCCGGGCCGAGGTGGTCCGCTGGGTCCCCGGGTACGCCGAGGGCCCGGCCGAAGTGGCCGGGCCCTCGGGGTTCTAACCGCTGCTAGCGGGCTACCTGCATCGCCGACCTGAGCTGGTCGACAGCCTGCCAGGCGTGCAGGAGCTCGCGCTCAGCGCGCTCCCGCCGCCGCTCCATCCGGTGCAGCATGGCGGCTTGGTGCGCATCCCTTTCCTCTCGCGCCTGCTTAAGGCGCTCCTCGTGTCGGTCTCTCGCGAGACATTGTTCGATGTACATGTGCATGGTGGTGAGACCTCTTCGCATTGTGTGCGTTGGCTGTGTCGTTGAGTGCTGGTGGCATCGGTTGTCCGGAACTGTGTTCGTCAGTTATGACGATGGCTAGGCGGCCTGTTCATCGGTCTTGGCCGCACCGGTTATCGCGTCGGCAGAGTCCTTGCGCGGACGCCCCCTGGGCCGCTTGCGCGGGACGATCGTTCCGCGCAGGAGTAGCTCCCCTCCCCAGACGCCCCACGGCTCACGCCGCTCAAGGGCACCCTCGAGGCAGGCCTCCCGGGCCCGGCAGCCCTGGCAGAGGGCCTTCGCCGTCTCGACGTCCGCCGGTGCCTCGGCGAAGAACAGCTCCGGGTCGTCCGCGCAGGGCAGATCCAGGCCGGTCGGTACCTCGGCGTGGCCGAAGAGCATCGCGATCCCGGTCGCGGTAGTGCCCTGTCTGCCCTGCTCGTTGATGTACTGATCAACCACGGCGACCGCCTCGAACGCCGGCGATATTGACTCGAACCCCGCCGCGCTTGTAGCGCTTACGGAGGCATCGGGCCGCTGCATCGGTGCCATCCCCTCTCGCTTGCTGGTCCAGTTGTGCTGGTCTGACGGGACCGGGCCTGCGAAACAAATGTGGCCGCGGACCCTGTATGCGGGTCCGCGGCCTTAGGGGATCTTGACCGGCCTTTTTTAGGCCGGTTCCCTTTCCGGATGCGGACCCGATGCGCCATCGCCGCCGGCGTTGACACGGGTCTTGTAGACGGAGTGCTTACGGTTCTGGACAGCGGTCGGCAGACCGGTCGCCGGAGCGACAAGCTGCTTTGCCGTCATGGCCGGGATCTGCCGGAACGCGGCGAGACGCGCCTCGGCACCCTTGGCGGCCGGAACAGGATTCGGCATGCGGACATGAGTCGTCCCCACGGCGGACAGATTGGCCCACGGCGAGCAGGCACCCAGGAACGCGGCGCCGCTCGGGGCAACCGTCACGTCAGTCGTGTTGTTCAGCACCGGGGCACCTCCTTCCACAGGGGTTCGTAGCTCTCGCCCACGGACATGAGGCATAGCCTACGAGAGCCTTCACACCAGGGCAACACATTTTTGACCTGCGATTTCTGGTCGGAGACCAATTTGCTTCCCGGGGCGCAGACCAATTCTCGTGGCGCTAGTCGCGCGGCTTGCCCGGGGTGCGGATGAGGCCTTCCTGGACGACGGAGACGACGAGGTCGCCGCCCTCGGTGAACACCTCGCCCCGGGCGAGGCCGCGGGCATTGGCGGCGGACGTGGTCTCCTGCGCGTAGAGCAGCCACTGGTCGGCCCGGAACGGCCGGTGGAACCACATCGCGTGATCCAGGCTGGCGCCGATGGCGGTCCCGTTGTGCCAGCTCAGGCCGAGGTCGAGGAGGACCGTGTCGAGCAGCGTGAGGTCGGAGGCGTAGGTCATCAGGCAGACGTGCAGCAACGGGTCGTCCGGCAGTTCCCCGTTCACCCGCAGCCACACGAGGTTGGCGGCGGACGGCCGCAGCGACGGGTCGGCCGCCACCTCGACCGACATCGGGCCGACCGAGCGCGCGTCGATCGGGCTCTCCCGCAGGTGCACGGGGAGCGTGACGCCGAGCGCCGCCGCGAACCGCTCGGAGTTGGGCCGCAGCCGCTCGGGCGGCGGCGCGGACGGCATCGGCAGCTCGTACTCCAGGCCGGGCTCGGCATGGTGGAACGAGGCCGAGAGCGTGAAGATCGGCTTGCCGTGCTGGATCGCGGTCACCCGGCGGGTGGTGAACGAGCGCCCGTCCCGCACCCGGTCCACGCTGTAGATGAGCGGCACCGACGGGTCGCCCGGCCTGATGAAATACGCGTGCAGCGAATGCACCGGGCGGTCAGGCGGCACCGTCCGCCCGGCGGCGACCAGCGCCTGCCCGGCGACCTGCCCGCCGTAGACCCGCTGCACCGTCTCGTCGGGCGACCGGCCGCGGAAGATGTTGACCTCGATCTGCTCCAGGTCAAGCAGGTCAAGGAGCTTGTCGAGCGAGTCGCTCATGGCGAACCCTCTACCGTGGCCAGGGGGGAGCCCCCCGTGCGGGAAGTCTGCCCACCCGCCGGAAGCAGATCCTTCAGGAACCGCGACCGCTGCCGCGCCGCCTCCGCGCCCGGCGTGCGGGCGGGCGCCCAGGACAGCGCCAGCCGGACCCGCGCCCTGGTCAGCGCGACGTAGAGCAGTCGCCGCTCTTCCTCGATGGCCTCGGCCGTTCGCGCGTGCACGATGGGCATTATGCCCTCAACGAGGCCGGGAATCAGCACCGCGTCCCATTCCAGCCCCTTGGCCGCGTGCATGGTGGCCAACGTCACCGCGGCGGCGACCGGGACGTGCTTGGTGTCCGCACGCTCGGCCAGTTCGGCGGCGAATTCGGCCAGCGTCGCGCCGGGCCTGGCCGCGGCCAGGTCGTCGGCCAGCCCGGCGATCGCCGCCAGGGATTCCCAGCGCTCCCTGACCGCGCCGCGCGCGGGCGGCGCGGTCGCGGTGAGCCCGGCCGACGCGAGCACGTGGCGGACGGCGGCGGGCAGCTCCCCCGGCGGCCCGGTCGCGTCGGTGCCGGCCCCGTCGGCGCGGGCCGCGCCCCGGATGAGCACCAGCGCCTGGCGGACCTCGGGCCGGTCGTAAAAGCGCTCGGCGCCACGCACCACGTACGGCACGCCTCCGTCCGCCAGCGCCCGCTCAAACCGCTCCACCTGCGCGTTAATCCGCAGCAGGATGGCGATCTCGTGGGCCGGCACCGAGCGCTTGATCAGCGCCGCCGCCTCGGCGGCGACCCCGGCCGCCTCCGCCTCCTCGTCCGGGTAACGGGTCAGCACCGGGTCGGGCCCGGCCGGCCGCTGCGCGACCAGCGCCCCCGACGACTGCGCGGCCGCCAGGCCGCCCGGGCCGGCGCCCGCGGCGGTCAGCCGGTTGGCGGCCGCGACCACCTGCGGGGTCGACCGGTAGTCGCGCACCAGCCGGACGATGGTCGCGCTGGGAAAGTCGGTGGCGAACCCGCGCAGGTACTCAGCGGTCGCCCCGGTGAAGGAGTAGATCGTCTGCTGCGGGTCGCCGACCACGCAAAGCTCCTCGCGGCCGCCCAGCCAGGCGTCCAGCAGCAGCTTCTGCAACGGGTTGACGTCCTGGAACTCGTCCACCGTGAAGTAGCGGAACTGGCTGTGCACCTCGCGGGCGACCATGGGCTCGGTCAGCAGGATGGCCGCGGTCAGCTCGAGCACCGCTTCGAAGTCGATCAGCTGCCGGTCCCGGCGCAGCGCCTCGTAGGCCTGGTAAAGCCGCCCGACCTCCTCGAGCCCGGCCGCGGGCGCCCGGCCGGCCGCGGCCGCCGCGAACACGTACGAGTCAGGGTGCGTCTGGCAGACCTTCGCCCACTCGATCTCGGTCACCGCGTCAGCCAGCGCACCTCCCGCGACCGAGAGTCCCAGGTCACGGGCGGCCTCGCGGAGCAGCGGCAGCTTCGACTCCACTAGTTTCGGCGGCCGGCCGCCGATCACCTTCGGCCAGAAGTAGGTCAGCTGCCGCAACGCCGCCGAGTGGAATGTGGCGGCGCGCACCTTCCCGGCATCACCGCCGAGCGCCCGCAGCCGTCCGCGCAGCTCACCCGCCGCGCGGACGGTGAAGGTGAGCGCGAGCACGTGCGCGGGGCTGACCATCCCGGTCGCGACCGCGTAGGCGATACGGTGCGTGATCGCCCGCGTCTTGCCCGTTCCCGCGCCTGCCAGCACGCAGACCGGCCCCCGGCTAGCCAGCGCCACCTGGCGCTGCTCCGGGTCGAGGGCGGCAAGCAGGTCGTCGGGGTCCATCGGTCCCATCCTGCCGCATGCGAGCACGGACGGGGGGCCGCGTGGGAACGCGGAGCGGTCAAAAGTTGTTACAGAGCCGAAGAAAGCGATGCAGCAGGCGGTTAGCCCCGACCCACAAGGAGATCCCGTGCCGCTCACGATGTACACGACGACTTGGTGCGGGTTCTGCAAGAACCTCAAGCGGCAGCTCGGCAAGGCCGGCATCGAGATCACCGAGGTCGACATCGAGCGCGACCCAGCCGCGGCCGAGTTCGTGATGAGCGTCAACGGCGGCAACCAGACCGTCCCGACCGTGCTGTTCCCCGACGGCTCCACGATGTGCAACCCCTCTGCCGCCCAGGTCCAGAAGAAGCTGGGCGAGCTCGCCAGCACCGCCGGCTGAGCGAGATTCCCGCCCAACGGGCCAACCCCCCCGCCCGCGAATTTGTGCACGAATGAAATTCGGGGTCTGTGACGTTATACGCATAGTGTGTTGCTGGTGGCCTTTGGTAGTGAGGCCCCAGGGGGGAAGGGCAGGTATGAGCGAGAACGGATCGAACGGTGCTGACGGTCGTGGTGATGTGGTCGTGCGCAAGGCCGAGCGTGGCTGGGTTGTCGGCGAAGAGAATGTCTCCGACCTGACCAGCGCGATGGTGCTCGCGGACCTGTTCGCCGCCGACCAGGCGGTCAGCGCCGATACCGGCATACTCGAGGCGGTGGACGCCGAGGGCGCGCCCCGGCGTCCTGCCGGGCCGCCGGCGCCCCGGCAGGACGACTCCGGTCCGCTGCCGGCCGTGCCCAACCTGAACGAGCCCAAGGAAGCGGAGCGGCTGGCCGTCACCGTCGCCCAGCTAGAGCATGCCCTGGCGTCGCGGGTCCGGGTGGAGCAGGCCATCGGTGTGCTCGCCGAGCGGCACCGGCTCCGGCCGCGCGATGCGTTCGACCTGCTGCGCGGTGCGGCCAGGTCGCGCGGGACCCGGGTCACCGAGATCGCGCAGGACGTGGTCGCCAGTGCCGCCAACCCGCTGCTGCGACTGCCCGATGAGCTGACCCGCCAGCGTCCCGAGTCCCGCCCGCGGACCGGCCGCTCGGTGCGCCGCGGCCGCCACGCCGCCGGCCGCTAAGCTAAGGGATCGACACTGCGGTCAGGACCGCGGCCGCGATGACGGCCTGGCCCCTGGTGTTGGGGTGGAACGGCAGTACCCATGAGCCGGGAATCACGCCCTCGACATCCCTGTTGTGCTCGGGCTGGCAGAAGTCGTGGCCGATGGTCGGCGTGAACGCATTGACGAAGGTGGCGTTGGCCGCCCTCGCGTCCGCCGCCAGCATCGCGTTGAGCCGGAGTTCGATGCCGCGCAGGTAGGCGATGTCGCCGTTGGTGATCGGCACCGCCGGCCAGCAGCCGCCGCTGAGCGGGAACAGGTCCGGGTAACCGACCAGAACGATCCGCGCCCGCGGTGCCCGCGCGGCGATCGCGGCCAGGACGGCGGCCATCCGCGGCGCCTCGGCCCGCACCGCGGCGGCGAGCTGGTCGGTGCCACCCTGGGTGTAGTGCGCCTCGCAGGGGCTGCCCCACGGATCGGTGAAGGACAGCTCCATGCACTTGTCGAGCACGTTCATGAAGCCCAGGTCGTCGCCGCCGAGCGTCAGCAGGACCAGGGAGTCGTCCGGGGCGAGCGCATTGAGCTGGGGCGCGTTGGTGCCCAGGTCCGTCTTCTGCGCCGCCGTCATGTCCGCCACCCCGGCGCTGGCACAGGACTCGTCGGTCAGCGGCGCGCCAAGCGCGGCCGCGACAAGCACCGGGTAGGCCTTGGTGGAGCGGAGGCAGCCGAGCGGCCGAGCCGTCAGGTCCGTCGGCAGCAGGGCGCCGGCCGTGTAGGAGTCGCCGAGCGCGACCACCGGGCCCGGCAGCACCGGCAGCGTAGCGGCGGATACCTGAGCCACTTGGGCCGAGCCGGCCGCCAGGGCGGCGGCGCGGTCGGCGGCCGACGCCCCTGGGGGCGGCTGCACGCTCCCGGCGGCCGACGTGGCCAGGCAGGACGCCGCGACGACGGTCGCCGTGAGCGCACCCGCCCCAGTCAGCCAAACCCGCTTAGAACTCCACACAGTAGCACCTTTCATGCAGAGAGTTACGATAAGCAGGCTAACATCAAGGCCTTCGACCGCGGTCGAAATCGCCCAAATGGTGCTATATATCGTGAACTTTGCGTAATGGTGCTATACAACGCGAAACTTACGTGTTAGTGCTCTTGTTGCTCCAAGGCTGGGCGAAGCCGACGACCTTGGTGTCGCCGGGGGCCGACTGCGGCGTGCCGAACTGGGAGACGCGGATCGCGAAGCCGGTCGCGTACGCCTCGATCATCGTGTGCTTGCCGACCACCAGGCCGACGTGCCCGGGCGACTTGACGGTGCCGTCCGCCCCGGCGAAGAAGACCAGGTCGCCGGGGACCACCTTCGCCGCGGGCACGTGCGGCAGGTCCGCCCACTGCTGCTCCGAGGTGCGCGGGATGTCCACGTTGGCCGCACGGTAGGCCATCATGACCAGGCCCGAGCAGTCGAACGCGGCCGGCCCGGTGCCGCCGAACAGGTACGGCTTGCCCAGTTGGCCCTCGGCGAAGTTGATCGCGGTTTGCACCGTCTCGTTGGGGGCGACGACCGAGGCCAGCAGGCTGTCCTCGGTGCAGGTGGTGTTGCCGGCCACGGCCGCGTCGGCCGTGCCGGCGCCATTCGTGGTGATCTCGGAGACGGTGTACCCGCCGCTGGCGTAGGTCGAGGCCCAGGAGAGCACCTCCTGCACGTACCAGTCCGCGTGGTTGTAGGCGAAGATCGCGGCCGGGACGTTCGCCGCTATACCGTGTGCGATCAGGTACTTGGCCGCGCCGGCGATCGCGTCGGCCGGGTCGTAGACGCTCGCGGGCGGGTGGCCGTCCTCGACGGTGGCGTACGTGGCCCACGAGTCGCCCGATGCGCCCTCGATGCCCATCTGCATCGGCCCGGCCGCGCCGAACGCGTTGGCTCCCGAGTTCACCCCGGGCAGCGTGGTCCGGCCGTCGTCGCTCTCTACCTTCCCGATGCCCGCGAGCACCGGCCAGGGCACGTTGTACTGGAGCCCTACCAGTTGAAACCAGTGCAGATAGTTGGCCGGGATCGAGTTGGCGGCCTCGGTGCTCACGTTCGGCTGTACGGCCTGCGCCGTGGTGGACCCGCAGTTCGATCCGTCGCTGCCCGCGAACAGCATGGCGGTGCCGCCCACTACCAGCATCGGCACCACCAGGATGCCGAGCAGCAGGGCGAGCGCGATGCCGATGACGGTCGGCCCGGCCACGCGGCGGTTCACTCGTTACCCACGTTGAATAGCTGGATGTTGTTAACCTGCCAGCCGGACCCGGTGGACACCACCGTGACGTCGTACTGACTGGGGCTCACGGAAGTCCCCTGGGCCGGGACCACCTGCTGCGTGATCGTGACCGAGAAGGTGATCGAAGCCGGGTTCGAGCCGAATGAGCTGATCGAGTCGATCGCGGCGCTGCCGGTGGAAACGGCGTTGCCCGCCGCCCGCGCGGCCGTGGCGAAATCGTTCTCGAGCGTCGTGTCCTCCTGCGCGGTGACGAGGCTGGCCATCGAGGCGCCGTAGGCGGCCTTGGACTCTTTGGAGTTCCAGGTCACGTAGTCCTTCGCGAACGCCAGTGTGGTCTTCGCGGCGGCGGTGAGATCGGGCTGGGTGAAGGGCAGCCACTGATAGATGTTGGCGCCGCCGGCGGTGGTGGCCGGCGGCGTGGCGGCCGGTTCGGTCGCGGGCGGGGTGGCGGTCGCCGCCACGCTGGCGGCC
Organism: Trebonia sp.; assembly: GCA_050013875.1. GTDB lineage: Bacteria > Actinomycetota > Actinomycetes > Streptosporangiales > Streptosporangiaceae > Trebonia. The sequence goes on along the minus strand of JBEKEK010000064.1, from coordinate 43,700 downwards.
GACGTGGCCGCGCTCGCGGTTGGCGTCGGAGTTGGCGTTGGGGCGGCGGCGGTGTTCCCGTGGCTCCGCCCCTCGATCACGAAGGCGCCAAGGCCGACGAGCACGATGACGACGACGACGAACAGCAGCCGCTGCTGGCCGGGCGAGAGGTCCATGGCCAGGTCCCGCTACTGTGGCCGGCGACGGGACCGCGACCAGAACGACGTCGCGGGCGGCGTCGGTGCGGCCGGTGGCGGTGACTGCGTCCTCGTTGCGTTCGGCGCCGGGCCGGACCGGCGGACCGGCGGCGCCGACGCGGGCGCGGGCGACGCGGGCGCGGCCGGCATCGGCCCGGTCCGGCGGACCGGCGGCTGCGCGGAGCCACGGGCAGCCCCCGTGTTGGCGGCCCCGTTCCTGGCCCAGCCCGCCGGGCCGCCGTTGGCGGACGGCGGGGCACCGTTGGTCGACAGCGGCAGCGGCGGGGCGGTGCGGCCGGTGCCGACCCCGGCCGCCGGCCACTGCCTGGAGGCGCTGTGGCTGTCGGCCGTGGGCATCACGGACATCCCGTCCGACGAGGTCGCGCGGACACCGCCGTCGGCGGTCGCACCGCTCGCCGTTCCGTCGGCGGCCCCGCCAACGCCATCTGCCGCGCGCCGTGCCCACCGGGACGCGCGGGACGCGCCCGCGGCCGCACCGGGCACGACGGTGCCCGCCGCGGTGGCCGACACCCGGCGGAAGCCGAAGGCCGACTCGCGCCAGGAGACCTCGGCCCGCTCGTTATTGCCGAGCATGCCGTAGCCGACCGAGGAGAACAGGTGCTGGAACGGCTTCCTGTAGATGAACACCGCCACCGTGACCAGCGAGATCATCATGATCTTGAGCCCCCAGGGGAGCTCCTGATCGGAGGTGCCCATGATCAGCGAGTAGCAGTAGAGCAGGATCGACAGCACGAGCGCGATCGCGACCTGTTTCAGCAGCACGCCGACCAGCATCTCGAACCAGCGGATGGCGACCACCCGGCCGAAACCGGGATGCACCCCGACGATGAGGAAGAACGGCCCGGCGACGAGCAGCAGCAGGAAGCCGAGCTTCAAGATGATCAAGGTCAGCGCGATCAGCAGCACCAGCAGCCCGGCCACGACCGCCGCGAACAGCGCGAAGAAGGCGATCTCGAGCCGGGTGGTCCACTGATTGCCCTGGAAAAGCGCGTACACCGAGGGGTTCTGGGCCTGCAGGTCGGCGCCGATACCGCTGTAGACGTCCTGCTTCGCATTGGTGAGGGCGACGGTTGGCTGCTCATTGGTCGCGAATGCCTGCGCCCAGAGCAGGTTCCGGCCGTACACGTTTATCACGTTGGTCTTGGCGGCGGCCGTGCCCGGCTGGGCGTACGCGGTGGTGCCGAACTCGCCTTCCAGCCAGGGCTTGCAGACCAGCACCGACCAGAGTTCGTTGGCGTTCTGGTCCACCAGGCCATTGCCTGAGGTGAACGCGTAGTCCGCCGAGACGGACTGCGGGTCGCCCGTCTGAACCGGCAGGCAGTTGCTGTCGTGGCCGGCCGGCAGGTTGACGAACGCCGCGTTGAGCACCGAGGTGACGCCGTTGGACACGGTGGTGCCGACGCCGGTGAAGTCCTGCGGCTGGCCGATCAGCCAGATGGCGGACGCGCAGGCGATCACCATCCAGATCGTGCCCTCGATGGTCCGGGTCGCGCGCTTGCGGATCAGGCCCTGCCAGGCGAGCCAGATCGCGCCGATGATCACCACTGGCGCCAGGAACGGGAAGTAGACCGCCTTGCCAAGCTCGTTGATCAGGTTGTCAACCGAACTGCTCAGCCAGGCCAGGATGTTGGATCCGGCGGCCGACTGGTACACGGTGATCGTCACCCGGTCGAGCGACTTGGCCATGTCGAAGACCATGCCGGCCACGTTGTTGCCGATCAGCGAGGTCATATCCGAGCATTTCAGCCCGGTCGCCGCCCAGTACTGCCCGGCCGTGCCGTAGTTGTCGTACAGCGTCTTGCCCACCGTCTGGGTGCCGGGGGTGGTGATCAGCGAGTTGATGCCCCCCACGGCCGGCTCGGGCTGGGGGACCCCCGGCGAGCAGATGTTGTTCAGGTCTCCGGTAATACCGGCGGTACCCGCATTGCACAGGTCGACCAGGCCGCCGAGGTCGCCGAGGACCGGCACGCTGCAGACCCCGCCGTCCAGCGCGATGAGCGAGTTCTTGCTGCCCTCGGCCAGCTGGGCGGCGGGCTCGGCGGTTACCGCCTTGACAGCGGGGGCGGCAGTGGCATCCCGGACAGCAGTGGCATCCCGGACAGCAGTGGCCGCACTGGCCGCCGAGGCGGCGGTGGCGCTGGTGGCGGCGGAGGCCGGCCGGGCGATGAACAGGCCGCCGAGCACGACGGTGAAAAGCGCTGCGGCCAGCAGCAGGGCACGGACAGACCGACTCGCTGTCCTTGGCCGACCAGTTCGAGGGTGAGGTGCAGCCATCTCGTGAGGCTCCTGTATTCGGCGGTGCTTACTGGGAGGTTGTCGCCGCCGGCTGTGGTTGCCGACGGGCTCGTGTCGGGTTTGTATCGATCCAGTCCCGTAGTTCTTCGGATACGAGATCGACGCCGATGCGGCCCGCGCGGTCGTCGAGATCACGGAAAACACATTCACCGTTGCCGAGGGCACGAAGGATGGCCTTGTGCTCCTCGGACGGCTCAACTCCGAGGAGCGAAAGCACGTTCGTCACCTCGGAACGTTCCGATGACCGGAACGCGAAAACACTGGAAATGCAGTTAGTCACCTGTTCCTGTAGCAAGTCACCCGCGTTCTGCGAGATGAGTACGAGCGCTGTGTTCCTCGATCGCCCCATCCGGGAGACCTCGGGGACCAGCTTGGCACCCTCGGGCGTCGACGTGATGGCCCACGCCTCGTCGAGGAAGATCGCCTTGGGCGCGGTCCGGTCGACCGTGTTCATCAGCCGTCGGGCGAACTGGGAGACCAGGTAGAGCAGCGCCACCGACAGGCGCTGCTCGTAGGAGTAATCCTCCCGGCCGGTGGTGGTGTCCGGCAGGGTAAGGCCGCCGAGGGTGAAGACGGTCGTCCACCCCTCGGCGTCGATCTGCTGCCCGCCTGACGGCGAGAAGCAGAGCCGGGCGAGGCGCATCTCCGAGACCGAGCGCATCACCGCGCCCAGATTCTTCCAGGCCGGGTCGTCGGACTCCTCGAGGTGCCTGACGACCTTGCCGAGGGACGGCCGCGGCCCGACGGCGACCGCGCCGACCGCCTGGATCATCGCCGATTCCCGCTCCTCGCTCATCCTCGGCAGCAGCAGGCGGAGCGTCTCGGTCGCCATCGTGCGCTTCTCCGCCAGGTCGTCACCGAACGAGAACGGGTCGAGCAGCCCGGCCGCGGCCGACGACAGCGGCAGCACCCGGGCCCGCCGCCCGGTCTTGGACAGGAACTCGGCCAGCGGCTCGGCGTCGCCCTTGGGGTCGATCACCGCGATCGTCGCGCCGCGCAGCGCGAGCTGGTAGATCAGCAGCATGGCGAGCGTGGTCTTGCCGCCGCCCGGCTCGCCGGTGATCGCCACCGCGGTCGGCCGGTTCCGCGCCGCCGCCAGCATCGGGTCGAAGTGCACCACCGAGCGCGCCCGGCCCAGCGTCTCGCCGATGTACGGGCCGATCCAGCCCACCCCGTCGGCGATCCGGTCGCCGAGTTCCACGGTGGCGGTCGGCATCCCGCCCGCGATCGTGTAAAGCGGCTGCCGCTGCACGTACGACGACAGCCGCACCCGCTCGCCCGGCAGTGACTCACTCAGCAGCGAGAACTGGTCGCCGGTGGAGTTGACCAGGTCAATGCCGATATCCCGGTAATGCTCGGTGACCGCCTCTACCCGGCGGACGCACAGTTCCCTGGTCGGCGCGGTCACGATCAGCCGGTGCCAGCCGTAGACGAAGGGCAGCCGGTCCTTGGTGATGCCGTGCTCGAGCATCCGGGCGGCCGCGATCTGCTCGGCCAGCGCGATGGGCGCCTCCGCCCCCGCCTCGCGGATGTGCGCGTCCATGTCCCGGGCGTGCGCGAGCCGCCGGGACACGTCCTTGGACGCCTTGGCGGGCGGGATCAGGTGCATCCGGGAGGAGACCTCGACCGGGAACGGCAGCGAGTCCGCGTAGTGCAGCCACGGTTCCCCTTCGGGGAACGCCATCACGTCGGGGAACCGGGCGAAGGACAGGAACGCGGCCCACGACTCGCCCTCGACCTGCTCAAGCCGGAGCATCGTGCGGCCGTTGTGCACCGTGCCCTCGTAGAGCTGCTCGATCTCCCCCGCGCCCCACCGCCGGCGGCGGGTCGCCGACGGCGGCGCGTCGCCCAGCGAGCCCATCAGCGTGTGCCGGAAAAGCCAGGCCACCTCGCGGGAGGTCGCATGCCGCGCGGCCAGCGCGGACGCGGTCAGCGCGCGGCCGAGCCGCTCGGCCGTCTCGGTCCACTTGCCGACCTCGCCCGCCGGCAGCGCGTCCTCTTCGGGACCGCGGGAGCGTTCCGCGGCCTTGAACGGGTTGGTGAAACTCCCGAGCAGGCCGCCGCTCAACTGCGCGCGGACGGACCGCTGGCCTAGCCGGACCCCGAGGTAGATCTCCTTCGACCAGAAGTCCTTCGCCCACACGTGCTGGTAGATCGTGTCCAGATACTCCCGCCAGCCGGGGCCGCCGTCGGCCGTGGCGTCCAGCCCGGTCGCCCACTCCACCACCGGGTAGGGCCGGTGCGCGATCCGCAGGTGCACCTCGGCGTCCTGCATCCTGATCGCGGCCAGCGCGACGGTGATGTTGGTCGCCAGCGCCTCGCGCTCATCGGGCGTGGTGAACTCGTAGGAGACCGACGGCACCCGGTAGAACGCCCACGCGTGCGTGTCGGTCAGCAGCACCCGGTCATCGAAGTATCGGATCGCCGCGCGGCTGCGCCCCTTGGACTTCCCGCTCACCACGCCTCCCGATTCATTGAGCCCGCACAGAAACCACGGCCCGTTCCATATCTCATTGCTTTGTCCTGACCGGCGCGGCGGCGAGTCCCGCGACGAGAACCCCGGCCAGAGCCGTGTAGGCGACCCGCGTCTGCGGGCGGAGAGTGGACGGGCCGGTGACCGCCACCGGCAGCATGTCGTCCCACGGAATCCTGACGATCGCGCGCGAGCGGCCGCGGGCAATCGACTCGGCATGCTCCACGTCGGGCAGCGAACGCCGGGAGACGCCGTTGATCACCGTCACCGACCGCATGGCCAGGTCGGCGTAGCCGTTGTTGTCAAGCCAGTCGCGGGTGTCCGCGAGCGCGCCGGCCGCCTCCGCGTTGGCCGGCACCACCACCACCAGCTCGTCGGTGACCTTGAGCAGTTTGGTCAGGCCGGGCGGCCCCGGGTCGAGCATCGTCAGCGGGTAGTGCCGGTTGAGCTGCACGACGAGCTTGATCTCATCGCCTTCGCGCAGCTGCTGGTGCGAGGCGATGACGTCGAGCCTGGCCGGGCTTGGCTTCGGGGTCGGGTTGAGGCCGTCCGGGCGGTTCTGCAGCACCGGCTGCGGCGGCCGGCCGGCCAGGATCTCGTCGAGCCAGGCGGCCGGGGCGCGATAGCGCGCCAGCGTCCCGTCGTGCAGGTCCACCGCGGCCACCGGCTGCTCACGCAGGCTCGCCAGCATGGCGCCGGTCATGAGTGCGGTGACGGTCTGGCCCGCGCCGCCGGTGCAGCCGAGAACGAGGATCCGCTTGGGCTCCGCTACCGGCAGCCTGGCCCGGTTCCGGTCCAGTGCTTCCTGATCCCTGGCGCCGGGGCCATGCGAGGCGCCCGTGCCCGTAACGATCTTGACCTTGCCGTGCCAGGACGGGTTCTGCTCGCGCGAGGGGCCGCTAAGCGCACGCTCGACCGACGGCACCGCGCGGTTCTGCGCCTCGTTGACCGCCACCGGCACCGGGGCGGGCGCAGGGACCGGAGCCGGGGCGGGCGCAGGGACCGGAGCCGGGGCGGGCGCAGGTGCCGGGGCCGGGGCCGGGGCCGGGGTAAAGCTGGGGGCCGGGGCGGGCGTGGCAGCAGCCGCGGGCTGGGCAGCCGCGGGAGCCAGCGCGGGCTCGTGGGAGTGCTCAAGCCAGGACCGGTCAGCGGGCGCCGGCGCGACCGGCGTACGGGCGGCGGGCGGCGGTGCCGCGGGCGGCGGTGCCGCGGGCGCGGGCGGGACGGGCGCGGCCGCTGCCTCGACCGGAACGAACTCCGGCGCTGCCGTTTCCCCGACCTGAACGAACTCCCGCGCTTCGGTAGCTGGGGCGGGCTCAGCGTCTCGCACGACCGGGGCAGGCTCGTCCCTGACGGGGCCAGGCTCTGCCTCTCGCGCGACCACGACCGGCTCCGCCGCTTCTGCCAGCGAAGCAGGCTCGGCCGCTTCCGTGACTGGGGCAGGCTCGGGAACGGGAGCGGATTCGCGCTCTTCCCCCGCAGAGGCAGGAAGGTCATCGGCAACCTGGGCAGTCACGGCTGCTTCCCGCACCGCGGCGCCCCCGGAGACTTGGACGGGCTCAGGGTCCTGCGCGAGCTCAGGGACCTGCGCCGGCGCAGAAACCTGCGCCGGCCCAGGCTCTTCATCAAAGGGGGCGGGGCGGGCCTCGACAACCGGCGCCAACTGGGCCGCTACGACTGGAACCGCCTGTGCAGCGGCCACCTCTGCCACGGGCTCGGCCAGCTCGGCCTCCGCCGCGGGCTCGGCCAAGTCGGGCTCCGCCACGGGCTCGGCCAGGTGGGGGGTCCCGGGGTGGCCGTCGCGGGCCGACGACGCGGCCTCCTGTGGCTCCCAACGCTCATCAGGCGCCGAACGCTCATCCGGTGCCGGAGGCTCATCCGGTGCCGGGCGGACTGGGCGGAGCGGACGCGGGGACGCTGGCCAGGTGGTACCGAAACGCGAGACCGGCGCGGCCGGGACTGACAGGACTGACGGGACCGGCGGCCGAACGGGCGCCGGCCGCTGGCCAAGCGGCCGGTCGTGCGACAACTCAAGGTGCGGGCCGCCAGGTGCGCCACCGCGCACCCGTACCGGCGCACCCTCGCCCGTCCCCGGCACCACTGCCGGCGGCTGCGGAACGGAAGGCGGCGCGGGCGGAAGGACGGGCGGAGCGGACGGTGGGCCCAGCGGAGCGATTCGCGCCGTTGGGAGTACGGGGGCTGGCAGCGCGGGAGCCTGCAGGCCATTGCCGCCGGACCCTAGAGACAGGATCTTCGGCCGCATCGACCTGCCGGCTCCGCGGTTGTTCCTGCCCGGGCGCGGCGGCCGCCCGGCCGGCTGTCCATGGTCGCGCCCGCGCACCGCGACCGGAGCCGCGGCGGCGGCGGTCAGAGCGGCGATCGGGACGCCGACCCTGTCCATGCCGTTGCTGGCCACGGCGTCCCTGGCCAGGCCGGCCTTCACAGTCGCCGCCATCGACGCCGTGGCGGCGCTTGGCGCCACCGCGCCTGGCCGCTGCGGTGCCTGGCGACCGCGCCAGACGCGGGCGGTGACGACCATCTGGTCCTTCTCGCTGAGCGGCACAAGCCTGACCCATGTCCGCGGCTCGGTTAGGTACCTCGCCTGTGACTCGATCAGCTCCGGCAGCCGCTTGCTCTCGATGACGGGCCTGGTGGTAAGCCAGGTGATCACACCGGGGGGCAGTATGTACAGCCAGAGCAGCGTGTGACTAAAAGGCAGTCCTATAGCGATCAGCAGAACGATATAAGGTACCGTGATCCCGGTGAATACGGCGATCCAGTTGATCGGCAGCGGCATAGGCAGCCGGAAATCATAAAGCTTGTAGAGCCGCTTCTCGATGCGCCAGATATTCGTATACGTGGGCAGGTCCACAGGACTTTGCTCCTCAGCGAGAAATAAAATCAATGAACCCCGAGTGCGTTGGCTATCCCCAATGCCAGCGTCTGCACGATGCTCGGCACGTAGAAAATCACGGCGATCGCAACAGCCAGCACGATGAATTGCACGAACCGGGTGATCTCGCGGGTGAAGAGGAAGAACAGCGCCACGATACCTACGATGCCGAGGAACAGCGGGCCGAAGAGGCTCTGCAGGTAGTCGACGAGATTTTGGGTGTTGATCGCCGCCTGCGGGGCCGCGGCGGCGATGATCGATACGGACATCATCCTTCCCTTCCGTGGACATCAGTGCGCCTGCGGTGACGCCTTGGGGGGGCGGCGATCCGCAGGCTCCGTCGGCCGCAGCGGCCGCGCGGCACGGCCATCGATGACGCGAACCAAGTCATTGGGTTCCCATCGCCTGCGTAGATGCACGGATGTCCTTTACATACCATCTTCCGCTTTGCTGGTCGATGACCGACATGCCGTAGCTTGTGGGGAGTTGCGGCGCGGCCAGTCACATCTTGCCTGGGAAGCATCCAGTCCGCGGTTGCGGCACCGCGGCGAGTCGCAGACCTCGCGGGAACGTCGCCTTCGGCGTACGCCCCGCGCCCGGCCGAGGCCGATGGTTCTGCACCGTACACGGGCGACTCCGCACCGCTATCGAGGCTAGCAAGGCTTAGCCTTCGCACCATCACTCCTCCGCCCGCTCGCACCTGCCAGGCAGGTATGAGCGCGCTAATGCCGTCCCATGCTCCATTGTGCGGCATAAACCGACCACACGTGCGGCATTGGAGTCGAACAAACCGCATCGATCCGATACTGGAGTTGCCTCCAGTCACATCCGACACAGTCCCGGTTCCACCACCGACACGGAGCCCCGAGCCGAAGGTAACTCGTTACATAGTGATACGCAACGACCAACACGACGGTTCATCGCATCACGGAAAAATCTTCATCGTGGCCGGTAACCGACCTGTGCCCGGTCGAGCGCCCGGAAAAGCAACAATTACTTTCCGTGACCATTCGGCGCGCCCAGGGCTTGCTGCCCGAGTCGCAGGACTGTCTCGTAGCCCGCCTCGGAAGATTTTTCAGGCTTGGTCGGCTGGAACGCCTCACTCGCCCAAGTACGCGCTCGCGCCCCGTCTGCCCCACCCCGCACGGCGCGACCGGACCGGCCCTCCGGGCGACGCACCTTTCGAGCGGCCGACGGCGGCGCCAGGCGGTCAGCGCCGTCACCGACGCCCGCGCACGGCCACCGACCTTCTTGACCTTCGCAGACCTATACCGATAAACCCGGTGGCCGAGAGCAACTGCCATCCCCGGATTTTAGCCAGAGCCGAAGATCCTTTCCAGCGAAACGCAACAAGCCCGGACTATACGCCAATTGACGATTGTGGGGCAAACCAGGACGCATATGCAGCTGGGCATCGTCATCGAGCAGAAAAGGCGGACGCCGAATGAGCCCGGAGCGGGCTGGAGCTACGCGTAAAGCGGAACTTCGAACCATCGCATTACTCTCGGACGTCTTTTATCAATCGCATTACTCTAGGACGCCTCATGTCAAGAGTGTCTGGTGGCACCAGGGTCCCGGGAACCTACAGTGTCAACGTTCGCCCCTCCCTCCCGAAGGCGTCAGGCTCGGCTCACGGCTACAAGTTGCTCTGAATCGCGATCTGGCTGAGTTCTGGCAGCTTCTGCCCGGCGAGGCTGGCCGCACCCTGTACGCCGGCCCAGGCCAGCGCGAGGCCGAAGACGGCGGCGCCAAGCACGAGTACCGGCAGCCGGATCGCCGCGGGAGCCGACTGGGTGAGTTCCGCGGCGATGATCACCGGCGTGACCGCCACCCCCACGCCGATCAGGCTGAGAATGGTCCCCGCGACTCCCTCGCCCGTATGCCCGCTGGCCGCCCTGGGCGTGGGGCTGCCGGCTCGCTTTTCCACCGGGTAGGGCAACGCGACGGTGAACAGGTTGGCCAGGCCAAGGCCCGCGCCGATACCGGCCAGGTCAACCGCCATGCCGACGAACCCGTCGAGCGGGTGCTTGGCCACCGCCGCCAGGCCGAAGGAGATCGCCGTGAGCAAAGGCAGCGCGATCGCGCCGAGCGCGAAGTTCTGACCGGAGAAGTAGGCGCGCAGCGCGCGCCTGCCGTTCAGCGCCATCGCCTCGAGGCCGAACCCTGGTCCGGACATCCCGATCGCGTTGGAGTGGAAGGCGCCGACGAACGCGCTACCGAAGGCCGCGCTGGCGAGCAGGCCGCCAAGGAAATCCGGGGTTGCCAACGCGGCTCTGATGCCCACAACCAGCGTGATGACCACGGTGATGCCCCAGTACATCAGCGCGTAGGGCTCGCGGCGCTGGTAGATCCAGAACCGCGCGGCCACCGTGCCGCGCAGGCCGTACCGGCTGAACGGGAGGGCAGACCCGCGCACCGCCGACTGCGTGGAGGTATCGGTCGTCACCAGGGAGCGGTCAAGCGACCGGATCCACAGCAAGCCCAGTGCGACGATGATGCCCGCCAGCAGCGCCAGGCGCAGCAACGCGGTGCCAGGGCGGCCCGTGGAGCCGTCGTAGATCGCGTGCACGGCCAGGCCCGGCGGTGTCCAGCGCAGCCATAGGTCCGCGCCCCCGAAGCTCGAAGCGGTCAGCGCGCCCTCGGAGGTCAGCTTGGGCACGGTCTGGATGAGGCCCTCGTACACCGCGAAGATCGGGATGATCAGCAGGACGGCCAGGTCCTTGCCGCGGCGCGAGCGCAGCAGCCCGGCCAGTCCGGTGGTCACGAACCGGGCCAGCGTGATGCAGAACAGCACCTGCAGCAGCACCGCGAGCAGCGCGATGAGCACCCCGAGCGCGCCGCGGGCGAGTCCGATCGTCACCCCGAGCAGGCCGATCAGCGTGGCCAGCGGCCATGGGCCGATGGCCGTGGCGGCCAGCAGGCCGGTGGCGAGCGGGCGCAGGCGGACCGGGTAGAGGGCCAGCGTGGCAGGATCAAGGGTGCTGTCGAGGCCGAAGACGATGAGCGGCAGGATCAGCCACGCAACCGCGAACACGCAGAAGATCACCGTGGTCAGGTCCACCGCCGCGATGCCTCCGCCCAGAATGGACAGCAGGTAGAAGACGCCGCCCGCGACCACTGCCGCGCAGATCACGCTGAGCGCGAAGGCGCTCTGGGCCCCGGCCGACGAGCGCAGCGCGTTGAGCCACAGCCGCAGCTTCAGCTGGACGAGGAGCCGAGCCATGACAGCACCTCCTCGTCGGTCGCCCTTGACCCGACCACGTCGATGAACGCCTGCTGCAGGGTCTTACCGTTCCGGACCTGTTCGGTGGTGCCGGTGGCCACGATCCGGCCTTTGTCGATGATCGTGACGTGGTCGCAGACCTGCTCGACCAGTTCCATGACGTGGCTGGAGAACAACACGGTCGACCCCGAGGCGACGAAGCGGGTCAACAGCCGGCGGATGGTGTCGGCCGAGACCGGATCGACGCCTTCGAGCGGCTCGTCCAGGAACAGCACGGCCGGGTTGTGGATCAGGGCGCAGCCGAGCATGGCCTTCTTGCGCATGCCGCTGGAGTAGTCAGCGACCAGGCGCTTGGCGTCTTCGGCAAGGTCGAGCACATCGAGCAGCTGCGCGGCCCGGGCGCGGACTTCGCCTGCGGGCAGGCCGCGGAGTCGTCCGGCGTATTCCAGCAGCTCCTCGCCGCTCAGCCGCTCGAACAGCCTGGCCTCGGCCGGTACCACCCCGATAATCGCCTTGCCGGCTGGCGGGTCGGCCCACAAGTCCATCCCGTTGAGCAGGACCCGGCCGCCGTCTGGCCGCAGCAGGCCGGTCATCATCGACAGGGACGTGGTCTTCCCTGCCCCGTTAGGCCCGACCAGCCCGGCGAGTGACCCGGACATGATCTCCAGGTCGATGCCGGCCACGGCCTCCTTGGAACCGAAACTCTTGCGTAGCTCCGTCACTGCGATCGCCGGTGCGCTCATGTCTGCTTCTTCCGCTTAATATCGGCGGCCTGAGCATATCATTCTGATATCAAATTTCAAGGGTCATCGGGTGGCCTTCCACGGCACAAGGCGCGGGCCCGCGGCTCACACGTTGAAGCGGAACTCGACCACGTCGCCGTCGCGCATGACGTAGTCCTTGCCTTCGATGCGGGCCTTGCCCGCGGCGCGGGCGGCGGCTACCGAGCCGGCCGCCATCAGGTCGTCGAAGGAGACGATCTCGGCCTTGATGAAGCCGCGCTGGAAGTCGGTGTGGATGACGCCGGCCGCCTCGGGGGCGGTCGCGCCGATCGGGATCTCCCAGGCGCGGGTCTCCTTGGGGCCCGCGGTCAGGTACGTCTGCAGGCCGAGAACGTGGAACCCGGCCCGGGCGAGCTGGGCCAGGCCGGGCTCGCCGAGGCCCGCCTCGGCGAGCAGCTCGGCGGCCTCGTCGTCGGGCAGCTCGGTCAGGTCGGCCTCGGTCTTGGCATCGAGGAAAACAGCATCAGCCGGCGCCACCAGTGAAGAAAGCCGCTTCTTCAGATCGTCATCCGACAGGTCGGATACGTCCATGTTGAAGACGTAGATGAATGGCTTGGCGGTCAGCAGGTGCAATTCCCGCAGGGCCCGGAGCGGGATCCCCGCCTTGGCCGCCCCCGCGAACAGCGTCGTCCCCGAATCGAGCACGGCCACGGCCGCCTCGGCCGCCGCGGCGGTCTCGAGCTTCTCCGGATCCTTGGAGAACTTTGTCTCCTTGGCCAGCCGGGGTGTCGCCTTCTCCAACGTCTGCAGGTCCGCCAGTATGAGTTCTGTATCGATCGTCTCGATGTCGCCCTCGGGCTCGTCGGACCCCTCAACCCGGCTCACGTCCGGGTCGCCGAAGACCCGGACGACCTGGCAGATCGCGTCGGTCTCGCGGATGTGACCAAGGAACTGGTTGCCCATCCCCTGTCCCTCGGAGGCACCCTTGACCAGGCCGGCGATGTCGGTGAAGCGCACCGAGGCAGGCACTACCCGGGCCGAGTTGTAGAGCGAGGCCAGGGCGGCGAGCCGCGGATCCGGCACGCCAACGATGCCCACGTTCGGCTCGATGGTGGCGAACGGATAGTTCGCGGCCAGCGCCCCGGCCTTGGTCAGCGCGTTGAACAGGGTGGACTTGCCCACGTTGGGCAGACCGACGATTCCGATAGACAGGCTCACGAACCGCGAGTCTAGTGCCGCCGGCCGCGACCAGCAGAACGCGAAAGGTTCGCGCAGTTCTTGCTGGCGATGGGCACGGTCGTCACTCATGTATGCGTAAAGCAATCAGGGGGATACTTTGAGCGACTTCAGCGCGGCGTACCCGGGGTACGAAGCGACGGCCCGGCTTGATGAGCTGCGGGCAACCGAGTACTCGTACCTGGACGAGGGCGGGCACGTGTACCTCGACTACACCGGGGCGGGACTGCCCGCGCGGTCGCAGATTGTCGCGCACGCGGCGCGGCTGCGGTCCGGCCTATACGGGAACCCGCACTCGGAGAACCCCACGTCGACCGCCTCCACGCTGCTCATCGAGCGGGCCCGGGCCGCGGTGCTCCGGTACTTCAACACCCACGCCGAGGAGTACGCGGTCACTTTCACGCCGAACGCGACCGGGGCGTGCCGCCTGGTCGGCGAGGCCTATCCGTTCGGGCGGCGGAGCAGGCTGGTACTGACCGCCGACAACCACAACTCGGTCAACGGGATCAGGGAGTACGCCGCCCGGGCGGGGGCACGAGTGGCGTACGTCAGGCTGAACCGCCGCGAGCTGCGGGTCAGCCAGCCGGACATGCTCGCGGCGATCGGGCGCGGGCACGGGTCACGGCCCGGTCTGTTCGCCTACCCGGCGCAGTCCAACTTCAGCGGGGTGCGCCACCCGCTTGCGTGGGTGGCGCGGGCGCAGGCCAGCGGATACGACGTGCTGCTTGACGCGGCGGCGTACGTGCCGACCAGCCGGCTCGACCTGTCGCTGGTCCAGCCGGAGTTCGTGGCGGTCAGCTGGTACAAGGTATTCGGCTACCCGACCGGGGTCGGCTGCCTGCTCGCGCGGCACGAGGCCCTCGCCCGGCTGCGGCGGCCGTGGTTCTCCGGCGGCACGATCACGGGGGTCAGCGTCGCGGGCGGCTGGCACCAGATGCTGCCGGGCGGGGCCGGGTTCGAAGACGGCACGCTGAACTTCCTGTCCATTCCCGATATCACGGTCGGCCTCGACCGGATCTCCGGCATCGGCATCGACCTCATCAACCAGCGGGTCGGGATACTGACCTCGTGGCTGGTTGACTGCCTGGGCCGGATGCGGCACAGCTCGGGGGCGCCCATGGTCCGCATCTACGGGCCGCAGACCGGGGCTGCCCGCGGCGGGACGGTGGCATTGAACTTCCTCGATCCGGACGGCCGGGTGATCGACGAGCGGGCGGTGTCGCGCGACTCAAGCGCGGCCGGGATATCGCTGCGGACCGGCTGTTTCTGCAATCCAGGAGCCGGCGAGGCCGCGTTCGGGCTCACCCGGCGGGACCTGCACGGCGCCGGGCGGGCCATGTCCCGCAGGGGCGCCACCGGCGCGGTGGACGAGTACCTGTCGCTCGTGGGCCTGCCGACCGGCGGCGCCGTCCGGGTCTCGCTCGGTGTCGCGTCGACCATCGACGACGTGGACGCGTTGCTCGACTTCGCCGAGCGCACCTACCGCGACCGCCGCCCCGACCTGGCCGGCCTGTCCCCCCGCCACAGCTGCTGACCGGGACTGGACCTGCCACCTACGCCAACGACCCAATAAAGCCTGTCGCTTACGCCAACGACACTAATACGCGCTGTCGTTGGCGTAGCTGACAGGGCGGCTGACGCGGGCGGGGCCTCAGGCGGAGCCGCCGGGCGTTCTGCGGGCGATCAGGGCGGTCGTCGCCGCCAGCAGCGCGACCGCCAGCACCGCCAGCGCCAGCCAGTTGCCCCATACCGGCCGGTCGAGCAGGGCGAGCAGGGCCGCCGCCAGCAGCACCGGCGGAAGGCAGACCGCGAGCGCGGTCAGCCCGCCGGGCGGCATCGGGGCGGCGGCCGAGATGAGCAGCCCGAGGGCGAGCGCGACCACCGATGACAGCAGCATGGTCACGAACACCGGCCCGTAGCCCCCGTCCTGCAGCCGGCCCGCCAGGCCGAGCACCAACAGCACCACCGCGTCGGCGGCAGCGAGCGGCGGAACCAGGACGGCCACCTTGGCCAGCACGTACGCCCCGGAGTTGAGGCCCGAGAAGCGCTCCGCGCGCAGCGCGCCAACCTCGGGCCTGATCTGCGGCACGCCGTAAGCCAGGCCGACGAAGAATCCGCCGAATACCGCCCAGAACGCGCCGCCCGGCCGGGCCGGGTCGAGTGCCCCAAGGGCAAGCAGCACCAGAAACGCGACCACGACCGCGACCGGCGCGCCTGCCAGCGCGGCCAGTGTCGGCCGCGACCTGACCAGGGCGTCGACGTTCCGCCTGGTCAGCGCGGCCCATTGCCGGAACGGGCGGATCACCCGCCCGGCCGTCCCGGCCACCGCGGGAGCACCCGCCCGGCCCGCCTCCAGGTCATACGCGGCCAGCCGGTCGTCGAGCGGGCCAGTGCCGACCAGCCCGGTAGCCGCGTCTTCGGGTTCGGCCACGCCGTCGTCGATGTCAGCCGTGAACAGACCCGTGGATACCCGGCCAGCGGAGTGCGGGCCCGCGGTGTCTGGCACCAGCCGGGGCGGCCCCGGTAGGGGCGGAACGGTGGGGGAAGCCGAGAAACCCGGGACCGTTCGAGAGAACTGGGGGAATCGGCGGGACCAAGCGGCCGCCGGGTCGCCAAGGCCGGCCAGCCGCTCGTATATCTCGTCCAGGCTGTCGGCCGCGAAGTAGCCGCAGGCGGCGTCGGGTGTGCCGAAGAACGCCAGGTGGCCGCCGGTGGCGAGGACTGCCACCTTGTCGCAGCGGACCGCGTCAAGCGGGTTCTGCGTGGTGAGCACCACCGTGATCCCGTTGTCACACAAACGGCGCAGTCGGCGCATCACCTCGGCCCCCTGCGCAGGGTCGAGGCCGATCGTGGGCTCCTCGAGGAAGAGCTGGGCCGGCTCGGCCAGCAGCTCGGCCGCGATGGCCGCGCGCTTGCGCTGGCCGGCGTCCAGCTCACCGGCCGGGGTGGCCGCCCGCGCCGCCAGGTCAACCGCGCGCAGGGCATCGGCCACCGCGCCGTCGGAGACCCCGGCGCCGCGCAGCGCCGCCGAGTAGCGGAGCGCGCGGTCCAGCGGGAGAGTGGGCGCAATCGTGTCCGCATTGGGGATATATCCGATATATCTCCCGGTCCGGACCGGGCCAACGGTGGAGCGGGCCACCATTCCCGAGGACGGCGGCCGCAATCCCGAGATTGCGTCGAGCAGCGTCGTCTTGCCCGATCCGCTGCCGCCGATGATCGCCATCAGCTCACCGTGACCAACAGTCAACGACACGTCACGCAAAGTGACTTCCTTGGACGACCTGGCCTGCTGGCCGATCGCGCGCACCTCGATGGCCGGCTGCACGCTAACCATTGTGTCCGGTTCCCGCGCGTGTCACTCATGGGGGCCCGGGCCGGCGCGCTGATACTGGAAAACATGACCCTCTTCGCCTTGCTGGCCGGCATTCTGATCGGCGCGGCACTCGGATACCTACTGGCGCGCAACCGCCTCGGCACCGCCGCGGCGACGGCGGAGGAGCGGGCCCGCTCGGCGCAGGAGCGGGCCGCGCTGCTCGAGCGGACGGCGGCGGAGAAGACGGCGCTCGCCGACGGCCAGCTGGCCCAGCGCTTCGACGTCGAGACGCTGGTCGGGCCGATGCGGGAGACCCTCGCCCGGGTGGAGCAGCAGCTCCGCGACTCCGATGTGGCGCGCGCCAGGTCGCACGCCGAGCTCGCCCAGCAGGTGGAGTTCACCCGGCACGGCGCCGAGCAGCTCCGCGAGCAGACCCAGGCGCTGGTGACCGCGCTGCGCCGTCCGGAGGCCCGCGGCCGCTGGGGCGAGCTGCAGCTCCGCCGGGTGGTCGAGCTGGCTGGCATGGCGTCGCACGTGGACTTCGACGAGCAGGTGGTCACCGACGGCGGGCAGCGGCGGCCGGACATGGTCGTGCGGCTGGCAGGCGGGAAGAACGTGGTCGTCGATTCCAAGGTCTCCCTGGCCGCTTACCTGGAGGCGGCCTCGGCCGGGGACGAGCCGGAGCGGGCGGCGCGCATCGCGGCGCACGCCAGGCACCTGCGGGTGCACGTGGACCAGCTCGGGTCGAAGGCGTACTGGTCGTCGCTGCCGGAGACGCCCGAGTTCGTGATCATGTTTGTGCCCGGCGAGGCGTTTCTCGCCCCGGCCCTTGAGCATGACCAAGGGCTGCTCGAGTACGCGCTCGCGCGGCGGGTGCACCTGGCCACGCCGACCACCCTGGTCTCGATGCTCCGCACGGTGCAGTACGCGTGGCAGCAGCAGGCGCTCTCGGAGAACGCCAGGGAGGTGTTCGAACTCGGCCGGGAGCTCTACGCCCGTCTCTCCGGCCTCGGCCGGCACCTGGACAAGGTCGGCAAGTCGCTGACAACCGCGGTTGGCTCCTACAACCTGGCGGTCGGCACGATGGAAAGCCGCGTCCTGGTCAGCGCCCGGCGGCTGGCATCGCTCGGGGTGGTGGACGCCGAGCTGGCCGCCCCGGCACCGGTGCTTGAGACGGCACGTCCGCTATCCGCGCCCGAGCTGGTCACCTCGGAGCCGGTTTAAGCTATTTCCGCAGCTCGCGAGGGAGCTGGAACGACATCCGCTCCTTGACCGCCTCGATCTCCTCCACGTCGGCGAAGCCGAGCGCGGCCAGCTTGCCGAGCACTCCGGTGACGAGTTCCTCGGGCACCGAGGCGCCGCTGGTCACGCCGACCGTGTCGGCACCGCCGAACCAGGCTTCATCAATCTCCCCGGCGTCATCGACCAGGTAGGCGGCGCGCGCGCCGGCGTCCTTGGCGACCTCGACCAGACGGACCGAGTTGGACGAGTTAGGCGAGCCGACGACGATGACCACGTCCGACAGCGGGGCGATCGCCTTGACCGCGGTCTGCCGGTTCTGCGTGGCGTAGCAGATGTCGTCGCTCGGTGGGTTGATCAGCTCCGGGAATCTTTCGCGCAGGGCGGCGACCGTCTGCACGGTCTCATCGACCGACAGCGTCGTCTGGGACAGCCAGACCACCTTCGCCGGATCGCGCACCTCGACCCCGCCCGCACCGCCCGGGCCGTCGACCAGGTGGATGCGCGCGGGCGCCTCACCGGTGGTTCCGACGACCTCCTCGTGCCCCTCGTGACCGATCAGCAGGATGTCGTGATCGGTGGCCGCGAACCGCCTCGCCTCGTTGTGCACCTTGGTGACCAGCGGGCAGGTCGCGTCGATGGCGGTCAGGCGCCGCCGGGCGGCCTCCTCGCGGACCTGCGGCGCGATCCCGTGCGCGGAGAACACGATGACGCTGCCCTCGGGCACCTCGTCGGTCTCCTCCACGAAGATGGCGCCGAGTTTCTCCAGCTCGCTCACCACATGCTTGTTGTGCACGATCTGCTTGCGCACGTATACCGGTGCGCCGAACCGGCCGAGGGCGATCTCCACGGCTTGCACGGCCCGGTCGACCCCGGCGCAGTAGCCACGCGGCTTCGCCAGCAGGATCCGTCGGTGCGTCTGAGACATGTCATCCATGGTAGGCGAGACCGCCAGCCCGTCAGGCAGCCGCTGCCTGGACCTAGTATCAGCAGTATCTCCAGGCCACGCAGAACATCACGGGTCTTACTCGTCCGCATTCACCACGACGGAAGGAAATTCCGAAGGTACCGGCTTAATTAAGACAAGGCGGACTGGCCGTTGCCTGCGGCAGACTGGTGCTGAACCGTCCCTTTTTAGGAGAGTGTGATATGCGCGTCCCGCAGCTTAACGAGCGCGTGAAGGAGGCCCCGGCGTCGGCGCTGCGGGCAATGTTCGCCGGAATCGGCTCACTGCTATCCGTTACTGACAAGATCCGTGCCAAGCCGGCCACCGAAACCCCCGCCGCGCCTGAGGCAGCCGCCCCGGAAACGTCGGCCGCGCCCGAGGCGACGGCAACGCCGGAGACGTCCGCGGCCCCGGAGACCTCCGCCGCCCCGGAGGACGCGGCCGCCCCGGAGGACGCGGCCGCTCCCGAGACCAGCGCAGCGCCCGAGGTCACCGCCACTCCGGCAGAGGCAGCGCCAGTGACGCCCGCCGCCGAGACGACCGCCGCGCCTGTCTCGGAAGCTGCCGCCGCGCTGCCGCTGCCGAACTACGACGAGCTGTCGATCGCGTCGCTGCGCGCGCGGCTCCGCAACCTCTCGGCCGCTCAGCTCACGGTCCTCATCTCCTACGAGAAGAGCCACGCGGACCGTGCGGATGTGATCTCCATGTTCGAGCGCCGCATCGCCAAGCTGGCCGAGGGCTAGCCCGTCGCGATCGTGGGTCAGGCACGAGGCGAAATAACGCCACCTTGGCCCACGATCATGCCGGAACCGTGGTGGGATAGACGTTATGGCCCTTGAGACGTCCGCCGAGGCTCCGGTTCCGGTTCGGACCGTGCTGCAGGCTGTCGGCGGCTGGATTGGCAAGCTCGGCCGGATCTGGGTCGAGGGGCAGATAGCCGAGTTCAAGAAGCGCGGCAACACCGTCTTCCTCACCCTCAGGGACCCGATCGCCTCGGTCTCGGCCCAGGTGATCTGCACCCGCCAGATATTCGAGGCGGTCGCCCCGGTTGAGGGCGCGCGGGTGGTGATGTTCGTCAGGCCCGACTTCAACGCCACCCGTGGCTCATTCGCGCTCACCGCGCTCGAAATCCGTGCGGTGGGGATAGGTGAGCTGCTGGCGCGGCTGGAGAAATTGCGCGCGCAGTTGGCGGCCGAAGGTCTTTTCTCCGCCGAACGTAAGCGTGCGCTGCCTTTCCTGCCCGGCGTCATCGGCCTGGTGTGCGGGCGGGATTCGGCCGCCGAACGCGACGTGGTGCAGAATGCGGAGCGCCGTTGGCCGGCCGTCAGGTTCCGGGTCGAGCAATCCGCGGTGCAGGGCCCGTACGCGGCCGGCGAGGTGATCGAGGCGGTGCGCAAGCTGGACGCCGACCCGCAGGTGGATGTGATCGTGATCACCCGGGGCGGAGGCTCGCTCGAGGACCTGCTCCCGTTCTCCGACGAGGCGCTGCTGCGGGCGGTGGCGGCCTGCCGCACCCCGGTGGTGTCCGCGATCGGGCATGAGCAGGACAGCCCGCTGCTCGACTACGTGGCGGACCTGCGCGCCTCCACGCCAACCGATGCGGCCAAGCGGATCGTCCCCGACGTGGCCGAGCAGCTCGCGCTGGTCACCCAGCTGCGGGACCGGGCGCGGCGGTGCATGCGCGGCTGGCTTGACCGCGAGCAGGCCTGGCTGGACGCGACCCGCTCCCGCCCGGCCCTGGCCGATCCCGTGCGCGAGATCGAGCGGCAGGCCGAGCAGGTCGACGCGCTCATCCGCCGGGCCCGTCAGTCGCTCGACGCCGGTCTGGCCAGGGCCGGCGATGACGTCGCGCACACCCGGGCCCGGCTGCTCGCGCTCTCCCCCGCGGCGACGCTGCGCCGCGGCTACGCGATCGCGCTGCGGGCCCCCGGGGGCGCGACCCCCCGTACCCCCCGGGGCGGGCCCGATGAAGAGGCGATGGTATCGGACCCGCAAGACGCCGACGGCATCGTGATCCGGTCAGCTCGTGAGGTGTCCCCGGGTGAGCGCCTGACCATCCGGTTCGCCGAAGACCAGCTGACCGTGAGCGCGGATCGTGAGTAGGCTTTTGCCGTGACGGATCGTGAAGCCCTCTCCTACGAGCAGGCCAGAGACGAGCTCGCCAGCGTGGTGAAGCGGCTCGAGACGGGCGGGCTCACCCTCGAGCAGTCGCTCGACCTGTGGGAGCGCGGCGAGAAGCTGGCCGCGATCTGCGCCGAGTGGCTGGACGGCGCGCGCGCCCGGCTGACCGCCGCGATGGCGGCCCGCGAGGCCCCCGATGCCCCAAACGGCGAGGCGGCTCCCTTCTAACTTTGCAAGTCACACCGTCGCGGGATACCCAGTGCCCGCCGGGCATCCTAGGCTGTAGGTATGCGCGTGGATATCTGGAGCGACGTCATCTGCCCGTGGTGCTACCTGGGCAAGGCACGATTCTCCACCGCCCTCGGCGCCTTTGCGCACCGCGACGAGGTCGAGGTCGTCTACCGCTCGTTCGAGCTCGACCCCGGCTACCCGAAGGACAGCCGCGAGACCACCCTTGCCATGCTGACCGAGAAGTACGGCATGTCGGAAGCGGACGCGCGCGCGGCCGAGTCGCGCATCGCGGGCCTCGCGGCGGCCGAGGGGCTCGGCTTCGAACCGGTGCGGCCGGTCGGCAACACCTTCGGCATCCACCGCGTGCTGCAGCTGGGGCTGGCCAAGGGCGTGCAGGCCGAGCTGGTCCGGGCGGTCGACCAGGCGTACTTCGCGCAGGCGCGGCAGGTCTTCGATCGTGACGTGATCACCGAGATCGCCGCCGGTGCAGGTCTGGACGACGCCCTGGCCGGGGATGTCATCGATGGCGACGCCTATGCCGAGGAGGTGCGCCAGGACGAGCTGCAGGCGCGCCAGCTCGGCATCACCGGCGTCCCGTTCTTCGTATTCGACATGGCGCTCGGGGTCTCCGGTGCGCAGCCAACTGAGACGCTCGCCAGCGCGTTGCAGCAAG
The DNA here is from genome assembly GCA_050013875.1 of Trebonia sp. Lineage (GTDB taxonomy): Bacteria > Actinomycetota > Actinomycetes > Streptosporangiales > Streptosporangiaceae > Trebonia. The sequence goes on along the minus strand of JBEKEK010000064.1, from coordinate 22,138 downwards.
CGTGGGAACGGCGCGGCTAACAAGGCCACGCCCGCCGACCTGGTAAATATGCGCCCTGAATGGTAAAGCGGACGTAACGGAACGGGTAGGGGTTCACCATGACCGATGAGAACGTGACCGCCGGGATTCCAGGGGCGCCTGAGCCGGGCAAGCACGCGCCCAGCAGGAACCTGGCACTTGAACTCGCCCGGGTGACGGAAGCCGCGGCAATGGCGTCGGCCCGCTGGGTGGGCCGCGGTGACAAGAACGGCGCGGACGGCGCCGCCGTGAACGCGATGCGGACGCTGATCAACTCGGTATCGATGCGCGGCGTGGTGGTGATCGGGGAGGGCGAGAAGGACAACGCCCCGATGCTGTTCAACGGCGAAGAGGTCGGCGACGGCACCGGCCCGGCGGTCGATGTCGCCGTGGACCCGATCGATGGCACCAGGCTGTGCGCGAACGGCATGCCGAACGCGGTGTCGGTGCTCGCGGTCGCCGAGCGCGGCTCCATGTACGACCCGTCCGCCGTCTTCTACATGACCAAGCTCGCCACCGGCCCTGAGGCGGCCAAGGTGGTCGACATCGACGCGCCGCCGGCCGCCAACATCGCCGCGGTCGCCAAGGCCAAGGGCATCTCGCCGCACGACGTCACGGTGGTCATCCTGGACCGCCCCAGGCACGAGGGCCTGATCGCCGCGGTCCGGGCGGCTGGCGCGCGGATCCACTTGATCACAGACGGGGACGTGGCCGGCGCGATCATGGCGGCCCGCGATGACACCGGCATCGACCTGATGCTCGGCATCGGCGGCACCCCGGAGGGGATCATCGCGGCCTGCGCGCTGAAGTGCCTCGGCGGCGTGATCCTGGGCAAGCTCGCCCCCAAGGACGACGCGGAGCGGCGCAAGGCACTCGACGCCGGGCACGACCTGAACCGGGTGCTCACCACCGAGGATCTTGTCTCCTCGGACGACGTGTTCTTCTCCGCCACCGGCATCACCGACGGCGAGCTGATGTCGGGTGTCCGCTACAAGCCGGGCGGCATGACAACCCACTCGCTGGTGATGCGCTCCAGGTCCGGGACGATCCGCTCGATCCGCAGTGAGCACGCGCTGTGGAAGCTGAGCGCGTACTCCACCGTCAAGTACGACTGAGCGGGGACCTGGTCAGGAAAGAGACCGGCGGCGGCCGGGCAGCCAGCGGCGCGGCCGCGGTGGGGTGCGGGCGAGGACCTCGCTCGCGGCCAGGTAACCGCGGACCTCGATCACCGGCGTATCGGACGACGTCGGCACCCGCCTGGAGGTACCGCCGCGCTGGCGGCCGAGTATCTCGGTCCCGTTCATGACCACCTCGACGCCGGCCGGCACGACCAGCCGCACCCGGCCGCAGACGGCGTAGACGGTGAGCACGACATGCCGGTCCTGCAGCAGTGCCTCGCGCAGGTCGAGCACGACCTCGCCGAACGCGGCAACGCAGGTCATGGTCTGCGGCACCACCCACCGGCCGCCCCGCGCGGCCGTGCTGAACAGCGCCGCGACCGGCTGGCCCCCATCGAGTTGGACCGGCTGGTGCTCGGGCGCGGCCAGATCCGTGGTCAGCGCCGCGAGCTCACCCAGGGTGCGGGCGGACAGTGCGGCCGACATGCGTTCGGAGTGCTCGTCATGCGAAATGCGGCCGTCGGCAAGCGCCTCGCCGAGCATGGCGACGACGCGTTCACGGTCGGCGTCTGAAGCGCGAAGGTCACGCGGCGCTGGGCGCGGGGGCATGACCCGAAGATACCTGCTTTCCCACCCGCCGCCGGGCGCGCCCTTTGGCTCGCGGGGGATCCCTGTCGGTCTCCCTTATCTCAGTCCGATGACGGGGGACGTTCAGTCCGGTGACAGTGGACGTTTTGGGCTGACGGGCTGGGAAGCGGCCCTGTTAATCTGCTACCGGTTTCACCTAGCGCGCGACTATAGATCGGCCTCGTCGCTGCGCGTAGTCCCCAGGGTCTAGAGGTCGAGCATCACCATCGCGGGCTCGGCCACGGCCGGCTGCGGACTGGTCAGGCGGGCAACGGCGCCCACCTGCATATTCCTCCGGAACCGGCTGCACCTGCTCCCAGAGACCCGCCTGCGCATTGGAGGCCGCTTCGGCTTAGCTCCGAATGCGCAGGCGGATACGGGTCAGGCCGTCGGCCTGTCGGTCTAACTGCCGGAGCCGGTGCGGAAGATGGTCTCCGGCGGCTTGCCGATGACCGACAGCGGTGTGGCCACGTCCTCCAGCGACCTGCCCTCCGCGTTGACACCGAAGAAGACCGCCGCGAGGCCGCCGATGACCATCGCGACGGCGCCGACTATGTAGCCCACGAACAGCGTGTTCCTGTCCTGGCCGGTGCCGATCAGGTGACCGTACCAGGCCGAGCCGAAGGCACCGAAGCACTGCGCGATGGCGAAGAACACCGCGATGGCCTTCGCCCTGACCTCAAGCGGAAACACCTCGCTCGCGGTCAGGTAGCCGGCGCTCGCGCCCGCGGAGGCGAAGAAGAAGGTGACCGTCCAGCAGAGCGTCTGCGTCGTCGCGTTCAGCGAACCGTTCTTGAACAGTACGGCGCTGATCGCGAGCAGGATCCCGGACAGGATGTAGGTGCCCGCGATCATCTTCTTCCGTCCGATCGTGTCGAACAGCCGGCCGATCGTCAGCGGGCCGAGCAGGTTGCCCGCCGCGAACGCCAGGAAGTAGTAGCCGGTGTCGGTGGCGTTGACGTGGAAGAAGAACTCCAGCACGAGGCCGTAGGTGAAGAAGATCGCGTTGTAGAGGAAGGACTGGGTGCTCATCAGCGCGAAGACCAGCACCGAGCGTCCCGGGTACTGCCTGAACAGGGCCCTGAGCAGGGCGAGGTAGCCGATCCGGGCGGTCGGCCTGATCTCGAGCTCTTGGTCGGAGTCGACCGGCGGGAGCTCGCCCTTGGTCGCGGCCACGTGGTCTTCGATCTCCCTGATCGAATCCTCGGCCTCAGCCTGCCTGCCGTGCATGATCTGCCAACGCGGCGACTCCGGCAGGTTGCGCCGCACGTAGATGATGCAGAGCGCCAGCACCGGACCGACGAGATAGGCGATCCGCCAGCCCCAGTCGGGGGCGATGTGGTTCAGTGCCCAGAGCGTGACGACCGTGCCGATGAGCGCGCCCGCCCAGTACGTGCCGTTGACCGCGAGGTCAATCCGGCCCCGGTACCTGGCCGGGATCATCTCGTCGATCGCCGAGTTGATGGCGGCGTACTCGCCGCCGATCCCCATGCCCGCCAGGACCCGGGTGGCGTAGAGGAAGATGATCCAGTGACCGCCGGCCGGCGTCGCCGCGGTGAGCCCGCTGCCGACCAGGTAAACGCCGAGGGTGATCATGAACAGGTTGCGGCGGCCAAGCTTGTCGGATAGCTGTCCGAAGAACAGCGCGCCGATCACCTCGCCGATCAGGTACCACCAGGCGATGTCGCCAACCTGGCCCGCGCCCAGGCTCAGTGTGCTCTTCAACGTCAGGTCAGGCCCGACGTTGCTGGCGATAGTGATCTCCAGGCCGTCGAGGATCCAGGCGATGCCGAGCGCCGTCACCAGCCTGGTATGAAACCTCGACCACGGCAGCCGGTCGATCCTGGCTGGGATTAGGCTCCGGATGCTCGGACTGTCTGTTGTGTCGATGGCGGACTTCGTAGTCATGAGAGACCCCCCAGAACTCCCCGCCCCGCGTTCCCCTTGCTCATCGCTCACCCTTTCGAGCTTTGTTACCCCAGTGTTTCGGAGGCAGACTCGGCGCTCGCTACCCCGGCCTTTTTGAAACATTCCTGCTGATGAACTCTTCGTGTGCGACTCTTGGCGTGTCGCTATGCAGTCCCTATAGTTAGCTCTGTGAACGATGTATACGCGGCCGAGTCCGGCGCGCTGGCGAAGGCGAAGGCGGAAGCGGCCAAGGCCGAAGCGGCCGAACTGCTGGCGGCGGTGGGCGCGGTGCGCCGGGTGCTGCGCCGCACGGTGCGCGGCGCGACGGAGGCGGGTGCACTCCCCCCGGCCAGGTCCGAGCTGCTCAGGCTGGCCGCGCGGCGGCCGGGCATCGGCGTCGCGGAGGCGGCGCAGGAACTCCGGCTGGCGCCTAACAGCGTCAGCACGATGGTTAGCCAGCTCGCGGCCGACGGCCTGCTCAACCGCGGCCGGGCCGAGGCGGACGGGCGTTCGGTCCGGCTCACCGTGACCGACGCCGGGGCCGCCCGGGTCGACCAGTGGCGGGACCTCCGCGCCGAGCTGGCGGGCCGCGCGCTCGACCGGCTGCCACTGGCCGACCGGCAGGCGATCCACGCCGCCGTGCCCGCGCTCAGCAGGCTGGCCGAGCAGATGGAGGACCTCTGACGGCTCCGACCGCTGACGTTGCTCGGCCAACCCCGGTCCACTGCGGGGCATCAGAGGCCTTCCCGCGGGTATCGTTCGGTCTATGGCCCCAATGACTGGGCGAGTCATCGCTGGGCGGTACACCTTGGATGAGCCCATCGGCCTTGGCGGTATGGGCAGGGTGTGGCGTGCTCACGATCGGCTGCTTAACCGGAAGGTGGCGCTCAAGGAGGTGCTGCTGCCCGCCCCCATCGCCGAGGGCGAGGCGACGGTCTACCAGCGGACGCTGCGCGAGGCGCGGACCGTGGCGCGGCTCAACCATCCCAACATCGTCACCATCTACGACGTGGCCGAGGAGGACGGCCGCCTGTGGATCGTCATGGAGCTCGTCCCGTCCGGATCGCTTGAGGAGCGGCTGGCCGCGCACGGGCCGTTGACCGCACTGCGCGCCGCCCGACTCGGCCAGCAGTTGCTCAGCGCGCTCGCCGCCGTGCACGCCGCCGGGGTGCTGCACAGGGACGTGAAGCCGAACAACGTCCTACTCGCCCCGGGTGGGCCGGGTGGCAGCCCAGACGACCGGGCGGTGCTAACCGACTTCGGCATCGCGCGGACCGAGGGCGAATCCCGGATGACCCAGGCCAATATGGTGATGGGTTCCGCCGGCTACACGGCACCGGAGCGGCTCTACGGCGATGACGCGACGGCCGCCTCCGACCTCTGGTCCCTCGGCGCCACTCTCTACGCAGCCGTACAAGGCCACGGGCCGTACCAACGAGGTAGCAGCGGCAGCATAATGACCGCGAATGGGCTTGCGGCCCCGACCGCCCCAGCCGCCGGACGGCTCGCACCGCTCATCGAGGCACTGCTGCGTCCCGAGCCGCACACTCGGCCGTCCGCGGCGGTCGCCGCCCGCATACTCGCCGAGATCCTGAAGCAAATGCCCGACGAGACCGCACCCGTATCGCTCCCGGATGTCACCTCGCTGGACCTGATCCCGGCCGAATCCGTGCTCCGCGAGATCGCCGAGCCGGCCGAGTGGGCGGAACCGGAGCAGCGCGGGATGCCATTGCCCGCTCCCGCGTGGCCAGCGCCGCCTGACGAGCGGACGCAGACATCCCCGATTCAGTCACCAGCCGCCGCCGACCTGTTTCAGCAGCTCGTCGCCGAGACCGGCGGCGGTTCCCCGCGCTCCGCACGCCGCGTCCGCGCCAAGGGCGCCGCGGGTCGCGGCGGCAAGGCGGCCCGCGCCGCGGTGGTCGTTGCTGTTGTCGCCGCGATCGGCGTCGGGGGCTTCTTCCTCCTGAAGCCCCGGTTCGTCGATGACAAGTCGCAGGCGAACTCGACGGCCGGCGACCGGGGCCGCGACCGGGGCCGCGACCGGGCTGCACATCACGAATAACGCGGCCCTGGTCAAGGCAATCGACACGCCCAATGACGCCCTACCGCCCGGCTACCAGACCGAGAGGTTCAGCGCCGCCGGCCTAGGGACCGCGGCCGGGTTCAGCATCGACATGCCGGACTCGTGGCATGTCGAGAATCAGATGGGGCAGAAGATTTACCTGGACGCGCCGGGCGGCACGACCTACGTCGAGTTCGATCTCACCGCGGATGTCAAGAGCAACATGGTGGCCGAGGCGGACTACCTCAGAAGCCAGCACGACTATCCCGGCTACCTCAGTAAGAATTCCTTCCTCGGGGCGGAGCCCATCCTCGGGACGGCCGGCGCGTTCTGGCGGTTCGACTGGAAGGGGAGCGGGGGCCAGATGCGCATGGACGTTCTGCTGTTCACCCTCGGTTCCCAGTCCTACACGATTTACGGCAACGGACTGGCGGGTCCGAACGACAGCAATTGGAACGACAACATCCTCGGGACCATCCAAAAGATGCTGCACACGTTCAAACAGCTACCTGCCTGACCGCCCCGCCTCCCGCCTCCCCACCTTGCTGAACAGTCCGTGGCGACAATCACCCGGGTCCGTACCAAATTTTCGCCGGTAATATCGGGGAAACACGATGCGAGGACGATTATGCAAATGACAGCACGACGACGGCTCAGCATCGGATGCATGTTTACCTATGTGGCGGAGATCCCCACCCCGGCCGTTTTCATGGTGCGCCCGGCCATCTCGCGCTCGATCAGCACGGAGGGCCACCAGTGGCTGAGCGATCCCAGCGCTGAGGTCCACGAGTACACGGATATCTACGGCAACGACTGCGCGCGTACCGTGCTGCCCGCTGGGCGCTCACAGTTCGGGCTCTCCGCGGTGGCGGATGTTCCCGATGCCGCCGAGGACTGCGACCCGGACGCACCAGAGGTGCCAGCCAGCCAGCTGCCCGATGACACGCTGATCTACACGCTGCCGAGCCGGTACTGCCTGCCCGACCTGCTGGCGGGCGAGGCGTGGCAGCGGTTCGGCGGTCTCGAGCCCGGCTACAAGCGGGTCCAGGCGATCTGCGACCACGTCAACGGGCACCTCACGTTCCAGTACGGCAGTTCGACCGCCACCTCGACGGCGGTGGACGTCAACAACTCGCGCTACGGGGTATGCCGGGACTTCACGCACCTTGCGATCTCGTTCTGCCGGGCGCTGAACATCCCGGCCCGCTACACGTTCGGGTACCTGCCGGACATGGACGTCCCAGCGGACCCGGCGCCGATGGACTTCGCGGCCTGGATGGAAGTGTGGCTCGGCGACCGCTGGTGGACCTTTGACCCGCGCAACAACGCCCGCCGCAAGGGCCGGGTCGTCATCGGCCGCGGCCGGGACGCCACCGACGTGGCGGTGGCCACCACGTTCGGCGGCCCCCAGCTGGAGTCAATGACCGTCGAGGCCGAAGAGCTCCGCTGATCGCTCACCGACCGGCGCGCCGTTTGATTCCTCGGTGATCCACGCGTCGAGCCGCTCCCACCAGTCGTAGAGCCACGCGGTCTGCGTCTCGTGATCGGCCGCGCGGGGCACCTCAGCGGCCGGAACCCGCCACCACCGGGCGTTCACCGTTATGTCGGTCCGCAGGCTGTGCCAGACGTCGCGCACGCTGACCAGCTTGTCCAGGCCGGTGTGGGCCACGAAGATCACATCTGCGGCCGGGCATGCGCCGATCGCGGCGAAGGCCCCGCCGGCCCGAGGCGGCAGGAGGTTCGGCATCGCCGCCGCCCGGTTGGCCAGATCCGCATGGCCCCGCCGGCGCAGGCGGTCGATGCCGCGACGCCAGCGGAGCGGGGTCCAGTTCCCGCCTTCGGGGAACAGGAGGAGGGCGTCACGGCGGCCAAGGCCGGCCGCCAGCCTCCTGATCTGCTCCGCCTGCTGCCGGTCGCCGAGCCTGGGGCCGTCCGAGCGGCGGTGCAGGAACGCGTTGGGCACCCGGTTGGCCACGATGTCCAGGCTGGGGTCGAGCTGGAGGGTCGCCTTCATGACGACCCGGGGACGTCGCTCGCAGACCGTGAGCAGGTGGTGGACGAGCAGCAGGGAGTCGCCGGGGCCGGCGTGCCGGCTCAGCACGATGAGCGGGCGGGCTTCGGCCAGGGGTCCGTCCGGCGGCGCGGCCACCTCAACCCGGAGCCCGCAGGCGCGGCCCGCCTGGCGGTAGATCAGATTGAGGAACCACTCCATGACCGCGTAATGGCGGGTCCGGTAGGGCTCGGTGTCAAGCCGCCCGCCGAACCCGCTCACGATCCACAGCGCGAGCAGCACGGTGAGCGCCGCGGTCTCGCCGACGGACCAGGTGAGAGCCAGGAACACCACCCTCAGCAGCCGAGGCCGGTGCCCGTGCCCGGTCAGCCGCCTGACCAGTCCTGAGGCCACGGTGAGCAGGGCAACCGGCGGTGTCAGGGCGACCAGGCAAGCCGCGATCACGACGACGAGCGGCACCAGCGCAAGGCGGCGGACCAGCCTCGGGGGAAGCACGGCGGCTCCTAGTGATCGGTCAGCGGCGAGCGGCCTCCTGGGCCAGGTAGCTCGCTGACGCCGCGTAAGAGCGGTCGATGCTCTTACTTACCTTATTTTGGCTTCGATAACGGAACTGGCCCACTCCTGGCTGGATCTGGTCGCTGCCCGAGGGCAGCACATGGACCCGGATGCCGGGCGGGATCGCCGCCATCTCTTCGTGGAACCGGTGCCTGCGCGCGATCTCGAACGCGACCAGCCCGACCTCCCACGGCCGCGTCGGAACCGGCAGCTGGCTCTCTATCCGGCCCACGTGCAGCACGTAGATGGTGGTGGCGCCGAGCGCGATAGCCCGCCCCACCGGGATGGAGTGGACAAGACCGCCGTCGAAGTAGTGGCGCCCGTCGATCTCGACCGGAGGCAGCAGTCCCGGCACCGCGCACGAAGCCATGACGGCCGGCACCAGCGGGCCTGATGTGAACCAGTGCGCCGTCGCGTCCTCGATACTGGCGGCAACGCAGTGGAAGGGCACCTTCAGATCGGCGAAGTCCTCGACCGGGAGCGTCTCGGCCAGCATCTTCTGCAGCGGCTCGATCGCATGCAGGTGGGTGCCCGATTTCACCAGGCGCACGGCGCGTCCCAGTACGTTCTCGCTGAACACCATTCGCAGGGACTCCCCCTGCCACAACTCGTTCAGCCGGGCCGCCGCCCCAGCCGGATCGGCCGCCACGAACGCGCCGTTAACCGCCCCGATGGACGTGCCCACCACCAGATCGGCCCGTACCTCCGCCTCACCAAGCGCCCGCAGCATGCCGACCTCATGCGCCCCAAGCAACCCCCCACCGCCAAGCACGAAAGCTGTAGTCACGCTTCGCAGGCTATCCCCGTCGCTTCCACCCAAACCCACAGGCGTGTGGTCGCTGGGGTCCGCAGGGCAGAACCCAGAAAACCCGGTGAAGCCGAGCAACGCTCGGCGAACACAAGGAGGCTTAGTGCGGCGGCGCGGCCGCTCAGCCGCCGCAGACGGGGGCACTGCGTGGCGAGCAATTCCATTCGCGGACGGGGGCACCGCGTGGTCGCAACGCCGCCGCACACCGTCACCATACAAGGTTGCGGATACCCAAACAAGTCGGGAAGTTAGGGACACGCCGACGACCCTTGCGCGGGCGGCCGCGGCGCGACCAAAATCACGCCAGCCGGCCCTGCGCGGCGGTCCTAAGCTTGGCACATGGCTGAGTTCTCCTACACCGATCTGCTGCCGCTCACCCGCGACGACACCACCTACCGGAAGATCTCTGACGGTGGCGTTGAAACCGCGCACTCGTTCGGGCGGAATTTTCTCAATGTTGATCCTGGGGCACTCACGCTGCTGAGCCGAACCGCCTTCAAGGACATCGCCCACCTGCTCCGCCCGTCTCACCTGCGGCAACTGCGGTCCATCCTCGACGATCACGAGGCGTCGCCGAACGACCGGTACGTGGCACGCGACCTGCTGCAGAACGCGAACATCGCGGCCGGCGGGGTGCTGCCGATGTGCCAGGACACCGGCACCGCGATCATCATGGGCAAGCGCGGCCAGCAGGTGCTCACCGACGGCAGGGATGAGGAGCACCTCGCCCGCGGCGTCTACGACGCGTACACCCAGCTGAACCTGCGCTACTCCCAGATGGCGCCGCTGACCATGTGGGACGAGAAGAACACCGGTTCGAACTTGCCCGCGCAGATCGAGCTGTACGCGACCGACGGGGACGCCTACAAGTTCCTCTTCATGGCCAAGGGGGGCGGCTCGGCCAACAAGTCGTACCTGTACCAGGAGACCAAGGCGGTGCTGAACCCGACCCGGATGGCCTCGTTCCTTGAGGAGAAGATCCGGTCCATCGGGACGTCGGCCTGCCCGCCCTACCACCTGGCGATCGTGGTCGGCGGGACCAGCGCGGAGTTCGCACTCAAAACCGCCAAGTACGCGTCCGCACGGTATCTGGACACGCTGCCGGCCGAAGGGTCGATGCTCGCGCACGGGTTCCGCGACCTTGAGCTCGAGGCCACTGTGCTCGACATCACCAGGAAGATCGGGATCGGCGCGCAGTTCGGCGGCAAGTACTTCTGCCACGACGTGCGGGTGATCCGGCTGCCCCGGCACGGGGCGTCCTGCCCAGTGGCGATCGCGGTGTCCTGCTCGGCCGACCGGCAGGCGCTCGGCAAGATCACCGCCGAGGGCGTCTTCCTCGAGCAACTCGAGACAGATCCCGCCCAGTACCTGCCGGATCCGGCCTCGGTCGCCGCGGACCAGACGGAGGTCGTGGCGATTGACCTCAACCGGCCGATGGCGGAGATCCGCGCCGAGCTCACGAAGTACCCGGTTAAGACCCGGCTCTCGCTGACCGGGCCGATGGTCGTCGCGCGCGACATCGCGCACGCGAAGATCGCCGAGCGACTCGACGCGGGCGAGCCGATGCCGTCGTACCTGCGCGACCACCCGGTGTACTACGCCGGCCCGGCGAAGACACCGGAGGGGTACGCTTCGGGCGCGTTCGGGCCGACAACCGCTGGCCGGATGGACTCCTATGTTGAGCGGTTCCAGGCGGCCGGCGGCTCCCTCGTCATGCTGGCTAAGGGGAACCGGTCCGCGGCGGTGACTTCGGCCTGCAAGGCCCACGGCGGGTTCTACCTCGGCTCGATCGGCGGCGCGGCCGCGCGCCTCGCGCAGGACTGCATCACCCGAGTTGATGTGCTCGAGTACCCCGAACTTGGGATGGAAGCGGTGTGGAAGATCGAGGTCAAAGACTTCCCTGCCTTCATCATCGTTGATGACAAGGGAAATGATTTCTTCGCCGAGGCATCCGGACCACTCCTGTCCATCGGCAGCCACCCCTAATCGCTGGTATGGTCCGGTCTATGCCCCCTATGACAGGGCGGGTCATCGCCGGGCGTTACAACCTTCAGCACCCCATCGGCCGCGGCGCCATGGGCGTTGTTTGGCGTGCGCGCGACCAGATCCTTGACCGCGATGTCGCGGTCAAGGAGGTCCTCATCTCCTCCCTACTCGGCGAGGAGGAGCGGCGGAACGCCTACCAGCGCACGCTGCGCGAGGCGCGGACCGCCGCACGGTTGTCCCACCGCGGCCTTGTCGCCGTCTACGACGTGGCCGAGGATGACGGCAGGCCCTGGATCGTGATGGAATTGGTGCCTTCGCGGTCGCTCGACCAGGTGCTGACGGTCGAGGGACGGCTGCCCGCATTGCGGGTCGCCCGGATCGGCCAGCAACTGCTGTCCGCGCTCGCCGCCGCGCATCTGGCCGGGGTGCTGCACCGGGACGTCAAGCCGAGCAACGTGCTGATCGCCACCGACCGGACCGGCACCGGCTGGGACGAACGGGCGGTGCTCACCGACTTCGGCATCGCGCAGTTCGAGGGCGACCCGCGGCTGACCCAGACCGGGATGGTGATGGGCTCACCCGGGTTCACCGCGCCGGAACGAATCCGCGGCGGCGACGCCACCCACGCATCCGACTTGTGGTCGCTCGGCGCGACGCTGTACGCGGCGGTCGAGGGACGCGGACCGTACGAACAGCGCGGCGGCGCGATCACCACGATGTCGGCGATCATCAACGAGGACGCGCCGATCGCGGCCCACGCCGGGCGGCTCGCTCAGGTCATCGCGGCGCTGCTGCGACGGGACCCCGCGGCGAGGCCATCCACGCCGAACGCGGCGCGGATGTTCGCACAAGTGCTGTCGGTGCTCCAAACCAGCGAACCGGCCCCTCCCGCCGACAAGCATCCGCCCACCGTGGTCTCCTCGCTGCTACCGTCCCCGGCCGTTCCTGAACTCTCCGCGCCCGCGGCACCACCGGCCGGCCCATCGGCAGCGGCCGCCGCGCCGACCGCACGGGAAGATTCAGCACCGGCTGCGGCTCGCCCGTCGGCCGCACCAGCCGCCAAAGCCGAGGCCCCGTCGTCCAAGGAACCGGCGGCCAAGGAACCGGCGTCCAAGGAGCCGGCGTCCAAGGAGCCGGCGGAGTCACCGCGGGCCGATGCGCCGACGCCGGCAGCGCAAGACACATCGGCAGCGGAAGACAGGGCGGAAGACGCAGGGACAGACATAGGGGCAGAGGCGGAGGCAGAGGAGCCAAGTTCGGCGGCCAAGGAGCCGGCGGCAAGTACGCCGGAGGCCAAGGCCGTTGCACCGCAAGCTGAGGCTCTGGCGGCCGGCGCCGAGGCGGAAAGCACTGCGCAGACGGAAAACACTGCGCAGACGGAAAACACTGAGCAGACGGGAGCGACGCCAACTCCGGGCGCGCAACCAGACGCTGAAGTGTCAGCCGACGCCGAAGTGTCAGCCGACACTGAAGCACCAGCCGACGCTGAAGCACCAGCCGACGCTGAAGCACCAGCCGACGCTGAAGCACCAGCCGACGCTGAAGCAGCAGCCGACGCTGTAGCAGCAGCCGACCAGGACGCCGACGCAACCGACGTAGCGGAATCGGGAGCTGAGGTAGTGTCCGCCGTCGAGGCAGTATCGGCAATCGAGGAACTTAAGAAGCCGGATGTCATCGAGGATGCTGATGTCCCCGTGGCGTCCGGTGAACTCGTCGATGCCGTCGCCCAGGCCGTGACCGCCGAAGCCGGCGAAGCCGCCGGAGCCGGGGACGCTGCAGCCGGCGACTCTGCAGCCGGGGACCCCGCCGAACCCGACGCGGCCGGTGCACTTGCGGATCCCGGGGAGCCCCTGGAAGTGGGGTCCGCGCAGTCCGGCACGGTGGACACCGTCATCGACCGGGAAGGACCTGGACTCGGGTCAGCTGAGCGCTCCGCCCCGGTCTCGCGTACGGCAGCACCCAAGCCGAAGCCGTCCCCGTCGTTCACCGCCGCCAGGCCCGGGGAGCGCAGCGCCACGCCCACGTTCTCGGCCGCGCGGCCGGGTACCCCAACCGGAGGGCCCGCGGCGAGGGCCGCCGCGCCCACCGCGAAGCCGGCCGCGACGCCATCCGGATACGGATCGGACCGACCTCCGTCCGGTGCCGCCCAGTCCGGTGCCGCCCAGTACGGCCCGGCCCAGTACGAATCAGCGCAGCCCGGCTCCGGGCAACATGGCGCGAACTCGTACGGCGGGACCACGTACGGCGGGACCTCATACGCCGGAACCACGTACGGCGGACCAAGCGCGCAGCAGCCGTCCGCTACCGCGCCCTATCTCGACCAGTCAATCCAGTACACGCCGGGCACGGGGGGCGGCCGGGCGCAGCGCCGCCTGCGACCGAAGCGACGGATCGTCCTGGTGCTGGTCGCCGTGCTGGTCGCCGTGGCGATCGGAGCTGGAGCGGCGATCGCGCTCGGCCATCACACCCCCGCGGCATCGGCGGGAACGCACGGCGACCCCGCGGCGCCGGCAACAACGCGCTTCCTGACCGTGAACGCCCTCAATGCCCCGTCTTCCGTCATCCCGGCGGGCTGGGTGACCGACACCCAGCAGCCGTCCGTGGACAAGACGAACGGCGGGTTCACGGTCAGTCTGCCGCCCGGCTGGACCAAGCAGCGTAAGGGCCTCGGCACCTACTTCCACGGCCCCGACAACATGCTTCTTGAAGTCGACCTGACGCCGCACAAGTACCCGAACGACCTGGTCCAGGAGGCCAAGAGCATCGAGCAGGGGGCGATAGCGACGGACAGATTCCCGCACTATCAGCGCGCCGCGCTCGCGGCCGTGCCGGTCAGAGGCACCAAGGGCGCGTTCTGGCAGTTCACCTGGTCCCTGAACGGCGTTGCCGCACGCACGGACGACATCCTGTTCGTCCTGCCGACCAATGGCGGCGGGCAGTCCTACGCCATTTACGTCAGGGGATTGAACAGCGGGTGGAGCACCAAGGAACTTCCCGTCTTCGACAAGATCCTGCACACCTTCCAGACGATCCCGGCGTCGTCTTAACCGCGCCGTAGATGAGAAGCCCGGTCCGCGACGGGGGGGCATCGCGAACCGGGCGGTCTCAAGGGGCTGGCCGGCCCAGCAGGTAAAGTACCAGCGGTCGGCCATTTCATGCGTCTTCGCACTGTATTAGTACCAGTTGTCGGCCTCTTCGTGCGCCCAGGCACCGCAGGGCGAGCCATAACGGCCCTGGATGTAGGTCAGGCCCCAGCGGATCTGGGTGGCCGCGTCGGTCTGCCAGTCCGGGCCCGAGCTTGCCATCATCGCGCCGGAAAGCGCCTGCGGGATGCCGTACGCGCCCGAGCTCGGGTTCTCCGCCGTCACATTCCAGCCGCTCTCGTGCTCCCAGAGCGGTTCGAGGCAGGAGAACTGGCCGCTGGACCAGCCGAACTTGCCGAGCATCTCCGCGGCTACCTGCTGCGGTGAGCCGGACGGACCGGGCGCCGCCGCGGTCTGCGTCTTCGTCCGCCCTGACTGAGCGGCGGCCTTGGCGTCCGTGAGGTCGATCTGGTGCTGCAGGCCGAAACGGACGTGGCCGAACTGAACCACGCGCTGCGCGGCATCCATCGTGTCGGCCTGGCGGGCCTTTGCCGTGCCCGGGTGACTGCCGGCCACCGTTACGTAGGCGTCGGTCGCGTTGGCCGACGCGGACGCGGGCCCCGAGGAGAGCGCGGTGGCGGAGATCGCTCCGGTTACGGCCAGAGCGCCCACCGCGGCGACGCCAATGATCTTGGCACGCTTAGCGGACATGAACGAAGGCATGGAGAGACGGCGTGACAAAAGTGAACCTTGGATAGGTCGCGGCAATCGCGATCTTCTTTCACCCCTGACGCCGCAATGCGCACGCTAGGGGAGGCGCGGCGAGCGTCGGCACGCGGACGCGACACGGGGACAAGGCGTCGGGCTGCTAGGGCAGCGGTGATCTCGCGAGCGGGGTGCTGTCGATTGGTAACGATGCAATGGAACAATCGATTGCCGCGGCCGCATTCCGCCGCAGCCGCCCCGATCGGCGCCCGCGACGCCGCGTGGCCCAACGCGAAACGCCCCGCCCATCAGGGTTTCCGTTACCGGCCGGTAATGACTGTGAGGTCGGACACAAGGGCATAGTCGGTGACATATGCACCACAAATAGTGCTGATGCGATCACTCTTAGTCAGATAAATCCTTCACCGCGCCGCACTCGGCGGACGCGGTCGACTACTCACAGTTACTACTATCGGTGCGTCCGGGAGCCGGTGACACGCGCCCGCACAACCAGGAATCGTCGGCAAATACAACGCGCAATCCGACCTCAGCCGCCGGGATTCGCCGCGCGCACGACGGCTCGGTAAACGAATTAAACAAGAATATGAATTGAGCACCAATGCGGAGAGCCTGGAATTTAATAGTACCCGTTGTCCACTTCGTTCTGCCATGCGGCGCAGGGCGTACCGTAGACCGACTTGATGTACCCGAGGCCCCAGATGATCTGCGTGGTCGGGTTGGTCTCCCAGTCGGCACCGGCCGACGCCATCTTGTCACCGGGGAGCGACTGCGGGATGCCGTAGGCGCCGGAGGACGGGTTCTCCGCGTAGACGTTCCAGCCGCTCTCCCGCTCCCATATGTCGTACAGGCAGGGCCACTGCGTCGTCTCGGAGAACCCGAAGTCAGCGAGTTCCGTGCGGCCGATCTGCTCGGCCGACGTCGGGTTGGCCGGGGGCGCCGTTGTCTCGATGCCGGTGCCGCCACTGGTGTCTCCGGCCGACTGCGCCGCCTGGCCCGCCTGGATCTGCGTCGGGTTCGCCATCGCGGGCTTGGAGTCCACGGTCAGCGTCGACGCGGCCGCGTTCATCGCGATGATCGTCTGGCGCTCCTGCTCAAGGGCGGCAACCTGGGTGCTGTGCCCGAGGGAGTCGATAGCCGGGAAAAGGCCAGCCGCGCCCCGGCCGTTGGTGTTCACCAGCCTGGCCGCGATCAGGACGACGACAACCAGCAGCACGGCCACGACCAGCGCCGGCGCGACGATCCCGGATCGGTGGAACAGGCCCCGCTTCTTCTTGCGCGCGCTCCGCGACCCGGCCGGCGGTGTGGCCGGCGGGGTGGCGGGAACGGCAGAAGTCTCCGAGTCGCCCGGCGGTGCCGGTGTCGTCGGCTCAAGCATCGCCGTCCGGTGTCGTGACAACGCAGTCCCTTCCGGTCCAGGTCGTGCATATTTCGCACCTATCCACCGCTGCCGATCCACGATGCCAGAAAGTAACATCGGCCGCCTGCGACTTCGCTAAGAAAGCCGGCGGCGATTACTTACCATTCCGTGACGCGAATCACAGGCTTATAACACGGACCGTGACAGGCCCCGTGACACGGTCGCGAAACTGCGAGAGGATCAGCGCCATGAGTGACGCAGCGCTACCGCCGACCGCCCTCCAAGCGACGGATCCCTTTGCCCAAGCGGCGGCCAGCGCTGCCGCCCTGAAGCGGCTCACCGCCGCCGACGGCTTCGACGTCGCCGTCGTGCTTGGCAGCGGCTGGCTGGCCGCCGCCGATGCGATCGGCGTACCGGAAGCCGAAATTTCCACTGCGGACTTGGGCGGCTTTGAGCAACCGACGGTAAAGGGGCACACACCGTCCGTTCGATATATAAGAAAGGGCCACCTTCGGGTCCTGCTGTACCTCGGGCGGGTTCATCTTTACGAGGGGCACCACCCGCACGCCGTCGCGCACGGGGTGCGCACCGCCATCGCGGCGGGCTGCCGGACCATCGTGCTCACCAACGCGGCGGGCGCCATCAACGCGGCCTACGCGGTCGGGGAGCCGGTCCTGATCAGCGATCACATCAACCTCACCGGCCGCTCGCCGCTGGCCGGGCCGCTGCCCGAGCACGTGCCGTCCCGGTTTACCGATCTCAGCGAGACGTACTCACGTCGCCTGCGTAACCTGGCGCGGCAACTCGACCCGACGCTGGCCGAGGGCGTCTACGCCGCCGTTCCCGGGCCGCACTACGAGACGCCCGCCGAAATCAGGATGCTGCGCACCGCTGGCGCGGACCTAGTCGGCATGTCGACTGCCCTTGAGGCCATCGCCGCCCGGCACCTCGGTGCCGAGGTGCTCGGCATCTCCATTGCCAGCAACCCGGCGGCCGGCCTGTCCCCCGAGCCACTCGACCACCGGGACGTCCTCTCCGCCACTCAAGGCTCGGCCGCCCACGTGGGTGAACTGCTTTCCGGACTGTTCGACCGGCTGTAGCCGGCCGCGGACACGCAGAGTCAAGGGCAACACCATTCGCCCGAACGGACGCGTGGCTTCGCCCGGTCGGTCACGGCGCCGTCACGGCGACCCGCAGGCCAGTGGCATACGCTCGGCTAGCGTGAGCACCGAGGAGGACCGGGTGGAGGGCGCATCACCCGGCAAAGACCCCGCCCGCGCAAGCGGCGCGGCCAAATCCGCGGGCCAGGAACGCAGAGACGACCTAACCGCGGCCGCATTGCCCAATCTGGAGAGCCTCAGGCGATTCGTGGTTGTCGCTGAGGAGCTGTCGTTCACCCGGGCGTCGCTCCGGCTGCACGTGGTCCAGTCCGGCGTGTCCAGCGCGGTGGCGGCGCTCGAGCGCGAGCTCGGCGCGCAGCTTTTCGACCGGGACCGGCACTCGGTGGCGCTCACCGAGGCCGGCCGGGCACTGCTCCCAGAAGCGCGGGCGACGCTCGCCGCCGCGCAGGCGGCGGCCGAGGCCGTCGCGCGGACGTCGGCCGGCCTGCGCGGCACGCTCTCGGTCGGCATGATGATCTCCACCGGCCCGGTGGACGTGCCCGCGGCACTCGGCCGGTTCCACCGGTCGCACCCCGGCGTGGTCGTGCGGCTCCGCCTGCTGCCCGGCGGAACGGCCGAGCTGGCCCGTGCGGTCGCAGAAGGCACGCTTGACCTGGCGCTGCTCTCGCTGCCGGGCGAGCCGCCGACCGGGGTCGCGGTACGGCCGCTCGCGCAGGAGCCGCTGGCGCTGATCTGCGCGCGCGGGCACCCACTGGCAAGCGCGGGCGAGGTACCGATCGACGTACTCGGCGGCGAGACGTTCATCGATTTCCCGGCCGGCTGGGGTACCCGGACGATTATTGACCGCGCGTTCGCCTCGGCCGGGGTCGATCGGCAGGTGGCGTTCGAGGTCGCGGACTACGGCATCGCCGGAGGACTGGTGCGCAACGGGCTCGGCGTGGCCTTCCTCCCGGCGTCCGACGCCGCGAGGATCGAGGGCGTCGCGTGGGTGACGGTGACCGGGCTGACCTGGCCCATCCAGGTTGCGACGACCGCCAGCCGACGGCCGTCGGCGGCGGCACGGGCCTTCCTCGGCGAACTGCTCCCGCCGGGACGGTAATCCCATCTCAGCCGCGTTCGGTCGGGCGGTTATCCATTGAACCGATAACCAGGTTCACGGACCGTCATTACCGTTCCGAAATCCCGCATTGATGGTTGTCGTTTCAAGCAACATGAGCACAATCACCCAACCCCAAGCCGAGGCGACAGCGCCCCGGGCGGCAATGCCAAGCCGCCGTCACAACACGGCGTTCTGGATTGTCGGCTACACGTTCGCCGTCACCATGGCTTTCAGTGCGCTGCCAACCCCGCTCTACGTGCTTTACCAGGCGCGCGACCACTTCAGCACGTTCATGATCACCGTCATCTTCGCGGCCTACGCGGTCGGCGTCATGGCCAGCCTGTTCCTGGCTGGCCACCTTTCCGACTGGGTAGGCCGACGCCGGATGGTCCTGCTCTCGGTGCTGGTCAACATGGCCTCGGGCGCGCTCTTCCTCGCCTGGCCCGCGACCTCGGGCCTGATCGTGGCCCGTCTGGTTTCCGGCATCTCCATCGGGATGCTGACCGCGACCGCGACCGCGTACATCAGCGAGCTGCACTCGGCCGCCCGTCCCGGCGCCGGGCGGGCCCGCAGCGAGCTGGTGGCGACCGCCGCTAACCTCGGCGGCATCGGGCTCGGCCCGCTGCTGGCCGGCCTGCTTGCGCAGTACGCCGGGCACCCGCTGGTGATCCCCTACCTGGTCTCCGAGGCGCTGATGCTGGCGGGCGCGGTCGCCCTCGCCCTCGCGCCGGAGACGGCAGCGGTACGCCGGGGCGCGGACCGGCCGGCCTACCGGGCGCAGCGGATCTCGGTCCCTGACGCGCAACGGCCCAGGTACTTCGCCACCGCGGTGGCCAGTGCCGCCGTGTTCGCGCTGTTCGGGCTCTTCACCTCGGTCGCGCCCAGCCTGCTGGCGGACCTGCTGCACAACGACTCGCACGCGGCGGCGGGCGCGATGGCGTTCGCGGTGTTCGGCGCGGCGGCGGCGGCGCAGATCGTCTTCGGACGGGTCTCGCGCAGCTATCAGGTCGGCCTCGGCCTCGCCGCGGTGCTCGCCGGACTCGGGCTGGTGACCGCTTCGGTCTGGCTGCCGTCCTTCTGGCTGCTGCTGGCGGGCGGCATCGTGGCCGGCGCCGGCGCGGGCACCGCATTCCGCGGCCTGGTCGCCACGGTGATCTCGATAACCCCGGCCGAAGTCCGGGGCGAGGGCCTGGCCGGCCTGTTCCTCGGCTCCTACCTGGGCCTGGCGATCCCGGTCGTGGGCCTGGGCGTGGCCACGCTCTGGGTGTCGATGCAGGTCGCCGTGCTCGGCTTGGCAGTGGTCCTCGCGGTAGTGCTGCTCGGCGTCATCAAGCGCGTCATTGCCTGAACGGCGGGTGGTTGTCCACACCGGGTGTGGACAACCACCCGCCATCTTTCAATAAGGCCTCTTAGCCGGATACGCTCCGGCCGAACGCGAAGGAGCGTGCCCAGCACATGCACGAACTGCCATTTGAGCAACCTGGCCGGTTCTGGCGGGGCAACCTGCACACTCACTCCAACCGGTCAGACGGCGCGTTGCCGCCGGACCAGGTCGCCCGCCTCTACCAGGAGGCCGGCTATGACTTCGTGGCTATCACTGATCACTTCCGCGCCAAGTACGGATTCCCGCTGACGGACACCAGGGCGCTGCGGAACCGAGAATTCACCACCCTCCTCGGCGCCGAGCTGCACGCACCGCGCACCGAGTTCTCCACCGAGTGGCACATCATCGCGGTTGGGCTGCCGCTGGGCTTCCAGCCGCCCGGCCCGGGCGAGACCGGACCGGAGTTGGCCCGCCGGGCACGCGCGGCGGGGGCCTTTATCGGCGTGGCGCACCCCGCGGCGTCACTGCTGACACTGGCCGACGCCGAGAGCCTCGACGCGGCCGACGCGGTCGAGGTCTGCAACGCACTCGCGGCCAGGGAAGATCGCGGCGATAGCTGGTACCTGTGCGAACTGCTGCTCGGCCGCGGCCGGCGGCTGACCGCGTACGCAGCCGACGACGCCCATTTCTCGCCCGGCGATCCGCCGAGCTGCGCTGCCTGGGTTCAGGTCCGGGCGGCGACGCTCGATCCGTCCGCGCTGCTGGCCGCGCTCAAGGCCGGCCACTACTACTCAAGCACCGGACCCGAGATCCACGCGATCAGCCTGCGCGACGGCGAGATCGCCGTCCGCTGCTCGCCGGTAAGCAAGGTACTGCTCACCGGTTGCGTCCCTGGAGCGCAGGTAGTTGAAGGAGACGCGCTGACCGAATGCGCACTGCCGCTCGACCTCTTCGAGGCCAGCGACTACATCCGCGTCACGGTCGCAGACGCCACCGGAGCACGAGCCTGGAGCAACCCAATCTGGTCCTAGGCGCTGTCTTCCTTCCGTCGCTCAGCCGACACCGCCTCGCTCTTCACCCCAGACGGGCGTCGCGCTCCCTCGGCTCACGCGAGGCATCGAGATCGCCAACCACGCCAGCCTCACCGTCAACACCGGTGCCCCGGTGCCCCGGTGCGCATCCCCGGCCGCCGGCCTCCGCTCACCCCGGCACCAGCCCTCATTCACCCCGGCGTCCGCGCTCAGCCGAAGATCTCACGACCTCCTGATTGCGACAACCCCTTGCACCAGGCTGCCGTTACCGACCATTTCGTCCTCTATGTCCAGCTTTCTGAAATGGCAGGTTAGATAAATGTATCCCCCAGGTAAGCATCTAACGGCAGCAAAACGACAGAAAACGGAGTAATATTCGAGTAGCAACTACAGAATTCGGCACCTGATCGAACGGAGAGGGGGAGCCGCATGGGGCGCCAGCCAGACTCCAGCGCCGGACCGGCCGGAGACCCGGACCCCGGACCGCCCGCTTCCCCTGATCCCCAGGCTTCTCCGGGGGCGTCCGCGTCTCCGGCTCCCGCGTCTCCGGCTTCCGGCGACTCGTCTGCTCCTTCCGGTTCACCCGGCTACCTGGCCTCGCCCGTCGGTCCCGATGCCGCGGCTTCCCAGGGCTCGCCTGATTCCTGCGATTCCCCGGCCTCGGCTGAGGCCCCTGACCGCTCAGCCTCAACCGACACCCCTGCTTCCCCGGAATTCCCCAGATCCGCCAGCTCCCCTGAGGCCCCCGGCGCCCCCGGCGTGCCCAGTGCGTCCGACACCCCCGACACCCCCGCCGTGCCCAGTGCGTCCGACACCCCCGGCGCCCCCGCCGTGCCCAGTGCGTCCGACACCCCCGACACCCCCGCCGTGCCCAGTGCGTCCGACACCCCCGACACCCCCGCCGTGCCCAGTGCGTCCGACACCCCCGACACCCCCGCCGTGCCCGGCATGCCGGCGGGTGGGGGCGGGGTGGTGCGGGGGGAGCTGCTGGCCGGGTTCGCGCACGGCGGTGCTTGGGATACCCGGCTGCCCGGCCCCGAGCTCGCCGCTGCCCTCGGCCAGGCGGCCGGGCCCGGGTGGCGGTGCAGGGGCGCGTCCGGGGAGCAGCTGATCGGGATGCTGGGCCGGCTCGCGGCCCTGGAGTCGTGGGCCGCGGCGGGCAAGCTGGGGGTGATCCGGGCGCTGATCCGCGACGATCTCCCGGCGGTCTTGAGCGGTTCCCGGCACGGGGGGCTGCCTGATGTGTGGGATGAGTCCCTCACCCACGAGGTCGCCTTGGCGCTGGCGGCGTCGGTGCCGTCGGC
>JBEKEK010000063.1:0-39225 GCA_050013875.1 Trebonia sp. | reverse complement strand
CCCGCTCCCGGTAAGCAGAAGACCAGGGGCGAGCGGGGCTTCCTCGGCTCGCTGTTCGACTTCAGCTTCACCTCGATGGTCACGCCCAAGATCATCAAGGTGCTCTACGTGCTGTTCACCCTGTGGACAGCGGTGGTGGCGCTAGTCATCCTGGTCATCAGCTTCCGGACCGGCGGGATGGCCGGCGGCCTGTTCGTGCTCATCGTCATCGAGCCGATCTTTGTGCTGCTGATGCTGGGCGTGTACCGAGTGATTCTTGAGGCGTTCATGGTCGTCTTCAGGATCTATGAGGAGACCGTGAAGATCCGCGAGCGCGGCGAGCGCCAACTCTGACTCAAGAATTTTACGTGACACCGTCGTCCACAGCCGCGGCCGGACTTTCCACAGCGCGTTCCCCAAGCATGCTCGGGCTAACCGGTACCGGATGTCCACAGCGGCCGGCCGCTAAACGGGTGGTGTTCCACAGGCCAGAGGCAGTTACCCACGGGTTACGCACATGGTGATCCACAGCCACTCTGGAGTACGTTTCCTGTCCCGGGGGAGTGGCGAGCCAGGTTGGCGAGCCGCACCGCGGGGACCGGGGAAACACGATGGCAAGCTGGGCAGGACATCAAGTCATGACCAAAACCCTGATGCAGCCGTTGGCCGCCGAGACGGCCAGGAACAATCGTCACTTTCAGCTGATCGTTGATGTGCATCTGCTGTTGCTCAGTGACGGCGACCTGCTGCTCGGCAGGCGCGCGAACACCGGGTACGGCGACGGGGCCTACGAGCCGCCGTCCGGCCGCCTGGCCGAGCGCGAGACGCTGGTGGAGGCGGCCGTCCGGGTCGCGGCGGCCCAGGTGGGGATCGGGCTCGACCCCGCCCGGGTGTCGCTCGCGCACGTGATGCACGACGTCTCCGGCCACGGCCGGATGGCGTTCTTCCTGACCGCGGACGGCTGGGAACGCCCTGGCGGCGCCGACACGCCGGCCGGGATCGCGGGCACCCAGAGCTACAGCGACTTCGGCTGGTACCCCCTCACCGAGCTCCCGGCGAACATGATCGACCGCGCCCGCGTGGCCGTCCGTAACTACGCCGCGGGCGCCCGTTTCTCCACCTACCCCGCCTTCGGCATGTAGCGGGCCGCAAAGCCAAGGTCAAGGTCAAGGTCAAGGTCAAGGTCAAGGTCAAGGTCAAGGTCAAGGTCAAAACCGGGGTCATAATGAACGGTCCCGTGCTTGGAGTTCAGGGTAGAGGCGTTTGCGCTCTCGTGGTGGAGCGGGGGCGGCGGGGTGCGCCGCGCGCGCGAGTCGGCGCCCGGTTAAACCCGAACCGGACGCCGAACACGCGCGGGCTCACCCCTTCCGCCCCCCGCTCCGCGTTGTTAGGGGCAAAGTCAAAACCCGCTCCGGGGTAGGCTCTTTAGCTGATGAGGCTGATCAAGACCCATGGGTCGTTGAACGAGATCTTCGCGCTTGAGGCGACGCCGGGCGCGTGGGCGTCCGACGCTGAGCTGCGTCTGTTCGTGCGCAAGGTCTGCGACCGGGACTCGTGGACCGGCGGCAGCGACGGCATTTACCTTTACGATCCGTCCGGCCCGAACGCGCGGGCGTGGTTCTTCAACCCGGACGGCTCGTCGGCCGAGTTCTGCGGCAACGGGATGCGGGGCCTCGGACGGCTGATCCTCGACCTGCGCGGCACCGACACCGAGGTCGTCGCCAGCGGCGGCCAGGACTACACGGTGCACCGCGCGCCGCCGACGGCCGAGGGCGTCCGCCAGGTGGTGCTCGAGCTGCCCCCGCTGAACTTCGGCGATGCCCCGTTGCCCGCCCCGTTCGAGGGCTTCACCGCCGTCGCCGTGCCCAACCCGCACGTGATCTCCGTCGTCGGCGCTTACTCCGAGCCGGATCTGATCGAGCTGGGCAAGCGCGCCGGCGAGGTCTTCCCCGCGGGCGCCAACGTCTCGTTCCTGCAGCCCCTCAACGACTCGAACCGCAGCCTGCCCGACGCCTCCGGCCTCACCGAGGCTAAGCAGACCTCGGCTGTCCCGCGAGCCGCTGGTGACTCCGGTGCCCCGGAGGTCTTCGTCCGCACCTTCGAGCGCGGCGCGGGCCTGACCCCGTCCTGCGGCTCGGGCGTGGTCGCCTCCAGGGCCGCGTACTCAAAGCTGACCGGCCTGGACCCGGCCCAGCGTCTCATCGTCCGCAATGCGGGCGGCGTCGCGGCGGCCTCGGTCCAGGTCCGCGACGGCGCCTGGCATCCGTTCCTTGAGGGCAACGCCACCGTCGTCTACCGCGCGGAAACCGACGCACACGGTAACCAGGCCGGACCGGTCGAGTACGCGACCGAGGAGAACGCCGCGTACTCCGCGCTAGCCGAACGGAACATCGCGCGCCTGCAAGAGCACGGCATAAGCACCGCTCATCCGTGACGCACCGTACGGCGACGGCGGCGTCCCGCCGCGAGGCCCCTGAGCGGGGTTCCGGGGGCCCGTGGCCTGGGCATTTCGCTGGTTTGAGTGCCCGCTACAAGCACGCGTTACCGCTGCTCACCCCCAGCCCAAGCATTTGCTTTGGTCACTCTTGCAACTCTTATTGCGGTCCGCTCGCCGAGGTGTCAACATTTCCACGCAGAGCGCTGAGCTGGAGTACGCTGTGCAACAATCACTGACCGTTGCATGACGGACTGTTTGTTTCGATTACGGATCGTGCCGGCGGCGGTTCCCCGTCGGCACCGCAAAGAGAGTCGGTGCACATGGCTGCTTCTACGGCCGAAGCCATTGCCACGTCTGACATGACAGACGATTACGACCTGGCGTTCGATTTCGACCTGAACATCGACGCAGTAGAATATTCGCGCATTATGCGTCGCATCGGCATCGACGGCGATGAAACGGTCACGCAGATCTCCGCATTCAATTCGTCAATATAAGCCCGCGTTGACCAGTACCGGGAGTAGCCTGCCCTTCCGGCAGTTTGTCTTGAAGGTCCACAGTCGTTGCGACCTGGCCTGCGATCACTGCTACGTGTACGAACACGCGGACAGCAGCTGGCGAGGACGCCCGAAGGTAATCACGAGCGCGACGGTCGCGAAGGCAGGCGAGCGAATCGCCGAACACGCTCGGCAGCATGCACTGGCTAGGGTGAGCGTCATACTGCACGGCGGGGAGCCGCTGCTGGCTGGCGCCACCCGGCTGGGCGAGATCGCCTGGCAGCTGCGCCGGGCCATCACCCCGGTCTGCGCTCTCGACCTGCGGATTCACACTAACGGGGTGCAGCTTGACGAGGAGCTGTGCGAGGTCTTCCGCGACGCCGGCGTCAAGGTCGGGGTCTCGCTCGACGGCGACCGGGCGGGCAACGACCTGCATCGCCGCTACCGGGACGGCCGGAGCAGCTACGACCAGGTGATCCGCGCGGTCGGCCTGCTGCGGGCCGACCGCTACCGGGACCTGTACGCGGGCCTGCTGTGCACGATCGACCTCCGCAACGACCCGGTCGCCACCTACGACGCGCTGGCGGCACTCGAACCGCCCGCCGTAGATTTTCTCCTCCCGCACGGCACCCACGACGCCCCGCCCCCCGGGATCGGCACCGGGACGCCGTACGCGGACTGGCTGGCGGCGGTTTTCGACCGCTGGGCCGCCGACGCCGATCGGGTGCCGGTACGGATGTTCGAGTCGATCGTCAGGACCTCACGCGGTGCCAGCTCCCTGACCGAGTCACTCGGTCTCGAGGCGAGCGACGTGGCCGTGATTGAGACCGATGGCACCATCGAGCAGGCCGATTCGATCAAGGTCGCCTACGATGGCGCGCCAGTCACCGGGTTCGACATCTTCCGCCACCAGCTCAGCGAGGCGGCCGGACACCCCGCCATCAGGGCACGGCAGCTCGGCCTGGCCGGCCTGAGCGCGACCTGCCGTCAGTGCCCGGTCGTCGCCAGCTGCGGCGGCGGGCTCTACGCCCACCGCTACAAGACCGCGAACGGTTTCGATAACCCCTCGGTTTACTGCGGCGATCTGGAGAAGATCATCAATCACGTGCAAGCGCGGCTGATCCCCGCGGCCAGCGCCCCGACGGGAACTCCCGCGACAGCCGCTGCCCCGGCGCCAACTCAGGCACCGGGTGCACAGCCGTCCCCGGACGGCGCGCTGACGGACGCTCACTTCGACGCGCTCGCGGCCGGGTTCGGCGACCGCGACTCGATGGCGCAGCTGGTCAACGCGATCCGCAAGGAGCGCCGCAAGCTGCTGCAACTGCTCCACGTGCGGGCGCGGCCGGCCGCCGACGACCTTTTCCTGGCCGGCTGGGCACTGCTCGCCCGCCTCGGGAAGGAGCACCCGGCCGCGCTCGACCAGGTGCTCACCCACCCGTATGTGCAGGCCTGGGCGGAGCACTGCCTGCAGCGGGTCGGCGACACCGCCGCGCTGCCGCCCGAGGCAGCCCATCTGGCGGCGATTACCGCCGCGGCCGCGATCAGGGCGGGCACGCCCGCCGAGGTGACGGTTCCGGTCAGCGAGGGTTACGTCCACCTGCCCACGCTCGGCAGGCTGCGGGTGGGGGAGGCGCGGACGGCCGAGATCACCATCGGCGGCAGCGCCTTCCAGGTGCGCACGTCGGGGAAGCAGACGCGCACGTCGGGAAAGTGGGACGTCCACCTCGTTGACGCCGAACCGGAGGCGGACTGGCAGCCCGTCAGGGAGTTGCGATCCGGGGGCTTCACCGTCCGCCTGGAGGACACCGACCCCTACCGCGACTGCCACCAGTGGGCCGCCGCGGCCCGCCTCGCTGACGTGGAAGCCGCGCGCTGGCAGGAGCTGTTCGCGGTCGCCTGGCCGTTGATCGAGTCGGAGTACCCGGCCTACGCTCCCGGGATCGACGCCTGCCTTTCCACCCTCATGCCCATGGCCGGTGGGCCGGAGGGCCGGAATGTCAGCGCCGCCGCCAGGCAGGCGTTCGGCGCGGTCGGGCTGGCTCTCCCGGCCGACGGCGAAACCCTGGCGCTGCTGCTCATCCACGAGGTCCAGCACGTGAAGCTAGGCGCGGTGATCGACCTGGTCGACCTTTACGACCCGGATGGCCGGCGGCGGTTCTACGCGCCGTGGCGCGATGACCCGCGCCCGCTCGGCGGCCTGCTTCAGGGCACCTACGCACACATCGGCGTGACCGACTACTGGCGCGCCCGCAGGCACCGCGCGGCAGGCGCCGACGCGGTCACGGCGGCCGAGCAATTCGCCCGCTGGCGCCTGGACACCGCCGAGGCGATCGAAACGCTGTCCGGCTCCGGCGCGCTGACCGCCCGCGGTGACCGGTTCGTCGCGGGAATGCGCGACACCGTCCGGCCGTGGCTCGACGAGCCGGTGGACGACGCCGCCGTCGGGGCGGCCGTGCGACGGGCGGCCGAGCACCGCGAGACCTGGCGGCGGCGGCATGGTTGAGGACCACCGGGTGCCCACGATCGGGCCGCGCGGGCTCTCGCTTGAGGACCTGGCAGCCGAACTGCGCGCGCTTGGCGTCCGGGCCGGCCAGACGCTGCTGGTGCACGCCTCGCTGGCCAGCCTCGGCTGGGTGGACGGCGGTGCCGCGACGGTAGTCGCCGCGTTGCGTGCGGCCGTGGGCGCGGCGGGGAACGTCGTGGTGTTCACCGGGACGGAAGAGAACTCGACCACTTCGCGGGCGCACCTGGCCCGGATCGCCGGCCTGAACCCCGGGCAGGTGGCGCAGTTCCGCAACCGGATGGCCGCCTTCGACCGGGAGCGTACCCCGACCGGGTCAGGGCGGATCGCGGAGGAGTTGCGCACCACCGAGGGAGCCGTGCGCAGCGATCACCCGCAGGCCTCCTTCGCTGCCCTCGGACCGCGGGCCGCCGAGCTGATGGGCGGCCATGCGCTCAACTGCCACCACGGCCGCCGGTCACCGCTTGGCCGGATGTACGCGCTCGCCGCCGACGGCCAGCTGGACGCGGCGGTACTCATGCTCGGCGTCAGCTATCACGCGTGCACGGCGTTGCACCTGGCCGAGTACCGGTACCCGGTGGGCCGGCCCTCGCGCTACCCGGCGGCGCGGACCTACTCGTGCGTGACGTCCGTTGGCGGCAGGCGCCGCTGGACCCTCTACCGGGACGCGGCGCTCGACGATAGCGATTTCGAGAAAATCGGCGAGCACCTCGATAAAGAGATAGCTGAGCATCAGGGTTACGTGGGAGAAGCACCGAGTCGCTTGTTGCCGTTCCGTGCTGTTGTTGACCACGCCACCAATTGGATGCGCGAGTACCGGTCCTAGCGCAATTTGCAAGATGGGCTAGAGCCTTTGCAAATCCGGATGCCTCACTTATAGTAAAAACTCCTATATACGCTGCAATGCCTGCCGCCTCGGCTGGAAGGGGAGGCTGGGTGTACAGGGGATTTGTGCCTGCCAGCACAGTGCCGCCGTATTTTTTCCTCAGCTACGCGCACACCCCCCGCGTCGATTCGGGCGATTCTGATGACCCCGATCTGTGGGTAGCCACGCTATTCAAGGACCTCAGCAAGCACATCATGCAGCTGACCGACATCCCGCGCGGCGCGAATCCGGGCTTCATGGACCGGGGTCTTCAGCCTGGTGACGACTGGCCGACAGAACTCGTGCACGCGCTGGCGACCTGCCGCGTCTTCGTGCCGCTCTATTCGAAGCGCTACTTCACCAGCGAGCATTGCGGCAAGGAATGGTACTACTTCACCAGCCGGGCGCTCAATCACGCCGCGCGGGTGACCGGCCCGGTCGAGACGATCATCCCGGCGGTCTGGGTGCCGGTGGAGACTAGGCAGCTCCCCGTGGCGGCCGCCTCGATCCAGCTCAACTACACCAGCGACGCGTACGAAGCGAACGGCTTCTACGGACTCATCAAGCTCTCCCGGTTCAAGGACGCCTACGACGACGCGGTGTACGCGCTTGCCCAACGGATCGTGCAGGTGGCCGAGCGCTCCCAGGTCAAGGAGGGGCTGGTCACCGACTACGACTCGCTGGAGAGCGCCTTCGGCGAGGAGGGCCTCGGCATGTCGAGCGATCAGCGGCTGCGGATCACGATCGTCGCCCCGCACACGGACGCGCTGCCGGAGGGCCGGACGGACGCCGGGCCCTACGGTCAGACCGCACGCGACTGGAATCCCTACGGCTCGGACTCGGTGCGCCGCCCGATCGCGGACCACGCCGCCGCGCTGGCCAGGGGCCTGGGGTACCGGGTTGAGGTCGGCGACCTCTTCCAGCACGAAGCGGAGCTGCTGACCAGCGGGCCGCCGTCCGGCCCGCAGATCCTGATCATCGACCCCTGGGCGTTGCTGTTGCCGCGCTGTCAGCAACTGCTGCAGCAGCTTGACGCGCTCGACACGCCCTGGGTGCAAGCGGTGGTCCCCTGGAACCGCGAATGCGAGAGCCCGGAGGCGGAGGGGAAGCTCCGGGTCGCGCTCGACACCACCATCGCGCGCAAGCTGGCCGAGGTCAGGGTGACTTCCTCGCGGGCGGTGCACGGCGTGCCCACCCTCGACGAGTTCAGCATGGTCTTGCCCAAGCTGATCCTGACGGCGGTCAAGCAGTACCTGCGGCGCGCGCAGGCCTACCCCCCGGCCGGGCCGGTGCTCGAGCGGCCCAGACTCAGCGAATTCGTGGTGGATCCGCCCACCCCCTTGGAGCGCTCCGATGGCTGAAGGCAAGATCATCACCTTCTACTCCTACAAGGGCGGCGCCGGGCGGACGATGGCCCTGGCCAACGTCGCCTGGATCCTCGCCAGCAACGGGCTCAAGGTGCTGGGGGTGGACTGGGACCTCGACTCGCCCGGGCTGCACAAGTACTTCCACCCCTTCCTCGACCGCGAGAAGATCACCGTCACCCCCGGCGTCATCGATCTGATCAACGACTACGCCTGGGCGGCCACCAGCGATGAGGACCGGCCGGGCGACTGGCACCTGCCGTACGCGCAGATCCTGCGGCACGCGGTCTCGGTGAACTGGCAGCACTTCCCCGGCGGCGGGACGCTGGACTTCGTCTCGGCCGGGCGGCAGAACCGCGACTACGCCTCCGCCGTCGCCTCGGTCGACTGGGACAACTTCTACGAGCGCCTCGGCGGCGGGCAGTTCTTCGGCGCACTGCGCGCCAACATGAAGGCGCACTACGACTTCACCCTCATCGACAGCCGGACCGGGCTGTCGGACATCGCCGACATCTGCACCGTGACCATGCCGGACGTCCTGGTGGACTGCTTCACGCTGAGCGACCAGTCGATCGACGGCGCTTCCGCCGTCGCGCGCAGCGTGGATCAGCGCTACCACGACAAGAACATCAGGATCCTGCCGGTCCCGATGCGCATCGACGACGCGGAGAAGGAGAAGCTCGACGCGGGCCGCGGGCTGGCCAGGGCGAAGTTCGATCACTTTCCCAAGGGGATGACCGAGGAGGAGGCCAACGCGTACTGGACCTTCGTGGAGATCCCGTACAAGCCGTTCTACGCCTTCGAGGAGTCCCTCGCCGCCTTCGGTGACAGCCCGGGATCCCCGCTCTCCCTGCTGGCCTCGTTCGAGCGGCTGGCCTCGGTGATCACCGAGGGCAGGGTGACCGCGCTGCCGCCGCTTGACGAGGGGACCAGGCTGCAGTACCGGGACGCCTTCACCCGCCGCAGGCTGCCGCCGCCCGCCGATATCTACCTCAGCTACGTCACCGAGGACCGGATGTGGGCCGACTGGATCGCGGCCGTGCTCGTCCAGGCCGGGTTCCGGGTCAGGAAGCAGTCGGCCAGCGCACCCGCCGGCAGCAACGCCAAGGACGAGGCGGCGCGGGCCGCCGACGTGGCCAGCCGTACCGTCGCCATCGTCTCGGCCGCCTACCTGCGCTCGCCGCAGGCACTCGGCGTGCGGGAGGCGATGGCGGTCGTCGACCCGGCCGGCATCAACCGGCGGCTCATCCCGGTCCGCGTGGCCGGCGAGGTGCGGATGACCGAGCCGTTCGCCGAGCGGACGGTGGTCGACCTGACCCGGCGTGACGCCGCGCAGGCAGCCGAGGAGATCCTCAAGGCCCTTGGCCGCCAGCCGAGGCTGGCCGACCACGCCGCCGATCCGGTCCCGCGTGAGCCGCGCTACCCGCGGACCATCCCGCCGGTGTGGAACGTGCCGACCAGGAACGCGACGTTCACCGGGCGCAACGACGTGCTCGAGCGGCTCCGTGACCAGCTCGCCGGGTCGAGCAAGGCGGTCGTGCTCCCGCTCGCACTCTACGGCTACGGCGGTGTCGGCAAGACCCAGGTCGCCCTGGAGTACGCACACCGGTACATGGCCGACTACGACGTCGTCTGGTGGGTCTCCTCGGAGCAGCAGGAACTTGTCAACCCGGCCTTCGCCGAGCTGGCGTCCCGGCTGGGCCTGCGGGTCAGCGACAGCATGACCGACGCCGCGGCCTCGGCCAGGGAGGCGCTCCGCCGGGGCAGCCCCTACACCCGCTGGCTGCTCATCTTCGACAACGCCAACGAGCCGGGCGACCTGGAGGCGCACTTCCCCGGGGGGCCCGGGCACGTGCTGGTGACGTCGCGCAACCCGGCCTGGTCGCGGGTGGCCGAGCCGCTCGAGATCGACGTGTTCACCCGCCAGGAGTCGCTTGAGCACCTGCAGCGCCGGGTGCCGACCCTGACCGACGACGACGCCGACATGGTCGCCGATGCGCTTGGTGACCTGCCGCTCGCCATTGAGCAGGCGGGCGCCTGGCTCGCGGAGACCGGAACGCCGGCCTCCGAGTATGTGACGCAGTTGGTCACCCAGTCGGCCGCCGTGCTCGCGCTCAGCCAGCCGATCGACTACCCGACGCCGGTGGCGGTGACCTGGCGGCTTGCGTTCGACCGGCTGAAGGAGCAGTCGCCGGCGGCGGCCCGGCTGCTCCAGCTGTCGGCCTTCTTCGCGCCCGAGCCGATCTCGCTCTCCCTCCTCTACAGCGACCAGATGATCAGCTCGCTGGTGGATCTCGACCCGCGGCTGAAGGAGCGGATCATCCTCGGCCAGCTGATCCGGGAGATCGCGCGCTATTCGCTGGCCAAGGTCGACCGGGGCAGCAACTCCATCCAGGTGCACCGGCTCATCCAGGCGGTCATCCGCAGCCAGATGGAGAACCAGTCCGAGCGGGATGACGCGATGCACGAGGTGCACCGCATCCTGATCGGGGCGCGCCCACGGCAGGGCGACACCGACGACCCGGAGAACTGGGGCCGGTATGACTGGATCTGGCCGCACCTGGGCCCCTCGGAGGCGTACCGCTGCGACGAGGAGGAGACCAGGCAGCTGCTGATCGACCGGGTGCGTTACCTGTGGAAGCGGGGCGAGTTCGAGGCGGCGCTGCAGTTCGGGCACCGGATTGAGGAGCAGTGGCGGGAGCGGCTCGGTCCCGACGACCGGCAGACCCTGTATCTGCGTTTCCACGTGGCCAGCGTGCTCCGCTCGCAGGGCCGGTACGCCGAGGCACTCGAAGAGGACACCGAGATCCTCGCCATGCAGAAGGCGGTGCTGTCGGAGGACCATCCGCACACCCTGCAGACGGCCGGCTCGATGGCGGGCGACCTGCGCGGGCTCGGCGAGTTCCGGCGGGCGCTCGAGATGGACCAGCAGACCTACGACCGGTTCAAGGAGCTCTTCGGCGACGACGAGCCGACCACACTGTCGGCCGCCAACAACCTCGCGATCGACCTGCGGCTGGTCGGCGACTGCTTCCAGGCGCTCCAGCTCGACCAGGACACGCTGAACCGGCGGCAGTCCGTGCTCGGCCCCAACCACCCCTACTCACTGCACTCCGCCTCGATGCTGGCGCGCGACATGCGCGAGGCGGGCGACTTCGCGGGTTCGACCGAGCTGCTCCGCGAAACCTACGCCCGCTACCGCAGCGTCCTCGGCGAGGACGTCGTCGACACCCTGCGGACGGCGAAGAGCCTGGCGGTGTCGCTGCGCAAGATCGGCGAGACCGAGGAGGCGTACCGGCTGACCCAGGAGACCAGGCAGCGGTACGTGCAGAACTACGCGCCCGAGCACCCGGACGCCCTTGCCTGCCAGCTGAACCTGGCCTGCGATCTGTCCGCGCGCGAGGACAAGGCGTCGGCCAACACCGTCGCGTCCGAGGTCTACGAGATTTACCTGGCGACCCTCGGCGTCAAGCACCCGTTCGCGCTGGCGGCCGCCAACAACATCTCCACCTACCTGCGCGGCGTCGGCTCGGTGCGGGAGGCGATGATCCTGGCCGAGTCCACGTTCCGGTCACTGCGGGAGGTCCTCGGCGAGGACCACCCCTATACGCTCTCCTGCGCCATCATCCTGTCGAACTGCCTGCACGATCTCGGGCAGTTCGGTGCCGCCGAGGACCTGCAGCGCGAGACGATCTCCCGGCTGCGCAAGACCCTCGGCGACCTGCACCCAGACGCGCTGGCCTGTCAGAGCAACCTGGCGGTCACGCTGCGCGCCAGCGGCCGGACCGACGACGCCACCGTGCTGCAGCAGCAGGTGGCCGCGGTGATGGCCCGGGTACTTGGCGACGACCACCCGAACCTGGCCTCGCTCCGCCGGTGGGAGCTGATCAACCGCGACCTGGAGCCGCAGCCCACGTGACGCGGTTACCTCCCCGGGCTGGCCACCGGAGATCCACCATGCCTGGTGCCGTCAGGTGGCCACCGGCATCGGCCGGATGAGCCAGGACATGATGTCGGGCAGCACCTCGAGCGCGCCGAAGTGCGCGCTGCCCGGCCGGATCTCCATGTGCGCGGTGGCGATGCGCCGGGCGAGCCACTGGGTGTGCGCGACCGGGGAGAAGACGTCGTCCTCGCCGTGCCACAACAGCACCGGGGCCTCGATGGCGGACAGGTCGAACTCCCACGCCGAGCAGAGCGCCAGCACGTCGTCGATCCAGCCGTCCGCGGACGTGCGCAGCGCCTCGGCGAAGTTCTGCGCCAGCATGGCGCGGATGCCGGCGTCAGCCACCACCAGCCGGTCCGGTGGCGGCATCTCCAGCCCCAGGTCCGCGACGTGGCTGGTCGGGTTGGCCTTGATCTTGGCGGCGGCCTGCACCAGGCGCGCGGTAAGCAGTTCGGGGTCGGTCGCCGCGGTGGTGTAAGCGTCCACGTTGGAGTCGGCCATCCCGTTGAACCAGTTGAGACCATCGGCATCCGGGGGTGCCAGGCTGACCAGCGCCGAGGCCCGCGTCACCCGGCCGGGCAGCAGGGCGGCGCAGGCGAGCGCGTGCGGCCCGCCACCCGACCGGCCGAGCACGGCGAACTGGTCAATGTCGAGCGAGTCGGCGATGGCGACCACGTCGGGCACCACGTCGGCCACCGTCCGTGCCAGCAGCCGGTCAGAGCTGCCGTAGCCGGGCCGGTCGTAGCTGATCAGCTTGATGCCCTGGTCGTACAGGATCCGCTGCCGGGGTACCGGTCCCACCCAGCTGCCCGGCGTTCCGTGCAGGAAGAACACGGGATGACCCACGGGATTCCCGGAAATGTGCACGCTAAGACGCCGGCCATCGGCCGAACGCACAGAAAATGTCACTTGCGCAGATCACCGCAAAACGCGCCGATTACGCAAAAGTCCACCGCAAGGATCCCCATGTATCGATCACACCCGGTGCCAACCGCGCAGTCAAGCCCGCCACCCGCGGATCGCCCGGAGTCTCGCCCGTCGCCGGACCGGATCAGCTCAGGACCGCGGTTCCGCTCAGGGGCGGGGCAGCCGCTCGAACGCCTGGCGGGCTCGGCGCTCGGCGGCTTCCGCGTGACGGGCCCGGCGTCGGGCGGCGGCCAGGTCCTCCCGCGCCTTGGTGAGCCGTTCTTCGAGGTCACGGACCTCCGCCGCCAGCCGGTCCTCCGCCCGCCCGGCCTCGGCGCTAGCGGTGGCGGCGGAGACCACCGTCCGTTCCCCATCCTCGTAGTTCTTCCGCCGCTCGGCACCGCGCTCGGCTGCCTCCCGCGCCAGCCGCTCCTGCTGCTGCGCCGTACGCCGCTCTTCTTCCTCCTTGCGCCGCTCCTGCGACACGCGCCGCTGCTGAACCGCGCGCCGCGCGGCGACCTCATCGGGCGGGGCGGCAGCGCGCCGTTCTCCGCGCGGGCGCGCCGTGCTCTGCTCGCGGGCCTCGGCCCCGCCCCGCCCGGACGGAGGGGCCGGACTGCCGGAAGGGCCTGCGGAGGACGGGGAAGACCGAGAAGCCTGGCGGGGCACGCCCCGTTTCGCCGCCGCATCGCGTTCCGCCGCCGGATCGCTTTTCGCCGCCGCACCGCCCGCAGCTTGGTCCGGTGCGCTCGTCCGGGCTCGCCCGGAACCGGAGCCGCCAGCGGTGGACGCGGTGCTGTCGCCGTCGGGAGACGCGAGGTCCGCCGGGCCGAACCCGAAACCGAACCCGGACCAGTGCGCCGCCTTGGTGAGCGTGCCCGCGGCGAACTCGGCGGCCGTCGCGGGGTCGGCCAAGGCCGCGGTCAGCGTGGCCACGACCTCCTCGCGCAGCCCGGACGGCGGATCGGGGATGCCCGCGGCGGCCAGCGCCCGGGCCGTGAGCGCGTCGATCAGCGCCCCGCGCTCGGCCGACAGCTCGCGCAGCCGCGGTCCGTCCTTCGCCCGCTCGGCGTCGCGTAGCGCGGTGGCCAGGGCGGCCAGCCGCGCCGAGGCGTCGGGCTCGGCGCGCGCCAGTCGGTTCACCACCCAGGCCGCCCGGGTCGGCTTGCGCAGCGCTCCGATCGCACTGGCGGCGCTCTTGTCGCCCGCGGTTTTCGCCTCGGCCGCGAGCGCCTTGCGGCGGTCGGTGAACGCCTCGGGGTCGGCCCCGTACAGCTCCGCGGTGGCAGCCGCTACCCGGTCGGCGGCATCGGCTTCCGTGGCGTCACCGCCCGTTTCCGCGTGTTCATCGCCGCCGCGCCGCTTGCCCGGACCGCTGCCTCCCACCTGCCGGTTATGCCCCGGTTCGCAGTCCCGCGAACAGGTTGGTCTCCGGGATCGGCGCGCCGGTCGTGTCGACCGCGCGGATGAAGTACTCGTAGCCGAACGCCTGCTCGGCGACGTCGGCCGGGATCTTGCTGAACCACGAGTCGTTGATCTGGCTGCCGTGCGCGAACAGCGCCGCGCGCTTGCGCTCAAGCACCGGGCGGATGTCGATCGTGGTGGTGATCCGGGCCTCGGACTCTTGCGCGCGGCGGCTGCGCTCGGCGTCATCCTGCCAGTCCGGCACCTCCTCGCCGGCCTCGCGCAGCGCATCCCAGATCTTCCGCCAGTTCGAGCCCTTCATCGTCGACAGGTAGACCTTGGCCAGGATGCCGCCGGTCTCCTTCGCCGCCGCCTGCGCCGCCAGGCTCGCGTGCACATGGTCCGGGTGCTGGTAGGCACCCTGGTTGTCGTAGGTAACGAGCACCTGCGGGCGGTACTTGACGATCAGCTCGCCGATCCGGCCGGCCACGGTGGCCACCGGCACGTTGGAGAAGGCCTCGGGCTGGCTCTTGTAATCCCATTCCTGCATGCCCGAGTCGTGGTAGCCGAGCGTCTCCAGGTCGCTGATCCTGAGGATCTTGGCGGACTTGTCGAGCTCGGCCAGCCGCTGCCGGGCGACCGCCTCGGGGTCGTGGCCGGGCTGTCCGGGCTTGATCCCGCCGGGCGCGTCGCCGTACTCGCCGTTGGTACAGGTGACCACGACCGTCCGGATGCCCTGGTCGGCGTAGGTGGCGAGAATCCCGCCACCTGACGCCTCGTCGTCGGGGTGGGCGTGCACGGCCATCAGGGTTAGAGGCTCTGACATGCTTCCAGCCTGCCATGCCCGCGCGGTGCTTTGGCCAGCGCGGCTAATTCACGCCGGCCAGGCCGCCCGGCAGGCCGGCCGGCTCCCTGCCCTCCGCCGCCCCTTCCGTCACGCCCTCGGTCGCGCCGGCCGTCACCGCCGCTTGGCTGATCCCGTTGCCGTTGGCCGCCGCGTGCTTGAGCAGCTCGAGTATGGACATGCCCTGCCCGACGAGGCCGGCCACCACCTCGCTGACGCCCTGGGTGCCGTTGAGGACGGTGAGGTTCGCCCCGGCCAGTCCGCGCGCCGCCGCCTCGACGATCGCGGGCAGGTTCTCCATGAGCCGGTCAGCCGCGACCAGCTCCTGGTTCCCCTCCCGCATCGACGCCGCCCGGGTCCGGTACGCGTCCGCCTCGGCTTCTGCGATCGTGCGCCTGCGGTAGGCCTCCGCGTCGGCCGGACGGCGGACCTCCGCCTCAAGGCGCTGCGCGGCCAGCTCGGCCTGCCGCTGGGCCAGTGCGGTCTGCTCCGCTATGACCTCCTGGGAGGCCCGCGCTTCCGACAGCGGCCCGGCCTGTGCGGCCCGCGCCCTGGCCTGATCGGTCTCCGCCAGGTAGCCCGCCTGCTTGATGGCCATGTCGCGCTCGTACTGTGCCTTCATCGTGGCCGCCTCAAGCTCGCGCTGTGCCGCCTCGAGCTCGGCCCGCGCCTTGGCGATCCGCGCCTGGCTGGCGACCGCGGAGGCGTGCGGCGCCGCCAGGTTGTTGATGTAGCCGGTGGCGTCCTCGATCTCCTGGATCTCGAGCGCGTCGACCACGATGCCGAGCTTCTCCATCTCACCGTGGCTGCCGTCCTTCACCTCCTGGGCGACCCGGTCCCGTTCCCTGATGATCTGCTCGACCGTCAGCCCGCCGATGATCGACCGCAGGTGGCCGGCGAAAACCCGGCCGACCAGGACCTCCATCCGGTCCTGCTCGGAAAGGAAACGGCGGGCGGCGTTCGCGATTGACGCCTGGTCGTCGCCGACCTTGAACGCGGCGACCGCGCGCACGTTGAGCCTGATGCCCTGATTGGTAATGCATTCCTCGACGATTTCCGCCTCGCGCAGGGCCAGCGACAGCATGCGTGCCTTCTGCTTCACCGGCAAGACGAAGCTGCCGTGCCCGGTGACGATGCGGAACTGAGTCGCCTCCTTGCTCCGCTTGGAACCGGAAATGAGCAGTGCCTCGTTGGGGGCGGGTACGTGCCAGAACAGCATGATGGACTCTTTCTCGAGTCTCTATCGGGCCTGTCCGGATGGCGGGCGTTGTCCGAAGTGGCTCGGCCTGGGATTTACAGGGGGACCGGCGTGACGAAAACCGAGCGGGCCGACAGCGATTCGACGACGACGACCCGCCGGTGGCGGGGGATTGGCTCGTCGGACCAGGCGGCGAACGCCTCGCTGCCGCCGCGAACGGGGAGCAGCACTTCGCCGGGACCGTTTTCCGGAATGGAAACCATTACCCGCCCGACCTTGCCGAGCAGGCTTTCTTCCGCGCCCATGGACACGTTCACCGGCTTTCGCTTTTAACGCCAGTACCGGTATACCACCGCGCTTTAGAAGCGTATTAAGGGACCCCGCCAATTGCGCGGGGCCGAGGCCGCCCGCTAGCGCCTGGCTGGGATCCGCACGGTGAGCGCGCTCGGCTGGACCCTGACGGTGAGCGTCCGGCCGGGGCTGATGACCTCGCCGTCGACCTCGCGCGGGAGCGTCACCTGGGAGGTGATCTCCACCCGGCGGGCCTGCAGTCGCTCGAGCATCCGGTCCTGGTGCCGGCTGTGGGTCAGCACCCGGGTGGCCAGCCGCGGCCAGCCGAGCGGCCCGTGCGGCGCGAGCACGGCCACGTCGAGCACCCCGTCGTCGAGCCGGGCGTCGGGCAGCAGGTTGAACCCGCCGGGCAGCAGGCCGGAGTTGCCGACCACCACCGACCTCGCGGTCCGCTCAATCGGGCGGCCGTCGTCCAGCTTGATGGTGAACCGGGCCGGCGGGAGCGCGAGGTGGGCCGCTCCTGACATCGCGTAGGCGAGCCAGCCGAGTTGGTGCTTGAGCTTCGTCCCGGCCACGACGGCGGCGTCGAGCCCCATGCCCGCCATCGCCGTGAACGGCTCGCGGTCGGCGACGGCGAGGTCGATCCGCCGGTCGATGCCGTGCGCGGCGGTGCAGAGCGCGATGTCCAGGGCCGGCTGCGGGTGGCCGGGGATGCCGAGCGTGCGCGCGAGCAGGTTAGCGGTGCCGTGCGGGACGATCCCGAGCGGGACGCCGGTGGACGCCACCCCCTCGGCGCAGCCGCGGACGGTCCCGTCGCCGCCGACCGCCACCACCAGGTCGGCGCCGTCGAGCGCCGCGCCCCTGGCCGCGGCCACTCCGGCCTCAGCCTTGTCGGTGACGTGGAAGTCGGCCGTCCATCCGTTGCGCTTCGCGAACTGGCTGCAGAGCGGCATGAACCGCCCGCTGACCCCGGCCAGCGAGCCGTTAACCACAAACGAGACGGCAGGCATTCCAACTTCGAGGCTACCCGCCAGGCCGTTCCGCGAACTCGCGGGCCGGCGCGGCGGGCAGCATTCGCCCATCTTTTACCAGGTCGTTGCCTGAATTAACCGAATTATCTGACTTATCGCAGGTGCCAGCGGTACGGCGCGATCAGCTTGTCCACGCTGGCCGGCCCATAGCTGCCGGGCTGGTACGGCTCGACCGGCGGCGGCGATTCCAGCAGCGGGGCGGAGATTTCCCACACCCGCTCGATGCCGTCGGCCCTGGTGAACAGCGACTGGTCGCCGAGCATCGCCAGCAGGATCAGCCGCTCGTAGCCCTCAAGCGCGTTGGCCTGGGCGAACGAGTCCTGA
Organism: Trebonia sp.; assembly: GCA_050013875.1. Classification (GTDB taxonomy): domain Bacteria; phylum Actinomycetota; class Actinomycetes; order Streptosporangiales; family Streptosporangiaceae; genus Trebonia. The sequence goes on along the minus strand of JBEKEK010000063.1, from coordinate 21,621 downwards.
TAGCGGAAGCTCATGGTGGAGGCGGCCAGCGTCATCTCCGGGCCGGGCATCTTGGCCAGGAAGTCCACGTTGATCGAGCCGGGATCGGCGAAGTCGATGACCATCTCGTTGACCCGGCCGGTCGGGATGTCCTTCCGGTGCGCACGGAACATCTTCAGCGCAGGCTCGTGGAACCCGAGCGTGACCAGCTGCCGGGATTCCTTCAGGGACTTGCCCGAGCGCAGGAAGAACGGCACCCCCTGCCAGCGCCAGTTCTCGATCTCCACCCGCAGCGCGATCATCGTCTCGGTGTCGGAGTCGGCCGGTACCCCGGGGGAGGAGCGGTACCCGTCATACTGCCCGCGCACCACGTGGCGCAGGTCAAGCGGGCGCAGCGCGTCAAAGACCTTCGACTTCTCGTCCCGCAGCGGCTTGGAGGCGAGCGAGGTCGGCGGCTCCATCGCCACGAACCCGAGCACCTGGAACAGGTGGGTGACCACCATGTCCCGGTACGCCCCGGTCGCATCGTAGAACGCGGCGCGCCCCTCGATCGACAGCGTCTCCGGCACGTCGATCTGCACATACTTGATGTGCTCGCGGTTCCAGATGGGCTCGAAGATCCCGTTGGCGAACCGGAAGGCGAGGATGTTGTCGACCGACTCCTTGCCAAGGAAGTGGTCGATCCTGAACACCTGCGTCTCGTGGAACACCTTGTGCACGGCCGCGTTCAGCGACTGAGCCGAGGCCAGGTCCCAGCCGAACGGCTTCTCGACGATCACGTGGGAGCCCGCGGAGGCGAGACCGGACGCGCCGAGCATCCCCACCACCGATTCGAAGGCCGACGGCGGTATCGCCAGGTGGAACAGCCGCCCGATCGCGTCAACCGGCGGCTTGCCGACCGCGCTGCTGATGGCCTTCTCCGCCGCGGCGACCGCGTCCACCAGCGGCGACGGATCGTCGGGGGACGACGCGGCGAACGACAGGTGCGTGACGAACTTCTCCCACGGCTCGCCCTCGGGCTTGGCCACTCCGTAGGAGTCGCAGGCCGACCGCGCGTGCTTCCTGAACTCGTCCTCGGAGACCGCGAACTCCGGCGGCGAGGTGCCGATCAGCGCGAACTTGTCCGGCAGCAGCCCGGCCACGAACAGGTGATAGAGCCCGGGCAGCAGCTTCCGCTTGGCCAGGTCGCCGGTCGCGCCGAACAGCACGATCACATAAGGATTGGGCTTGTCGTGCCCCCGCCGGGGCGAGTGCCCAGCGGGCTGTTCCTGCGTCGAGGTCACTTCTGCTCCGCGTGTCCGCCGAACTCCGACCGCATGGCCGAGAGGATCTTGCCGGTGAACACGCCGAGGTCACGTGACTCGAACCGCTGGAAGAGCGCCGCGGTGATGACCGGGGCGGGCACGCCCTCGTCGATCGCGGCCTCCACCGTCCACCGGCCCTCGCCGGAGTCCGACACCCGGCCGCCGAACTCGTCGAGATCCGGCGACTTCGCGAGCGCCGCGGCGGTCAGGTCGATCAGCCAGGACGAGATCACCGAGCCCCGCCGCCACACCTCGGCGACGTCGGGCACGTTGATGTCGTACTGGTAGTACTCGGGGTCGCGCAGCGGCGTGTTCTCCGCGTCGTGGACGGCGTTCTGCTGATTGCCGATGTCGGCGCCCTTGATGATCGACAGGCCCTCGGCGATCGCGGCCATCATGCCGTACTCGATGCCGTTGTGCACCATCTTGACGAAGTGCCCGGCGCCGGACGGCCCGCAGTGCAGGTAGCCCTGGGCCGCCTGGGATTTCGGGTCGCGGCCGGGCGTCGGCTCGACGCTGCCCTCGCCGGGCGCGATCGTCTTGAAGATCGGGTCGAGCCGCAGCACCGCGGCCGAGTCCCCGCCGATCATCAGGCAGTACCCGCGCTCAAGGCCCCATACGCCGCCGGAGGTGCCGACATCGAGGTAGTGCAGTTTCTTCGGCCGCAGGGCCTTGGACCTGGTGATGTCGTCGTGGTAGTAGGAGTTCCCGCCGTCGATGATCGTGTCCTCGGCGTCGAGCAGCGGCACTAGCTGCTCCAGCGTCTGGTCGACGATCCCGGCCGGGATCATGATCCAGATGTTGCGCGGCTTCTCCAGCGCGTTCACGAAGTCGGCCAGCGTGTTGGTCCCGGTGGCGCCGTCCGCCGTCAGCGATTTGACGGCGTCGGCGTTCACGTCGTAGACGACGACGTGGTGGCCGTCGTGCATCAGCCGGCGAGACAGGTTGGCGCCCATCCGGCCGAGCCCGATCATGCCGAGCTGCATTGGTGAGTCAGTTGCCATGGCGAGTTCTCACGCCTCCTTGGACGACTTCAGTGATCGGTAACGACGGATCAGTGCGTTGGTGGACGAATCGTGCGTGAGCTCGGGCGTGGCCGCGGCGGTCAGCTCGGGGATGATCTGCTGCGCGAGCTGCTTACCGAGCTCGACGCCCCACTGGTCGAACGAGTCGATCTCCCAGATGGTCCCCTGCACGAACACCGAGTGCTCGTACAGCGCGACTAGCGTCCCAAGCAGGCGGGGCGTGAGGATGTCGCACAGCAGCGTGTTCGTCGGCCGGTTGCCCTCGAACACCCGGTGCGGCACCACGGCCGGCGCGGTGCCCTCGGCCCGCACCTGCGCCTCGGTCTTGCCGAAGGCGAGCGCCGCCGCCTGCGCGAACACGTTGGAGGTGAGCTGGTCGTGGTGCTCGCCGAGCGGGTTCAGGGTCTTCGCGAACCCGATCAGGTCGACCGGGATGATCGACGTTCCCTGGTGGATGAGCTGGTAGAACGAGTGCTGCCCGTTGGTGCCCGGCTCGCCCCAGTAGACCGCCCCGGTGTCGTAGTCGACGTGCCGCCCGGTGAGCGTCACGTGCTTGCCGTTGGACTCCATCGTGAGCTGCTGCAGGTAGGCGGGGAACCGGCTGAGGTACTGCTCGTACGGCATCACCCCCACCGTCTGGAAGCCGAAGAAGTCCCGGTACCAGACGGCCAGCGTGCCCAGCAGCACCGGCAGGTTCGAGGCCAGCGGCGCGGTCAGGAAGTGCTGGTCCATGTCGTGGAAGCCGGCCAGCAGCTCGTCGAACTGGTCCGCGCCGAGCGCGATCATCGTGGAGAGCCCGATGGCGGAGTCCATCGAGTACCGCCCGCCGACCCAGTCCCAGAACCCGAACATGTTGGCCGTGTCGATGCCGAACGCCTGCACCTTGTCGGCCGCCGTCGAAACCGCCACGAAGTGGTTGGCGACCGCGTCCTCGGTCCCCAGCGCGCTGACCACCCAGTCCCGCGCCGAGTGCGCGTTGGACAGCGTCTCAAGCGTCCCGAAGGTCTTGGAGGAGATGATGAAGAGGGTTTCCTCCGGGCTGAGGTCCCTGGTCGCCTCCACGAAGTCGGTTGAATCGACATTCGATACGAAACGGAAGGTGATTTCACGGTCGCTGTAATACTTGAGCGCCTGGTAGGCCATGACCGGCCCGAGGTCGGATCCGCCGATCCCGACGTTGATCACGTTCTTGATGCGCTTGCCGGTAAAGCCCTTGAATTCGCCGGAGCGCACCCGGTCAGAGAACACGCGCATGCGGCCGAGCACGGCGTGCACGTCGCCCACCACGTCCTGGCCGTCCACGGTCAGCTTCTCGGTGGCCGGCATGCGCAGCGCGACGTGCAGCACCGCCCGGTTCTCGGACACGTTGATGTGCTCGCCGCGGAACATCGCGTCCCGCCGCTCGGCCACCCCGGACTCCGCCGCCAGCTCGGTCAGCAGCCGCATGGTCTCGTCGGTGACCCGGTTCTTCGAGTAGTCCAGATAGATGCCCGCGGCCTCAGCGGTCAGCCGCTCGCCCCGCTGGGGGTCGGCGGCGAAAAGGTCTCGCAGGTGCTGCCCGGAGATTTCCGCGTAATGGCGCTCGAGCGCCTGCCACGCCTTCCGCTCCCGCAGCGGAGTCGTCGGCATGTCCGTCTCCCCTCGTCAGGTGCCCGTATCGTTGCCGGGCTGGCTCTCATGCAATCGGTGTAATCAAACCGATCCTTCCACGCCTAGCGACTGCCCCGCCCCCCGGGTTCCGAACCCGCCGCTGCCAATTGCCGCGATTTGCCGCGATTGCGCAACCGGCGTTCCCGCTACGTCAGCGGCGGGCCGCCAGCGGCCGCGTTGGCGATGATGCCGCCGGCCGCCGCGTTGGCGACCGCGCGGATGCGCGGGATGCCCGGCATGTCCTCAAGCAGCACCGGCTCGCCGGAGGGCCCGCACAGCGGCAGCATCCAGTTCGGGTACTCGGTCGAGGTGCCCGGCATGTTCTGGGACCGGGTCTCGCCCGCCGCCTCGGCCAGGTTGACGCCGATCAGCCGGGCCGGCGTGCGCGCCAGGTACCCGTAGAGGGCGGCGGTGAACGCGTCGGCGTCCGGCCGCCGGCCCGGGGGCAGCAGCCCCTGCCCGACCAGCGCCCTGATCCAGTCGTCGACCATCTGCGACGCGTCCGCCCGCTCCTGCGCCTCTGGCCGGGTGAGCAGGCCGAGCGCGAGCCGGTCGGTCACCTGTGATCCGGACAGGAACGCGGCGGCCGGCGGGAGATCATGCGTGGACACCGTGACCAGCGAATTGCGCCGCCACCACTGCGGTTCGAGCGGCTCGTTGGCCCAGCCCCGCTCGAACCAGAGCAGTTGCGTGCCAAGCGCGCCGCGCGCCGCCAGCGCGTCCCGCAGCCACGGCTCGACCGTGCCCAGGTCCTCGCCGATCACGACCGCCCCGGCGTCCGCCGCGGCGGACGCGAGCGTCCCCAGCGTTCCCTGGACGTTGTAATACACGTACGCGCCCGCGGCCGGTGACATCCCGGCCGGTATCCACCACAGCCGCGAAAGCCCCATGACGTGGTCGATCCGCAGCCCGCCGGCCGCGCCCGGGCCGGCGCCGCGACGGCGGCCAACCCCGTCGCCATCGGCGTCGTCGCCTGGCACCAGCACCTCATCGCCTGGCACTCGCCCGAGGGTCGAGTCGAACAGTTCCGTCAGCGGCCGGTACCCGGCCGCCGCCAGCGCCCGCGGGTGATACGGGGGCAGCGCCCAGTCCTGCCCGCGCTGGTTGAACGCGTCCGGCGGGGCGCCGACGCTGAACCCGCTGGCGAGGAACTCCTGCCCCGACCACGCGTCGGCGCCGCCGGGGTGCGCGCCGATCGCGAGGTCGGCGATGATGCCGATCGCCATCCCGGCGTCGCGGGCGGCCGCCTGGGCCGCCGCGACCTGGTCGGCGACCAGCCACTGGACCCAGGCGTGGAACTCGGCCTGTGCCGCCAGGTCGCCCTGGCGCACCTCCGCGTCGGCCGCGCGCGGGTCACGCAGCCGGGCCGGCCAGGTGCGGTAGTCGGGGCCGTGCACCTCGGCCAGCGCGCACCAGGCCGCCCAGTCCTCAAGCGCCTGCCCGTGCCGGCCGCGGAAGGCGCCGAGCGACGCCTGCCGATCGTCGGTGAGCGGCACCTTGCGCAGCACTTCAAGCGCCTCGCGCTTGGCCGTCCAGACCGCGTCCCTGTCAATGAGCGCCGACGTTCTGCTCGCTGCCAGAAGCGGTGCGCTGAGGGCAGCAAGCCGCGTGCGTTCGGTGTCATTCAGGTCTTTATATTCGGGGATATCCTCAATGCGCAGGTACAGGGGCGAGATCCAGCGGCGGCTCATCGGCAGGTAGGGCGACGGGGAGACCGGGGGCAGCGGCTCGGCCGCGTGCAGCGGGTTGATGAGCACGAACCCGGCCCCGAGGTCGCGCGCCGACCAGGTGGCGAAGTCAGCCAGATCCCGCAGGTCACCGTGGCCCCAGGAACCGCCCGAGCGCAGCGAGTACAGCTGCACGCTGAAACCCCAGGACCGCTCCGACGGCACCGGGGCGACCGCCTCGCGCGGGGTCGGAGCGTGGCCGGCCGGCAGCGGTACCGCCTCCAGCGCCGTCACAATCGCCCGCAACGTCTCACCGGGCACGGTGACCTCGCGTCCCTGCCAGTCCCAATAGCTAACAGAGACACCCAGTTCGGCGGCCTGCCGCCGCAATTCGCCGTCGTTCACCCGCCTAAGTTTGCCTGATAATCGCGAGTAGTGGTTACCGGCTGACTTCTGCCTTACCGGCTGACTTCTGAGCGGTCATCTGCCCACAGCGTATGGAAGCTGCCCTCGGCGTCGGTGCGACGGTAGGTGTGCGCGCCGAAGAAGTCGCGCAGGCCCTGGACGAGCGCCGCGGGCAGCCGCTCCGCGCGCAGCGCGTCATAGTACGCCAGCGCGGCCGAGAACCCGGGCACCGGGATTCCGCCGGTTACCGCGGTCGCCACCACGTCGCGCCAGGCGTCCTGGGCCTCCGCGACTTCCTTGCCGAAGTCGGGGTCGGCGAGCAGCGTCGGCAGCTGCGGGTTGGCGGCGTAGGCGGCCCGGATGCGGTCAAGGAACGCGGCCCGGATGATGCAGCCGCCGCGCCAGATGACCGCCATCTTCCCGAGGTCGATGTCCCAGTCATACTCCTCGCTGCCCGCGGCGATCATGTTCCAGCCCTGGGCGTAGGAGACGATCTTGGAGGCGTACAGCGCCTGCTCGACCTTGTCGGCGAACGCCCCGGGGTCGGAGACCGCCGCACGGCCAGGCCCCGCGAGCCCGCGGGCGGCGGTGCGCAGGTCGGTGTGGCCGGACAGCGACCGGGCGAAGGTCGCCTCGGCGATCCCGTCGACCGGCACGCCAAGGTCGAGGCCAACCTGGACGGTCCACCGGCCGGTGCCCTTCTGCTCGGCCTGGTCGAGCACGATGTCGACGAACGGGCGCCCCGTCTTGGCGTCGGTGTGGGCGAGAACCTCGGCGGTGATCTCGATGAGGTAGGAGTCGAGCCGCCCGGTGTTCCAGGTGCGGAAGATCTCGGCGATCTGCGCGGGCTCGTACCCGCCTGCGTGCCGGAGCAGGTCGTACGCCTCCGCGATCAGCTGCATGTCGGCGTACTCGATGCCGTTATGGACCATTTTCACGAAGTGCCCGGCACCGTCCGGGCCAACGTGGGTCGCGCAGGGCACGCCGTCGACCTTCGCGGCGATGGCTTCGAGCATCGGGCCCAGTGACCGGTAGGACTCCGCCGAGCCGCCTGGCATGATCGACGGGCCGTTGAGCGCGCCCTCCTCGCCGCCGGAAACGCCCATCCCGACGAAGTGGATGCCCTGGTCCCGCAGGGCGGCCTCGCGACGCCGGGTGTCGTTGAAGTGCGCGTTGCCGCCGTCGATGATCATGTCTCCCGGCTCAAGGAGCGGGGCGAATTCCTCGATGACCGCGTCGGTCGCCGCGCCCGCGTTCACCATGATGACCAGGCGGCGCGGGCGCTCCAGGCTGGCGACGAACTCCTCAGCGGTGTGCGCGGGGACGAAGGTGCCCTCATGTCCGAACTCCGCCATGATGGCGTCGGTCCTGGCCGTCGTCCGGTTGTGCAGGGCCGTCGGGTAACCATGCCTGGCAAAGTTCCGGGCCAGGTTCCGGCCCATCACGCCAAGCCCCGTGACGCCGATCTGCGCAGTCGCCTGGGCGGTCATATCGTCCTCGTCTCCTTCGGTCTGCCCTCGTCATACCTATCGCCTCGTTGCTACCGGCCTACCTTAGCCGTTCGCGGTTGCCGGCTAGCGGGCTAGCGATGCGGCGTAATCGGGAACAAAGGTCTGCATGTCGATCGGCGGCCGCACGTAGCCGGTTGACTTGGGGCGGCGCGGGAGCTTGAGCGACGGCTCCGGTACGTCGTGATACGGGATCGTGGAGAGCAGGTGCGCCATCATGTTGATCCGCGCCCGCTGCTTGTCGTCGGACTCGACCACGAACCACGGCGCCTCGGGGATGTCGGTCAGGGTGAACATGTCGTCCTTGGCCCGCGAGTACGACTCCCAGCGGGTGATGGACTCCAGGTCCATCGGGGAGAGCTTCCACCGCCGCATCGGGTCGGTGAGCCGGGACTCGAACCGCTTCTGCTGCTCGGAGTCGCTGACCGAGAACCAGTACTTGCGCAGCAGGATGCCGTCCTCGACCAGCATCCGCTCGAAGAGCGGGCACTGGTGCAGGAAGCGCGCGTACTCCTGCTTGGTGCAGAACCCCATCACGTGCTCCACCCCGGCCCGGTTGTACCAGGACCGGTCGAACAGCGTCATCTCGCCCGCCGCGGGCAGTTCCGCGATGTACCGCTGGAAGTACCACTGGGTGCTCTCCCGCTCGGTCGGCTTGGGCAGCGCGGCGATCCGCGCGACGCGTGGGTTCAGGTACTGCGTGACCCGCTTGATCGTGCCGCCCTTGCCCGCCGCGTCGCGGCCCTCGAAGATGATCACGATCCGCGCGCCCGACGTGCGCATCCACTCCTGGACCTTGACCAGCTCCGCCTGCAGCCGGTAGAGCTCGCCCGCATACGCCCGCTTGGGCAGCTTTTGCGGCTTTGCCGCCGGTGTGACCTCGTCACCCGGCTTGACCGTCTTTGACGGCGACGATTGACCCGACTTGCCCGATTTGCTGGTTTCACGCTCGTGATTGGCCATAACTGACTTGTTAGCATGACCGTCGTGAGCGACGATCAGCCAGACCTCGATTACGGCACCGTGAACGTCCACCGGGCCGGCCACGCCGTGAAAATCGAGCTGAACCGGCCGGAGCGGATGAACGCCTGGTCCAGCGACCTGTCCGCCGACCTGCTCAGCGCGCTGCGGTCAGCCGCGGCCGACGACGCGGTTCGCGCGGTCCTGCTGACCGGCGCCGGCCGGGCGTTCTGCTCGGGTGCCGACCTGAAGGAGGGCATGGAGAAGGCCGCCGCCAACGACGGGCGGCTCGACACCAAGGCCACCCTCATCGGCTGGTACAACCCGATCATCACCGCCATCCGCGAGATGGCGAAGCCCGTGGTCACCGCGGTCAACGGGCCGGCCGCGGGTGCGGGCCTCTCGCTCGCGCTCGCGGGCGACCTGGTCGTGGCGGCCGAGTCCGCGTATTTCACGCTCGCGTTCGTGAACATCGGGCTGGTCCCCGACGCCGGCGCGTCGCTGTTCGTCCCGTCCCGCATCGGCTTCGCCCGGGCGGCCGAGATGGCGCTGCTTGGCGAGCCGGTCACCGCGGCCAGGGCGGCCGACATCGGCCTGGTCAACGCGGCCTGGCCGGACGGCGAGTTCGCCGCCCGCGCCGACGCCCTGCTCGAGCGCCTCAGCAACGGCCCGACCCGCTCCTACGCGGGCAGCAAGCGCGAGCTCAACCACTGGCTCTACCGCCAGATGCCCGAGCAGCTGGCCCTCGAGGCCGCGCTGCAGGGAGAGCTGGCCGACTCCAAGGACTTCCGCGAGGGCGTCGCCGCCTTCCTGGAGAAGCGCAAGCCCGCCTTCACCGGCGAGTAGGCCCGGTACCGGCACGCCTGCCCCGCCGCTGCCCGCCCCGCCCAGCCCCGCCAACCCCAGAGGCCTCACTGACCGCCCCGCTGCCCTTCACCCCCAGGGGCGAGATCAACATCTTCCGCCTTAACGATCGGTGGTCCTACGCTCAGGGCTCATGACTACTGAGAAGGTGGCGGTCGTAACCGGGGCTGGTTCCGGGCTCGGCCGGATGATCACGATAGCGCTGGCCGACAAGGGGTGGTTCGTCGTCGCCGCCGGGCGCCGGGCCGAGCTGCTGAACGACACGGTGGCGCTCGCGCTGCCGGAGATGGTCCTGCCGGTGCCGGCCGACGTCGCCGACGCGGACTCGGTGGCGGCGCTGTTCGCGGCGGTGCGGGAGCGCTTCGGGCGGCTCGATCTGCTGGTCAACAACGCCGGCACCGGCGCCCCGGCCGGCGCCGTGGATGAGGTCAGCCCGGCGGGCTGGCAGTCGATCGTGGGCACCAACCTCACCGGCTCGTACCTGTGCGCGCACCACGCGGTGGCGATGATGAAGGCGCAGCAGCCGATGGGCGGCCGGATCATCAACAACGGCTCGATCTCCGCCCACACCCCGCGGCCGCGCTCGGTCGGCTACACGGTGACCAAGCACGCGATCACCGGCCTGACCAAGTCGATCTCGCTGGACGGCCGTCCGTACAACATTGCCTGCGGCCAGATCGACATCGGGAACGCGAACACCGCGATGACCGAACAGATCGCGGCCGGCGCGCCGCAGGCCGACGGGTCGGTCAAGGCGGAGCCCACGTTCGACCCCCGGCTCGCGGCGGACGCGGTGGTCTTCATGGCGGGCCTGCCGCTCGACGCGAACGTCCAGTTCCTGACGATCACCGCGACGACGATGCCGTTCATCGGCCGCGGCTAATCCGTTCGCCGGCGGCAGCGGATGCCATCTATCAGGCGAAGCGGATGCCGTTCATCGGCCGCGGCTGATGGCGGGCCGCGGCCGACGACGGTTACTTCGGGCCCCGCCCCAGGTCCGCGCACCGGAACCTATTGCAGGGCCCCCGGACGGGGGGGCATCCGGGGGCCCCTCGGGGGAAACCCTGCAACCGAAACGTCTGGGCCCCTCCCGGTGTTACACCTCAGAGACAAAATCTTTGCGTAATTACTAGATTACTCTTAGTGATAGACGATGCTCGGCGAAAGCGCTGGTCGCGGGGGTGCGGGGTGTCTCCTGCTGGACCACGCGCGGGACTCCGGCCACAAAGTCCCGTTACCGTTACCGTGTGTACTTGTGGGCGCTATACGACCCGAACGACACACAATCACGGCTCTGGGACGATTTGGGCGACGCGGCGGGTGCTAGAGGCCGTAGGTCTCGAGCAGGCGGAGCCAGATTTCGCTGATGGTGGGGTAGCTGGGGACGGCGTGCCAGAGACTGGCTAGGGGGACTTGGCCGGCCACGGCGATGGTGGCGGAGTGGATGAGTTCGCCGACGCCGGGGCCGACGAGGGTCAGGCCGAGGATGGTTCGGCGGTCCTGGTCTACGACCATCTGGGCACGGCCGTTGTAACCGTCGGCAAACAGGTTGGCCCCCGCGACCTTGCCGATCTCGTACTCGACGGTGCGGATCCGGTGGCCCGCCGCCCCGGCCTGCGCCGCCGTGAGGCCGACGGCGGCGACCTCGGGGATCGTGAAGATGACCTGGGGCACGCAGGTCTTGCTGGCAAGATCGCGGACCGTGGGCTCGCGGCCCGCGGCGCGGGCGGCGATCGCGTCGCCGCAGATGCGGGCCTGGTACTTGCCCATATGGGTGAGCAGCGCCAGGTGGTTGACGTCGCCCGCGGCGTACAGCCAGCCGCCCTCGACGGCGGGCACCCGCATCGTGTCGTCGACGTCGAGCCAGGAGCCGGGGGTCAGGCCGGCCGCCTCAAGCCCGATGTCCCCGGTATGCGGTGACCGGCCGGTGGCCGCCAGGATCTCGTCCGCCTCAACCGAAGTCCCGTCGTCAAGCACCACCGTAACCGGCCCGCCGTTACCCGAGCCGCCGTCAGCGCCCGCGTCCGCTCGCTTCGCCTCTGTCACGCCAACGCCAAGCCGGACGTCGACCCCGGCATCGCGCAGTCCCGCCGCCACCAGGTCCCCGGCGAAGTCGGGGAGCCGGTCAAGCAGCCGCCCGGGGCAGACCAGCGTGACCTCCGAGCAGAGCGCCGACCAGGCGGTGGCCATCTCGCAGCCGACCACGCCGCCGCCGACGATCACCAGCCGCCCCGGTACGGCGTGCGCGCTTGTCGCCGCACGGCTGGTCCACGGGTTAACGCCGGCCAGCACGGCGGGCACGGCAGCGGTGGTGCCGGTGGCGATCACTACCGCCTGCCGGGCCCGCAGCCGGGTGTCGCCGACCTGGACCAGACGCTCGCCCACGATCTTGCCGTGGCCGCGGAAGAGAACGATCTTCGCGCTCTCGAGCCACGCGACCTGTCCGTCGTCCGTCCAGTGGTGGGCGAAGGAGTCCCGCCGCGCGAGCACCTCGGGCGGGTTCAGCCGCGCACCGGTCACCCCATTGACTGCCCGGGCCTCGGAAACCGCGGCGGCCGGGCGCAGCAGTGCCTTGCTCGGCATGCACGCCCAGTACGAGCACTCACCGCCGACGAGCTCGGCCTCCACGATCGCCGCGGTCAGCCCGCCGCGGATCGCCCGGTCGGCGACGTTCTCCCCGGTGGGGCCCGCCCCGATCACGATCACGTCGAACGCCTCGTCCGCCATCCCCGCCTCCTTGGTAAAACCCCAGCCGGCCGCGCCCCGCAGCCCCATGTCAGTCACGGAAAACAGCCACCCGTTACAGGGCGGCTATTACCCGCCAACCCAGCGGCAAAGCACGAACTTAGCCAGTGGCGCTTAGCCGGAACACCGAGACGGCGCAGACGACAAGGCAGACCACACCGAGCAGATGCGCCCAGCCGGCATCGGCGAACACAAGCAGCCCCGCACCCGCCACCAGCCCGATGCCCGCCGCCCCGCCCCAGCCGCGCACGGTCGACGACGCGACAACAGGCCCTTCGACGGCCCCTCCCCGCGCTTCGGCAGCGTCTTCCGCGCTTCCCGCACCTCCGGCCCCTGCCGCCCGATCCACCACTTCTACCTGTTGCGGGGAGAGGGAAGGCGCCGTCACCGGGACGGCGCGCCCGGGCGCGGGATGCTCGGGGGTGTAGAGACGGCCGCGCAGGTACAGGGTGAACAGCAGCGCGAGTGACGGGATCAGCACCACCGCGCCGCAGCCAACGGCGATGACCAGGGCGACGAGGGTTGACCGGCCGGCCGCCGCCTGCACGACGGTCAGCCCGGGCAGGAAGCGGGGTGCCTGCCCGGCCGCCCAGCCGACGACGACGGCGGCCACCGCGAGCGCCGCCGTCACCCGGGCCAGCTCGAACCGGTACCGCCAGCACAGCACCAGGGTGGCCAGCCCGGCGACGGCGGAAACGCAGACAAGCGCCAGGGCGGCGCCGTGGGTCAGGTTAAGCCCGGAGTGGCGCATCACCAGCAGCCCGGCCAGGGCCAGCGTGCCGGAGACCAGCCCCGCGGCGAGCGCGCGGCGCCGGAAAGCGTCCGCCAGCTCGCGGTCGTCCAGCCCGGCCTCCGCATCCGCTTGGGGGTCCGCTACCTCCGCACCCGCGTCATCCCCAGTCCCGGCCGGACCCGCCCCTGCCGCGTGACGCTGTGAGTCGGCGGCCAGGTACACGGCGGCGAGGTAGCCGGAGAAGACCACCGCGAGCGCGCCGATCAGCACCGACGCCGGGTTCAGCCACGAGGTCACGGGGTTGCCCGCCGCGTTGCCGGCCGGCACCCGCCCGATGGCGATGGCGCCGATCGCCGTGCCCAGCGCGAACGGCGTGAGCACCGACGACAGCGCGAACAGGTACTCAGCGAACCGGGACTGGTCCGCGACACCACGCAGCGCGTAGGCGGCGCCGCGGAAGATAATGCCGATCGCGGCGATCAGCAGGGGGGCGGCCAGCGTCGAGGTGATCGAGCCGTACGCGACCGGGTACGCCGTCCAGGCGACGACCAGCACGAAGATCAGCCAGACGTGGTTGGCCTCCCAGACCGGCCCCATCGCGTGCCTGGCCTCGTCGCGGATCCGGCGGGCGTCCGCCGAGCCGCCGACGGCCAGCAGCGTCCACAGCCCGGCGCCGAAGTCCGCGCCCGCCAGCACCGTGTAAGCGGCCATCCCGGCGAGGATGAACGCCACCGGCAGGTAAGCCATCAACGCCCTCCGCGGCGAGCTCGACGGGCAGCTCCGGCGGCATCGGCGTCCGGGCCAGCCGCCGCAGGATCAGGAAGACGATCACCGCCAGGATGACGTAGACCACCGACAGCGCGCCATAGCCGATCGGTATGTCGCTTGCCCCGGTGACCGCGGCATCGACCCGCATCACCTCGTAGACGATCCACGGCTGGCGGCCGACCTCGGTAGTGATCCAGCCGGCGATCAGCGCGACCACCGACAGCGGCCCGGCGGCGACCACGCCGAGCAGCAGCCATCGGGGCAGCTCGCGCCGCCGGAACCGGAGGAACAGGTAAATCAAGGCGATCAGCGCGAGCAGGGTGCCGATGCCGACCATGGTCTGGAAGGAGAACCGCACCACGTTGACCGGCGGCTGGTCTGCCAGCGGCACGATGTCCAGCCCTTTCACCACCGCGTTGGGGTTGTGGAAGGCGAGTATCGAAAGCAGCCGGGGGATCTCGATGCCCCAGACCACCGCGTGCCCGTTGTACCAGCCGAGCAGGTGCTCGGCCGCGCCGCGCGTGGTGGTGGACAGGCCTTCCATTGCCGCCAGCTTGACCGGCTGGTAGACCGCTACGTCGCGGGCGGCCCAGTCGCCCACGATCACCTGCAACGGTGCCGCCACCGAGGCGGCCGACATCGTGATGCCGAACGCCACCCGTTGGTAGCGCCCGCGCCGTCCCCGCAGGAAGCCCCAGGCGTACGCGCCTGCCAGCAGGAACCCGCAGACGATGAAGGCAGCGAAGTACATGTGCGTGTACTCGCTCCAGAACATCGGGTTGTCGAACAGTGCCCGCCACGGACGGACGTCCACCGCGCGGCCATCGCTCAGCGTGAACCCCGCCGGGTGGTTCATCCAGCTGTTGACCGCGATGACGAAGAACGAGCCCGCGACGCCCGCGATCGCGATGGGGATCCCGCAGAGGAAATGCGTCCTGGGCCGGAGCCGGTCCCACCCGTAGGCGTAGATCCCGATGAAGATGGCCTCGACGAAGAACGAGAACCCCTCCAGGGTGAACCCGAGCCCGAAGACGTTCCCGAAGTCCTGAATCCAGACCGGCCACAGCAGCCCCAGCTCGAACGACAGGATTGTCCCGGTGACGACCCCGACCGCGAACAGCGCGAGCATGATCCGCGACCAGCGCCGGGCGAGCGTCCGGTAGACCTGATCGCCGGTGCGCAGGTACCGGTACTCCGCGAACAGCACAAGCACCGGGAACGCGATGCCGAAGCACACCAGCGGAATGTGGACTGTCAGCGACAAGGCCTGCATTTGCCGGGCTTCGTAGAGGTAGTGCTGATTCACTCCCACCCGCGTCAGCCTACGGCTTCTACTACAAGCCGTAGTAGTCGGGGTCCCTTCAGAACAGTCGGCCTTGTCGCGGCATGAACGTGCCCGGAGAGCGCCTTAGGGCACATCTTGCACCGGCAAAGCGGACATTAGACGCAAAACGGCGCAGAGAAGCGTACAACTTTGGCCCCAAGGCGGTCACGAGCCGTGAACTGGAAGTGCCCGATGGCTGGAAAGGCGGGGTATTTGCTGTTTCCGCCATCGCGCTGCGGGCGCGCGGCTCAGCCCAGGTTCCAGCGGACGATGGCGAAGCCGTGGTCGATGGCGGCGGCGAGCGCGTTGGGCTCCAGGTGGCCATCGGCCATCCGCGGCAGCGGGATGTAGCGGGCGGCTGGCGGGTTCTCCGCGACGATGACATCGAGGAGGCGCTCAACCTCGCCCGGCTCCCGGACGAGTTCGGGGCGGGCGGCCACGTCGCGCCCGCGCAGCCGGATCTGGACCGGCCGCCCGCCCTCCATGTTCAGCGTCCACCGGCCGCCGCCGGGGGTGAGCAGCGCCCCGCCGTCGCGCGCGTAGCTCAGCGGCTGCCGGTAGACCCGCCCCGACTTCCGCCCCGTGTACCGCACGAGCATGAGGTTCTTGCTCAGCGGGGTGGGGAACGGCAGCGAGAGTACCGCCCGCATCGGCACATTGATCACCCGGAAGATCCCGGACCGGCGCCGCATCGCGGCCGCGTCGACCCGTTGCGACTGTTCACTGGGCTGCGCCGGTCCGTTGGCCTTCGCCGGTGCGTTGGCCGGTGGCGGTTCGTTGGGCTGAGCCGGTGGGTTGGTCTGCGGGGATGCGGTGCTCCGCGCCGGTCCGCTGGTCGGGCCGGGTCCGTTGGGCTGCGCTGGGTCTGTGGGTTGTGCTGAGTGTGTGGGCTGGGTCGTGTTCTCGGTCATTGCCGTGTCCTCCCTTGCCAAGTGCGGTCCGCGTGAGCTGGCGCGTGCACGCGGTTCACTCAAACATTAGACATCGAAGAATTGGATGTCAAACAGTTAGATATCTATGAATTATGTTAAGCTGACTCGCATGCCCGCACCGTTTCCGCTGCCGATCGGCCTTCGCCTGGCCCAGGCGTCCCGGACCGTGGAGCGTGCCTTCGACGCCGCCCTGGTAGCGGCGGGCGGCTCGCTCCCGGTCTGGCTCATCCTGCTCAACCTGAAGACCCGGCGGCCCGCCAACCAGCGCGAGCTCGCCGAGGCAGTCGGCATCACCGGGGCCACGCTGACCCACCACCTGAACGCCATTAACGCCCAGGGTCTGGTGGATCGCACCCGCGACAGCGCTAACCGCCGCGTCCAGGTAGTCACGCTGACCGAGGCGGGCGAGGCCGCCTTCCTCCGCCTGCGCGCCGCCGCGGTCGCCTTCGACGCAAGGCTCCGCGCCGGATTCACCGAAGCCGCCCTGGCCACCCTCGACGCCCAGCTCCGCCAGCTGGCCGCCAACGCCGGCACCGACGCGGGCACCGACGACGCCACGCCCTGGCCAGCCCCGCCCAGCCCCACTGCCTAGGTAGCCCCAGCCCGGCTAGGGGATCGGCGGGAACTCGCCGACCATCGAGGCCGGGTCGATGATCCGGTCGAACTCCTCGGCACTGACGTACCCGAGTGCTAGCGCCGCCTCGCGCAGGGTGGACCCCGAATGGCTGGCCTGGTGCGCGATCTCGGCCGCCTTGTCGTAGCCGATGACCGGCGACAGGGCGGTGACCAGCATGAGCGACCGGTCAACGTCCTCGGCGATCCGCGCGGCGTTTAGCGACGCGCCCTCCACGCAGAAGACCCGGAACGTGCGGCACGCCCCCGCCAGCAGCGTCGCCGAGTGCAGGAAGTTGGCGATGATCACCGGCCGCATGGTGTTCAGCTCCAGGTTCCCCGCGGAGGCGGCGAATCCGACGGTCGCGTCATTGCCGAGCACCTGCGCGCAGACCATCAGCATGGCCTCGCACTGCGTCGGGTTCACCTTGCCCGGCATGATCGAGGACCCCGGCTCGTTTTCCGGCAGGATCAGCTCACCGAGCCCGGCCCGGGGCCCGGAGCCGAGCCAGCGGATGTCGTTGGCGATCTTGGCCAGTGGCACGGCCAGCCCGCGCAGTCCCCCTGACGCCGCCGCGACCGCGTCCGAGCCGCCAAGCGCCGCGAACTTGTTGGGCGCGGTCACGAACGGGTAGCCCGTGGCCGACGCGATCAGCGTGGCCACCTCCGCCCCGAACCCGGGCGGCGCGTTGAGCCCGGTGCCAACCGCGGTGCCGCCCACGGCCAGCTCATACAGGCCCGCACAGGACTGGGAGAGCCCGTCAATCGCCCGTGAGAGCTGCGCGGCGTAACCAGACCACTCCTGCCCCACGGTGAGCGGGACCGCATCCTGCAGGTGGGTCCGCCCGATCTTCACCACGTCCCGCCATAGCCGCGCCTTGGCGGCGATGGCGTCGCGGAGCGCGGTGACCTCCGGGATGACCGACTCGTGCACCACCCGCACCGCCGCGATGTGCATCGCCGTCGGGAAGGTGTCGTTCGACGACTGCCCCATGTTGACGTGATCGTTGGGGTGCACCGGCGTCTTGGAGCCGATCTCCCCGCCGGTCAGCTGTATCGCGCGGTTGGAGATGACCTCGTTGACGTTCATGTTCGACTGGGTGCCCGAGCCGGTCTGCCAGATGCGGAGCGGGAAATGCTCGTCAAGCTCGGCATCGATGACCTCGTCGCAGACCCGCGCGATCAGCGACGCCTTCCAGGCCGGCAGCCGTCCCGCCTTCCCGTTGGCCAGCGCGGCGGCCTTCTTCACGTGGCCGAACGCGTGGTAGACCTCGCGCGGCACCAGGTCAGGCCCGATATCGCCGAAGTGGATGAGGGACCGTTGGGTCTGCGCTCCCCAGTACCGGTCGGCCGGCACGTCGATGACCCCCATCGAGTCCGACTCTCTCCGGTGCGACATTCTGCTGGCCGGAATTCCCACCGGCAGGTCAAGCACCTCGGGCACGTCGTCGTCCATGCGTCCAGACTCGCACACCCGTCGCGCCGCCGATCCCAGCCCGGTGGCATCGGCCGCCGGATACCATCGGTCCGCAGGAGGTCGCCGCATCATGAGCCTGTCAGCCGAAACGGTCATCGCCGCGAGCAACGCGTGGTCATGGATCCCCGACAACGCCATCACCGAGGCGACCGCTGAGTATCTGCTCGTTCGCTTCCCCGACTACTTCGAGCACCCGCTTGAGCTGCTCAGATTCAGCCCGCCGGAGGCAACCGGGGCTTCACCGGAGGCGGTCGGCACGGTGCTCGACCGGGCCCGCCGGTTCGGCCTGCCCGACCTGCACTGGCGGGTCCGGCTGGACAGCCCGCCCGAGGTCGCGGACCTGCTGGTGGCGCGCGGCGCGACGGTGGACGAGACGCTCGATGTGCTGGCGGTCGATCTGAGCCACGGCGCGCCCGACCTCCTGCCGCCGGCCCGGCAGGTCTCGCTGCGCTGGGCCACCGACCTCTCGACGCTCAGGGACGGCACTCAGGTGGGCGTCACCGTGTTCGGCGGGTCGATGCCGCCGGAGCAGCGCCTGGAGGAAGAGTCCAAACGCGACAGCGGCACCGTCGCCGGAGGCGATGGCGGGATGGTCGTCGCGTACGCGGATGGCGAACCGGTTGGCTCCGGCGGCATCGCCATGACCGACGGCGTTGCCCGTCTCTGGGGCGGCGCCGTCCGCCAGGAGGCCCGGCGCCAGGGCGTCTACCGCGCACTCCTCGCCGCCCGGCTCCGCTACGGCGCGGCCCACGGCGCCACTATGGCGCTGGTCAAGGGCCGCGTCGAAACCTCAGCCCCGATCCTCCGCCAAGCCGGCTTCACCGCCTACGGCCAGGAGATCATGTACCGAGTCCCTCTCGGCTAGCCGCTGGCGCCTCCGCCGCGATCCCCGTCTACACCTGTCGGCTACGCCATCGACCCGATTGATCCTGTCAGTTGCGCCATCGACACTAATTGGCGCTGTCGTTGGCGTAGATGACAGGGGCCTGACCTGTCGGCTACGCCATCGACCTGCTTGAACCTGTCGGCTACGCCATCGACACTAATTGGCGCTGTCGTTGGCGTAGATGACAGGGCGCGGGCAAGTCGTTGGCCGGCCGGTCAGCTGTTGTCGTAGTGAGTTGGCGGGAACGGGTGGTCGGCGTCCACTGCGCGGAGTTCGCCGGCCGCTTCCTCCCGGTCGATCTCGGCCTGCGCATCCTGGTACTCGGCGCTCTGCCGGACATCCGGCTTCTCGGGCGGGATGCCTGGCGGCAGCGGATCGGTGGCAGGCGGCACTTCGTCGGGGTTGAAGGTGTCCAGCCCCGCGTCGACGCGCTCGTCCTCGGTCATCTCATCCAGCGTGTTCTGGTCGAGGCGCTGCGGAGCACCGCCATGCTCACGGCGGTCACGGTGAAACTGCGGTTCGCTCATACAAGTCACGCTACCGCGAACGTTTTCGGCCAACCAGCCGGCCTCACTTCCGTGTCGGCTGTGTCACGTGGGAGCTAGCAGGCCAGGTGGAATGAGTAGGTGCGCGATGCGGGTACGACGCCCGGCAGTGGGTAGCTCCCGGGTAAAACTACGGGAGGGATATCGATGTCAGACAGCATCTACTCCGTGAGCGAGATCGTCGGCTCCTCGGCCGAGAGCATTGACGACGCGGTCAAGGGGGCCATCGGCCGCGCCTCGAAGACCCTGCACAACCTCGACTGGTTCGAGGTCAGCGACATCCGCGGGCGGATCGAGGGCGACCAGCGTATCCACTTCCAGGTGACGCTCAAGGTCGGTTTCAAGCTAGACGAGCCCAAGGCCTGAGTAAACGCCGATCGCATGGGCAGTGGCCCAAGGTACGGCCGAAACGTCCAACGAGGGAGGAACGGCCATGAGTGCAGAGAACAAGGCTAAGGACAAGGCCCAGGAGGCCAAGGGCAAGGTCAAGCAGGCCTACGGTAAGGCCGTTGACGACCCTACGCTCGAGGCCGAGGGCAAGGCCGACGAGGTCAAGGGCGACCTTAAGCAGGCCGGCGAGAACGTCAAGGACGCCGTCAGGAAGTGACCTGACCCGCGGCGAAAGTCCGCACTTACTTCGAAGACCGCCACCCCCGTGTTCCCCAGCCGGAACGCGGGGGTGCGTTGGGTTACGGGGGGTGAGGCGACCGGAGCGCGGGAGTGTGTCCGGTAAAGGGGCAGCGAGGTGACCGGATCGCCGCGGTGCGCCGCCAGAACGGGGCAGGCGGGGACAGACCCCAGCGCATACAGCGGGCTAACCGGAAGGCGGGGGAACGGGACGTGCTGGCGGGGGCGCGGGAGGTCAGCAGCGGGAGGTCGCGGGGGGCGATCACCGTGGAGAGGGCAATCGCGCTGGTAGAGCGGGCGACCGAGGGGGAGGAGTCGATGCGGAGCAGGGTCTGCTGCAGGTCGGCGTGCGAGGTGGCCGCGACCTTGCAGATCATGTCGGCCGAACCGGTGACCGCGTAGGCCTCGAGGACGGCGGGGATGGCGGCCAGGTCGGCCGTGACCCGGTCGAGGGCGCCCTGGGCGATCTCCAGGGTGACGAACGCGGTCACGGTGAACCCGGCCGCCGCTACGTCAATGTCCGGCCCGTAGCCGGTGATCACGCCAGACCGCTCCAGCCGGCTCAGCCGTGATTCCACGGTGGCGCGGGCGACATGGGTGAGCCGGGACAGGGCGAGGGCGCCCGCCCGGGGGTTCTCGCGCAGGGCGGTGAGCAGCGCCAAGTCGAGTGCGTCTAGATCGGGCACCGTGCGTCCTCCGCGACTAGCTATACAATCTGTCTAGATTAGAGCCGAACTTACTCCGCAAAATGTCTTCCATGTCTAGCGAAAAATGTCTTGGTTGCATCGTAGAGCCACGGACCGTTCCAATGGCTGTGAACTTGATCTCTCTTGACTATCGGAGGCACCGATGACAGCCAGCGCGGAGCTTGCCAGCCCGGACCTGCTCACCGGGGTCGTCGCGCACGACCTGAGCGATGACCCATTCCCGGTGACTGGCTGGGATGGCGTCGTGTGGGTCTCGGGGAACGCCACCCAGTCCGCGATGTACCTCCAGCTTGCCTTCGGCATGGAACTTGAGGCGTACTCGGGCCCGGAGACGGGCAACCGGGACCACATCGCCTACGTGCTGCGGGCTGGCGCCGTGCGGTTCGTCATCAAGGGGGCGGTGTCGACGGACAGCGCGCTCGCCGACCACCACCGGCGGCATGGGGACGGCGTCATTGATGTGGCCCTTGAGGTGCCTGACGTGGACAAGTGCGTGGCGCACGCCCGGGCATCCGGTGCGCGGGTGGTCGACGAGCCGCACGACGTGACCGACGGCGACGGGACCGTCCGGGTCGCGTCGCTCGCCGCCTACGGGGACACCGTGCACACCCTGGTGGACCGGTCCCGCTACCACGGCGTGTACCTGCCTGGGTACGTGGCGAGGTCCAGCGCCGCCCGCGCGGACGGCGGGCCGGCCTTCATCGCGCTCGACCACGTGGTCGGCAACGTGGAACTCGGCCGGATGGACGAGTGGGTGGAGTTCTACAACCGGGTGATGGGCTTCACCAACATGGCCGAGTTCATCGGCGACGACATCGCCACCGAGTACTCGGCGCTGATGAGCAAGGTGGTCGCCAGCGGCAACCACCGGGTTAAGTTCCCGCTCAACGAGCCGTCGCCCGG
>JBEKEK010000062.1:0-42864 GCA_050013875.1 Trebonia sp. | reverse complement strand
GCGACGGCCGGCACCGCGCGGCACGCGCTGGTGGTGGACGACCAGATGCGGTCGCTCTTCGCCTACCTGCGCACCCTGCCGGTGCCGACGTCGCTGTTCGCCGCCCCCGAGGACTGGGCCGACGGCGCGCTGAACAAGCGGATTGACCGGGCCGCGTTTGAGCTGGTGCTGCTGATGGAGTCCGGCTTCGCCCGCAAGGTACGCGACGAGGCGTGGCAGAGCTACCAGCACGAATTGGGCTCGGCCGGGGGGACCGAACTCGGGATCAACATCGACAGCGATCTGATGCGGCTGGCGACCGGCGGCAGCGCCTCGTGAGAACGGCGCGGCAATCGGCGTCCCGCGGCTAAATTGCCGTCGCCCCGCTCAGCGGCGGTTCCGGCGCCGCGGCGGGCCGGGTCTCACTAGTACGCTGCGCCCGTGAGCTCGCTGCCCGCCTCGGCCGCCACAGCGGTCGCGCTGTTCGCGGGGACCAACGTCGATGACCTGGTCGTGCTCGCGCTGCTTTCCGCGGCCTCGCGGGCGGCCGGCCGGCCGCGGCGATGGGAGATCTGGGCCGGTCAGTACCTCGGCTTCGGCCTGCTCGCCGGGCTCTCGCTCGCGGCCGGCCGGGGCCTGTCGCTGCTCCCGGCCCGCTGGCTCTGGGTGCTCGCGCTGATCCCGTTCACTCTTGGCGCCGTCACGCTGGTACAGGTCATCATGACCGTGCGCCGCGGCGAGCGGCCCGCCCCGCCGTCGGCGGGCGGCCTGCTCGGCGTGGCCGCGCTCACCATTGTTGACGGCGCCGATAACGTGGCCGCTTACACGCCTGTCTTCGCCACCGCGGGGGCCGGCCAGATCGCCGTGATGCTCGCTGTCTTCGCGGTCGGCGTCGCGGTCTGGTGCCTGGCCGGCTCGCTGCTGGTCCGCCACGAGCGCATCACCGGCGTGCTAGCCCGCCACGGCCACTGGATTCTCCCGATCGCGTTCATCCTCATCGGCCTGTACACCCTCAGACAGACGGCGCATCTTCCATAACCCACACCGCTCAAATATAAAACCGGGGTGGGGTATTCGCGGTACCTCTATAGGGTATTTATCAACTGCCGCCGGTGTTGGAGTTTGCCGTGCATATTTCAGATGACACCCGAACGGAATGAGCTGGATATTTTTGTTGACCGTATCCTAGGTGCGTGTAATGCTGGAACGGGAGCCCAGTGATGGAGGAATGCGGCGATGCAGGAAACTAGCGGAGGACTTATCAAGTTCGCGATACTGTGCGGTCAGTGCAACTGCGGCTGCCCGGAACTGTTCATCGACCACGCGGCCGCGCCGGAGCGGCGCATCGTCATCACCGACGATTTCGGCCAGCGCGTCCAGATGAGCGCCGGCCAGTTCCAGGTGCTCGTTGAGCAGGCTCGATCGGGTCACCTGGACGAGGTTCTGGTCGGACTCGGTGTCGGCTGAGGACGGGAACAGGGGAGTCCGGCAGGCCGAGCGGTCGATGGTGCGTTTTTACCGGCTGAGCAAGCCGGAGTCGCCCACGTCGCGTTCAGCCTGCCGTGACCTGATAGTCGCCGGCTTCGTCAAGCGCCGTGCCAATCGCGTCGTTGGCCAGCGCCTCATCGCTGGTGATCGTCACCAGGGAGACGCCGTTTGGCACCAGGTCGACCTTTACATCGGACACGCCGCTAAGGCTGCTCAACTCACTGGTCACCGCGTTAACGCAGTGCTCGCAGCTCATTCCCGTGACCTTGTAAGCCGTCGTTACCATTAGCTGCCTTTCTAATCATATTTACTCTGGGTTTCGGGATTCAGGATCGCAGTTTTGGGATTCAGGATCGCACAAGACGGGCGATCGCGTCGGAGGCTTCCTTGACCTTCTCGGCCGCGCCGTCGCCGCCGTCGGCCATCGCCTGGCTGACGCAGTGGCTGAGGTGCTCCTCGAGCAGGCCCAGGGCGACCGCCTGGAGTGCCTTGGTGGCCGCGGCGACCTGAGTGAGGATGTCGATGCAGTACTTGTCCTCGTCGATCATCCGCTGCAGGCCGCGGACCTGGCCCTCGATACGGCGCAGTCGCCTGAGATAGCTGTCCTTGTCATGGGCGTAACCGTGCATGTCGCCTTCCGGGGGGTCGTCGTTCCTCGCTTGTCGCGCTGAAGGGGTACCGCTGCAGTCGGAGGCTGTTGGCCACGACGAAGGCCGACGACAGGGTCATCGCGGCGGAGGCGACGACCGGGTTGAGGAAACCGAGCGCGGCCAGCGGGATCGCCGCCACGTTGTAGCCGAACGCCCAGGCGAGGTTGCGGCGGATGGTGCGGAAGGTCGCCCGCGCCAGACCGATCGCGTCGGGGACGGTCTGCAGGTCATCGCGGAGCAGGATCATGTCGGCGGCGCAGATCGCGACGTCCGTGCCGGAGCCGAGGGCGAGCGCGAGATTGGCGGCGGCGAGCGCCGGGCCGTCGTTGACGCCGTCGCCGACCATCGCCACCCGGTGGCCGCGTGCCCGCAGGCTGTCGATGACGGCCGCCTTGCCGGCCGGAAGTGTCTCGGCGATGACCTCGTCGATGCCCACCGCGGCGGCGACCGCGCGCGCGGTCGCCTCGTTGTCACCGGTCAGCAGCACCGGACGCAGCCCGAGCGCACGCAGTGCGGCGACCGATGCCGCGGCCGAGGGCTTGATCGTGTCGGCGACCGCGACGGCGCCCTGCACCGCGCCATCCCAGCCGATCAGCACCGCGGTCCGGCCCGCCTGCTCCCACTCGCCGCACTGCAGCGCCAGCTCCGATGGCACCGTCATTCCGTGCTCAGCCAGGAGCCGCGCGCGGCCGATCACCACCTCGTGGCCGTCAACGGTGCCGCGTGCGCCGAGCCCGGGCAGCGCCCTGAAGCCCTCGGCCCGGGGCAGGGATCCCGCTTCCTTCCTGGCGGCCGCGCTGATCGCGATCGCGACCGCATGCTCGGAGGCGTCCTCAACGGCGCCCGCGTGGCGCAGCAAGCCTTCACGGGTAACGCCATCGGCTGGCCGCACCGCGACCAGCTCCATCTGGCCGGTGGTGACCGTGCCCGTCTTGTCGAGGACGACCACGTCGATCGACCGCGACGATTCCAGTGCCTGGTATTCCTTGACGAATATCCCGTTGCCCGCGCCGCGCCCGCAGGCGGCGACGAGCGCGGCCGGAGTCGCCAGGCCAAGCGCGCACGGGCAGGCGATGATCAGCACGGCCAGCCCGGCGCTGAACGCGTGCTCGGCCGCGGACCCGGCCAGCAGCCATCCGGCCAGGGTGACCGCGGCGCAGACCAGCACGGTCGGCACGAACACGCCGCAGACCCTGTCCGCCAGCCGCTGGATCGCCGCCTTCTGCGCCTGGGCCTGCTCAACGAGGCTGATGAGCTGCGCGAGCTGGGTATCGCGCCCGACATTGACCGCGCGGACAACCACCCGGCCGGTGAGCACCACGGTCCCGCCGGTCACGCTGTCGCCCTCGCCCGCTTCGCCGGGCACCGATTCCCCGGTCATCATCGATCGGTCCACGGCGGTCTGGCCGAACTCGACCTCGCCGTCCGCGGCGATAGTCTCCCCTGGGCGGACGATGAACCTCATCCCTGGCCGCAGTCGCGTCGCGGGAATCTGGCGCTCGGTCCCGTCCGGCTCAAGCAGGCATACGTCCCTGGCAGCCGCGGTCGCGAGGTCACGCATGGCCTGGCTGGCGATGCGCCGGGCGCGTGCCTCGTACAGCCGCCCCGCCAGCAGGAAGGTGGTGACCGTGGCGGCGGTCTCCAGGTAGATGCCTCCGCCGGAGTCGTGGATCAGCCGCTGCCAGAGGCTGCCGCCGGTGACCCCTGGATCGAGCACGAACATGGCGTAAACCGACCAGCCACAGGCGGCGATGATGCCCAGCGACACCAGGGTGTCCATCGTGGTTGAGCCGTGCCGGGCGTTCTTCAGCGCGGCCCGGTGGAACGGCCACGCGCACCACAGCGCCACCGGTGCCGCGCAGGCCACCAGCAGCCATTGCCAGCCAGCGAAGCGCAGCGACGGGGCCAGCGACAGCATCAGCGACAGATCGGTCAGCGGCAAGTAGAAGATGAGCGCGACGATCAGCCGACGCCGTAGGTAGGCGGTGTCCCGCCCGCCCGCCGGATCCTCGTCCTGGCCCGGCTGCTCGACCGCGGGCGCGGTTGCCCCGTATCCAGCCCGCTCGACCGCTGCGATGAGGTCCGTAACCTGCATGGCGGCGGGCGCCGTGACCCGTGCTGTCGCGGTGGCGTAGTTCACCGACGCGAGCACGCCGGGCAGCTTGTTCAGCTTCTTCTCGATCCGCATCGCGCAGGCAGCGCAGGTCATTCCCTCGATCGCCAGCTCGATCTGGCTGGTGTCGCCGCCCTGCGTGGCGGCCTCGATGACGCCAACGTCGGCCAGTGGCGCGCTGAGTGTGCTGTCGCGCGCCGTTGCCCGGTCGGTGATCGGTGCCGTGGGCGTCGTCATGCGACCGCCTCGTCGTGCGTGTCGCCGGTTTTGCTCCGCTGCGCGCCATCGCGCCGATCTGCCCGGCTACGGTTACCGGCGTCGGGTTGACGGGCCGACGGGCCGCTGACGGCGAGCGCGGCGGTCATCGACTGGGCCGCGTCGGCCTGCCGGGAAATCGCCCGGGCGGCGATGTCCGGATCGGTCGCCCGGGCGGCGTCACCGCCCCACGGGTGATCTGGCGGCCTTTCCAACCTCAGCACGGAGTCCGCCCCGACGGCGCCCGGGAGCGTTCCGGCGTGGCCCTCTCCGGTCACGATGGCGGGTCCGGCGGTTCCCGCACCGATAGTGCGGTACTGCCACACGAGCACCGCCGCCCCCGCGAGGGCGACCAGATGCAGTGCCTCGTCAGCGCCGATGGCCTGCCCGCTGATGAGATCGGCGATAGCGGTGATCACGAGCCCGCCGGCGGCCATCCCGCTCGGCCAGGCCAGACCCGCCGATAGCCGCGGCCGGATCGCGCCGACGGCGAACGCGATGGCCAGCGCCAGGTTGAACGAGCCAAGCTCGTGTGCGGCGTGCACACCGGCATCGTGGTCGTGACCGAGGAACAACATCGGCGCGGCGATCGCGAACTGGCCGAGTGCCAGCGCGGCAAGCGCGCCACGCTGGGCGAAGCGCAGCCGGCTGGTGGGCTCGGCAGCGGGAACCGCCGTCAGTACTCGGGAGGTGAGATCGTGGTCAAGGAAAGAACCACCTAGGCGCACCCGCCGCGTCACCGCGTGCGCCCGTTGCCGCCAGTCACAACAGGCCGGACAGCTCGCCAGATGTGCTTCGAGCGCGCTGGCCGACCAGCGCGGGGCGTCTAGGCGCGGGTCCTCGCCGTCGATCCCGGCCGACAGGACCTCGCGGACGGTGTCGCAATCCATGGACAGGTAGTGCGGGAGCGGCAGGGAAAAGTTCCCGGACCACGCCGAATATTTCGCGCCTCGCCCGCCGTCTGCCAGACGATGGCGTCGACGGCACGGAGGCGGAGACGGTTGCGCAGCCGGTGTCCAGCGTACCGAGCAGCGGTGCGTGGCGATCGGGTCGCAAGGGCTCATTTAAATTTGACCCGGCCCACTTGACCCGGCCCACTTGGATCGGTTCACCGAATACCCCGTACGGGTTTATTGAATACCCCCATCGGGTTTATTTATACGGGCTAGGGGTTTTGTCGCCGAGCCGGGGCGATCGGTGCCTCGAGCAGCGTTACCTGCATGTTCCTTCCCTTAAACAACTTTCTGCTGCTTTCTCGCCGGCGATATTGCGCTATCCGCAGCGGTCCTCCTATGGTTGTGTTGGCCTTACCTGAGTGATCGCCGTGCGCGCGAATGCGCGACGGTATCGGCAAGGGTCGCTTGTGTCTGTATGGAATTTCTGAGGAGAGCCTCGATGAGTGAAGTTGCCGTCGTCGGCCGTCCTGCCGTGAGGCGGGGCCGGCTGGGCACGGAGACCCGGACGGCCGCCGCGAGACCCGACGCGAGGCGGGCGCTCCAGCTGGGACTCGCGGCCATCTGGCTGCTCGTCGGCGTGCTCCAGTACCAGTCGTTCATGTACTCCAAGTCGTTCACCGCGATGATCGCGGGGACCGCCTCCGGCAATCCGACGGTTATCGCCCGCCCGATCACCTGGGACGCGACCCTGGTCGAGCATCACCTGGTGCTGATCAACACCATCTTCGCCACGATCCAGATACTGATCGGACTTGGCATCGCGTTCCGCCCGACCGTGCGGGTCGCCCTCGCGGTGTCGATCGCCTGGGCGATCGGCGTGTGGTGGTTCGGCGAGGGGCTCGGCGGGATACTGAACGGCGTCGCCAGCCCGCTGAACGGCGCGCCCGGCGCGGTGATCATCTACGCGCTGCTCGCCGTGCTGCTGTGGCCCGCCGACCGCGCGGCGTCGGCGCCCTTCACGGCCGCCCGGGCGGTGGGCGCGCACGTGGCCAGGGCGCTGTGGCTGGTGCTGTGGCTGAGCCTGGCCTATTTCGCGCTGACTCCGGCTAACCGGGCGCCGCAGGCGCTGAACGGCATGATCGCGAACATGGAGAGCGGCGAGCCCGGCTGGCTGTCCGCGATCGACCGGGGGGCGGCCTCGCTGGTCGCGGGCCAGGGACTGGCTGCCTCGATCGTGCTCGCCGTCGCCCTGGTGCTGATCGCGATCGGCGTCTACCTGCCGAAACCGGCCGCCAAGGCGACCCTGGGGCTGGCCATCGTGGTGGCGGTCGTGATCTGGTTTGTCGGCGAGGGGCTCGGGACGATACTGACGGGCGGGGGGACGGACCCCAACTCCGGGCCGCTGCTCGTGCTGCTCACGTTGACCTACTGGCCGCTGCGGACGGTGCCGGCCGGCACAGCGGCCGCGCCGGCCCTGTCCGCTGACGCAGAAGGGGAGCTGGTCTGATGACACCGGCCTGGATTCTCGACCTACTCGCCGCCCTCATGCTGGTGGTGGCGGCGGTGAGCGCGGCCCGGCTGGTGGTGGCCCGACCGTGGCAGCACGGATCGGTCATCGTCGACACCGACATCGCGCACCTGCTGATGGCCATCGCCATGGCCGGCATGCTGGTATCCAGCCTGCAGACTCTTCCCGATACCGGATGGGAGGTCATCTTCGGTGTGATGATCGCCTGGTACGGCTTCCGGGTCGTGCGCGACGCCCAGGCGAACGGGGTTCGCGCCCTGGCCGGCGGGCACTGCGCGCCGCACCTCGTGCATAGCGGTGCCATGCTCTACATGTTCCTGGCCATGACGACCGCTACCGGCGGAATGGCCGGCATGGCCGGTGGGTCGTCCTCGGCGCTGTCAGAGAGCGACCCGACGCTCGCGTTCGTCTTCGCGCTCATCCTGATCGGCTACAGCATCTGGGACCTCGACCAGCTCTCCGGCAGGCGCTACAGCCTGGCGAGCGCGCGCGTCTCGCTGGCCGAGGTCCGAGCGGGCGTCCCGGCGATGGCAGGTGCCCAGTCCGCGGCGAATACGGCGTTTTCCGGGCCGATTCCCACGGATGCCGACTTGGAGGCCATCACCGACACCGCCACGGGATCAGGCACTGTCGGTGGCCACGCGGTCGCCTGCGACACCACCGCCATCGCCGGCGGCAACGCCGCCGCCGGTGCCTTCGGCGAGTTCCTGCTGTCGCCCGCGGTCACCGTCGGCTGCCGGGTAACCATGGGCGTGGTGATGGCGTTTATGCTACTGATAGCTATATGAAGCTGGTCGGATTCCTGATCCTGCTGGCCGTAATCTTCATAGCCGCGCATTCGGTCGGCGCCCGCCTCGGACCGGTGACCACCAGTCATTCCCAGGTCCAGTACTCTGGCGGCACTGGCGGTTCAGGCATGGGCGGCATGAACATGAGCGGCATGAACGGAGACGGCAGCCCGTGACGGGCACCGCTACTGGTGACACGGTTGCGGCTGAGCTGGTCATCACCGGGATGACCTGCGGCTCATGTGCCGCGCGGATCGAGCGGCGGCTGAACCGCCTCGACGGGGTGTCGGCCAGCGTCAACTACGCGACCGGGCGGGCCTACTTCACCAGCCTGGGCGGGCGTGACGCCCCCGAGCTCATCAGCGTGGTCAACTCGACCGGGTACCGGGCGGCGCTGCCGACTCCACCGGAGGACGGGAAAGACACCGGCGATCCAGTAGCCAGAGACCTGGGGCGCAGACTTGTCGCCTGCACGCCGCTGGCCGTCGTGGTGATCATCCTCTCGATGGTGCCCGCCGCGCAGTTCACCGGCTGGCAGTGGGTCAGCCTGCTGCTCGCAGCCCCGGTCGCGGGCTGGGGCGCCTGGCCGCTGCACCGCGCCGCGCTGGCCGGGCTCGGCCACGCCGCGGCGACGATGGACACCCTCGTCAGCCTGGCGGTCGCCGCATCCTTCGGCTGGTCGCTTTACGCGCTGCTGCTCGGCGGTGCGGGGATGGCCGGCATGCGGATGCCGTTCGCGTTCACCTTCACCGCGGCCAGCGGGCAGACCCTCTACCTGGAGGCCGCGGCCGGCGTCACCACGGCCGTGCTCGCGGGGCGCTACCTGGAGGCCCGCGCCAGGGACCGATCGACCTCCGCGCTGACCGCGCTGGCCGAGCTCGGCGCCAAGAGCGTCGCGGTGCTGCGCGACGGCGCCGAGCGGCGGGTGCCGGTGAGCGAGCTGGCGGCGGGAGACCTTTTCGTGGTCCGCCCGGGCGAGAAGATCGCCGCCGACGGAGTCGTCGCCGAGGGGAGCTCGGCCATTGACGCGTCGCTCGTGACCGGCGAGTCGATGCCGGTCGAGGTCGGTCCGGGCGATCAGGTCACCGGGGCCACCGTGAACATGAGCGGCCGCCTCGTGGTCCGCGCCACCCGGGTCGGCCCGGACACGCTGCTCGCCCAGATTACCCGCCTGGTCACGCATGCGCAGGCGAGCAAGGCAAGCGCGCAGCGGCTGGCCGACAGGATCGCCGCCGTCTTCGTGCCGTGTGTGATCACCTTGGCCACCGTGACCCTCGGCTTCTGGCTCGGCGCCGGCCTGCCTGCCGCGCAAGGCTGGAGCGCCGCCGTCGCCGTCCTGGTGGTCGCCTGCCCGTGCGCGCTCGGCCTGGCCACACCGACCGCGCTGGTGGCTGCCGTCGGCCGCGGCGCTGAGCTCGGCATCCTGGTCAAGAGCGTGCGTGCGCTTGAGTCTGCCCGGCGGGTGCGGGCGGTCGTGCTCGACAAGACAGGCACCCTCACCACCGGCGCGATGACGGTGACCGCCGTTATCGCGGGCCCCGGTGGCTCAAGCGCTGACCGCGACGAGGCGCTGCTGCTGGCCGGCGCGGTCGAAGACGCCTCGGAGCACCCCATCGGCCAGGCGATCGCGCGCGAGGCCGCCGCCCGGTTCGGCGGCCTGCCGCCCACCACCGGGTTCGCGCCGTTGCCGGGGGCCGGGGTGCGCGGTCAGACCAGCGGTCGCGACGTTACCGTGGGCAGCCTGCGGCTGTTTACCGAGCGGTCCATCGAGGTGCCCGCCGCGCTGTGCGAGGCGGTGGACGCGGCCGAGAACAGCGCCAAGTCCGCCGTCCTGGTCGGCTGGGACGGCCAGGCTCACGCCGTGCTGGTGGTCGCGGACCGGCTGCGGCCCACGGCGGTCTCCGCCGTCGCGCGGCTGCGCGCACTCGGCCTGCGTCCGGTCCTCCTCACCGGCGACAACGAGCGCGCCGCGCTGGCGGTCGCCAGACAGGCGGGCATCGAGGCGCACGACGTTTTCGCCGGCGTCCGGCCGGATGGCAAGGCAGCGGCCATCAAGGACCAGCAGGCCAAGGGGGAGCCGGTCGTGTTCGTCGGCGACGGCGTAAACGACGCGGCCGCCCTGGCCCAGGCGGACCTCGGCGTGGCGGTCGGCACCGGTACGGACGCCGCGATCGGCGCCGCCGACCTCACGCTGGTCAACGGGGATCCGGACGGGATACCCGACGCCATCGAACTCGCCCGCGCCACGATGTCGGTGATTCACGGCAACCTCGGCTGGGCGTTCGGCTACAACGTGGTCGCGATTCCGCTGGCCGCCCTCGGCTACCTCAACCCGCTGTTCGCCGGGATCGCGATGTCGGCCAGCTCGCTGATCGTCGTGACCAACAGCCTGCGGCTGCGCCGCTTCACCCCGAGAACGACGGTACGGCTGGCCGCGACCGCCGGGGAGCGGACCGAGCCGGCCGACGCGGCCAAGCCCGCCAGGGACCCAGTCGAGCCCGCCAATCCGACCAAGGTGTCCCGGTGACCGCTCTCGCCCCGTCGCCCCACCGCGGTGACCGTGGGGCGCCCGGCGGCGACCGCTGGCCGGCCGAGCAGGTGCGCGCGGTGGCAGGGCCGCTGATCTGCGCTGTTGTGCTGATCGGGCTGCTTTCCGCCTGGGTCGCGACCAGTGGCGCCGGCACGCTCACGCGGGTGCGGCTTCAGGTCACGCTGGCCGCCGTCCCCATGCGGGCCTTCACGCCCAAGGCGGCGGACGCCATCCACCAGGCCGGTACCTACCTGACGATCAGGAACCTCAGCGCTACCCCGGACGAGCTGATCGCGGTGCGCAGTCCCCTCACCGCGCATATCAGACTCTCCGCGCGCGCTGGCCTGGGCGCCGCCGGGGCGGCCGTCGGCACCCTCACCGTCCCCGGGCACGGCACTTTGACCCTGAGCCCGCTCACCGATGACGTTGTGCTTGTGAATCCCGCGCCGTTCGAGGATCGGGGATCCGTCCCGCTGACCCTGGTATTCCGCGACGCCGGGCAGATTACGATCGACGCACCCGTCACCGCCCCTGGTACCCCATGAGCCCGACCCGCCCGGGGCCCGCCCGCACTACAGATTGTCGTACTCTTTTCTCGTGGACGAGCTGACCTCCCTGGCCCGCGCCGCCGGCCGCGGGGACCGCGACGCGCTCGCCCGGCTCATCCGGCAGACCCAGGGTGACGTGTGGCGGTTCTGTGCCCATCTGGTCGACCCGGCCGCCGCCGACGACCTCGCGCAGGAAACCTACCTGCGGGCCATCCCGGCGCTCCGCCGGTTCCGCGGCGACGCCCAGGTACGGACCTGGCTGCTCGCCATCGCCCGGCGGGTCTGCGCCGCGGAGTTCGGCGTGCGGTCCCGCGACCGGGAGCTGGGAGTCCGCCTCGCGGCCGCCCCGACGGCCGGGCTTGGGCAGCCGCCGCCCGAGCCTGGTGCCCAGACGACGGTTGACCTGCTGCTGGCCGCGCTCGCCCCAGACCGCCGGTCGGCGTTCGTGCTCACCCAGCTGCTCGGGTGTTCCTACGCCGAGGCCGCGGCGGTCTGCGACTGCCCGGTCGGCACCATCCGCTCCCGCGTCGCGCGCGCCCGCGAGGATCTGGACCAGATGCTGCGGGCCCCGGCCGAGCGCCCGCGCAGCGCCGGCGGGAACGGGCAGTTCTAGTCTTCTGAACGGACCGCTGCTTCGCCTGACTGGCACATGTGGGACGCTAGTTGGGGACCAGCGTCGAAGGGGATGGCCGTGCCAGCGCAGTCAACTCAAGCACCAGAACCGCAGCCGGTGCTAAGCCCGCTGACCGCGGCGGCGGTGTTCCTGGTGCTGACGGTTGACCCGGGCGGCGAGGACATCGTCCGCGATCTGCTGGCCGACGTGGCCGCGCTGCAGCGCTCGGTTGGGTTCCGGATTCCCGGCGGTGCGCTCGAGGTGGTCGCCGCGATCGGCTCGGATGCCTGGGACCGGCTGTTCTCCGGCCCCCGCCCCAGCGAACTGCATCCCTTCGTTGAGCTTGCCGGTGACCGCCACCGCGCCCCGGCCACCGCAGGCGACCTGCTCTTCCACATCAGGTCGAACCGGATGGACATGTCCTTCGAGTACGCCACCCAGGTCATGAACCGGCTCGGCGGTGCGGTCAAGGTCGCGGACGAGGTGCAAGGGTTCCGCTACTTCGACGAGCGGGACCTGATGGGCTTCGTCGACGGCACCGAGTCGCCGCAGGGGGCGGCCGCCGTCCCGGCCGCGATCGTCGATGCGGAGGCCGACCCGGGGTTCGCCGGCGGCAGCTACGTGATCGTGCAGAAGTACCTGCATGACATGACATCGTGGAACACGCTCAGCGTCGAGGAGCAGGAGCGCGTGATCGGCCGGACCAAGCTGGACGACATCGAACTGCCGGACGACGTCAAGCCGGCCGACTCGCACGTCGCGCTGAACACGGTGACCGGGCCGGACGGCGACGAGCTGGCGATCGTCCGGGCGAACATGCCGTTCGGCAACCCGGGCCAGGGTGAGTTCGGCACGTACTACATCGCCTACGCCGCCACGCCGTCGGTCACCGAGCTGATGCTGGTGAACATGTTCATCGGCCGGCCGCCGGGCAACACCGACCGGATACTCGACTTCTCCACCGCGGTTACCGGCAGCCTGTTCTTCGCCCCCGCCGCCGATTTTCTGGAAAACCAGCCCGACCCGCCAACCGCCGCGGTTGAGGCTACCGCCGGTGATCCCGCCGCCGGTGACGCCGCCGTTAGCGGTGCCGCACCGGCCGGCAGCTCGTCGTCCGGAGATGGCTCGCTCGGCATCGGGTCACTCAAGGGCGAAGGTCTTGTCTCAACCGATAGCAAGGATTAACGGAGGGTTGCGATGAATAACCTGCACCGCGAGCTCGCCCCGGTCTCGGCCGCCGCCTGGGCGAACATCGAGGAGGAAGCCCGGCGCACCTTCGCGCGGCACGCCGCGGCGCGCAAGTCAGTGGACGTGGCCGGCCCGGACGGGCTGACGCTGGCCGGCCTGGGGACCGGTCACGTCGAGCCCATAGACTCGCCCGGTGACGGCATCCAGGCGACGCTGCGCGCCTGGCGGCCGGTGGTCGAGCTCAGGGCGCCGTTCACCTTGAGGCGGTCGGAGATCGACTCGGTTGAGCGCGGCGCGCAGGATCCGGACTGGCAGCCGGTCAAGGACGCCGCCAGGAAGATCGCCTTTGCCGAGGACCGCGCGGTCTTCGACGGCTATCCGGCGGCCAGGATTACCGGCGTCGGCCAATCCTCGAGCAACCCCGGCCTGACCCTGCCCGCCGAGGTCAAGGATTACCCGGACGTGGTCAGCAAGGCGCTCAGCCAGCTCCGGCTGGCGGGCGTGGCGGGCCCGTACTCGCTGCTGCTCTCGGCGGACGCGTGGACGGCGGTCAGCGAGACCTCCGACCACGGCTACCCGATCCGCGAGCACCTGGCCAGGCTGCTCGACGGCGACATCATCTGGGCGCCCGCGATCGAGGGCGCGCTGCTGCTCTCCGGCCGCGGCGGCGACTACGAGCTCCGGCTCGGCCAGGACCTGTCCATCGGCTACCTGTCCCACGACACCGAGCGCGTCGAGCTCTACTTCGTCGAGACCTTCACCTTCGCCGCCTACACCACCGAGGCCAGCGTCGTCATCAGCGCCTAGCAGCCCAGCGCCGCGCCGCGGTCTCCCGCATCCCCTGGTCCCCTAGTCCCGCCTCCCGGGCGGCCACCGCGCCCAGGGCCGCAATGAGGCCGCGGCCATCGAGCTTCGACGCCGACTTTGCATAGCTCCCGGACAAAATAAAACGTTTCAGCGGCCTGAAAATTGTCCGGCAGCTATGTAAAGTCGAAAAGATGTCCGGCAGCTATGTAAAGTGCCCATCACGCAGGAGGTTGACGGGGCTTCTGGGGCTGACGGTGGGTGGAAGGCCCGAGCAGGGCGGCTCGTCACCTGGCAGCGCCAGGATCAATGAGATCCATGGCGTTTTCGCCGTTATAGCGACGTTTCGAGATGGATTTCTAAGCGGTTAATTTGATCGTGGACAGGGATGGTCTCGCCGTTGTTACGCGTAGACGGTTTTCAGGTTCTGGTAGGCGGCGATGGCGCCCGGTCCGAGTTCGCGGCCGAGGCCGCTCGACTTGACGCCGCCCCATGGGCCGGCCGGGTCGGGCAGGTAGTTGTTGATGCCCATGGTGCCGGTGCGGACGCGCCGGATGATCCGGCGCGCCCGGTCCTTGTCTTCGGTCCAGACCGAGCCGCCGAGGCCGTAGTCCGACTCGTTCGCGATCCGGATGGCGTCGTCCTCGTCGGTGTACTCGATGACCGACAGCACCGGGCCGAAGATCTCCTCCTGCGCGATCGTTGACCGGTTGTCCACGTCGGCGAAGACCGTGGGCTCGACGAACCAGCCCCGGTCGAGCCCGGCCGGCCGGCCGCCGCCGGCCACGAGGCGCGCACCGTCGCTCAGCCCCTTGGCGATGTACCCCTCGACGCGGTCCCGCTGCCGCGCCGCCACCAGCGGCCCGATCAGCGTGCCGGGGTCGAGCGCGTCGCCCACCGGCAGCGACGACGCGAAGGCGGCGAAGATCTCCACCACCTCGGTGTAGCGGCTGGCCGGGGCGAGGATGCGGGTGCCCGCGTAGCAGGTCTGCCCGTTGTTGACCAAGGTGGCGGAGAACAGGTTCTGCCCGATCTTGGCCAGGTCGAGGTCGGCGTCGTCCAGGATGATCGCGGCCGACTTGCCGCCGAGCTCGAGGGAGACCGGGCGCAGCAGCCGCCCGCAGACCTCGGCGATCTGCCGCCCGGCCGCGGTGGAGCCGGTGAACGCGACCTTGTCCACGTCCCGGTGCCGCACCAGGTACGCGCCGAGCTCGCGGCCGCCGGCCGCGATGTTGATCACGCCCGCGGGCACGCCCGCCGCGACGACCGCCTCGGCCAACACATAGGAGTCGAGCACCGTCTCGGGGGAGGGCTTGAGCACGATCGTGTTCCCCGCCGCCAGCGCCGGGGCGTACTTGAACGCCGACAGCGTCTGTGGGTAGTTCCACGGCACGATCGCGGCGACCACGCCGATCGGCTCGTGCCTGATGACCAGGTCGCCGCCGAGGAACCGGGACGTCTCCTCCTCAACCGGCGAGGTCGCGAGCAGGCTGACCATGTACCGCAGGGTGCCGACGGGGGTCAGCCCCTCGACGGCGACGGCGGCGTCCACGTCGGCCTCGGCCCCTTCCGGCACCGTGCCGATGCGCTCGCCGGTGGAAGCGTTGCGCACCTCGATGGTGGCGGCGGAACTCGGCGGCACCCATTCGCCGCCGATGAACAGGGTTTCGTGCACTGTCGTCATGGGAGAACCTCCTGGTCGGCCTGGCCGTCAACGGGACGTGCCTGGAGCCTTACTGGCCCTGCCTAGCTGCTGATATGCGTACGCGCGGGGGCCGAGAGCCACCACGCGTACGTTCGGGATACTGGTGCTTTTGACTTTCTCGAGCTGACTAGTGGGCGGACGATCCGTCCGGGACGGCCATCACGTGGGTTTCCGTGAAGTCGTGCATGCCCTCCCGGCCGAGCTCACGGCCGATGCCAGACTGGCTGAAGCCGCCGAACGGGGCGCGCTCGTCCACCGCGGTCGCGTTGTGGTTGTTGAAGAAGGTGACGCCGGTGCGGAGCTGGCGGCCGACCCGCAGCGCGTGCTCGTTGTCGCCTGACCACACCGACGAGCACAGGCCTGACCAGGTGGCGTTGGCCAGCCGGATCGCCTGCTCCTCGTCGTCGTAGGGGATGACCGGCAGCGCCGGCCCGAACTGCTCCTCGGCGACGATGGCCAGATCGTGCGCCGGGTTCAGGACAAGGGACGGCAGCAGGTAGTTGCCGGACGTCCAGTCGCCGGTGTACTCGCCGTAGCTCTGCACCTCAGCGCCGGACGCCTTCGCCTCCGCTAGCAGCTTGGCGACGTAATCCCGCTGGCTGGCCGTGTTGAGCGGGCCCATCGTGACGCCCGGGTCGAGGCCCGGGCCGATCTTCTGGCCCGCCAGGGTCGCCTTGAGGCCGTCGACGATGTCGTCGTAGCGGGACCGGGGGACGTAGAGCCGCTTGAGCGCCATGCACACCTGGCCGGTGGTCATGAACGTCGCGCCGCTCATCTTCGCGAACGTCGCCTCATCAAGGACCGCGTCATGCAGCACCAGGGCCGGGTCGTTGCCGCCGAGCTCAAGCGTCACGTTGGTGACGTTCGCGGCGGCCATCGTCATGATCCGCTTGCCGCCGCCGACCGAGCCGGTAAAGCAGACGTGCCGGATCCGCGGATCGCCGACGACGATCGGGCCGACCACCTCGTCCGCGCCGGTAATCACGTTGAGCACGCCCGGCGGGAGCGCCCTCACCAGGTGCTTGAGCGTCTGCACGGACGACAGCGGCGTGGTGGGCGGGGGCTTCACGATCACCGTGTTGCCGGACATCAGCGCGGCCGGCAGGGACGCGGCGAGGATCGCCAGCGGCCAGTTGAACGGGTAGATGATCGTGACGACGCCGCGCGGGAGCTTGGTGATCGTCGTGTTGAACGGCGGCCCCTGGATCTGCTCGTCGACGTCGAGCTCGGGCGCGAACTCCGCCGCCTGGTGGAACCGGCCGGCGAAGACCGCGAGGTCAATGAAGGCCTCGAACCTGATCTTCCCGTTCTCCCTGGACAGGATGTCGGTG
The DNA here is from genome assembly GCA_050013875.1 of Trebonia sp. GTDB lineage: Bacteria > Actinomycetota > Actinomycetes > Streptosporangiales > Streptosporangiaceae > Trebonia. Next base: position 26,448 of record JBEKEK010000062.1, on the reverse strand, counting down.
CGCGCGTCGTTGTCCGTCTGAAGTCCCTCGAGGGCCGCCAGGACGATCGCGACGCGCTCGGTGGCCGACAGCGCCGCCCACGCGGGCCAGGCCGCCTCGGCCGCGGCCACGGCGGCTAGCGCGTCGTCGGCCGAAGCGGCGGCCGCGTACCCGATGATGGTGCCGGCTCGCGCCGGGTCGTAGACGGGGAACGTGCCGGCGCCGCCGGGTCGTTCCTGGCCGGCGATCAGCAACGGCGTGCTGATGGCTTCTACTGCCGTTGTCATGACGTGGCTTCCCTCCTTGGATGGCTTGCTGCTTGCAGTTCTACGTCGGCGTAGCGGGCAGGCGGCCGGTCGAGCAGCATGGCCTGGGTGCGTCGTGGACATAATCCGGCCAGAATCGTAGTCTCAATGTGACTTCAGCCTAGGACGGGTGGGGGTGGGCCGCCTACGGCGTGCCTGACAACCTGACCGGCGGGCGAGTTGGGGCATCCCACAAGGAAAAGAGTTGGGTAGCGAATCATGACATTTCTCAATGAAGAGGCATGGCAGGGCCGGGTGTACTCCGGCGGCTGGATCGCCTCCGACGGGGGCGAGGCGGCCGTTATCGAGCCCGCCACCGGCCGCGAGCTCGGCCGCATCGGCCTGGCCAGCCCGGACGACGTGACCCGCGCGGTCAAGCTGGCGGCCGCCGCGCAGCCGGCCTGGGCCGCCCGCCCGCACACCGAGCGGTCCGCGGTCCTGCGCCGGGCGGCCGACATCTGGCTGGCCAACGCCGCCGAGATCGAGGACTGGGTGATCAGGGAGAGCGGCAAGATCGGCGGTGCCGCGGCCTTCGAGACCCACAACTCCACGCAGGAGATCTACGAAGCGGCCACGCTCCCCGGCCGCCCCTACGGCGAGCTGCTGCCAAGCGAGCAGCCCCGGCTGAGCTTCGCCGAGCGGGTCCCGGCCGGCGTCGTCGGCGTGATCTCGCCGTTCAACTTCCCGCAGATCCTGGCCACCCGCTCGGTCGCCCCGGCGCTCGCGCTCGGCAACGCGGTGGTGCTCAAGCCGGACCCGCGCACCTCGGTCTGCGGCGGCGTGGTGCTCGCCCGGGTCTTCGAGGAGGCCGGGCTGCCCGAAGGGCTGCTGCATGTGCTGCCCGGCGGGCCGGACACCGGCGAGGCGCTCATCACCGACCCGCTGGTGCGGATCATCTCGTTCACCGGCTCCACCGCCGTCGGCCGGCGGATCGGCGAGCTGGCCGCCCGCCACCTCAAGCGGGTGCACCTGGAACTCGGCGGCAACTCCGCGCTGGTCATCCTGGACGACGTCGACATCGCCGCCGCCGCCTCGGCCGGCGCCTGGGGGTCGTTCCTGCACCAGGGGCAGATCTGCATGACCACCGGCAGGCACCTGGTCCATGAGGCCGTCTATGACGACTACGTGGCGGCGCTGGCCGACAAGGCCTCGCACCTCCCGGTGGGCGACCCGGCCTCCGGTCAGGTCGCGCTCGGCCCGATCATCGACCAGCGGCAGCGGGACAAGGTGCACGCCCTGGTGACGGCCTCCACCGAGGCCGGCGCCAAGCTGGCGGCCGGCGGGACCTATGACGGCCTGTTCTACCAGCCCACGGTGCTGTCGGAGGTTACACCGCAGATGCCGGCCTGGGCGCAGGAGGTGTTCGGCCCGGTCGCCCCGGTGGTCAAGTTCTCGACCGCGGAGGAGGCGGCGGCCATCGCCGCGCAGACCGAGTACGGGCTGTCCCTCGGCATCCTCACCCGGGACGTGATGCGCGGTCTCGACCTGGCGCGGAAGATTCCCACCGGCATCGTGCACATTAACGAGCAGACCGTCGACGACGAGGCGAACGTGCCGTTCGGCGGCATCTTCGACTCGGGCACCGGTACCCGGTTCGGGGGGACCGCCAACCTGGACGCGTTCACCGAGACCCGCTGGATCACCATCCGCGGCGATATCGCCCCGTATCCCTTCTAGGCCCCGGTCAGGTCCCTGCCCGGGGCGGCTACGCTCTTGGCCATGAGCGCTCAGTCCTCGATCGGCGCCCAGCCATCGGTGCCGGTGGCAGCGACGTCGCTTCCCGTGACGTCGCTGCCGGAGATGTCGCTGCCGGAGTGGCTGGTGCTCGCGATCCTCAGTCAACAGCCCGCGCACGGCTTCGCGATCGCTCAGCTGACCGCGCCGGGCGGCGACCTCGGCCGGGTCTGGCAGCTGCCGAAGGCGGTCGTCTACCGGGCCATCGGCCGCCTGCACGACGCGGACCTCATCGCCCCCGAGATCACCGAGCCCGGCCTTGGCCCGCAGCGCACCGTCTATGCCGCCACCCCGGGCGGGCACGAGGCGGCGGGGCGCTGGCTGCGCACTCCGGTCGAGCACGTCCGCGAGATCCGCTCTCAGCTCCTGCTCAAGCTCGCCCTGCTCGACCGGGCCGGCCAGGACCCGGCTGAGCTGCTCCGCGCGCAGCGCGCCGTCCTTGAGCCCATCGCCGCGGCGATCGAGGCGAGCCAGGCACGGAGCACCGGATTTGACGCGACCCTGCTGGCCTGGCGGCGCTCGACCGCGGTCGCGGCGCTCGACTTCCTCGACCGGATCGCGCCCGGCGTTCCCCGGTAAGCGCTGTTGGCCCGTGGTCAGCGCCGCTGAGCGACGGCGAAGAAGCGGTGCGGTGCGTCGTCGTAGGCGGTCAGCTGCCAGCCGGTGGCGGCGGTGCGGCTGCGCAGCACCGGCTCAGCAAGGAGCTCGCCGGGGGCGAGGACACGGCCGTGCCTGGCCGCCAGCGCCGCGCGCCCGGACGGGTGGAAGAGCACCAGCAGCCCGCCGGGGCGGGTCACCCGGGCGAGCTCATGCAGCCCGGCGGCGCTGTCCGGCAGGTGATGGACCAGGCCGGCGGCGAAGATCGCGTCGGCCGACGCCTCCGCGAAGGGCAGCGAGCGGGCGTCGGCGAGGATGAGTGCCGCCCCCGCCGTGACGCTCTTCGGCCAGGCGGCGGCCAGCATCTCGGGAGTCAGGTCAATCGCGAAGACCGATCCCGCGGGCCCGACCGCTTCGCGCAGCGGGGACAGCGCGCGCCCGGTCCCGCAGCCGACGTCGATGGCCACGCCGCCGGGCCGGATGCCCGCCTCGGCGACCGCCGCGCGGTAGGCGGGCAGATCGTCGCCGAACTTCGCGTCCCAGGTCGCGGCCCGGCAGGCGAAGAACGCACGGGTCTCGGCGACGTACCGCGATGGCATGCAATCATCATGCAGATGCGGAAGGTAACCGCGCAAGAGATGCTTGCCTGAGGCAACTATCACCATCACAGTGGGGAATCCAGAAATGAAGCTGAGCGCTCGTAACCAGATCCCGGCCCGGGTCACCGGCATCAACACAGGAGAGGCGATCGCCAACGTCGCGCTCGACGCGTGCGGCGGGCGCTTGGTCGCCTCGATCACCGTGGAGGCGGTCCGCGACCTTGGGCTCGTCGAGGGCAGCGAGGTGACCGTCATTATCAAGGCGTCGGATGTCATCATCGCCGTCGACTGAGCCGGCCGGAGGCTCCGTGACCGCGCGGTTATCTTCCTGAGACGGTCCTTGCTTTAGGGCCGCGGTCGTTGTCAAATTGTGACTACCTACCTACCGACCGGGCACCGGTCACTGACCAGTGCCCGCGCGCGGCACTACGCGGGCGGCCGCAATGGGGTGGCCGCCCGCGCCCGCGCGGCGAGGAGATGACCATTCATGACTGTGACCGTGGACCGTACCGTCGAAGAGTTCACCGCCACCCCGCGCAAGCTGTTCATCAACGGACAGTGGGTCGACGCAGCCTCGGGTAAGTCGTTCCAGACGCCTAACCCGGCGACCGGCCAGACGCTGGCCAGCGTCGCCGAGGGGGATTCCGAGGACATCGACCGCGCCGTCCGCGCCGCCAGGAAGGCGTTCGATGACGGTCCGTGGGGCCGCCTCACACCGTCCGAACGCGGCCGGATCATCTGGCGTATCGGCGACCTGATCCTCTCCCACGCCCAGGAGCTCGCGCAGCTGGAGAGCCTGGACAACGGCAAGCCCTACGCCGTCGCCCTCGGCGCCGACGTCCCGCTGGCGGCGGACATGTTCCATTACATGGCCGGCTGGGCCACCAAGATCGAGGGCAACTCGATCAACATCTCGGTGCCCTACCTGCCCGGCGCCAACTTCCACTCCTACACCCTCCGCGAGCCGGTCGGCGTGGTCGGCCAGATCATCCCGTGGAACTTCCCGCTGCTGATGGCCGCGTGGAAGCTCGCCCCGGCGCTGACCACGGGCAACACCGCGGTGCTGAAGCCCGCCGAGCAGACGCCCCTGACCGCCCTGCTGCTCGCGCAGCTGATCGCCGAGGCGGGCGTGCCGGAAGGCGTGGTGAACGTGGTCACCGGCTTCGGCGAGACCGCGGGCGCCGCGCTCGCGGCCCACCCGCTGGTGGACAAGGTCGCCTTCACCGGGTCGACCGAGGTCGGGAAGCTGATCGTGCACGCGGCCGCGGGGAACCTCAAGAAGGTCTCACTGGAACTCGGCGGCAAGTCGCCCAACATCGTCTTCAACGACGCCTCGCCGGCCGCCGTCGAGGGCGCGGCCAACGCGATCTTCTTCAACCACGGCCAGTGCTGCGTGGCCGGCTCCCGGCTGTACGTCCAGGAGGGGCGGTTCGACGAGGTGGTCGAGGGCGTGGCGCAGATCGCCAAGTCGATCAAGCTCGGCCCGGGCCTGGAGCCCGACACGCAGATGGGACCGCTGGTCTCCGACGAGCAGCTCAGCCGGGTGACCGGCTACCTGGAGTCCGGCCGGGCCGACGGCGCCACCGCCGTCACCGGCGGCGCTCGCTGGGGAGACAGCGGCTACTTCGTCGAGCCGACGGTGCTGACCCACACCCGCCCGGACATGAAGGTCGTCCGCGAGGAGATCTTCGGCCCGGTCGTGGTGGCGGCGCCGTTCCAGTCGATCGATGACATCGCCGCCGTCGCCAACGACTCCGACTACGGCCTCGGCGCGGGCATCTGGACGCAGGACATCTCCAAGGCGCACGCCCTGGCGAAGAAGCTGCGGGCCGGCACGGTCTGGATCAACTGCTACAACGTCTTCGACGCCTCGCTGCCGTTCGGCGGCTACAAGCAGTCCGGCTGGGGCCGCGAGATGGGCCACGAGGTCCTCGAGGCCTACACCGAAGTCAAGGCGGTGACCGCGCAGCTGTAAAAGAGCAGGTGCCAAGGATCGCGCGGCCGCCTTGCCCGGGCGGCCGCGCGGTCGATTGACTGGTCAGACCTGGTAGTCGCTGGCCGGCCGGGCCAGGCTGACGCCGGTGAAGGCGTTCGGCACCGGGTACTTGCCCAGGACGTAGTACAAGATCGCGGCGTGCTGGAACTCGACCGGCTGGATCGAGGCGGCCGTCTTGATCCCGGCGGTGCTCTTGATCACCGACAGGCCGTTCTGGTACGTCTCGCCGGCGGTGTTCTCAAGCAGCAGGGCAAGTTCGGCCAGCCCGGTGGCGGTGGTCACCTTGGCGAAGGCGGCGTTGACCGTCGGCTGGATGACCGGGTCGACCGCGGTGACGGGCTTCTTGCCCGCACTGGTAAGCACGGCGTTCCATGCCTGCTGGTGGTCTTGATGCTGGGCCATCGCGGTCTCGGCGAAGGTAACCACCGCGTCCGGGACCGCGCCGAGCTTCCCGGCGGTGGCAGCCTTGATCCCGGCCATGTAGGTGGCGACCGCGGTGTTCTCCAGGCTCGCCGCCATCGCGACGACCTGAAGGTCCCCCGACAGCGCCTGGCCCTCGCCCCCGGTCAGCGCGGCGGCCGACCCGGTGGCGGTCGCCGAGGCGGACGACGACGCGGAAGCTGACGACGAAGAAGACGAGGAACTGCTGCACGCGGCGAGCAGCGCGACGCCCGCGATGCCGCCCGCCGTGCCGGCCGCCCTGGTCAGGAAGCGGCGGCGGTCGAACTGGGGCCGCTTGGCGGCGTCGGCGTCGGCGTCGGCGTCGCCCCGGGCCCTGATGTCGTCGGTCCACTCGGCCAGGCTGTCGGTTAGCGCGGGCATGGCGAGGTCGTGGTGCATGGCGTCCAGGTCCGCGGTCATGGCCAGGAGTTCCGCTTCCGACAGGTGCGAGACAGGATCGTTGGCGCTCATCACAGGGCTCCCTGGCTGGCTGGGGCAGCGTTGGTCGTCGGGTAGAAGGCATTCGGGAAGCCGACCGACCCGGCGGCGGCCGGGAGCTTGGCCACCGGCGGCGGCAGGGTGATGTCGGCGGCGTCGCCCGCCTTCAGCAGTGCCTGGACCGCGAGCAGGATCGCCACGTGCTGGGCCTCGACGCCCATGACGCTGGCGGTGAGCTTCTTCGCGTTCGCGTCGGTGAGCAGGCTCATGTTGTTGACGTAGGTCTCCGCGGCGATGTTCTCAAGCTCAAGGGCCAGCGCGACCACCAGCAGCGCGCCCTGGGCGGTGGGGGCCTTGGTGATCACCGCGACCGCCTTGTCGACCACCGGCACGAAGGCCGGGTCGGGCTTGGTCTGCTTCGAGCCGCCCAGCGACGTGGTGGCGGACTGGAAGGCGGCCATGTGATCGGCGTGCTGGCCCATCGTGGTGGTCGCGAACGCCTTGATGACCGGGTTGGCCGAACTGCCGCCGATGTAGGGCAGGCCAAGGGCGGTCTTGTAGGTGCTGACCGCCAGCACCTCGATCGAGGAGGCGGTCTGCAGCACCTGCACGTCGGTACCGGAACTGGCGAACGCCGGGCTGCCGATGTAGTCCGCGATGGCGGCGATGACCCCGGTCGCGGCGAGCAGTCCGCCCGCGCGGCGGCCGATCGTCCCCAGCCGCCGCCGGTTCTCGACCGCGAAGGCGCGGGTCTCGTCCGGATCCGGGCCGCTTCCCGCCCGGGTCTGGCGGCCCAGGTCGACCATGTCCGCCAGCGGTTCCCTGGCCGCGCGCAGGGCGTCGGCGTGGGTATCCCGCGATTCCTCGATCAGGCCGCTAAAGGCGGCCTCGTCGATCTCCACGTGTTCTCCTTGAGAGGGCATATCCGGATGTGCGCGGTTAAGAAACCACCAGGGTGCCGGTCATGTATTGGTGGATCATGCAGAAAAACGGGTAACTGCCCGGCTTGTCGGGTGCCTTGAAGGTCTTGGTCTGACCGGGGCCGACATCCCCGGTGCTGAATAGCTTCGGATCGGCCTTATCCGTCAGCGTGTGCGTGACCGAATCCTCGTTGTGGACCGTCACCATGGCTCCCGGCGCCACCGTGAGCGACATCGGGCTGAACATAAAGTTCTTGATGACGATCGTGTCGCTGCCAGCGGATTTTCCGGCGGCGGGTGACCCGGTCGCGGTCTGGCCACCAGACGACGCGGGAGTACTTGAGCTGGAGCTTGAGCTGCTTCCGCAAGCGGTCAGCACCAGGGCAAGGATTATCAGCGGTAGCAGTAGCCAGCTGCGGTTACTTTTGGTCATAGGGCATCGACGCAGAGTATTACCTGCTTGTGTCGCCCTTAGCCGAGCTGACACGCGCTCCGTTGCGGGGTTGTTACCAACGGGCTCTCAATTAGTCGCCAGACTCACTTAAAAGGGGCCAATTCAAAATCCACTCATCCGGAACGTTCGCCAGGAGTCCCTGTTCTATTGCCAGGTTTGGCAAAGCGGCCCATTAAGTAGTAAATGGGACCGGGCGCACCTCGGTGACAGGCCGGGAGATGGCGGTTGGCTATGCGGCGGCGGCGCGGAAGCCGTTGATGTCGTCGCCGACCTTGTCGTGGACGAGCCGGATCAGGTTGCCGTAGGCGGCGGCGTCCGACACCGGGTCGTAGCCGCGGATCAGCAGCGTGGTGGCGCCGACGGCCACGTAGTCGAGCAGCGACTCGGCGACCTGCTCATAGCTGCCGACGAGGGCGGTCGAGTTGCCCGCGGCGCCGGTGGCCTTCGACAGCGCGGTCCACAGCCGCTTGTCGTGCAGGTCGCCCTGCGCGGCGTACCGCAGCAGCCGCTGCGACCCTTCGGCCTGGGAGGTGTCGCGCAGGCCGACGTAGTCGGCCGCCCGCTGCTGAGTGCGCTCGAGGATCTCCTGCGCTCGCGCCCACGCGGCCTCCTCGGTGTCGGCGGCGATGGGGCGGAGGCTGACAGAGAACCGGTCGATGGCCCGCCCGGCGGCGTCGGCCGAGGCCTGGAGCTGGGCGATGCGCTGCCTGATGCCGTCGAGGGGCTCACCCCAGAAGGCATAGACGTCGGCGTGCCTGCCGCCGACCCGGACGGCGTCGTCGGAGGCGCCGCCGAAGTAGATCGGCAGGTGGCCGCCTTCCGGGCGCACGGCGGAGAGCGCGCCCTCGACCCGGTAGAACTCACCGTCGTAGTCGAAGCGCTGCGCGGAGCTCCACTCGAGCTTGACGATGTCGAGGAACTCGTCGGTCCGGCGGTACCTGGTGGGCTTGTCAGCGAAGTCGCCGTCGCGGGCCTGGTCGCCGTCGTCGCCGCCGGTGATCACGTGCAGCGCGATCCGGCCGGGATGGAAGGCGTCGATGGTCGCGAACTTGCGGGCGGCGACCGTGGGAGAGACGAAGCCAGGCCGGTGCGCGAGCAGCACCCCGAGCCGGTCAGTGGCGTTCAGCACCTGGTTCGCCACCGTGAACCCGTCCGGCATGGCCGAGCTGTGCGCTACCAGTACCCGGTCGAATCCGGACTGCTCGTGCACCCGTGCCAGCCGGTACAGGTACTCAGGCTGGACGACCGGACCGGAGGCGGGGTTGGTCTCCGAGTAGTCACTGGTGTGAGCGATGCCGATGAACTCGACCTTCATGGGTAATCTCCTAGCCTCGACCATTACCCATTATATCTATCGGTTTTGGTGAGTATAGGGGCGGGCCAGGCCGAATCCCTGGCCTGGTGGTCCACCGCCGACGTCAGCACGCCGCGCTGCTCATCGGGCGCGGGGTCAGAGCAGGCTGTCCACCTGGTGGACGTCGCCGCACGGAACGTGAAGCGCCTCGTGATGCTTGCGGATCGCCTCCTCATCGGGCCCTTCCAGGAGGCAATAGACCTTGCCGTCGGCGTTGTGGTAGAGCTCAAGCTGCCGCACACCGAACTCATCGGTGGCGCCGTCCCGCGTTCCTTGGGCCAGCTCGTCGATGGCCTCAGGCGGCAGCTTCAGGTCCTCGTGGAAATCCATGAACCTAGGCATGTAGTCCCTCCCCGTCGCGCTTTGCCCCCACTGTGCACCAGTGGCAAGCGCATTGTCCACACCGCGATCACCGGTAGGGCTGACCCCGCCCGGCCGGTTTCTGACCGGAGTCCTGGTTGGTCGCCCGGCCCAGTTGGCACGTCCCTTTGATGTCGGCTGGCGCCATCGACAGGCCGCCCGCCCGCTGGCAGTCTTGAGGGCACCAGAGGCCAACTTCAAAATCCAGTCATCCCGAACGGTCGCGTCGGTTCCCGTTCTCCGGCCAGCCGCGCGCAGCGGACATGGAGGTCTGACCGGTGGACGTCTCGTTCGGCACGATCTGGGAGGCCATCGCCCGTGACCAGCCGGATTCGGTCGCGATCTCGGAACCGGGCCGGGACTACACGTTCGCGGAGTTCGACGACCGGGCCGCCCGCCTCGCCGCCGCCCTGGCAGCGGCCGGGGTCGGGCCCGGTGACAAGGTGGGCTGCTACCTCTACAACGGCGCCGCCTACCTGGAGACGGTATTCGCCGCGTTCAAGCTCGGTGCGGTCCCGGTCAACGCCAACTACCGGTACACCCGCGACGAGCTGACCGCACTGCTGACCGACGCCGACGCGGCGGCCCTGGTGTTCAGCGGCGACCTCGCCGCGAACGTGGCCCACGCCGCGCGTACGCTCCCGTCGCTGCGCCTGCTGGTCCGGGTCGGGCCGGACGCGGCGGGAGCCGGGCCGGATGCGCCCGGCCTCGAGGACCTGTACACCGCGACCGCACCCCGGCCATCGACGCCGCGCCCGGGCACCGATCAGCTCTTCATGTACACCGGCGGCACGACCGGCAAGCCCAAGGGGGTGATCTGGCCCCTGGCCGACCTGCTGCACTCGATGCAGGTCTCGGTCTTCCGGCGCCTCGGGGTGGACACGGTCCCTGGCACGCTTGAAGAGGCGGTCAGAATCGCCAGGGACGCCAGGGCCGAGGACCGGTCGCCGGTGATGATGCCGGTCGTCCCCCTGATGCACGCGACCGGCCTGTTCAACTGCATGGGAGCGCTGCTGGCGGGCGGCCGGGTGGTCACCACCCGGCGCGGCGGGCTCGATCCGCGGCATATCTGGGAGACGGTGGCGGCGCAGCGGGTGCGCACCCTGGTGGTGGCGGGCAACGCGGTCTGCCAGCCGCTGGTGGACGAGCTGCTGGCGGCCGAGCGGGACGGCCGCCCGCATGACCTGAGCTCGCTCAGCTCCGTCATCAGCTCAGGGACGGTGCTGAGCGACCGGCTGAAGCGCGCCCTGCACGAGCGGGCCACCGTCATGATCACCGACGCGATCGCGTCAAGCGAGGGCGGCCCGTTCGCCTTCGCGGTCACCTCGTCGGCGGCGGACCTGCCGTCGCGGTTCTTCCCCGCGGCGGCCACCCGGGTACTGGCCGCCGACGGCACGGAGGTGGTACCGGGCAGCGGCCAGGTCGGCACCCTCGCCTTCGCCGGGCCGATCCCCGAGGGGTACTACAAGGACACCGCGAAGACGAGCGCGACCTTCCCTACCGTTGGCGGGGTCCGCGTTACGATGCCCGGTGACCTGGCGACGGTGGACTCCGACGGCGCCATCCGGTTCCTCGGCCGCGGCGTCGGGGTGATCAACACCGGCGGTGAGAAGGTGCACCCCCAGGAGGTCGAGGACGTGCTGCTCGCGTGCCCGGGGGTGACCGACGCGTCGGTCGTCGGCGTCCCCGACGAGACCTGGGGCGAGCGGGTGGTGGCGGTGGTCGCGGCCCCGCACGGGACGCTGACCGAGCAGGAACTGAAGGACGCCGTGCGCCGCCGTCTGGCCGGCTACAAGGTGCCCCGTGCCATCCTGCTGCTGCCCGCCCTGCCGCGCACCCCGACCGGCAAGCTGGAACTGGCGCGGGTGCGCCGCCTTGCCGCCGGCCAGCCGTCCCCCGGTGCCTAGCGTCCCCCGGCCGGTTCGATGTCGCCACCCGGGCTGGCGGCCGGTCCGTGGCCAGGAGTACCGTCCCAACACGCGTGACATTGCCGACTAACCGTGGAGGACCGCCGTGACGGGTGCCGACCTGGCTGACTTGACCGGGATCTATCGCGATCTGCACGCGCATCCCGAGCTTTCGTTCGCCGAGCACCGGACCGCCGGTATCGTCGCGGCGCGGCTGCGTGACCTCGGCTACCAGACGACGGACGGCGTTGGCCGCACCGGTGTCGTCGGGCTGCTGGCCAACGGGGAAGGCCCGACCGTGCTGCTCCGCGCCGACATGGACGCGCTGCCGGTGCTCGAGCGGACCGGACTTGACTACGCCTCCACCGAACGTGGCACCAGTGCGGACGGCGAGAACGTGCCGGTCATGCACGCCTGCGGCCACGACGCGCACGTCACCTGCCTGCTCGGCGCCGCCGCCGCGCTGGCCGCCGATACGGGCAGCTGGAGCGGCCGGCTGGTGCTCGTCTTCCAGCCGGCCGAAGAGGTCGGCGAGGGAGCGCAGGCCATGATCGACGACGGCCTGTTCGACCGGTTCGGGATCCCCGACGTGGTGCTCGGCCAGCACGTCGCCCCGCTGCCGGCCGGGCTGCTGGGGGTCAGGCCGGGCGCCGCCTTCGCCGCCGCGGACTCGCTCCGCGTCGTCCTGCACGGCCAGGGCGGGCACGGGTCGCGCCCGGAGACCACGGTGGACCCGGTGCTGATGGCGGCCGCGACGGTGCAGCGGCTGCACGGAATTGTCTCCCGGGAGGTACCGCCCGCCGACGCGGCCGTCGTCACGGTCGGCGCGCTGCGCGCGGGCACGGTATCGAATGTCATTCCCGACGAGGCCGAACTGCTCCTCTCGGTCCGCAGCTTCGACCCGGCCGTGCGGGCCAGGCTGCTCAAGGCGATCGACCGCATCGTCATGGCCGAGGCCGCCGCATCCGGCGCGCCGACCGCCCCCGAGATCACCACGGTGGGTGCCTTCCCGGTCGTCGTGAACGACGCGGCCGCGTGCGCCAAGGTCAGCGCGGCGTTCGCCGCGGGCATCGGGCCCGGCCTGGTGCTCGACCCGGGACCGGTGACCGGGAGCGAGGACGTCGGCCTGCTCGCCACCGCATCCGGGGCGCCCTGCGCCTACTGGCTGCTCGGCTCGGCCGATCCGGCGCACTTCGCCGGGATCGGGTCGCTGGACGACGCCAAGGCCGTCGTCGCCACCCTGCCGTCCAACCACTCGCCGCTGTTCGCGCCGGTGATCGAGCCGACCCTGCGCACCGGCGTCGCCGCACTGACCAGCGCCGCCCGCGCCTGGCTGGCGCCGTCGGCCTAAACCACAGTCCCTCGCGCTTGCGCTTGGCGGCTGTCCGTCACACGGTTCTGAAGCTCCCGGAGGCGGTGGGTCACACCGTTCTAAGGGCGCCGGAGGCGGTCTGTCGCCCATAGCGGTCACGGACGGCCGTCGTGGTCGCGCCCTCGCCGGGGACCGCGCTGACGATCATTCCCTGGTGGTCGAACAACGGCGCGGCGAGCCGGTAATCAAAGTACCGCTCACCGCTGTTCGCGGCGCTCCGGTCGTCCCCGGCGCGGCCCGCGGCCCGCGCGGCCTCGGCCATCGCCAGCGCCTGCAGCGGGCCGTGTGTCAGCAGGCCCGGGTATCCCTCGACCTCGCGCGCGAAGTCACGGTCGTAGTGAATCCGGTGCGCGTTGTAGGTGAGCGCCGAGAAGCGGAACAGCAGGGTCGGCGAGACCGGGATCTCCCACTCGCCGTCACCAGCCGGGACGGCCGGCTCTTCGCCGGTATCCGGCTCGCCGGCCGCGCCGACGGGGGACGTCGGCTGCCGGTAGACGACGTCCTGCTCCTCATCGACGACCACCTGGTCACGTTGCACGATCTGATGTCCGACCACCACGAATGTCAGCGCTCCGGTCCGGCCGGTCTTGCTGATCATGGAGAGCACCCGCGTCAGCTTGGTGGCGGGCTCGCCGCAGCGCAGCACCCCGGAACCGCGCACCCGGCCGCCGGCCCACATCCGGCGCAGCCCAGGGGCGGGCGGCACCGGCAGCACGCCGCGGACCGGGTGCCCGTCCGGGCCCAGGTCGGCCTGGGCCGGCCGGTCGAGCAGATACACCCAGTGCCAGAGCAGCGGCAGCCCGGCACCGGCGTCGAGGTCTGGCACCGGAACCCCGAGCAGCCCGCCCAGCGCGTACGCGGGCCCGGGCGCGAGCGTTTCCGTCCGTTCGATGACGTCGGTCATGCCTGCCAGTATGCGCCCACGACGCCCGCCGCCGGCGCGGGCCTGTCGGCTACGCCATCCACCCCAGTGCCGCCTGTCAGCTACGCCATTGACACCAATGGGCGATGTCGTTGGCGTAGCTGACAGGGGTCTGACCTGTCGGTTACGCCAACGACCTTCTAGAACCTGTCGGCTACGCCGTTGACACCAATGGGCGATGTCGATGGCGTGGGTGACATGGGCCTGACCTGTCGGCTACGCCAACGACCCGGTTGAACCTGTCGGTTACGCCAACGACCTTCTAGAACCTGTCGGTTACGCCGTTGACACCAATGGGCGATGTCGTTGGCGTAGCTGACCGGTCGAGTCGCGTTCGTGCTGGCCGGGAAACCTGCGGCTAAAGTGGCCGCGTGAGCTCCGGCCTTCCGCTGCGCCCGTTTCCCTTCGACACCGATGGCATGACCGCCCTGGTCACCACCAGGCATGGTGGGGTCTCGGCCGCCCCCTATGACAGCCTCAACCTGGGGGACCACGTGGGGGACGACCATGCGGCGGTCATCGAGAACCGGCGCCGGCTCGCCGCGGCGCTCGGCCTGGACCGGCTGACCGTCGCCGACCAGCAGCACGGCGACCGGGTCGCGGTGGTTGACGCGGCCAGCGCCGGGCGCGGCCACGACGGCGTCGCGGATTCGGTGCGCGCGTTCCCGGCGACCGACGCGATGATCACGAACCTGCCCGGTGCCGCGCTGACGATCCTGGTGGCCGACTGCGCCCCGGTGGTGCTGTTCGATCCGGCGAACCGGGCGATCGGGGTTGCGCACTGCGGGCGGGCCGGGACCGTGCGGGGCACGCTGCCGAAGGCGGTCGAGGCGATGTCCGCGACCTTCGGGTCGGCGCCAGCCGATCTGCTGGTGGGCATCGGCCCGGCGATCGGGGCCGGCAGCTACGAGATCGGCGACGCGCAGGCCGCGGAGGTCACGGCCGCCTTCGGCGACGCGGGCCTGCTCAAGCCGACCGGGCCGGGCCACTGCACGTTCGACGTGATCGGCGGCCTGCGCATCCAGCTCCGGCAGGCGGGCGTCAAGGACGCCAACGTCCACGACATGGCCATCGACACCAGGACCGCGACGGACGAGTTCTTCTCCGACCGCGCCGCCCGTCCGTGCGGTCGCTTCATGGCCGTGGCGATGCTCGCGCCCTAACCGGGAACCGCGGACGCTTCATCGCGCCGCGCACGGTCGGCCTGTGTCGCCTGGACGCAAAGCAGGCCAGTCAAGTCTGGCGTCAGGAGGCTTGACGGGGAGACGCGTGCGCGAGTAGTCACATTGTGACGTCTACGTTTCCTGGAGGCCCGGATGGAGGCTCGCGAAGCCCTGCTCACCCGCGTCAGCGCGGCGGACGGGGAAACCGAGATCAAGGATCCCGCGACCGGTGCGGTCATCGGGAGGCACACATTCGGCACGGCGGCCGACGTCAGGGCGGCCGTGGACAAGGCGGCCGCCGCTCAGCCGGCCTGGGCGGCGCTGGCCGACTCCGAACGCGTCGGGTACCTGCTCCGGATGGCCGACCATGTGGAGGCGCACGCCGAGGAGCTCGCCTACTCGGTCAGCCGCGAGCAGGGCAAGACGATGAGCGGCATCGGCGCGCGCTACGAGATCGAGGGGTGCGTTGGCCGGCTGCGGGCCACCGCGTCCCTCCCGCTCCCGGTCGAGGTTCTCGTCGACGACGGCGCCAGCTACGCCGAGATGCACTACCGGCCGATCGGCGTGGTTGGCGCGATCACCCCCATGGAACTGGCCGCTGATCATCGCCGTCTGGCAGATCGCCCCGTCCCTGCGCATGGGCAACACGGTCGTGCAGAAGCCGAGCGAGTACACCACGCTCTGCGGCCTAGCCCTCATCGACGTGCTCAACCAGGTGCTGCCCGCCCACCGCCCACACCAGCCTGCCGCAGCGCCCGGCTGGGGGCGGTGCCTAGCGTCCGCCGCGCCGCTGCGGTATGACTTTTAACGTGCTGGCCTTGGACATCATCACACTGGTCGTGCAGGTCGTCACGGCTGCCGCTGCCCTATCGCTTGCGTTTATCGGGCTGCGTATAAGCGCCAGGCCGGGAATCCGCGTGCGCGTCAACCGGGACGGAGAGCCGCCCGTTTTCGCCCCCGGGGAAGAGGGTGTCCTTTCGATCTACGTCGACCTACGCCGCTATTTCTACGGGAAGCCCACTGCTACTGATTTGAAGCTCACCGTCAACGTCGATGACGCTTGGCAATTCACACGCCTTTACTGGACCGCGCCAGGACCAGCAGAAACTAAGCAGGTTGGGCATGGGAAGGGCCTGAAGTCGCCACCACGGTGGGTCTTCTGGCGCAGGTGGAAGAGTACAGGCGCAAGTAAATACCTTGTTGCCGAGCGTCTTTGGCTGACGCCTGACGAGCGAGGCGAAACGCTAGAGGCCACTGTAGTTGCGCCCGACGAGCCAGGTGACTACGTAGGCTGGATCCAGGGCTCGGCCAAGGAAGGTGACTGCGGTTTGCGCGTTTTCAGACTTTCCTGCCGGAACCAGCCCGTCTCCGTCCCTCAGGTCATCAGCGGGTAACCGGGCAGAGAGAGTAACCCGGGTCCGTTCAGGCGAAAGGAATTTGGCTTGTGCCGAAAGGGCCCCGGGCGATTCTTATCCTTCAGACAGCAGATCAGGTAGCGCGCCGAGCGCGGTGGCCCAGTCGCGGCTGACCGGGTCGATCAGCGAGAAGTGGTCCCCGGACGTCTCCACCAGCCTGACGGTGCCGCCTGCCGCCGCCGAGGCGGCCAGGTAGCGCTCGCTGTAGGAGTAGGGCACCCGCTGGTCGCGCCGCGAGTGCAGGCACACGACGTTCGCGGGCGCGGGCAATAGGGCCATCGGATCGGCCAGCCGGTAGGCCTCGGGCAGCTCGCCGGGCCCGCCGCCCATGAGACTGACCGCGGCGTCGACGTCAAGCCGGTCACGCGCGCAGTCCGCCAGCGCGAGCACGCCCGCCTGCGAGACGACGCCGGTCACCGCGACGCGCACCCCCGCGCCGGGCGCCCCTGCGGGCAGCAGGGCCCGCCCGGCCGCCCACACCCCGAGGTGCCCGCCCGCGCTGTGCCCGACGACGGCCACCCGGGACGTTTCCGCCGGCAGCGTTGCCAGCAGGTCGATCCCGGCGGCGACGTCCTCGAAGGTGGCCGGCCAGCCGCCACCGCCGCCGGTACGCCGGTACTCCAGGTTCCAGGCCGCGTACCCGCGCGCGGCCAGGTCGGCCGCCAGCGGCCGCCCGAGCGACAGATCGTACGCGGCCCGCCAGAACCCGCCGTGGATGATCACCACGGTGCCGAGCTGGCTTCCGTCCGGCTGCCAGAGCTCCCCGAACTGCGCCGGGTCCGATCCGTAGCGATGGATAACTGGCTCGATCACGAGTGCCCGTCCATTCCGTTGCTCCCCGGGTCCTCCGTCCCTGCCGGAGAAAATCAAAATCGTTCATCAGGAACGGCCCGCTGCTTCGCCACTCTCGCTTATTCCTGTCAGCAAGCGAGCCTGCGAGTAAGGGTAGTGACGCCAGATGGTCCGTCGCCGCTCGGCCATCTTGAGCGTGACGCCAAGGTCCTTGAGACGCATCACGCATCACCGGGGCCTGGTGGCGGCAACTTGTTTCCACTAGCAATCGATTGCCAGTTCGATTGTTCTCTTCCGATGGTGTCGCGCCCCGACGCGCCCTGCCCCTGGCGCGCCGCCGCGTTCACCAGACGCTAACCCGTGCGAGACGCATCACCGCCCGACGGCGCTGGCGTCCCAGGTGGATGCGAGGTACCGTTAAGTTGTCTAGATAATTGGACAACTTTACGGAGGCATTGGCGGGTGAATCCGGCTGCGCGTGAACTGTTCCTGGCGGGAGCGGGCGCGCTGGCCGGCCTGGTTGGAACCGCGGGCGGGATCACGTCGCTTGTCTCGTATCCGGCGCTGCTGTTCGCGGGGGTGCCGCCGCTGCAGGCGAACGTGGCCAACATCGTCGCGCTGGTCGCGTGCTGGCCGGGCTCGGCGGCCGCCTCCCGGCCGGAACTGGCCGGGCGGGGCGCCTGGCTGCGCCGCTGGGCCGTTGTCGCCGCGCTCGGCGGGACCGTCGGCTCGGTGCTGCTGCTGGTGACCTCGGCGGGGGTATTCGGCCGGGTGGTGCCATTCCTGGTGGCGGCCGGTTCGGTCGCCCTGCTGCTGCAGCCGCGGATCGCCGCCTGGCAGGCGCGGCGGCCGGCTCCCGGCCGGGGGAGCGCGTTGCTTCTGCCGTGCGGGCTGTTCGCGCTGTCGGTCTACAACGGCTACTTCGGGGCCGGCTCGGGAGTGCTGCTGCTGGCGCTGCTACTGCTCACCACCGAGCCGTCGCTGGCCGTCGCCAACGCGCTTAAGAACATGGTGGTCGGCGCCGCGACGATCACCTCGGCGGTCCTGTTCGCCTTGTTCGCCCACGTCGACTGGACGGCGGTGGCGCCGCTGGCGGCGGGAATGTTCGCGGGTTCGCTGCTCGGCCCACGGGTGGCGCGCCGGCTGCCGCCGGGCCTGCTCCGCTGGCTGGTTGCCCTCACCGGCCTGGCCCTGGCCGTCCGCCTGCTGATCTCCTGACCTGGCCGGCGGCATCGGGGCGCCTTATCGGGTGATGGTCGGCATTCGCCGGTCAAGGAAGCGCAGGATGGCGACGATGATCAGCGCGAGAACGAGAACCGCGGCCGTGTTGCGAAGTGCGATCCCGTAGCCGTGCAGATGCGCGTCGAGGAACGGGTACGGGTACCAGCCGGTCGCGGCGCCGTGGGCGAACGTGTAGATGATCCACAGCAGCGGCCACCCGAATGCCAAGCCGAGCGTGGCCCAATCCAGCCGTGGCCGCGGACCGAACAGCAGCCAGCCGACGAGCGTCCACGCGGGTGCGAAGTAGTGGAGCCCTGCGTTCACCCAGGCGGCGATGCCGTGCGGATGAACCAGCCCGGCCAGCACGGTGCTGAAGACCAGGCCGGTGATGATGATGCCAAGTAGCGCGTCGGCGTGCAGTACGCGCCATACCCGGCCATCACGGACCGGATTGAGCAGCAGGCTGACCGCCAGGGCGAGAACGAGCAGGTTGCTCTCGATGGTGAAGTAGCTCAGCAGCCGGCCGAAGCGGACGGCAAGTCCGGCGCGGCCTTCACTGGTGACGGTATTGACGTCTGTTCCGCCGTGGACCAGCAGCACGACCTGGGTGATCAGGGATGCCATGAGCACCGCTGCCAGGACGGCGGACCAGGCGCGGCAGGCCACCCCGCGGCCGGCCACTGAGGCGTGTGTTGCCGCGACCGCTTGCTTCATGCCGCCATCCTGACAGCTGGGACCTGGGAAAATGCGCTGACAGGCCGCGGGCCGGGCCGCATCCGGGTGGCGGGACTCCCGGACCGGCCGCGCATCGCCAACGTACCGAGGCAACTCGCCCCCGAGGCGACCGGCGTAACCGCCGCTCCGGCGGACTCGCGGCAGCAAATCCGCTAGGACCAGACGGCGCCTCGCCCGGCCGGCCCGGGACAGCCGCCTGCTGGTCTGCTGATCGGACCGGCGAAGATAGACGAAGATGGACACTGTGGAGTTCGACTACGTCGTCGTGGGCGCGGGGGCGGCGGGGTGCGTGGTGGCGGGCCGGCTGGCGGCGGCCAAGCCCCGGCTGAGCGTGCTGCTCATCGAATACGGCGGCCATGCCGTCAACCCGCTGCTGCACATCCCGAAGGGGTTCTACTACACGCTCCGCGGCGACCGGTACCTCTACCGGTATGAGACGCACCCGGTCACGCCCGATGGCAAGAACGAGGTCTGGCTGCGCGGCCGGGTGCTCGGCGGGTCGGCGATGGTGAACGGGATGATGTGGATGCGCGGCGCGCAGGCCGACTGGGACGGTCTCGCGGCCCGCGGCAATCACGGCTGGTCCTGGGCGGAGGTGCTGCCCGCGTACAAGGCGATGGAGAACCACAACCTCGGCCCGGGCCCGGCCAGGGGGGCCGGGGGCCCGCTCGGCGTCTCCGTCACCCAGACACACGACGAGGTGACCAGCGCGATCCTCGCGTCGGCGGTCAAACGCGGCTGGCACCAGGTGGCCGACGCCAACGGGTCCGACGCCGAGCGGATCGGCTACACCCCGTCCACGATCAGGGACGGCCGCCGCTGCACGTCCTACGACGCCTTCGTCCGCCCCGTTCTGGCTGGCGGCCGGCCCGCGGGACAGCGCAACCTCACGGTCGTCACCCGCACCCGCGCTGGCCGGCTCCGCTTCGACGGCAGGCGCGTCACCGGCGTCAGCGTGCGCGATGGCAGCGGGAACGCGCGGGACATCAAGGCCCGCCGGGAGGTGATCGTCTGCGCCGGCGCGGTTGAGACCCCGCTGCTCCTTGAGCGCTCCGGCATCGGCCGGCCGGACGTGCTCGCCGCCGCCGGCATCGAGCCGCGCATCGAGTCGCCGAACGTAGGCGAGCGCGTTATCGAGCAGCGCGGCATCGCGCTGCAGGTCACCCTCGACGCCGGCCGGGTCGCCGCAAGCAGGCTGAGTACCCGTCACGGACAGGCGGCCGAGGTCCTCGAGTACCTGCGATCCGGTCAGGGGCTGCTCGCCACCGCCGGCTACGACCTGGTCTGCCAGTTCAAGTCGGCGCCGGAGCAGCCGCGCCCCGACCTACAGGGCTTGTTCGCCCCGATGGCTCTCGACACCTCGAGCATTGACATGAAGCTCGCCCGGCATCCCGGCATCCTCTTCATGGCTTACCCGCTCCGCCCGCAGACCAGCAGCACGGTCCACGCATCGGGGCAGGATCCCGACGACCCGCCCGTCATCGACCCGCATTTCCTTGAGACCGAAGCGGACCGCCGCGCCGTCGCCCCGGTGCTGGCAATCGCCCGCGACCTACTCGCCACCTCCCCGGTCGCGGACCTGATCGCGGGCGAGGAGTTCCCTGGCCCGGCGGTGGCCACCCCGGAAGAGACGATCCAGTACTCCCTCGCCACCGGCACCGGCATCTACCATGCCGTTGGCGCCGCCGCGATGGGCGTCAACGATGAGGACGCAACCGACCCCCAGCTGCGGGTCAGGGGCACCGAAGGGCTGCGCGTCGCCGACGCCTCGGTCCTGCCGGTCCAGCTGTCAGGCAACACCGCCGCCCCGGCCATGCTGGTCGGCTATCGCGCGGCCGATCTCATACTGGGCGAGCTCTAGCGGGCTAACAATCTCCTCTGCCCGGCTGGGGTTGAGGTGGCAGCTGAATGCTCTCGAGACGACACGGTGCGTTCGGGGAAAATCAAAAGCATTTATTCGGAACGTGCCGTGGTTGATTCTAGAGGCCATGCCGTACGCAAGTGCGCGGGTAACGGAATATGGGCTTGGAATAACCCCTGTGGCAATGAACCTATGCCCTCTGACCTGGTCTGATGGGATATCAGTCAGCTGACGGATGTCTGTCAATGCAACTTGCACGCATATTTGTTTTGCAAGAGGCACTACACGGCCCGCTAAGGAAAGCCCATGACCCCGATGGCGCCGACTCGCCCGATCCGCCCGCCCAATCCGAGCACCCCCGCCGCCGCGACCGGCTCAAACACGGTCCACGGCGTAAGCGCGGGCACCCGCCTGCGCCGGTTCGTCCGGCTGGCGACCCGCCTGTCCGCCGTGGCGGTCGCCCGCGACGAGGTGGCGGCGGCGATCAGCGCCTGGTGCGTCCGCGTCGATCCGGACGTGGCCATCCTGCTGACCAGCGAGCTGGTGACCAACGCGGTCACGCACGCCTGCGCCCGCCCAAACCGGAAGGCAGCGGAGCGAGGAATGACGGGGGAGGCCGTACTCCTGGTGATCGCTGCCGACGATGCCGGGCTGCGGGTGGATGTCCATGACGGGTCGGGCGACCTCCCGATCGTTTCTGGCTACCTGGCGGAAGCGGACGCGGAGACAGGCAGGGGACTGCTGCTCGTGACGTCGCTGTCGGCCGAGTGGGGGTTCTACCGTACCGCCGGCGGAAAGGCCGTGTACTTCACTCTCGAAGTTCAGCCCGATGTTGAAGAGACCGAAGTCAACGGCGCGGACGGGCGTGATCCAAGATCGGTCAGCTGACCGATGTCTCGCACTGCAAGTTTCAGCACTATTTGTAACGCAACTTCCCGAGGCGCAACTTCGCAGCGGAGCCGGAAGGCTCCGCGCGAGGAACAGGATCCGATGACCATGATGGCGCAGGCCCCAACGGCACGTCCGGCGTTCGCGCCCCGGGCAGCCGAGCCAGAGCCAGCCGAGCTGCGGCACCGCCGCGCCCGGCTCTCCACTGGCTCGGCCGCCGCGGCGCACGCTGCCGGCTACGTCCGCGCGGCGATCGCCGAGTGGCAGGTCCCGGTCGACATGAACGTGGCCGGCATTCTCGCCAGCGACCTGATCATCAACGCGGTGACCAACGGTGCCGGCGAGACCCTCATGCTCGCCATCCGCTGCTCCGCCACCCAGTTCCGCGTCGAGATCCACGACCCGTCCGTGCGCGGCGACTCCTGGGAGACCACCGCATCGGACGCGGACGCAGAGCGTGGCCTGCTGCTGGCCGCCGCCTTGGCGGCCGAGTCAGGCCACTACCGCACCCCCGCGGGCAGAGCCGTTTTCTACGCGCTCACGCTCGCTTCCCGCGCCGCAACGGGAATCGGGCAAGGCCCGCAGGGGACCGCGTGCGGGGACGGTGAACCGTGAGCCCCCGGAGGTTCACCGCCCCCGCCGTCGGTGGCGGCGGCTGCCGCCAGGCCGACCTGCGCGGCCGCGGCTTCCACGGCCGCGGCCTGCGCGGTGCGGCCTGGGGCGGCGCCGACTCGCGGGGCGTCCGGGATCGGGTGGTCCGCTGCCGCCTCGCGTTCTGGTCGGGGCTGACGAATAACCCCGGCCAGGGTCCGCGCGGCGCTGACCCGTCCGGGGCGGACGCATGAGGATGCCTGGGTTCCGCCGCCAGCCGCGGAACTCGCTTAAGCGTGGGGATGGTGTCTCGTGCGCCGCACACGGGGCACCATCTCCGCAACCCCGCCCCTCCCGGGGTCGCTTCCCCGGGCCTGCCGGGCACCGCGGGCTGATGGCGCGCGATGTCCGGGCCGCCGGTCGGGTGGCGGGGTCAGGCGTGGGGGTGGTGTGCCGTGCGCCGCACACGGTGCACCACCCCTGCGGTTCAGGCAAGAGCGGCCGAAAGGCTAAATCCCCCCCGTAATACGGGGCCGCTGAACGTGGGTGCGCTGCACCCTTCGCCGTCCAGACCTCGCTGTGCGGGCAAGTCCCCGCGGCCAGGAGGCCCGGGGTCCGCCCCTCGGGCCGCAACGGACGGCGCGGGCACAGCGCCCCACCTGATGCGTCCGCGCTCCATGGGCCGCTGCGCGGGCGCTACCCAGGGCGGCGCGCCGGACCCTCACCCGGCGCGCCGCCCACAGCCCATGCCCGGGCCTGCCCGCTGGGCGTCGCGGGGCGCGGTGCCGTTTCCTACTGAGCGGCGCGGGCGCGCAGCGCCGATTCGCGGGCGACCTCGGTCCTGGTGGCGACGTCGAGCTTCTTCAGGATGTGCGAGACGTGGGCGGAGACGGTGCGGCGCGACAGCATCAGTCGGTCAGCGA
Organism: Trebonia sp.; assembly: GCA_050013875.1. Taxonomy (GTDB): domain Bacteria; phylum Actinomycetota; class Actinomycetes; order Streptosporangiales; family Streptosporangiaceae; genus Trebonia. The sequence continues at coordinate 3,481 of JBEKEK010000062.1, read as the reverse complement.
CTCCCAGCCGCTCTGGGCCCGGCGGTGCTTGCTGTGCGGTCCGCGTCTGATCCCGTAGCCGCGGAACTCGGCCTGCACCCGGTTCAGGTCGGCCTCGGCCCCGAGGAACTCATACACCTCGATGGCCTGCTCGAACGCCAGCCGTGCGGCGGTCCGGTCCTCGACCTCGACCAGGCACTCGGCCGCCGCCTCCAGCGCCCTGGCCCTGGGGAGTGGCCGGCCCGCGTCCTCGTACCGCTGCGCGGCTTCGAGCAGCACGGCGTGGTCCCGGTCGACCAGGCCCCGGCAGTAGAGCGCGTTGGCCTGCTGGTGCGGGACCCGCGATCCATCGGCGAGGGCAGCCACTTGGCCGGTAAGCGTCTGCGCGGTCGTCTTGTCCCCAGTCTTGACCGCCAGTCGCACCGCATCCCCGAGCAGGTCCTCCGTCTGCCCGATGTCATCGGGGTTACCGTCAAGCGCGGCGGTGAGCATGGCAAGCGCATCGGTCCGGGAACCGGTCTGCTCGCGGTCGAGGGACCGGGCGAGCAACAGCGGGGACATGAGTCGCTGCCCGAAACGTTCCGCGTGCGGCTCGGCGGCGGCCAGGTACCGGCGGGCGGCCTCGGGCTGGTTCCGGTGGAAGCTGATCACCGCGAGCGTGCCGAACTCCCCGCAGGCCGCCCCGGGCTCCTTCAGGTCCATCGGTATCGCCTCGATCTCGGCCAGCGCATCGTCCCAGCGCCCGGTCTCGAAGAACAACTGGCCAAGAACGCCGTGCGCCTGGGCAAGCCTGAACGTGGTGCCGACCTGGTCCGCGAGCTGCCGGGCCCGCTCCGCGGTGGCGAGGGCCTCGTCGTACCGGTTGAGGTTGCAGAGCGTCACCGCCTTGTTGACCAGGAGCAGCAGCCCCAGGTCGGCCAGCCCGGGATCGGTCTCGGCCACGGCCAAGCCCCGGTCGTAGAGCGGTAGCGCCTCCGCCAGCTCATCCCGGATCGTGGCCGCGACCGCGAGCACATGCAGCGCCCAGCCGGCCGCCCAGCCGTCGCCCGATCCCGCGGCCGAGGCCAGTGCGCCGTTGGCCGCCCGGCCCGCCGCCTCCAGGTGGCCGAAGTTCAGGTGGGTGCGCGCGCCGAGCACGAGCAGCCGGGCGCGGTGCCTAGCGGAGAGCTCGGGCGCGGCGAGGGCCCGCGCGATCGTGGCGAAGGACTCTTTGGCCGAGCCGGCCAGCATCCGGCACTGGGCGAGTGTCCAATGCAGGTCCACCACCAGGTCGGGGTCGGTGGCGTGGCCGAGCGCCCGTTCCGCTACCCGTACCGACGCCGCCCGGTCGCCGGTTCGGTAGAGCGCGTCGGCGAGCCGGCCGGCCAGCCAGCCGTGCCTGCCGGACCCGGCCGGGATGGCCGCGACCGTCTGGGCGAGCAGCTCCGCTGCCACCCCAGGTGCCTGGCTGACCAGGGAGTCGGCCGAGGTGGCGAGCCAGTCAAGCATCCATCCTTCGCCGGCCGCCGGACCGTGCAGCAGCTGCCGGGCGACGCGGTCAGGTGCCGCGCCCGCCGAGGCGAGGGCGTGCCCGGCGTCGCGGTGCCAGGCGGCGCGCACCGAGGCCGGCATCTCGGTGTAGAGCGCCTGCCTGATGAGCGGGTGGCGGAAGGCCAGGCCGCTGCCGGAATCGATGAGCACGCCGGTCGTGCGGGCCTCGTCGAGCGCGGGGACAAGGTCGGTCACGGTCTTGCCAAGCACCGCGGTGAGGTCGGTGATCGCGAACTCCACGCCGAGCAGCGCGGCCGCCCGGAGTACCTCCCTGGTCGGCACGGAGACGAATCCGAGCCGGTCCGCGATGGCGCCAGGGAGCGAGTCGGGCGCGCTGTCGGCTGCCAGCCGGGCCGCGCCGCCGGGGGAGACCGTGATGCCGTCGGCCCGGGCGAGCGCGGCGAACAGCTCGGTGAGGTAGAGCGGGTTGCCGGCCGCGCCGTCGGCTAGCTCAAGCAGCCCGGTGTCCGGCCTGCCGCCGGCCAGCGCGGCGACGAGCTCAGCCACGGCCGCCTGGGAGAGCGAGCCGAGCTGGATGCGATGGGTGCCGTCCACCGCGCGGCGCAGGGCGAGGAGGTCCTCGCGCTGCGGTACCGGGCGGGTGAGACCGATGAGCAGCAGTGGCACCTGACGCGCGGTTCTCGCGAGCCTGACCCAGAGCCGGAGGCTGGCCGGGTCGGCCCAGTGCAGGTCATCGATCACCAGGGCCACCGGCCGGGTGTCGGTTTCATCGATGATCAGGGCGATCAGCTGCTCGGCCAGCAGCGCGGGCACGTCGGCGCCGCGGTCGGTGGCGACCTCGCCCCGGAGCAGTCCGGCGATCGTTGTCCGTCTGGCGTTCACCGACGCGGCCCGCACCTGGAGCGCGTCGAGAAACGGGTGCAACGGCAGCTCCTGGCCGAGCTCGTCGCCCGCTCCCCAGAAGACCTGGCAGCCCCACTGTGACCCGTGGTGCGCCGCCGCGCTTGGCCCGCGGGCGGCGGACGCCAGCGCGGCGCGGACGAGGGCGGTCTTGCCGATGCCCGGCTCGCCCTCGATGAGCACGGCGCTGCCGCTGCCCCGGGCTAGCTCTCTCAACAGCCCGTCCAGCAGCGCCATCTCGTCAGCACGTCCGGCCAGCGCGCCGGCCGGGATCACCGGAGGCATAATCCAGAGCGTACTGGCCGCTCAATCGCACTAGCTGCTTATTCGCGGAACAAAGAGAACTTTCGGCACTTTAAGCCGATGAATAAGCATATTTCAGTCACTCGGTAATCAGATCGCCACGGAAGCCCCGTCACGTGGACTTGCTGCGCGCGGTAAAACGCGAGGTTGGCGTGGGTAGTCGTGGCTCGCGGGAAACTCCGCGAATGGCGTGACTCACGTAACTGGATGGGGTGGGAAATCCCGCGAATGGTGTGACCAACGCGCCGGGATGGGGCGGGAAATCCCGCGAATCGTGTGACCCACGTGACGGGATAAGGATCAGGAATCCCAGATGTCCGGACAAATGGTGGGACTCGTGGGCCTAACGAGTCGCGCGGAATCCCGCGGACTTAACGCGGGCCAGGAACCCCAGGACAGGAACCCCAGAAACCCCAGAAACCCCAGGAACCCCAGGAACCCCAGGAACCCAACGGGACCCCACGGGATCCCCGGCCTCTACTGCCGCGCGGGGATCCGCGGGGCTACTGGGCGGCGTGCACGCGCAGTGCCGATTCGCGGGCGATGTCGGTCCTGGTGGCGACGTCGAGCTTCTTCAGGATGTGCGAGACATGCGTGGCGACGGTGCGCCGCGACAGCATCAGCCGGGCGGCGATATCGGGGTTGGACAGCCCCTCCTCGACGAACGCCGCGACCTTGAGCTCGGCGTCGGTCAGCGACTCCCAGCCGCTCTGGGCCCGGCGGTGCTTGCTGTGCGGTCCGCGTCTGATCCCGTAGCCGCGGAACTCGGCCTGCACCCGGTTCAGGTCGGCCTCGGCCCCGAGGAACT
>JBEKEK010000061.1:0-40503 GCA_050013875.1 Trebonia sp. | reverse complement strand
TGATCACGCCGGCCCGGGACGGCTTGAAGCGGTCAGTCATCGCCCGTGTCACCACCGAATAGGTCAAGCGCGAGCTGGCCCTCGCCGTGCCGGACCGGGAGCGCGGCCTTGATGTTCCGGTACCGGCCGGCGGCCGGGAGCACCAGGACGCCGCCGTCCACCCGGCGCAGCAGGCGCAGATCGCCGAGGAAGGCGATCGCCGCTTTGAGCAGACCGCGCGGGTCATGCTGCCAGGTGACGGTGAACGAGCCGGGGCCGAGCTCGTCGTAGAGGTCGTCAATCATGGAGCGGAGGGCGCTGTCGGCGACGAACGGCACCGGGTAATCGGCGGCCGGCGGCGGAGCGGCCGCCCGTTCCTGCTGGCCCTGCTCATCTTCCGGGACGGACCAGGCCAGCTCCGTGACCACCCCGGCCAGCGGGAGCGCGGCGTCGATCTTCTCCAGCAGCTCGCGCTGGTCGGCGGCATCGGGCGGGGCCGGCAGGAGCAGCAGCTCCTCGTCGGGGTCCTCGATGACGTCGGCGATCTTGGCCAGCAGCAGGCCGGCCGCCCGGTTGACCGCGCCGCCCCGGCCGGGGAACGGGCGGTCGGTGAACCGGCCCGCCGCGTCGGCCAGCAGCACGCCCTCGGCCCGCCGCTCGATCGCGAGCCCGGTGAGCCTGGCCAGGTTCTCCGCGACGCCGTGCTGCCGGAGCGCCTCGGCCACCTCCGGCTCGACCTGCGCGTAGTAGACGACCGGGTGCTCAAGCAGGGCGCGGGCGGCGCGCTGGGCGGCCGCCTCGCGCTGCGCCCCGCGTTTGGCGGCCACGTAGGTCGCGTCGAGCAGCCCGGCCGCGCTGGTCAGGTGCTGGACCGGGCGGGCGGGGCGGAACAGCGCCGCGCAGATGTCGTGGTCGATGTCGTAGAGCGCGTCGCCCCGTTCGGTGTCGGCCGACCACGCGTCCACCGAGCCGTCGGACAGGCGCAGGGCGCCGCGGTCGGCCAGCCAGTCGAGGACGTCGACGACCGCGCCCTTGTGCGCGGAGACGAGCGGGTCAAAGCCGAGGCCGTCGATCGCGTTCGCGCTCGGGGTGAGGGCGCGGACCAGGTCGGCCAGGCTGACCTCGACCCTGGACCGCTGGAAGGAGGCGAGGATGAGGCAGAGATAGGCGAGCCGGCGGCGGTCGAAGGGGCGGCCCGATTTGGCGGTGAAGATCGCGGTCTGCGTCGGGTCGAGGCCGTCGAGGCGCCGGATCAGCCGGACCGCGCGGGTCGTCGCGATCAGCGTGTAGCCGAGATGGTCACGCAGATCCTTGCTTAGCTGGTCGGCCCAGCGGAGCACCGACTCGAGCATGCCCGGGCGCGGCCGGGTCGCGGTGATCACGTCGCTGGTGAGCACCAGGCGGACCGCCTGCTGGTACGCGCCCAGGTCGCTGAGGCCGATAGTCGCGGCGGCTGGCTGCGGCGGCATACCGGTTACCGCCGCCCCGGGCTGGACGGCTCAAGGCGCAGCTCGAAGCCGGGCAGGTGCAACGTTCCGTGCTCGGTTCTGACGGCGCTGCCGGCCTCGCTCGGCACCAGGCGCATGGTGAGGATGTCGTTGCCGCCGGCCGCGGTGGCGAGCCGGCCGGCCACCACCGTGCGGGCCTCGGTGGCCAGGGTGAGCAGCCGGAGCAGGACGCGGGTCTCGGCCTCGTCGAGCACCCGCTCATGCGCGCCGGCCGCCAGCAGCGAACGGGCGGCGGCGCGCTCGGCCGCGCGCTGCTCCGCCTGACGCCGGGCCAGCGCCGCCTTGACCGCCGGGTTGTTCCTGGCCGGCTGCGGGACGCCGGGCGTCGGGGTCTTGCCCCGCCGGAACAGGGTGACCGAGATATCGACTCCGGGCGCATCCCACCAGGCCGCGCGGGAGGAGATCTGGTCGGCGTCGTCGTGCGCGCCGCCGACGTGGCGGGCGCTGCGAAGGTTGAACCCGGCGGTCATCAGCGCGTGCGCGGACGGCTCGTCGGGACAACCGAACACCCACTCGGCCAGGTGGCGGAGCTGCGACGACCGGTTCACGCCGCCGCGCTGCGCCTCGGTGACCTGGCGGAGCAGCGCGATCACGGCGGAGACGGCGGCGCGGGTCGCGGTGCTCAGACCCGCGGCCCTCGACTCCACCGACGCGTCGTCGGCGAACCAGGCCCGCAGCGCGGCCCAGCGCCGCCGCCAGTCGTCGTACTTGTCGTCGTGGGACAGGAACGGCCGGTCGTCGGCGCGCGCGGCCAGGCCGAGCATCGCGCCCGTGCCCGCGCCGTCGATCACGCCGATCGCGGCGGCCAGCCGCGGCAGGTACCGGTCGAGCTCGGCCATGAAATCGGTCATGTGGGTGAGCAGCGCGTTCTTGTACTTGAGGAACGTCTCGGGCGACGTGTCGGTGGAGCGCATGAGCTCGGCCAGGGTCAGGTGGAACTGCGCGGCCCGGCGGGACATGTCATCGAGGACGGTGTCAAGCCGCGAGATCCGGCGGTACACCTGGTCCTGATCACCGGCCGCGGCCGCCGCCGCCAGCGCGCGCAGGTCGTCGAGGATGTCGGAGAAGACCAGGCGGGACAGGTTAGCGTCGCGGATGCGGGCCGCCAGCACGTCCTCGACGGCGGCGTAAGCGCGGTAGCCGAGCTCGCTGAACTGGTAGACCGACTGGCGGTTCCGGTAGCGCGCGAGCGATCCGGCCCGCGAGGCGTCCTCCAGCCGGTGCAGGATCTGGTCGTCCGCCAGCGCGTCGAGCCGCTCGCGGATCCGCACCTGGTCATGGTGGGCCGGCACGTCCTCGTGCGTTTCCGCCAGCTCGGCCAGCGCGATCGCGACGTCCTCCGAGTGCGCCTGCACCTGGTGCACGGCCCGCAGCCGGTCAAGCGCGCGGAGCACCCACAGGTAGGCCAGATGATCATCGCGCCGGGTGAAATTGAACAGCCGGAACCGGTCGCTGACCGCGAGCGCGTCGAGGTGCAGCGAGTCGCGTCCGGGGTCGCGCACGTGTTCGTCCTGCTCGTCCATCTGGCCAGCACAATACCGGCACAGACCGGCATCCCGCGATCGCGGCACGGTGCGGCGGTGCGTACCCGGCGATGGCCACGCGCATTCGAACCGTTGCCGGTGGCTCGGCGTGCCCCGCCCCGACCCACCGGACGCAGAATTCCCAGGGCAGAACACGGGGAAAATTTGGTAACTCTAGCGCGTTAAGCGACAACTCATCGTAGTCTTTGCTGGGCGCGGTCTTAATGAGCTGGGTCGCGGCCACCGGGGGCGGGGTGAGCGAATGGACGCGGAGCGGATCGCGGGCTACGAGGGAACACAGCGTCGAGAGACGCCCGGTCCTGCGGGAGCAACCGGGAGTCCAGGGACAGCGGGGTATCAGGACACCGGGAGCTGGGAGCGGGCCGCGGGGTTCGGCGCGGTTCCCGGCCAGCGTGGCGAGCCCGGCCAAGCCGGCCCAGCCGCACTCGGTGCGGGGACCGCCGCACTCGACGCGGGGACTAAGGGCCGCGACGCGGACGCCGCCGGGACGGACGGCATAACCGCGGATGCGGCTGAGGTCGATGGCATTGATGTGCGCTGCGAGCCGCTGGTGGTGCGGGATGGGTGCTCGCCCGACCGTATCCCGCCGGGACGCTGGCCGTCGGACGGGTGCCTGGTCCGAAGCGAGCAGTTCGCGGTCAACGAGGCCATCGCGCGGCGAGGGCTGTTCGCGGTGCACGCGCCGCCCGGTACCGGGGTGGCCGAGGTGTTCGGCGATCTGGTGGCCGCGATCATCACCGAGCGGGCCCGCCGCATCGCCGAGCTGCCCAGCCCGGCGGCGGCCTTCGGGGAATCGCGTACCTGGTCCGCGCACCGGGTCGCCGTGCCGAACCCCGCGCTGACCGGCTTCGAGATCGTGCTGGCGGCACCGGAGCCGAGCGCGCTGACCGCGCATGGCCTGCCGCCCATCGGGGCAGGCTGGCGGGACGCGGCGGCGGCGATCGACTACTTCTCTTCCACCGCGCGGTTGTCCGACGGCGTCGGTGCCTGGGCGATGCTCGCCGCCCGGCTTGGTGACGGCAACGCGAACCGCGCGTTCGCCGAGCGCTGGTGGCGCGGCGCGATCCGTGGCACCGACGTCCTGTTCCCGGCGGGTGAGTCGATGGCCGCCGCGCTGCGGCGGCTGAAGCAGGAAAGCCCGGCGGTCGACTGGCCGGCCGCCGTCGCCCGGTTCCGGGTCGCGCTGGCGAGAGCGCAGACACTGGCTTCGGAACGGACCGGGGTTGCTGCCGCTGTGACGCGCATCTCCGACCTCGAGCAGGCGTGCGAGGAGGCATCCTGCGCGGGCGAGGCCGCGCAGGCCCGGCTGGCGGAAATCACCGAACGCGAGCCCTCGGTTCGCGCGGCGGTGGCCGCCGCCGAGGAGGAGCACCGGGCCAGACTGGCCGATCTCGGCGCGCACGAGCTCGGCCGGCCGGTGATAGCGACCGTCACGGCGGACGGCAAGGCCGCGCTGCGCAGTTCGTCCGCCCTCTCGGTAGCCCTGGCAGGCGGGCTGCGCCGGGGCAGGAACTGGCGGCAGTGGTCCGCCGGCCGCCGCAAGCTGCGCGACGCCTGCGCGGCGGCGGAGGCACGGCGTGCTGCGGCAGTGGCAGCGGCGGCCGCGCACGACGCCGCCCTGGCCGCGGCGCAGGCGGCCGTCAGCGAGGCAACGGCCGAGGTCACCCGGCTTACCGCCGATCTGGGGCCGCTGGCGGAGGCGGTCGCGGCGGCCAGGCAGCTGTGGGGCGACCACGTTCCCGACGGGCCGTCGCAGGCCGAGACCGAGGACGCCGCGCTGATCGAATGGCGGGAGACCAGTGCCCCGTGGGCCGACGAAGAGTACGCCACGGCCCGCGCCGAGGTCTTCCTGGCCGCCCTCGAACTGCACAAGGCGCTGATCACGGCCCAGGCCGATGTCTTCGCGGCGAACCTCGGCGCTCTGATGGACCTGCTCAGTGCCGACCAGGCCGACCCGCTCCACACCAACCCGACGCTGATCCCGGCGCAAGCTTCGCGAGCGGGGGCCGAGAATCGAGCGGAGGCCGAGAATACTGCCGGGGCGAAGGTGGCAGACGGGTTGTGGGGCGCGGAGCGGACAACGCGAACCGCGGCAAAGGAGACAGAGGAGTCAGCGCAGACCCCGGCCGAGATTGCGGGCGGGGTGGAGGGCGCGGCTGGGACGGCGCGGAGCGCGGCGAAGGAACCCGACGGCACAACGCTGGTCGCGGCGGAAGACGCCGATGCGACAGGCCGCGCAGACCCAGCGGACGATGACAACGGGGACGGGCATGAGGATGGGGATGAGACCGCGCTGATCGCGGCTGAGCCGCTGACGGCGGCAATCGCCGCCGCGTGGCAGGCGTTCTTTCTTCTCGTGCCCGTGGTTCATGTGCCGTTCGGGGCGATCGGGACGCTCTTTGGCGACCTCGGGCCGGCCCGGCTCGGCTGGCTGCTGGCGGACCGCGCGGAGCGGCTGCCCGCACGGCAGGCGCGGGGCGTGCTTGGCCGCGTCAACCAGGCTGTCTTCGCGGGCGACACCGCCACCGTGGTCGCCCCCGCGCTTGCCGCTAACAGGGCCAGCACGAACGCCGGTGCTGCCAGCGTCGACAGTGCGCAGCGGCTTGCGGAGCGGACGGCGCTATACGGCACTTGGCTCCGGTCCGGCCTGGCAGCAGCGGCAATCAACGGCGTGCCGACCGTCCCGGGGGGCTCGGCAGAGTCAGGGAAACCTACAGACGGTGCGGGGCGGCTCTGGGTCGGCACGCCGCTTCGGGTCGTGCGCGGCCTCGACCGCGCGACGGTCGACCTGCGCAATGAGCTTGCCTACGACGGATTGCTCGTCTCGGACCGCGATTTAGCAGTCAGACGCTGATACCGAGAACCGGCCAGTCAGAAGTAGTTCAGATCGTGAGCCAGGCCGAGCGCGCCCGCCAGGCCCGCCGCGGCCGCGTCGGCCGCTCCACTTTCCCAAGCGGCGCAGGCCGCCTCCAGGGCGGCCATCAGGTCATCGGGGAGCAATTGCTGCGAGGGGTCAAGGATCGCCCGGGCGGCGGCGACCGCGGCGGCGGCGTCGCCGGCCCGCAGCCGCGCGGCGATCAGCGGGAACAGGTGCACCCAGCGGTAGCGGGCGCCGGTGACCACCGTGGCGAGGTTGAGTTCCGCGATCTGGTCGGCCATCGCGATCACCTCGTCTGGACGTCCGTCCTGCCAGGCGAGCCAGGACTGGCACGCCACGGCCCCGACGACGGGGATGCCGTCATCTCCCGCCGCCGCCAGCGCCCTCGGGATGAGGGCGCGCACTGATTCCGTGTCGTGCTCGCGCAGCGCCGTCAGGGTGAGCGCCATCAGGCCGATGCTCCGCAGGTGGGTCTCCCCGATCCGCTCCGCCATGGCCAGCGCCGCCTGCAACCGCTCCCGAGCCTCCGCCAGCTCGCCGCGCAGCCAGAGGGCCCAGCCAAGGAAGTACGTGGCATAGCCGACGTCCTTCTCCCTCTCCTCTCCGGTGTGCTCCGCGAGCTCAACGCTTCTGCGCAGTCGGCCGATGTCGGCGTCTTCGACCCAGAAGCGGCGCCGGATGAGCCCTTCCAGAGCGACCTGCCGGTCAAAGACGTACCGTCTGGCGGGTGTGCCCCTAGCGTCAAGCACCGGTCTGGCTCGCTCCAGGGTCGCCTGGAGCAGATCCGGCTCGGAGCGCATCGAGTGGATGGCGGCCCGTCCGTCGACCATGATCTCCAGCCACTGGTCCGCCGTGGCGTCGTCCCAGCCGCCGGGATCGTCGCCGAGCAGTTCCTCGGCGGCGTCGAAGGCGGCCGCGGCCGCCTCGTAGTGGAGATCGGTCAGCTCAAGCCGCCCTAGCCGGGTGAGCAGGTGGGCCCGCTGCAGCGGGCCTACCGCACCGGCCAGGCCAAGCGCCGCACGGAAGGCCTCCCCGGCCTGGTCGCGCCGGCCGATGCGCCACAGCACGCTGGCAAGCTTGGTGTGCACCCGGACGGCGTCGGTGTCCATGGTCCCGGGCTGGCCCCGGGTCACTGCCAGGGCCGCGTTGTACGAGGAGACCGCCTCGAAGTTGGCGAACGCGTCGGTCGCGTGGTCGCCGGCCAGCTCGAGGAAACGGACGGCGCGTTCGGCGTTCTCAGCGATCGCGTAATGCCGGCCGAGGACGGCCGCGACCTCGGGCAGCCGGTCGCTTGACGCGGCCTCTAGCGCCGCCGCGGCGCGCGCGTGCAGGGCGCGCCGCTCGGGTCGCAGCAGCCCCAGGTAGGTGGCGTCCTGGATCAGCGCGTGGCGGAACCGGAAATCGCCCGTCGAACCATCTGGCGGCTCACGATGGACGAGATCAGTGGCGCACAGCTCATCAAGCACCGGCGCGAGCTGCGCGGGCTGGGTGCCGAGCATGGCGGCGAGCAGCGCCGCGGTGAACTCGGGGCCGAGTACCGCGGCGGCGCGGATCGCCTCCTGGGCGGCGGGGCTCAGCCGGTCCACCCGGGACCGGACCAGGCGCTCGAGCACCTGCGGGAGCTGCGGTCCCGCTAGCTCGCGCAGCCCCCAGGTGCCGCCCTCCCTGACCAGGGTCCGCGTCTCAAGCAGCGAGCTCAGGCGCTCCTCGAGGAACAGCGGGTTGCCATCGGCGCCGCCGAGCACCGCCGCGAGGACCTCCGGGCCGGGGCCGCTCGCCCCGGCCGTGGCCCCCGGGACCTGTCCGATCAGCGACTCGGTGAGCGCCTCGGCGGCGTCGGCGGGCAGCGGGCGGAGCATCACCCGGCAGGTGGCCGGCGAGGCGGCCAGCTGCTCGACTATCTGCCGGCCGGACTTCGGCCGGCTGGTCGCGAGCACCAGCAGATGACGGCCCGCGGCCAGCTCCGCGAGGTCGAGTGTGACGCGCAGCGAGGTCGGGTCGGCCCAGTGCAGGTCCTCAAGGACCAGGACGGTCGGGCCCGCGACCGCGAACCGGGTGACCACCGCGCGGAGCGCGTCGAAGGTGATCCGCTGCACCTCCCCTGGCGGCATCCGGCCGCCGGCGGCCGGGGAGGCGATGCCCATCATCCGCGCCAGCGGCGGGAGCAGGTTCGCGTTCCCCATCAGATGGGTCAGCGACCGCTCCAGGGCCGCCTGCAGCCTGGCGGCCGGCTCGTCCGGCGCGACCCCGATCCAGCTCGCCACCAGCTGGCGGTAGAGACCGTAGGGGGTGGACGACGCGTACGAGGCGCCCCGGCCTTCCAGCCACAGGGGCAGCCGGCCGCTGCCCGCGCCGACCCAGGCGATGAAGCGCTTGCGGCACTCCTGCACGAGGCGGGTCTTGCCAAGCCCGGCGTCACCGGTCAGCATGACCACCGAGCCGCGGCCCTCGACCGCGTCCCGCAGCGCGGCGTCAAGGACCCGCAGTTCCGCGTCACGGCCGACCAGCGCGGCGCGCCCGCCTACCCGCGGCCGCCGGTCCACCGCCCGCGCCCTGGGCAGTTCCAGGTAGCTGGCGACCAGCGGGCGGATGGCCGGGCCGAGCGCTACCTCCTTGCCAGCGCCCCAGGTGAACAGGTGCCCGGTGACGGCGCGGGTGGCCGGCCCGACCAGGACGGCGCCCGGCCGCGCGGCCGATTGCAGCGCGGCCGCCACGCTCACCACGTCGCCGAGTGCGCCGTACTCCACCTTGGCGCCGCCGCCGATGGGGCCCACGACCGCCGGCCCGGTCTCCACGCCGATCCGCAGCGCGGTCCCGCCCTCGGTGGCGGCCGCCGCGGTGGCGGTCGCCGACAGGGCGCGGAATGCCGCCAGGACGGCCCGTTCCGGGTCGTCCTCGTGCGCCTCGGGCGCGCCGAACATCGCCTGCAGCCCGCGCCCTGATACCGAGGTCACGGTCCCGCCCAGACCCTCTACCTCGGCGATCACCGCTGCCAGCGAGCCGCCGACGAGCTCGCGCAGCGTCTCAAGGCCGACCGCGCTGGCCAGCCCGGCCGGGGCCGCCACCTCGGCGAACAGCACGCTGACGGGCCGGCGCTCCTCCCGCGGGAGCGGCGGCGGGGGCGGGCTGGCCGACCCGGGATCCCGGCTGGACGCGCCTTCCGTCCCGGGCTCGCGGGCGGGCGCGTAGAGCCGCTCAAGCGAGGGGGGAATCCGCAGACCCAGGGAGACAAGCGCGTCGCGGCAGCGCTCGAAAACGCGCGCCGCCAGCTCGGGGCGGCCCTGGGCGAGGTAGGCGCGGATGAGGGCACCAGCGGCCTCCTCGCTGGCCGGGTCATGGTCCAGGCAGGACTCCCAGGCCGCCAGCACGTCGTCGCGGCCGGATCGGCCCGCTCCGGCCGCCCGGTCCCTGGCCAGGCAGAGGCGGGCCTCCTGGCGGAGCGCCGCGAGCCGGTCCCTGACGCGGTTCGCCCATTCGGCGTAGGGCTCATCGGCCAGCAGCTCCCCGTCCTGCGCCAGCGCGGCGCAGAGCTGGTCGTCGCGGAGCTGCCCGGGTGCCAGCGCGAGCCCAGCGCGGAGCGCCGCGGCGCAGACCTCGGCATCGACGACGACGTCGGGCGATGCCCAGATGTGACCCAGGTCGGCCATCAGCAGCGCGGCGCCGTCCACGCCGAGCTCGGCCAGCGCGCTGCGCGCCATGGACAGCGCCTTCGACAGCGCGCGGGCGGCCGCGCGCGGCTCAAGGCGCGGGAAAAGCTCCTCGCAGGCGAGATCCCTGCTGACCCGCCGGCCGGGACTGACCAGGACAAGCTCGCACAGGCGGCGGGCGCTCGGCCGCGGCCACGCGCTGACGACACGGCCCCGCACGGTGACGCTGAACTGGCCGAGCAGCTTGACCTGCACGGCCTGCCCCACTGACTCGTCCTGCACGGTTACCACGGCCACTCGTCCATTATCCCGGCTGCGGCCGACATTCCAGCAGGATTTTCGCCGGGGCTCGGGGGCCGCGCCGAGGTGCCGGGCCGGGCGGGAGCGGAGACGCGGAAGGCCGGGGACGCGGAAGCGGGGACGCGGAAGCGGGGACGCGGAAGCGGGGACGCGGAAGCGGGGACGCGGAAGCGCGGGAACACCGCGGGAACAGCACCCGCCTAGCGTTCGGGTCAGGAGGTAAGAACGATGTACACGTCATACATGCTTTACCAAGCCGAGCGGGTCAAGACCATCAAGGAGCAGCGCGAGGAAGACACGCTGGCTGGCCAGCTGGCCGCGGGGCTCGGGCGGTCGCGGCGCTCAACCCGGCGGCACGGGCCGCGCGGGCACCGGGGGTTCCGGCGGACGGCGGGGGCGGCCCGGCCCGCGCCGTGTGTTCCCGCTCCCCGTCCAGCGTTCGACGACCACCGGTCCAGGGTCTGACGACGGGCGGTTCCGGCAGTCCCGGGGGGACGACCGGGGCTCCTCCGTCGGGAGCTGAAAGACGGAGGGACGCTCCCCGGGCGGACTGACGATGCGGACGCGAGGTCGGCCGGCTCGCCGTAGCCGGCCGACTCGCTAGCGGCCCGCGACCCAAAGAACCGCGATCCTAGAGACACCGGTTCCCAGAGACACCGGTTCCCAGAGACACCGGTTCCTAGAGGCCGAGGATCTCGGTCGACCGTTCGCGCATCTCGACCTTGCGGATCTTGCCGCTGACGGTCATCGGGAACTCGTCGGTCACGTGCACGTAGCGGGGGATCTTGTAGTGGGCGAGCTTGCCGTGGCAGAACTCGCGGACCGCCTCGGCGCCCAGCGGCTCGGCGCCGGGGCGGAGCCTGACCCAGACCATCAGCTCCTCACCGTACTTCTGGTCGGGGACGCCGATCACCTGGGCGTCGAGGATGTCGGGGTGGGTGTAGAGGAACTCCTCGACTTCGCGCGGGTAGATGTTCTCGCCGCCGCGGATCACCATGTCCTTGATCCGGCCGGTGATCGACAGGTAGCCGTCGCCGTCCATCATCGCCAGGTCGCCGGTGTGCATCCAGCGGGCCGCGTCGATCGCCTCGGCGGTCTTGTCGGGCTGCTGCCAGTAGCCCAGCATGACGCTGTACCCGCGGGTGCAGAGCTCGCCGGGGGTGCCGCGCGGCACCGTCAGGCCGGTCTTCTGGTCGACGACCTTGACCTCGATGTGCGGGCCGGCCCGTCCCACGGTGGCCACCCGGCGCTCGATGGAGTCGTCCACCCGGGTCTGGGTGGAGACCGGGGAGGTCTCGGTCATGCCGTAGCAGATCGACACCTCGGACATCCCCATCCGGTCGATGACCTGCTTCATCACCTCGACCGGGCACGGTGAGCCCGCCATGATGCCGGTCCGCAGGCTGCTCAGGTCGAACCGACCGAAGCCCTCGAGGGCGAGCTCGGCGATGAACATCGTGGGAACCCCGTAGAGCGAGGTGCAGCGCTCCTGCTCTACCGCCGCCAGCGTCTTGACGGGGTCGAAGCTCGGCGCCGGGATGATCATCGCGGCCCCGTGGGAGGTCGCCGCCAGATTCCCCATCACCATGCCGAAGCAGTGGTAGAAGGGGACGGGGATGCAGATCCTGTCATCCGCCGTGTAGTGGCAGAGCTCGCCGACGAAGAAGCCGTTGTTGAGGATGTTGTGGTGGGACAGGGTCGCGCCCTTCGGGAAACCCGTGGTCCCTGAGGTGTACTGGATGTTGATCGGCTCATCGGCCGAGAGCTCGATCGCGGCGAGTGCACCGCGGTCGGCATCCCGGCCCGTTTCCAGCAGCGCCTGCCAGTCCTCGGTGCCGAGCAGGACGACCTGCTTGAGCTGCGCACAGCGCGGGCGGACCTCGTCGATCATCGCGGCGTAGTCGGAGGTCTTCAGCCGCTGGGCGGCGACCAGCAGCTTGCAGCCCGACTGGTTGAGCACGAACTCGAGCTCGCTGGTCCGGTAGGCCGGGTTGATGTTGACCAGGATCGCGCCGAGCTTGGCGGTGGCGTACTGGGTAAGGGTCCACTCGGCGCAGTTCGGTGCCCAGATCCCGACCCGGTCGCCCTTCTCGATGCCGACCGCCAGCAGGCCGAGGGCGAGGGCATCGACCTCGTCAAGCAGCTCCTGGTAGCTGAACCGCGTTCCGGTCGGCAGATCCACCAGGGCGAGCCGGCCGGGGTAGCGGGCCACCGTCCGGTCCAGGTTCTCGCCGATCGTGTCGCCAAGCAGCGGTGTGCCGCTGGTCGCCGAGGTGTAGCTCTTCTCCGCCACGCTGTTCATGCTGTCCCGTTCCCCTCGCCGCTGAGGCCGTGCTCGCTCAAGGACACGTGCTCGCTCACGGACACGCGCTCGCTCACGGACAAGGGTAAGCCTGGCGCTGTGGGGGAACCACGCGTGCGTTCGGGATGATCATGAATTTGACCTGCCCTGGCACCGTTCCGCAGGCCGGTGGCGGATGACGACCGGCCTGCGGAACGGCGATCCCCCGACCGCCCCCGCGCTGCCATTTTGCCTGCCAGGGGGCGGGCGGAGAACGTCTATGGCTATGTCCGGACAGGGCCGGACACCAATCGGCACGCGCGGGCACGCGGCAGGTCGCGAATTCATATCGCTTCGGGTAATCGAATAGGACGACTCCCGCGTCATAGTGTCTGATAAACGACGGGAAGGCAGCTCACACGTTGTTTTATACCGACAAATACCCACAGGTAATGGGTAGTTGGCGGTCGCGCCGTGCATGATCAGGGGTGGTTACGTCATGGCAGCAGACGACTTCGCATTGCCGTCGCTTGAGGGGATTGCGACCGCGGCGGAATTCACCCGCGAGTTGCAGGCGCTGCGCGCGCGGTCGGGCGCGACGATCCGCGAGATAGCGCGGGCCGCCAAGACGCCGGTGGCCACCACCGGAGACTGCTTTTCCGGCCGCCACCTGCCGCTCGACCGCGAGCAGTTCGCCCGCATCCTGGTGGCCTGCGGCGAGACCGACCCGGCGCGGATCGAGCAGTGGCAGGCGGCGCTGGCCCGCGCCCGGCGGCTGCCCGGGCGCCGGACCGGCACGCCCTACCGCGGCCTGCGGCGGTTCGAGGCCGAGGACGCGCAGTGGTTCTTCGGCCGCGAGGACCTTACCGAGCTGCTCGCCTACCTGGCCGGCGCCCCGTCGAGCCTGCCGTTGCTGCTCATCGGCCCTTCCGGGGCCGGCAAGTCGTCGCTGCTGCGGGCGGGGCTGCTGCCCCGGCTGCGCGCGGCCGGCGACGGGCCGATCGTGGTCTGCGATCTGACCGTGACCAGTGTTGCCTGGCTGACCGCGCGGGTCGCGAAGCTGGCGGCCGAGGCGACCGGCGACGCGTCGTGGGCGGCCCGGGCGACGGTGATCGTGGATCAGTTCGAGGCTATCTTCACCCTCTGCGCTGACGAGGGCGAGCGGCGCACGCTGATCGACGGGCTGTGCGACCTGGCGCGGACCGGGCTGGTGGTGCTCGCGCTGCGCGCTGACTTCTACGAGCAGCTGATCCGGTACCCCGGGCTGCTCCGCGCGGCGCAGGAACGGCATGTGGTGCTCGGGCCGATGAGCGCCGAGCAGGTACGGCGGGCGGTAGTGGAGCCGGCCCGGCTGGCGCGCACCGAGGTGGCGGCCGGGCTGGTCGAGGTGCTGCTGTCGGACCTGGCGCCCGGCACCGACGGCGAGGGGGCGCACGAGCCGGGCGCGCTGCCGATGCTGTCGCACGCGCTGCTTGCCGCCTGGGAGCATAGTCACGGCGGAACGCTGACGGTCGCCGACTACCTGGCAGGCGGCGGGATCAAGGAGGCGCTCACCCGGTCGGCCGAGCGGGCCTACGAGAGTCTCGAGCCGGGGCAGCAGCGGCTGGCCCGGCGGTTGTTCCTCCGGTTGGTGCATGTGGCCGACGACCTCCCGCCCAGCCGCGCGGCGGTGCCACTGGATGAGCTGCTCAGCGGGATCAGTGCCGGCGACGGCTCGGCCGGCAACCCCGACGGCGCCGACGCCGACGCGGAGCGGGTGCTCGCGGTCTTCATCGACGAGCGGATGATCACCGTGGACACTCCCGCCGCCCGGCTGACGCATGACGCGCTGCTCACCGCGTGGCCGCGGCTGCGCGGCTGGATCGACGCGAGCGCCGAGGAGCTGCGGATCGGCCGGCGGATCTCCTCGGGCGCGCAGGCCTGGGCCGAGACCGGCCGGGAGGAGGCGGCCCTGTGGCGCGGCAGCCAGCTCGCGGTCGCCCGGGAGTGGGCCGACGACCCGGGCAAGCGCGCGGCGCTGCTGCCGCTCGCGGGCGAGTTCGTCACCGCGTCGGTCGCCGCGGGCACCGCCCGCGAACGGCTCGAGCGGCGGCGCACCACGCGGCTGCGGTCCATCGTCGCGGTGCTGACCGTGCTGGTCGTCGCGGTCGCCGGGCTGACCGCCTACGCCTTCAGCCAGCGGCAGGACGCCACCAGCGCCGAGGCCAGCGCGATCAGGTCCGAGGTCGGTGCCATCGGCGAACGGGACCAGGCTGATTCCCGCGAGGCGGCGTTCGTGGCGGACCAGCTGCGCAACACCGATCCGTCGGCGGCCGCGCAGCTGTCCGTCGCCGGGTACCGGATCGCGCAGACGCCGCAGGCGACGGCCAGCCTGCTCGACGCCAGCGGAACGTCGTTCGCGACCGAGATAGCGGACTCGGCGTCGCCGGTGCAGGCGGTCGCGTTCAGCCCGGATCACCGGCTGCTGGTCGCGGCGGGTGCGGACGGCACGCTGCGGCTGTGGAACGTGGCGGTGCCCGGCCACCCGGTGGCGGTCGCCACCCTGGCGCGGGCCGATAAGGCGCTTCCGCTTTACACGGCCGCGTTCAGCCCGGACGGACGGGTGATCGCGGCGGCCGGGGCCGGCAAGGTGGTGGGGTTGTGGGCGGTGTCCGGGTCCGGCTCGGTGGTGCCGCTGGGGCGGCCGCTGACCGGGCCGACCTACACCGTCTACTCGGTCGCCTTCAGCCGCGACGGCCGGCTGCTCGCCGCGGGCAGCGCGGACGGGACGGTCCGGCTCTGGGACGTGGCCGACCCGGCGCATGCCACGCCCGTCGGGCGGCCGCTGAAGGTCCGCGGCGCCGCCGGGGCGGGCGGGTACGTGCAGTCGGTCGCGTTCAGCGCGGACGGCAGGACGCTCGCCGCGGGCACCTCGGTCAAGACCGTCTGGCTGTGGAACCTGTCCCGCCCGGCGGCTCCCGCCCCGTTCCGCGGCATGCCGCTGACCGGGCCGGCCGAAATGGTCTCCGGTGTCGCGTTCAGTCCCGACGGGAAAACGCTGGCCGCGTCGAGCGAGGACAACAAGGTGTGGCTCTGGTCGGTGCACGCGAACCGCCGAACGGCCAGCAGGGACGGCACGCTGGCGGGCGCCACCGACTGGGCGAACGCGGTCGCCTTCAGCCCGGACGGCCGGTCGCTGGCGGAAGGCACCTCGGACGCGAGCGTGCTCGTGTGGAACCTGGCGACCAGGGCGATCACGGCGACGCTTGACCAGCCGCAGCCGGTGACCTCGGTGACCTGGGACGGCCAGCACCGGATCGCCGCCTCCGATGCCGACGGCACGGTCGCTCTCTGGCCGCTGCCGGCGCCGGTCCTCGACACCGGCAACGCCCCCGAGAGCGTCGCCTACAGCCCCGACGGCCGGGCCATCGCCGTCGGCGGCACCAGCGTCCAGCTCTGGGATACCGCCACCCACACGCTGCTGGTCACCCATCCGCTGCCGCCGCAGGTGACCGTCAACGCGACCGCCTTCAGCCCGGCCGGGACGGCGGTGGCGGTAGCGCTATCCAACGGAACGGTCGCGCTGCTCAGCGGGCGGACACTGGCACCGCTTGGCAAGCCGTTCACGGTGATCACCGGGCATGGGACGGCCGAGTCGGTCGCGTTCAGCCCGCACGGCGCACTGCTCGCCACCGGTGCCGACGACGGTAGCCTCCGGCTGTTCGACATCGCCGACCCCGCGCGCCCCCGCCAGGTCGCCCGGGTGAGCGACTCCGGCGACTCGGTCTACACGGTGGCGTTCGCCCCGGACGGGCTTACGGTGGCGGCGGCCAGCATCGACGACTTCGTCCGGCTCTGGCAGGTCACCGGGCTGGGCGGCGGCGCGGGCGCGGGCGGCGGCGCGGGCAGGTCTGGTTTGACCCCGGTCGGGCCGGCCCTCGGCGGGCTGGCGAGCTACGCCATCGGGCTTGCCTTCTCCCCCGACAGCAAGATGCTCGCCGTCGGCAGCGCCGACAAGACGGTGCGGCTGTGGAACGTGGCCCGGCCCGCGCACCCGGTCCAGATCGGCGCGCCGCTGACCGGCCCGTCCGGGTACGTCTGGGCCGCTTCGTTCAGCCCCGACGGCAAGACCCTGGCCGTCGGGGTCACCGACGGCACCGTCTGGCTGTGGAACGTGGCCAAGCCCGCGCACCCCGCGCTCACCGCCACGCTGGCCGGCCCGGCCGGTGACGTGTACTCGGTGGCCTTCTCCCCCTCGGGCGCGCAGCTCGCCGCCACCAGCTTCGAGGGCACCGTCCACCTCTGGGACACCAGCCCGGCCACGGCCAGGGCAGCCATCTGCGCGGGCCTCGGCCAGCCGCTCACCGCGGCCGAGTGGTCGAGCTACGTCCCCGGCGTCCCGTACCGCGCTCCCTGCACCTAGAGCACGGCGACGGCCCGCTGGTCAGTCCCACCAGAAACCCCAGATCGGGGTGTTCACCAGGCGCGCGGTGATGCTGCTGACGTCACTCAGCCCCACCGCGCCGGCCAGCGTGCATTCGTCGCAGAAGACAAACTGTTCAGCGGCCAGGCGCTGCGCGGCCTCGTGGGTGCGCGGAGGGCGTTCCACGAGGAGCCGGATCTCAGCGAATCCCACGTCCAGGAGCCTGGCACCGAACCTTTCTTCCCAGGAACGCAGGACAGCGGCAAGAGACAGCGTGCCGTCCGTGCCGGGAGCGAACCCGCTCCAGCCAATCAACGGCAGCACATCAGCGGGGCGGCTCGCGGGGACCAGCCCCAGACGCGCCGGGCGCAGCGAGGTGAGCACATCCTGGATCCCGTCCCGGCTCAGCGAAGTGTCTTCGTCGGGAGCAAGGCCGGGGAACTGCCGTGAAAATGGGGCACGCATCGCCACCATCTCCTCGTCTTCTTCGTCCTCCTCCCAGTCCTCGTCGTCGCCCTCGCAGGCAGCGCCGTCCCACATCTCCCGCAGTACCCTGGCGGCATCCAGGCGCTCAAGCTGGGTCACATCCGCCGGGGCATCGAATTCCCCGTTGTCCCACGGCCGCCGGGTGTCCTGGGGATCCCCGCCCAGACCCGACAGCAGGATCGGTACCAGGCCGGTCTCCTGGCGGGCAGCGGAGAGAGCTGCCCACACGCTGCCCGGATCTGGGATTGGCTGGAGAGTGGCCCACGCCACCGGTCCCCCTGATCCGCGGGCGGCCCTAATCCGCCTCCCGGCGGGCAAGGTGACCGGACCAAGCCGCAAATCCCCGTCTTCGGGCAGATCGCTCATCGCCATCGCTCATCCTGTCCCATTCGGCCAAGTGTGCCAGGGAAAGGGGGCGAGGTCGGGCTCTACCCAGCCGTTCTTCGCCTGGGGGGTGGCCAGCGTCGCCGGGCGGTAGAAGCGGGTCAGCAGGCGCTTGTCGAGCAGGGCGGTGTGGTGGTTGGCGAAGGCGGTGAAGTCGGCTTCGCCGGATTCGAGCGCGTGATGCCCGACCAGTTCCACCCACGCGCGGCTGACGGTCACGTGGTACTTCTGGGGCGCGCCCGCGTACCGGGCGGTGCGCTTGATGCCATCGCTGACGAGGCCGACCGCCCCGGGCACGCCGCAGCGCCGGACGGCGAGCCAGGTCAGGTGGACATGCTCACGGTGGCCGAAGCGGCTGGCGGCCGCCATAACCTCGGCCATCAGCTCTTCGAAGCTGGTTCCCATAAAGACACCTCCGTGAGCGCTTGGAGAGCGGTGCGCAGGGCGCTGATCGTGTCGGCGGGCAGGCCGCCGAGGGCGCGGCGCTCCAGGGCGGTGATGGCCTGCCGGATCGTGGCGGCGGTCAGGCGCCCGGAAGGGGCGAGTTCGGATTATACGATTTCGTTCTATCTTTGGCAAGCGGGCTCAGCCTGGGGCCGTTAGCCGCAGGCGGTGACGGGGGGCCGCCGGAATCCCCCGCCGCCGCCGATGCCGATAATGCCTTTGCCACCGCCGGGTTTCTCATTGCCTGCCGCCTATTGCCGGTGGCGTTAGTGAACGGCATCCTCCCCCGCGGAATCGAGCTAAAGTGAGATTAACTTCCGCGAACTGGCCGCGTTCGCCGGATTTGAAGAATGAATTTTGCTGATAGGCGAAGTAACGGAACGTTAACTCAAATTTGACTTGAGTTCCAGCTTTCCCGCCGTCGCCCGGGCGGTCCGCTTGCGCAGGACGCCGGCCACCGCGGTGCCCCAGACCAGCACGGCGACGCCGTACAGGCCGAGGGGGGCGGCGGCGGCGGGGCCGAAGGCGGCGGCGGCGAGGCCGGCCGCGATGGCGAAGTCGCGCATCGAGGTGGTGAGCAGCAGCGCGGCGGCCGTGGGGCGGGCGCTGCGCGCGCCGAGGGCGCGGCCCGCCAGGGCGGATCCGAGCAGGAAGACGAGCAGGGCGGCGGCGACCGCGAGGTAGGCGGCGGACAGGCGGATCTCGGCCGCGATCAGCGCGACCAGGGCGGCGACGGAGGCGAGCGCGGTTATTGAGGCGGCCGTTTCCGCGCGGGGGGCCGAGAGGGCGCGGACCGACGCGCGGGCGGCCAGGCCGACCGCTAGCGGCAGCGCGACCACCAGGGCGAGGTTGGCGACGATACCGCCTGGTGAGACGCCTGCGTGCCCGGCCTCGAGGGTCAGGATCGGGCCGGCCAGGGCGACCACCGCGACGGTGGAGCCGATCAGCACGCCGGCCGCGACGGCGGCCTCGCCGCCCGCCATCGCGGTGGTCGCGACCGAGGCGATCTCGCACGGGGCCAGGCCGACGACCATGACCCCGTCCCGCAGCGAACCGGCGGCCACCAGCCGGGAAACCGCCCAGGAGAGCGCGGGCAGCACGGTGATCCCGACGGCGAGCGCGGCCAGCAGCGAGCGCCAGGCTTGCGCGAGGCGGCGGAGCGCGGCCGGGTCGATGGTGACCGCGGTGGCGAAGACCAGGATCGCCAGCAGCACGTTGATGCCCTGGTGGGTGGCGAGCCAGGCCAGCGGGCGCTGCACCGACAGGCCGAGGATGGCCGCCGCGAGCACGACGACGAGTTCGGGGTAGCTGGCGAAGATCGCTCGCGCACGCGACTGCATTCCTGGCACGTTGTCGATCTTGCCAGCAGCCGGCTCGTGGCCGGCCACGCCGGGTCGCCGCGGCGGCCTGGTCGCCGCCCGCTAACCCGCGTCGCCAACGTGCGGTATAAAGACAGAATTCAAAATCAGTCATATGGAACGAACCGGGGTGATCGCATTCAGGCGCGCCGAGGCCGCCGGTATTTGATAGCCAACTCAGTGGCCCACGTGTTACCGTCGTCGAATTGCGTGACGTGGGTTCTGGTGGCATTACAGTGTATTGCCGAGAAGACTTTCAGGAAAGGCGTTCAGTGCGTAAAATAGCCATATCCGGACTGTTGGCGCTTTTCGCGCTCGCGGTCGCGGGCGGTAGCGCTCTGCCAGCGGCCGCCGCGACACCCGCACCCTCGGCGCCGCAACAACATGGGACCCCCGTTTCCGCATTCATCATCAGCGGCAAGATCTCGTGCGGCACGGCGAATTCCTGCCTGGCGGTCGCGGAGAACCCCGGCAAGTCGGCCAACCCGACCCCCGTCGTTGTCGCCTGGAACGGGACGGCCTGGCGCTCGGTCGCCGTGCCGACGCCGGCGCCGGCGGTCGCGTTCATCAACCTTGTCAGTGTTTCCTGCGGGCCTGGCACTGTTTGCGTGCTGGTCGGATCGTACGTGACGCTGGCCGGGAGCGGTGCCGAGCGGCCGTATGCCATGGCCTGGAACGGGACGTCGCTGACCCCGACCGCCGCGCCCCCGGTGCCCAGCGGCGGCGGCCTCGCGGCCCTGACCGGCGTGTCCTGCGTGGCCGCCAAAAGCTGTTTCGCGGTGGGCTACTCGCAAGGCGGCGCGGGCCCGCTGGTGATGGAGACCTGGAACGGCACGAAGTGGACGCTGCAGACGGCGGGCATCCCGGGCGGCGCGCGGTCCGCGTACCCCGCCGCCGTCTCCTGCCACTTCCTCACGTTCTGCGTCGTCGCCGGCCAGTCCTACTCCTCGATACCGGGCACGCCCGGGATGCTCCTGGCCAGCTGGAACGGCAAGGCCTTGACGGCGATGAAGCCGGCGGTGCCCGCCGGCGCGGCGAACCTCACGCTCAACGACATCTCGTGCCCCTCGGCGACGTTCTGCGGCGCGAGCGGCTTCAGCACGAACTCCCTGGGCACGAGCGCTTTCGGGTTCGCCGAGATGTGGAACGGCAAGTCCTGGGCGGCCAACAAGGTGCCGCCACCGAACGGGGTTGCCAAATCGTTCCTGTACGGCGTCTCCTGCCGGCCCGCCGTGTTCTGCATCGCGGTGGGCAGCGCGGGCCCGTCGACGGCCATGAAGGCGACGGCGGCGTCCTACAACGGGAAGACGTGGACGGCGCAGACCGTACCGGGTCCCGGCGCGGGCACGTCGTCCGACTTCTCCGGCGTGAACTGCCTGCTGGACAACCAGTGCACGGCCATCGGCGAAAATGTCCCGCCGGGCACCGCCCCCGCCACGCTGCTTGGCGGGGTGTGGAACGGGTCGTCGTGGCGTGTGGTGAACGG
Organism: Trebonia sp.; assembly: GCA_050013875.1. Classification (GTDB taxonomy): domain Bacteria; phylum Actinomycetota; class Actinomycetes; order Streptosporangiales; family Streptosporangiaceae; genus Trebonia. The sequence goes on along the minus strand of JBEKEK010000061.1, from coordinate 19,806 downwards.
ATTATAAACGGGTGGTGAAAGTGGTTGCCACGTTACGGAATTGACGCTGGTGACCGCCGGGGATACGTGGCATTCTGTGCACTTGTTAATAAAAGACTCAGAAGAGGAGTCAAGTGCGCGGAATCGCAATATCCGGGCTGGTCGCGGTGTCGGCCGTGCTCGGCGGGGTCGCCGGGCCGGCGACCGCCATGGCACAGCCGACTGCCTCCGCCGCGCGGCCGACAACTACGGGGTGGGGGACAAACGTGGTGCGGGCCGCCCTGCGGATGGCCCCCACGTCCCGGGCGGGCGAAGTAGTCGAGGGACCGAGCGGCGAACCGCTGCTCTCGTGCGTGCTGACGACGGACTGCCTCGGCGTCGAGGGCAGCTCGGCCCTCACCGACGGGGGGCCGGCTACCCCGACCCGGGTGGCGCGGTGGAACGGCTCGTCCTGGAAGGGCGTCGGGGTGGCGCTGCCGAAGGGAACCAAATCCCTTGACCTGAACGGCGTCTCTTGCCAGGGCGCCAAGTCCTGCCTGGTGGTCGGCGACTATTACACCTCGGCGAGCCAGAGCGCGGCGAACCACGCGCTCGCGCTGACCTACAACGGGACCTCGCTGAAGCCCACGCCGACGGTGCCGCTGCCCAAGGGCACCCAGGACGCCGCGCTCACCAGCGTGTCCTGCGTGACGACCAGGTACTGCGTCGCGCTCGGGGCGGCCGAGGGTAACACCGCGGCATTCGGCAACTTCGGCTTGCTTAATCTTCTCGAGACGTGGAACGGCGCGAAGTGGACGCTGCACACCGTCGCCGCGAACATCGGGAAGACAACGATGGTGGAGCCGATCGATGTCTCGTGTGCCACCACCGCGTTCTGCGTCCTGGCGGGAGAGGCCGTCCCCGTCGTCACCTCAGGCTCCAGCTCCGCGACGGTGACGCTCTACTTCGCGTCATGGAACGGCAAGAAGCTCACGACGATGAAGCCGGCGAAACTGGGCAGCAGCTCGGACTTTTTCCTGCCCACCGGCGTTTCGTGCGCCACGACCTCGAACTGCGCCGTAAGCGGGGCTGTCCTCGGCGTCCCCACTAGCAGCAGCGGTACGCCCACTTTCACGGCGTTCACCGAGATCTGGAACGGCAAGTCGTGGCAACTCGGGAAGGTGACCTGGCCGAAGGGCACCGTGGATTCATTCACCATGGGTGTTTCCTGCTACGGCGCGCACTCCTGCGCGGGGGTCGGCTTCGATAGCGCCAGCGCGGCGGACACGGCACCCGCTGACGCGGCCGCCGTGTCATTCAAGGGCACGGCGGGCACCCGCCAGGCCGTCCCGGCGCCGTCCAAGGGCTACTCCACCACGTTCGCGGCCGTGAGCTGCCTGCCGTGGGGAAGCTGCGTCGCCACCGGCGAGACCGGCAAGACGACCGGCAGCACGTTCGCGGTCATGACCGGGCTGTGGAACGGCAAGGCATGGAAGCTCGACCCCGGCTTCTAGGCGCCAGTGGCCGACGATGAACGCCAGATAGTGGATCGTTGTGTACATCACGGTGTAGGCAACGATCCACCATCTGCGGGCCAAGCCATTTCCGAGAGGTTGCGCAGTGCGCAGGGGCGCGCGCGGGCTAGGTGGTGACCAGGGCGGCGAAGAGGCGGGTCAGGTCGGTTTCCGGGTCGGTGGTGACGCCGGCGTGGACGGGGCCGGGCTGGACGATAGCCGATCTTTGCGCCGTGAGCCAGCGGAACCGCTCGCCGAGGCTGAACTCCGCGAGCGGGCCGTTGGCGCAGGCCCGCTCGAAGGCGGTGAGGGCGGCGCGGACGGCGGTTAGGTCCACGCCACGGTCAAGGGACAGCAGGCGCTGCTCGTCCAGTTCGATCTTGGTCTTCAGATAGCGGAACGACTTGGAGTAGACGATCACGCCCGCGTTGATCGCCTCGCCCCGTTCGACCCGGGGCACGGGGTGCGCAGGCGCAGCCGCCTGGCCAGCTCACCGCCGATAATCTCGGCGACAAGCGCCAGCGTCCCCTGGCCCGCGCCGCGGAACTTCAGTACGTAGGTGCCCAGGTTGTCGGCCTCGACGATCGCGGGAAGGCTGCCGCCCTCGCGGAGCGGTGTGAGGTAGCTGGTCACCTGGACGCGTTCAAGCACGCGCGACAGCGTACCGCTCCTGGATAATAGGGGCGTGGCTGAGCCTGAGTACCCCACGCGACTGGCGGGACGAGTGATCGCTATCGATCCGGCGGGGCGGGTACTGCTCTTCTACTACGACGACCCGCCGCCGAAGGGCAGGCACTGGGCCACGCCGGGCGGCGGAGTGGAGCGGGACGAGGACTTCTACCAGGCCGCCTGCCGGGAGCTTGCCGAGGAGACGGGCTGGACCGACGTGCCCGTCGGGCCGGCCGAGGTCTGCCAGCAGACGACTGTGCAGTGGTACTCCCCCGCCGCGGGGGTGATCAGGCAGACCGACCACTACTTCATCGGCCGGGTGCCCGGCGAGCTGCGCCCGCTCGGCGAGGTGGCCGCCATGCACGTCACCGACGGCATCGAGGCGTCCCGCTGGTGGACCCTGTCCGAACTCGACGCGACCGACGAGAACATCTACCCGGATGGCCTCACTGACCTGGTCAGATCGGCCCTCGCCAGGCGGCCCTGAGCGCATTGGCCCGGGGCCCAACCCTAGGGCTTCTTGCCCGCGAGCTCGTAGACGAAGAGGCTGGCGTTGATGGTGCCGACGCCGGTCACCAGGCTGTAGCCCTTGCCGGCGCGGTAGCCGGTGATGGTGTACCGCTTGCCGCCACCGTAGAACGAGACGGTGTTGTTGCCCGAGGTGACGTTGACCAGGCCCGGTGCGTGCTGGCCGGCCAGCTTGTAGAGGGTGGGGTTGATCAGGCCGAGCCAGCGGCCCGCGACCTGGTCGGCCAGCGCCACGATCCCGGCGAACTCCGGGGTCGCCTCACTGGTGCCGCACCCTTCCGACCAGCCCGACTTGGCCGGCTGGAAGCTGGTGTAGACGGCCACCGCGCCGTCGCAGGCGGCGCTCATCGCGATGTCGGGCACGCCACGGCGGCCGCCGGTCACGGACTTGACCTCGTTCTGGTAGGAGGGCCGGGCGAACAGGGCCGACCTGCCGCCACCGGTTGCGTGCGGGATCGGGTTGGTCGTGCCCGACCAGAGCTTGTCGACCGCCTGGTCGTAGGTGTCGTTCCAGGCCACCGACTTGTACTGGCCGCCGGACTGAACGAGCTCGGTGCCGCCGACCCCGGTGACCAGCGGGTCGCTTGCCCGCCAGTTGACCGCGCGCACGGTGTAGTAGCCAGGCCCGTTGGCGGCCAGGGTGGTCGCGCCGGCATCGCCCGAGGCGGCGAGGATGGTCACGTGGTGGCGGTCGGCGTCAAGGACGCCGGCCCGCAGCGGCTGCAGCTGGGCCTCACCCGACCAGCTCGCCTCGGTGCTGCTGAACGACTGGCTGAGCACCGCGCCGAGGCGGTGGTTGACCACGTACTCCTCGGCCTGCATGACCTGACGGTTCGTGCTGCCGCTGCCGGTGGCCGGCGTCTCGACCAGTTCGATGGACGCACCGGGCGCGATCGCGTGCGCGTACTCGACGTCGAGCGAGGTCTCCCACGCCCAGCTCGTCATGTTGCCGTTGTGCACGTTGAACTTGGCGACCTTGCCGATCGGCATGATGACGGAGAACTTGGGCGGCGCGGGATAGCCGAACTGCCGGTCGAACGTCGCCAGGTCGGACTTGATCGTGGGCGAGCCGTAGGAGTCCTCGATCACGATCGTCACGCCCCGGCCGGTGACTCCCCGGCGGTACAGCGCGGGCAGCTGGTAGGCCGCCCTGACCTGGCCGGGCGTATAGCAGGCGATGGACAGGCCCCGCTCGCACTCGGCTGTGGTCGGCGGCGCTACCCGGACAGCGCCAGGGATCCTGATGGCGCCCGGCCGGACCTGAGCTGCCAGCCCCGCCGAGGCGGCCGACCCCGCCGAGGCGGCCGTTCCCAACGCGACGCCGGATGACTGGGCGGCGGTGGCTGCCGCCCCCGCGGCGGCGGCGAGCACCGTAACGCCCGTGGCTAGCGCGGCAATTCTGACCTTGGGCACGGAACGGACCATAGTGGGTCACATACACGCATTGAGAAGTAATTCACAGGTATCGAAATCCGTCATCACGGAACGCGAACGCCCGCCAGTTCATAGACGAGATCGCTCGCGTTGACCGTGCCGACGCCGGTCACCAGGTCATAGCCCTTGCGGGCCTGGTAGCCGGCGACCTTGTAGGGCTTGGTCGCCGTGCCCTGGTAGAAGGAGACGGTGTTGTTGCCCGCGGTAACGTCGACCAGGCCGGGCGCGCGCTCGGCGAGCAGCTTGTAGAGGGTCGGGTTGAGCAGGCCAAGCGGGTGCCCGGCCACCTGGTCGGCGAGGGCGACGATGGCGGCGAACTCCGGCGTCGCCTCGCTGGTGCCGCAGGTCAGCGACCAGCCCTTCTCACCCGGAACGAAGCTGCTGTAGATGTTCACCGCGCCGTCGCAGGCCCCGCTCATCGCGATGTCGGGCACGCCGCGGCGGGTGCCGGCCACGGACTTGACCGCGTTCTGGTAGGACGGGCGCGCGAAGAACTCGGACTTGCCGCCGCCGCTGGCCAGCGGGTCCGGGTCGGTGGAGCCGCCCCAGTACAGGTCCGAGCCCTGGTTGTAGGTGTCGTTCCAGGCCGCCCAGCTATAGACGCCGCGGGACTCCTTCAGCTGGGTGCCGCCGACCCCGGTCACCAGCGGGTCGCTGTCGGGCCAGGAGGTCACCGGGCGGGTGTAGTAGTCGCTCGCGTTCAGCTGGAAGTCCGTCGCGCCGGCGTCGCCCGAGGCGGCCAGCACGGTCACGTGGTGGCTGTAGGCGTCAAGGATCGCGGCGCGCAGCGGCTTGAGCTGCGCGTAGTTCTTGAAGGTCTGCTCGGTGGCGCTGAACGACTGGCTGATCACATCACCGAGGTGGTGATTGATGACGTACTCCTCGGCCTTCACGATCTGCGGGAACCCGGTGACGCCCTCGGTCTCGGAAACCGGGGTCTCGGCGAGCAGGATGGACGCGCCTGGCGCGAGCGAGTGCGCGTACTCCACGTCGAGGGTGGTCTCCCCCGCCCAGCCGGCCATGTCGGCGTTGCCCGGGCTGAACGCCGGGATCTTGCCCGACGGCGTGATGATCTTGAAGTTGGGCGGCGCGGGATAGCCGTAATACCGGTCGAAGGCCGCCAGGTCGGACTTGATCGTCGGCGAGCCGAACGAGTCGACGATCACGATCGTCTCGCCCTTGCCGGTGATACCGCGGGAGTACACGGCGGGCAGGTGGTAGGCGGTCCTGAGCTGGTTAGGCGAGTAGCAGGCGATCCGGTCGGACCCCTCGCACTGCGCCGTGGTGAGCGGCTGCTGCCTGGCCGCGCCCGGAACCTGGATATAGCCGGGGCTGATCACCACCCGCGGCAGCCCGGCCGCTGCCGCCCGCGCCGTGGCGGACGGGGCGGGGGCCGCGGGCGCGGAGGGGGCCGCTGCCACTACCGCGGCGGCGGCGAACACAGTGACGCAAGCGGCTGCGGCGGCGATCCTGGCCTTGGGCATGCAAGCACCATAGCGGCCCACATCTTGCTATAGAGAAACAACCACTGGATACCACCCGTCCGCGCTACCCGGCCTGGACTGGAAGTCGTAGCGGAGGGCGTCAGCGGCCAGCCCGACCAGGGTCACCGAGGTGGTCCCCCAGATCTGGCCGTCCGCCAGGTCGCGGCGGGCGATGATGGCGCCGGGGTCGGCCAGATCACGGTTGTCGCCCCGGGCGAGGGTGAGCCAGTCGCCCCAGGCCCCGGTTACCGGCAGCGCGGGGTCGGCGGTCGGGCGGGACGCGGCGAACTTGGGCGCGAAGTGCAGGGCCTTCGGCTCGGCGGCGGGGTCATCGGGGTGCGCCGGGTCGGGCGGGTAGGCGTGACCCGCGTTGGTGAGCAGGTGCGTGCCCGGGGCCAGGTCGCGCGTGCTCACGCTCACGCCGTCCCAGCTCAGCAGGGCGGCCGCGTCCGGGACCGCGCAGACCAGGTAAAAGGGGTCATAGGCGCGGAGCGCGGCCGGATCGTCAGCGAGCTCCTTGAGCACACAAGCGCCGTCGGTCGCGGTGCGCAGCGGCAGCTCTCCCCGGCTGCGGCGGCGGGCCGGGTCGGCCAGTGGGCCACGCCCGTTCAGCAGGCAGGCGACCCGGGGGATGCCCGGATGGACCGCGAGCCAGGTGCCGCCCGCCTGCTCGTCGATGCCGCCGATGAGCGGCGAGCCCGGCCAGTGCCGGGCCGGCGGCCGCCAGGGCCGGCCCACCAGCTCGTCGCGTACGCCGAGCAGCACGAGCGGCATCCGCTCGCCCGGCTCAAGGCTGAGAACAACCGTGCACACCCATCCATCATGACGGCTGCCCGCGGGTCTCCGGCACCCCAGTGGGCCACACGGATGGAGGGCATCCGGTCGTTGATGCTGACCATGTGGTTAGTAACATCCATGTTAGTAACATTGATGTTACTAACATGGATGTTACTATCTTGACATGCCATCGCTTCGTCACTTCGTTGGGCGTAACCGGGACGTACTACGGCTCGCGACCCACCTTGACTACGTGCGCATGGACGGACGGGGGCGGCTGCTGAGCATTCGCGGGCGGCGGCAGGCAGGCAAATCGCGATTGGTGACCGAATACGCGGATCGGACGAAGCTGCCACAGATCTTCTTCACTGGCACCCGGCTGGCCGAACCCCGTGACGAGCTGCGCCGGTTCGCCGCGGAGGCGGCGAGGTCCACGCTGCCCGGCGCGGCCGTGTTCGACGGTGTATCGCCGGACAGCTGGGCTGGAGTACTGCGGTTGCTTGCCTCGGCGCTTCCGGACGGGCCCGCGATCATCGTCTTGGACGAATTCCCATGGCTATGCGACGCAAGTCCTGACCTTGAGGGCGCGCTCCAGGTCGCGTGGGACCGGCTTCTCGAGTCGCGCCAGGTTCTGTTCATCCTCATCGGCTCTGACATCTCGATGATGGAGGCACTGAGCAGCTACGAGAGGCCGCTATTCGGACGGATCAAGGAGATGGTGGTCAACCCGTTCGCACTCGGCGATGTCGCGCAGATGATCGCCGCCGACGATCCGGCCGTCGCGATCGACGCCCAGCTCGTGACCGGCGGATACCCCCGGATCTGCGCGGAATGGCGCGGGGCGCCGGACGTGATGGCGTTCCTGAATCGCCAACTGGCTGACGAGAACTCCGACCTCATCGATGTCGGGCGCAACGTGCTGGCGGCTGAGTTCCCGCCGGACCTTCAGGCCAGCCGGGTGCTGTCCGCGATCGGCGGCGGAGAGCGGACCTTCAAGGGGATCAGCGCGCATGCGGGGCTCGGCCAGACGCCACTGGCCCGGTCGCTGGAGACACTGACCGGCGCCAAGCGCGTGGTGACGGCGGACCGCCCCATGTCGCTGCGCGCCGGAAACGATCCGCGTTACCGGGTCGCGGACTCCTACCTGCGCTTCTGGCTTCGCTTCATCGGGCCGTCGCTGCCGGACATCGCGCGCGGGCGGCCCGACCTGGCGCTTCGCCGGATCCGTGAGTCGTGGCCGGATTTTCGTGGCAGGGCAGTGGAGCCCCTCATCCGCGCGTCCCTCGAGCGGATAACGCCGGATGACGAGTTGCTGAGCGAGACCGGCGTTATCGGCGGTTACTGGACCCGCAGTGGCACCGTCGAGGTCGACCTGATCGGCGTGGACCGATGGCCCGGCGCCCGCCAGGTGACGATGGTGGGCTCGGTCAAGTGGCGTGAGCAGACCCCCTTCAGCCGTCGCGATCTCGCCGCACTCGCGGCCCAGCGCTCGCAGGTCCCCGGCGGGGGCGACGCCGCGCTCGTCGGCGTCAGCAGGGTCGGCTACGCGGTCGAGGACGGCCTTGATCGCTGCTACGGTCCGGCGGATCTGATCGCCGCATGGCGGTGAGCTCGGACTGAGGAGGGAGGGAGGGAGCAATTCACGCCAGCTGCCAGGGCAAAATAGGAGCTATGACGCTGCCTGGGCTGGTTGAAACCGTTGGGGAAGGGAGTAACCCGCGTCCGTTCCATACGCTGGTTTCGGTTTTGGCCGCGGGCAACGTCACGGTGCTGAGCGGAGCCGGGCTGTCGACAGAATCCGGCATTCCGGATTACCGGGGGCCGAGCGGTCAGGCCCGGCGCGCCGGGCAGCCGATGACGTACCAGGCGTTCACGGGGTCGGCGGCGGCGCGGCAGCGGTACTGGGCGCGGTCGCATCTGGGCTGGCGGCACATCACCGGGGCGGCGCCGAATTCCGGCCACCGGTCGGTCGCGGCGCTCGAGCGGGCGGGGCTGGTGGACGCGGTCATCACCCAGAACGTGGACGGGCTGCACCAGGCGGCGGGGGCCGCCGCGGTGACCGAACTGCACGGGTCGCTGCACCGGGTCGTCTGCCTGGGGTGCTGGCGGCGATCGGCGCGGGAGGAGCTGGACGCGCGGCTGCGGGCGGCCAACCCCGGCTGGGCGGGTGCCACCGACGCGGCCGAGCCGGCGGTGAACCCGGACGGGGACGTGGCGCTCGAGGAGACCTCCGGGTTCGTCGTGGCGGACTGCGTCTCGTGCGGCGGGGTGCTCAAGCCGGACGTGGTGTTCTTCGGGGAGAACGTGCCGCGGCCGCGCGTCTCCTCCTGCTTCGACCTCGTCTCCGCGGCCGCCGGGCTGGTCGTGCTCGGATCCTCGCTGACCGTGCTGTCCGGGCTCCGCTACGTGCGGCACGCCGCGTCGCTCGGGAAACCGGTGGTGATCGTGAATCAGGGAACGACACGCGGGGATTCGCTGGCGGCCGCCACGCTCAACGCGCCGCTCGGGCCGACCCTGACGGCGGCCGTGCGCGAACTCGGACTGCCCGCCCAGGGGTAAACGCGCGGCGGCCGCCGCTAGCGGGCGATCTCGGCCTCCGCGGCGGCCACCGCCGACCGCAGTTCGCGGAGGAAGATCCGCACCCGCTCGGGCGTGTAGCGGACCGAGGGCGCGGACACCGAGAGGGCGGCCACCGGCTCCCCCGCCGCGTCCCTGACGCACATCCCGATGGCGCAGACCCCCGACTCGGACTCCTCCTTGTTCTCGGCGTAGCCCTGCTCGCGGATCACCCGCAGCTCGGCGACCAGCGCCCGCCGCCTGGCCGCGGTCAGGCCCTCGGGCGGGCGGCCGCCCATGTCGTGCAGCACGGCGGTGAGCTCCGCGTCCGGCAGCTCGGCGAGCAGCGCCTTGCCGCCCGAGGTCTGCCAGGCGGGCAGGATCGTGCCCTGCCGGTCGCCCACCCGCAGCAGCTGGGTGGACTCCACCGTGTGCAGGAACCGGGTCTGCGGGCCGAGGCGGACGACCAGGTTGATCGTCTCGCAGACCTGGTCGCGGAGCTCCTCCATGTGCGGCCGCAAGGCCAGCCGGAGCCGCTGGGCGGGCTCGCCGCGCAACGGCCGGGCGGACAGCGCCGGGCCCGGGCGGTAGCAGCGGTCCTCGGTGCGGACCGCGAAATCCCGGTAGACCAGCATGGCCAGCAGCCGGTGCGCGGTCGACCGGGCGATGCCGAGCTCGGCCGCCATGTCGGAGACGCGGACCTGCCCCGAGTCGCGGATGAGCTGCAGGATGCGCAGCGCGTTGTCGACCGACTCGATCGCGTACGGCGGCTTGTTCTTCACAGCAGAATCGTAGAGCGCGGGCTAAGCCGGCCAGAAACTCCCGGAGGACGGCGGTGGTTTCCAGCGGCACCTCTTCGGCCAGGTAGTGACCGCAGGGCAGCGAGCGGCCGGTCACCGTGTCGGCGTACCCACGCCAGATCTCGGCCACGTCGCCGTAGTGGCGGCCGACGAAGCCGTGCTCGCCCCAGAGCGCGAGCACCGGGGCGGTGACGCGCTGGCCGCGCGCGGCGGCCGCGTCGTCGTCGGCCAGGTCGAGGGTCGCCGCGGCCCGGTAGTCCTCGCAGGAGGCGTGGATCGCGGCCGGCTGGCGGAAGCAGCGGACGTACTCGTCGACCGCCAGCGAGTCGAACGGCTGGCCGCCCCGCCGCCCGCTGCCGATCCGGCCGCGCACCCAGCCGTCGGGGTCGGCGCCGATCTGGTGCTCGGGCAGCGGCTCCGGCTGGGCGAGGAAGAACCAGTGCCAGTAGGCGAGGCCGAAGTCCAGGTCGGCCGTCCGCAGGGCGTGCCTGGTAGGGACGATGTCGAGGACGGCGAGCTTCGTCACCGACTGCGGGAAGTCCAGGGCCATCCGGTGGGCCACCCGGGCGCCCCGGTCGTGGCCGACGACCGCGAACTCCTCGAAGCCGAGATCGCGCATCACCAGCGCCTGGTCCCACGCCATCGTGCGCTTGGCGTAGCCCTCGTGGGTGGCGCCGCCGGGCGGCTTGCCACTGTCGCCGTAACCGCGCAGGTCGGTGAGCACGACCGTGTGGTCAAGGGCGAGGATGGGCGCGACGTGGTGCCACATCACGTGGGTCTGCGGGTAGCCGTGCAGCAGCAGGACGGGCGGGCCACTGTCGTTGCCGCCGACCAGCGTGTTAATCCGTACCCCTCCGGGGGCGAGAGTGAGCCGCTTAAACAGGTCGGGCAGCGGAACGGTCATGGGTCCCTCATCCCCGGAATGGAACTGGCATAATCTCGCCCAACCATGACCAACCGGACAACGTCTTAGCAGGCGTACAGACGGTGTGATTACGTGTCACGCTTAGCTGCGGCGCCTGGGCCGCGGGAAGGGGTTGGCGATGCTGGGTTCTCCGAGGTCCATAAGTCGTTTGGCCGTCGTCGCGGCGGCCGCCGCGGTTGGGATCAGCGTGGCCGGGTGCACCACGGGGGCGTCGACATCGGCCGCACCCCCGGCGACCCCGACGACCGCGGCATCGTCGGCGGCGGTCTCGTCGCCGGCCGCCTCGAACGTCGCGTCGCCGACCGCGTCGCCGGTGTCGTCACCGAACGCGACATCGGCCGCGTCGCCCCCGGCGGTATCGGCGTCGGCGCCGCCGAACGCGGCGCCGGCCTGCCCCACCAGGTATCTGTCGGCCAAGGCGGGCCTCTCGCAGGGCACCGCCGGGTCGATCTACCAGGTCATTGACTTCACCAACATTTCCAACGCCCCGTGCACGCTGTACGGCTACCCGGGGGTCTCACTGGCCAGCGGCACCCCGGTCACCCAGGTCGGCGCGGCGGCGACCCGGTCGACGGCCACCGCCGCCACGCTGGTGACGCTCGCCCCGGGCCAGACCGCCAACGCGCTGCTGCGGATCGTCGAGGCGGGCAACTACTCGGCCACGACGTGCTCCCCGACCAACACCACCTACATCCAGATCTACCCGCCGAACCAGACCACGCCGATCTACCTGGGCTACACGTCAACCGGGTGCGCGTCGACGGGCGTCAAGCTGCTCTCGGTCAGCGTGGTGACGGCGGGCAGCGGCGGCTGACGGCGGCCTCCCCCGGTGGCGCAGGCAGGGTCCTCGCCGAGCGGATCGCCGCTGGCGGCGTAGGCCCGCGCGCGTGATCCGCCGCAGAGGTCAGCGTACTCACAGCGGCCGCAGCGGCCGGCGAAATGGGCGGCGCGGATGTCGCGGAGCAGCGGGCTACCGGTATAGATGCCCGGCAGCGGCTGCTCCCTGACGTTGCCCAGGCTGAGCGGCAGGAACCCAGCGGGATAGACATCGCCCGTAGAGGAAACGAACACGATGCCCTTGCCATCCCTGGTCGCGGCGGTGTGGGCGCTCGGCGCCCGGTCGGGCGGCCCGAGGAGCTCGCGGAGGCGTCCGGCCAGGCGGGTGTAGAGCGCGCCGTCCGGCGGCGGGCAGCCGTCCCGGCGGGCCAGCACGGTGGGACGGAAGAACGGCGCCTCCACCGTGCGGACTACATAGCCGTAACGGGACGCGTCGAACAGGAAGTTGCACACTTCGTCGTGCTCGGCGGGCGAGAGAGCGCCGGTGGCGCGCCCGCGCCCGACCTCCACCAGGAAGAAGACCTCCCACATGTGCGCTCCGGTCGCCACCACCAGCGCGGCGATGTCGGCCAGCTCGCCGGCGTTGCAGGCCATCGCGGTCGTGTTGACCTGCACCCGCAGGCCCGCGGCGGTGAGGCCGCTGATCGCGGCGATGGTCGCGGTGAAGTGCCCGGGGATGCCCCGCACCCCGTCGTGGGTCGTGGCGCAGGCACCATCGAGGCTGACCGACACCGCCTTGACGCCGGAGGCCGCGATGCGGCTGGTCATCTCCGCGTCGAGCAGCGGCGTCACTGAAGGCGACAGGCAGACGGGGACACCGCGCGACACCGCGTAGCCGGTCAGGTCGAACAGGTCGGGCCGGAGCAGGCAGTCTCCGCCGGTGAGGACGAGGATCGGATACGGTCGCCCGAACCCGGCCACCTGATCGATCAGGCGGTAGCCCTCGGTCGTCGTCAGTTCGCCGGGCGGCGAAGTGGTCGTCGCGGATGCCCGGCAGTGCCGGCAGGCAAGCAGGCAGGCGCGCGTCGTCTCCCAGAAGACGAGCATCGGGCGCTTGGCAAAGTCCATACGGCCAACGTCGCCCACTAGGCACCAGCCCAGCCAGGGCCGGAAGTCCCTGACTCAGCTTGGCGGGGACGCCGGCTCGGCCGGGGAATCGGCCGGGGCATCGGCCAGCAGCCAGGTCACCGCCTGGGCGGCGGACCAGCCGGCCGGATAGCGCTTGAGCATCGCGGACGCGCCGTCAAGGCCCGAGCCGAGCGTGACCAGCGGGTCCTCTGTGTAGCCGCTGGCGCGGCGGGTCTGGCCCAGCCCGACATTGGCCAGCAGCGCGTTGCACAGGCAGACCCGGCCGGCGGTATCGGCGGCGTCGCCGCCCTTCCTGACGTAGGTGTGCACCGGTTCGCCCGGGCACCGGTAGCCGATGGCCCCGCTGGGCCGCGCGTAGGGGACCCGCAGGTGACCCAGATCGCACAGCCGTGGCCGGCTCGTGTAGCGCTCTTCGTCGGACAGGGTGCCGGGAAGTCTCGCGATCTTGAACGGGAAACCTGTCGGTGACGCCGCCGGGTCGGTGTGCACCCGCAGGGTGCCGTCCCTGAGCTGGCCGAGTAGCAGTGAGCGGAGGTCGCCGCGGAGCCCGGACTCCTGGCAGAGGGCGAACAGCGTTCCCGCCTGCAGGCCGGCCGCCCCGGCGGCGCGGGCCTGGTCGAGGCTGGCCGGGCTGTCGCAGGAGCCGGCCAGCCAGAACGGCAGCCCGAGCGCGGCCAGCCGGGTCAGGTCGGCCTGGTCGCGCGGGCCGTACCGGGGCTGGCCGTCCTCGTCGAGCGTGAGGCGGCCGCGCGGCGGCGCATTGTGCCCGCCGGCCGTGGGCCCTTCGATGACGAACCCGTCGGGACGCATCAGCGGGTCGCGGGCAAGGTACTCGGCGAGGACGTGGGCGGACACGATGGCCAGGAAGACCGGGCGCTTGAGCGGCGGCGCGGCCGGGCCGGACAGGGCGGCCGGATCCAGGCTGACGGCGTACCGCTGCCCCGCCGGCGCGCCGGCGACCTCGACCGGGAGGCTGACCGGCTGGTGCCCGGCCAGGGCGTTGAGCAGCGCGGGCAGCTCGCGCGGGATTCCGGCGCCGGCCAGCACGACGTCGACCCCGGCCAGCATCGCGCCGTAGACCGCCGCGGGCATGGCCATCCGGATCTTGTCCAGGTAGTTGATCCCCACCAGGCCTTGATGTCCGCGCTTGGCCAGCCAGACCTCGGCGAAGTTAGCGACCACGGTGAGTTCCTGAGCGTGCCGGTCCTGGCGCAGCCCGAGTCTCGGCACGGGGGTATAGGGCTCTCCCGGCGAGCGGCCGCCCGCACGGAAGTAACGGCCCAGGACCTGCTCGGCGATCTCGCGGACCGGGAAGGCTTCGAGCGCCGCGCGCAGCTGGCCGCCGGGATCGCCGTCCTGCAGCCGGCGGGCGAGCACCGCGTCAAGCGCCGTCCCCGATACGACACCAAGCTGTCCCGCCGCCGACACGGCCCTGGCCAGCGGCCACGATGAGACGGCGACGCCCATCCCGCCCTGGATGACAGCGGGCAACGTCACGGCACTGTGCTCCGGCAAACAACGCTCCGGCATACAACGCTCCGGCATACAACCTCCAGCCTGCGACTTACGGGTCCGTAAGTTACGTTACCGTAGGTTGGAAGCGGGGGCAATGCCGGCTGCCGGGTCAGGTCGATGCCCGCTCAGGACCCGGCCGAAGTAGCATGGCAGCGTGTCCGCGCCAGGCGATCGCGTGCCCCCGGTGGCAGAGCGGGTGCCGCTCGCGACGGTGCTGCGGGAATGGGGCCGGATCGGCTGCATTGGCTTCGGCGGGCCGCCCGCGCACATCAGGCTGCTGCGCCAGCTGTGCGTCGAGCGCAAGGGCTGGCTTGACGCCCAGGAGTTCGAGGACGCCATCGCCGTCTGCAACCTGATGCCCGGCCCGGCCTCCACCCAGCTGGCCATCTTCTGCGCCTGGCGGCTGCGCGGGCGGGCGGGCGCGCTCATCGGCGGGGCCGCGTTCATCGTCCCCGGGCTGATCGTCATCCTCGCGCTGTCGGTGCTGTTCGTGGCCGGTTCCCCGCCGTTGTGGGTGCTCGGCGCCGGGGCCGGCGCCGGCGCCGCCGTCCCCGCGGTCGCGGTCCAGGCCGGCTGGTCGCTGCTCCGCCCCAGCTGGCGCAACCGCGCCTCGGCCGTCCGCTGGTCGGCCTACCTGGCGGCCGGGCTGGCGGCGGCCGCGACCATCGGCGCCTGGCTGGTGCTGGTGCTGCTCGGCTGCGGCGCCATCGAGTTGCTGGCCCGCTACGGCCCGCATCTCGGCCGGGGTGACGGCGGCGGGGGTGACGGCGGCGGGGGTGACGGCGGCGGGGGTGACGGCGGCGAGGCGGGCGGCAGCGGGAGCGGGGGCGGCGGTGACGGGACGCGGCTGCACGGGTTCCTGGCCGCCCCCGCCTTCGTGCTCGCGGTCGGGGGCGGCGTGCTGGCGTCGGTGGCGTGGGTGGCGTTCAAGGTCGGCGCGCTGTCGTTCGGCGGCGGGTTCGTGATCATCCCGCTGATGCAGGCCGACGCGGTCAGCCGCTACCACTGGATGACCGGCGCCCAGTTCCTCAACGCCGTCGCCCTCGGCCAGGTCACCCCCGGCCCGGTGGTGCAGACGGTGGCGGTCGTCGGGTACGCCGCCGCCGGGCTGGCCGGCGGCCTGCTCGCCTCGGCGGTTGCCTTCACCCCGTCGTTCCTGATCGTCTTGCTGGGCGGCCCCCGCTTCCAGCGGATCCGCGCCAACCAGCGGGCCCGCGCGTTTCTTGACGGGGCAGGCCCCGCCGCCATCGGCGCGATCCTCGGCTCGGCCGTCACCCTCACCAGGGAGCTCACCCACCCGTGGCAGTACGCGGTACTGGCCGGCGCGCTGGTGCTGCTGCTGCCGCTGCGCCGCGGCGTCGTCCTTACCTTGCTGTCGGCCGGCGCGGTCGGCGTCGCGATCGCCCTGGCGGCCGGCACGGTCTCGCCCTGACCAAAGAGCGCCCTTAATGGGCTTCTTAGCGGACCTTAAGGCGGCTAGCGTCGGGGTATGGCCCGGTCTCAATGGCACAAGTTCTATGAAACCTCAATCGACGCGCCCCCCGAGTTGCTGTTCCGGCTGCTTTCCGACCTGCCGCACTACGGCGGCTGGCTGCCGGGTTCGGAAGCGTTCGGGCGGACAACCGACGTCGAGCCCTATCCGGTGCGCCGGGGCACCCGGTACCACGACGGGAAGCCGGACCAGCCGGGCAAGGACTGGTGGGGCACGGTGACCGGGTACCAGCCGCCGGGATCGGTTGACTTCCAGCACACCATTCACGTCAGGCAACTGCTGGCGACGGTTGACGTGCACATCCATTACTCGCTGGAGAGCGGGGACGGCCGGACTCTGGTGACTCGGTGGCTGGTCCTCGACGTCACCATGCCGATCGTGTTCCGGCCGCTGCGGCCGCTGGTCACCGCGAGCTTCGACAAGGAGAACGTGCGGACAATGGCCGCGCTGAAGGAGTACGCGGAGGCTCAGTCCAGCGTTAGTTAGACCGGATTCAGGCCGCGCCGCGGCCGCCGGCCGGGCGGGCGGCGAGGAACATGCCGGTGAGGTAGCAGGCCAGTGCCAGCGCCCACAGGCCGGCCATGATCATCGAGCTGAAGGGGTGCCCGTAGTTCAGGAAGCTGACTCCGTTGAAGGCGGCGCCCAGGATGGCCAGCGCGCCGAGCACGGACAGGAACGCGGCCAGCCGGCCGGGCCGCCGCCAGGTCAGCGCGACGGCGGCGAACGCGGCCAGCACCAGCGCCAGCCCGAAGGCCGCGTGAATGCCCGCCCAAGCGGGGCCGTCAGGGATCACCCAGGCAAGGCCGGATGCCGCGCCGCTGAAATAGTTCGCGGCGGCGGCGCCGGGATGGCTTCCTGGGAGGACGACGTAGATGTTCACCGCCATGCCGAGCAGGTACTGGACCAGCAGCAGGAGGCAGGCGGCGAAGTTGACGGCGAGCCGGCGGCTCGCCGGTGCTGCCTGGTCCGGCCGCGTGAGCGCTTGCATGGGGCCCCTTCTGGTTCGCCGCTCCGATGGGGTTCCACCGACCGTCCAAGCGTCCTGCCGTCCGCCGTGATCACGCATCGGGCGGAAGTTGCGAGTCCGGCTACCTCCCAGTGCGTACCGGCGGCTCGCCGCGGGCCGGTCTACCACCGCGGGAGTACATCACCCGGCGGTGCCGGGAAGGCCGAACTGGCGCGGCCGGCGAGCCCGGCCCGGGTGTTACAGTGCTGCTTGTACCGCACGGGTAGCGGGTCTGATCGATTACGCGTGGCTCGAGGGCGAGGATGAGACGGGCCAGAGTTGGGGAGGCTACCGTGCGTTCCTCACGGCCTTTGGTTTCATCGAACTCACCCGCACCAAGCGGGGATGGACCCGGTTAGGACGCGGCGGCGGAGACGGCCGCCGGGACAGCGGCGAGCAGCGCGCGGGTCCAGTCGCGGTAGCCGTCCTGGCTCGGGTGGAAGTTGTCGCAGGAGAATTTGCCGGCCCAGGGCGCGACGAACTGCGTGCTCACCTCGGCGACCGGCAGGTTCCGTTCGGCCCCGACCTGGTGGATGACGCGGTTCATCCGGGTGAGGTAGGGGACGCTCATCCGGCCGACGATCCACCAGAACCCGGCCGGCAGCGGCAGGTCGAGCAGCACCGTCCCGTCGGGCACCGCCGCGAGCAGCGCCCGCAGGTCGGCGAAGAGCTTGCCGGGGGCGCTGAACAGGATGTCGTTGACGCCGGCGCCCAAGGTAACGAGGTCGGGCTGGTGATCCGCGAGTTGCGGCACCTGCTCGGCGAGCACGTCGCGCATCAGCGAGCCGGAGACCGAGAGGTTGATGACCCGCCAGTGCTGGCCGGTGGTCCGCCGGAACTGGGCCAGGGCCTGCCCGACGTAGCCGCCGTGCGGGCCGGGCGCGCCGAGCCCCTGCGCGGTGGAGTCGCCGAGGACGACCCAGAGCGGACCGGGCTCCGCCTCGGCGGACCGGGCGCGGATGACCCGCTCGTTGTGGGCGTCCCAGTAGGCCCTGAACGCGAGGCGGTCCTGGCGCATCTTCTCCACGCCGTCGGTCCAGCGGCCGAGCCGCCCGGCCCGCACCCCGGTCGCCTCGGCGTACGAGCTGTGCGCGACGACCGACGCCGCGGTCGCGAAGATCTCGATCGGGGACTTCCTGCTGGCACCGCCGGTGCCCGACAGGGAGTTCAGCGCGTGCACCCAGGAAGGACGGGACACTACCGCCGTCGACCGCATTCGCCCCACACTCCCCGACTACACATTGACGCAAGGTAAACGAGGATAAACGACTACTTCGACAGAATGTTAACGCAGGGGTGCCTCGGTGGCACCAATGCGATGGTGCGGAAGAAGCTTATGAGGAACGGAAGGTGGTTCTTTCAGCCCTGGTTCGGGTGGGACAGGATCCCGGCCAGGCGATGCCTGGGCAGCGCGGGCGTCCGGTGGCCGTCGCGGCCGGTCATGTCCTCGTTGGCGATGAGCGCGTTGGCCACGGACTCTTCGGTGGCCTGGACGACGGCCTCGAAGAACGGGTTGATCTGGTCCCAGGGGATGAAGTGGAGCTGGCCGTAGGCGGCGGCGTTCTCCGTGGTTTTCATGTTCTTCGGGCTCTTCTGGTCCTTCGGGCTCTTCTGATCCTTCGGGGAGAAGGCGCCCGCGTTCGCGGTGGAGACGGCCAGGAAGATGTCGCCCGAGGTGTGGCTGCCGGTCGTGCCGGTGCGGGCCAGGCCGAGGGTGACCCGCCGGGCCAGGGCCTTGCACTGGCTGGGGAAGAGCGGGGCGTCGGTCACCACGATGGCGATCACCGACCCGGCGCCCTGCGGCGCGGCCCCCTGGGGCGCGGTGGCGAAGTCTCGCATCGGGTTGTCGTCGGCGAGGTCCTCGCCCAGGTACACGCCATTGAGGGTGAGCTCGCTGCGGCGGCCGAAGTTGGCCTGCAGGAAAACGCCGACCGTGTAGGTGGTCCCGTCGTAATCGACCAGCCTGGACGCGGTGCCGTTGCCGCCTTTGAACTGGTAGCAGTTCATGCCGGTGCCGCCGCCGACGGAGCCCTCGTCGGGCTGGCTGCTGCTCGCCGCCTGCAGGGCCTCGACGACCGTGTCCTCGTTGACGTGGTGGCCGTTGATGTCGTTGAGGTAGCCGTCCCAGGTCTCCGCCGCGACCGGGAGGAGCCAGACGTCGGTGAGGTCCGGGTGGTATCGGTTCATCCAGGCGATGATGCCCGCGTGCGCGATGCCGACCGCGTGCGTGTTGGTGATCGCGATCGGGCCCTGGCAAGTGCCCGACTCTTCGATCCACGAGACGCCGGTCATCTCGCCGTTCCCGTTCAGCGAGTGGTACCCGGCCGCCACCGGGTCGCCCGGGTTGTCCTTGCCCCGCGGGTGGATGGCGGTGACGCCGGTTCTGACGTTGTCACCCTCGATCAGGGTCCGGTAGCCGACCTCGACCCCGGGGACGTCGGTGATGGCGTTGCGGGCTCCCGGGGTGCCCCGGTACTTCAGGCCGACCGCGCGGGCGCGGGGCTTGCCGGTCGGGGTGGTCAGATGCGGGCGGCTCTCGTTGCCCTCGTTGCCGTCGTTGCTCTCGTTGCCGTCGGCTGGTGCCTGGGTTCCCTGAGTGGTCACGGGAATCAGGGTAATGGGCGGGGTTGCGGAACGGCTGAGACGTGCTCGGCGGTGCCGGTCCGGGGCTGGGTTGCGGTCGTGTACGACACACGCGCTCGGAACCGGTATGCTAACTCCGTTCCACCACGCAGGGTGCTTCGGTACGAGGCAGCCGGATGGTGGGCTGCGGGGCTATGGCGCAGCTGGTAGCGCGTCTGCATGGCATGCAGAAGGTCAGGGGTTCGAATCCCCTTAGCTCCACCGGTTTTTCGAGTCAGTGTTCGATTTTCAGTGACATTCCAAGTGACAGTTGCTCCGCTCGTGGGCATCATCACCAATTTTGGGATCTGCGCGTCGACGTTACTCACGATCGAGAGCAGGGCATGGCAGCCGTTGTGTGCGCCCAGGTTCAGGCCGACGCCGTCCGGGCGCTCCGCGTCCGAGGTGCGCTAAACTAGGCGACCTGGGGGGCCGCAAGGCCTTCTTTGGGGCCGTAGCGCAGCTGGTAGCGCACCTGCCTGAAAAGCAGGGGGCGGGGGTTCGAGTCCCCTCGGCTCGGTCGGGCAGCTCTGTCGGTACGAGCACTCACCTGTAACAGGCGAGAGGTCGGCGGTTCGACCCCGCCCCTGACCGCACCGT
>JBEKEK010000060.1:0-44520 GCA_050013875.1 Trebonia sp. | reverse complement strand
CCTCGGCACCTACACCGTCACCGTGACCGCCACCGACACGGAAGGAGTCTCCGGCACGGCCACCTTCGTCTGGTCCGTCGTCCAGTAACCACAGCGCCCCGTTAGCAGGGGACCGCAACCGAAAACGCGCCGCGCGGACCCGGCATCACCACCGGGTTCGCGCGGCCCGCTCATCGCGATGCCAGCAGGCCACCCCGGTGATGGCCGAGTGTCAGCGCGGCGCGGAAGACCACAGTTCTGCTAGCTGTGCCGGGCTGATGTTGCCGCCGCTGCAGACGATGGCCACCTGCCGGCCCGCGAAACGCGGGGGGGCATCAAGCAGCGCCGCCAGGGCGGCCGCGCCGGCCGGCTCCACGAGGTTGCGGGTCTTCTCGATCATCAGCCGGGTCGCCGCTTTCAGCGCGTCCTCAGAGACCAGCACGAAGTCGTCAAGCAGGTCCCGCATGATCTGCTGCGGCAGCTCGAACGCGGTCCTGGTCGCCAGCCCCTCGGCGAACGTGCTGGTAGTGTCCTCGACCAGGGTGCCCGCGTGCCAGGAACGGTACGCGGCGGGGGCGGCCTGTGACTGCACGCCGAGCACCTCGACCGACGAGCGCACCGCCTTGGCCGCCACGCAGGCCCCCGCCGCCCCGCTGCCGCCGCCGACCGGGACCACGATCACCTCGATATCCGGCCGGGCCAGGAGGATCTCCACCGCGCAGGTGGCCACGCCCGCGATGATCGACGGCTCATTCCCGGAGTGGATGTAACGGTACCCGTGCCCGGCGGCCTGCTTCTCGCAGTACTCGCGGGCCTCGTCGAAGTCACGGCCGTGAAAGACCACCTCAGCGCCCAGGGCCCGCATCGACTCGACCTTCACCGGGTTGGCCTGCTCGGGCATGCAGATCACCGCCCGCACGCCGAACAGGTCCGCGGCGTAGGCAACCGACTGGCCGTGATTGCCGGTCGAGGCGGCGATGACACCCCGCCGCCGCTCATCCGCGGTCAGCTGGCTGACCAGGTTCACCCCGCCGCGGACCTTGAAGGCGCCCACCGGCTGATGGTTCTCGTGCTTGACCCACGTGCAGGCCCCGGTCAGGGCATCCAGCGCTGGATACCGGTATAGCGGCGTCGGCTGCAGGTACGGCGCGATGCGCTGACGCGCAGCCAGAACGTCAGCCAGGTCCGGCACCCGGAAAGCGGCCATGCCACGTGTCTACCACGGCGAGCCCACAGTGATCCAGCGGACGCTGACCGGCCGCACGGTCACCGGGCTCGACGTCGGGCAGCTTGACTTGCGGCTTCGCGGGTTCGCGGTGCGAAAGACGGGCGGCCCCGCTCGGAGTGGGGCGGCCCGTTCAGGTGTCTGGATTGTCTAATTTACGGCCATTGTTTCCGGTTGTTTCCGGATGGTTTGGATTATGTTTAATACATTGCCTGCACCCGCCGGGACGGCAATAATCGGTCAGGTTAGTGTCGGGGCAAGGCAGGTTCTGTTCACCCGTGGCATCGGGAAAGGAGCAGGCTGGTATGTCACCTTTAAATCTGTTGGGTGACGGACCCTTGACGGACTCAGCGTTCGAGGCCAATCAGATCGCCTTGTGCCTGCAACGGGTGCGCGAACCGGTGCACATCGTCGGCACGCCCGATGGCGGCCCGCGCGGCCTGGCGCTTGGGAGCCAGGTAGCCGGCCACGGTGTTGCGGGCCGCCCCCAGCTGGGCACGCTCCCGCCGCTGTACCCGGAATGGCTTGGCGATCGCGACTTCGGTGCGGTGCACGGGGTTCGCTTCCCGTACGTGGCTGGTGAGATGGCGCGGGGCATCGCCACCACGCGGATGGTGATCGCCATGGCCCGCGCCGAGATGCTGGCCATCTTCGGCGCGGCCGGGCTTGATCTCGCGACCATCGAACGCGCCGTTCACGAACTGAGCAGGACGCTTGGCGGCAACCGCGCATGGGGCGTCAACCTTATCTATTCCCCGGCCGAGCCCGCGCTGGAGGAACGTACGGGCGATCTGCTGCTGCGCAGTGATGTCCCGATCATCTCGGCATCGGCGTACATGGACATCACGCCGCCGCTGGCCCGGTGCGCGGGGGCCGGGCTGCGGCTCGACCCGGCGGGCCGGATCGTGCGGCCGGTGCGGATCTTCGCGAAGGTATCCAGGCCCGAGGTTGCCGAGAAGTTCATGTCGCCTGCTCCGGCCGGCCTGCTCGCCGCGCTGGTTGCCCGCGGCCAGCTGACCCAGGACGAGGCCCGGCTGGCCGCGCAGGTGCCCGTCGCCGAGGACGTGACGGTCGAGGCAGACAGCGGTGGCCATACCGACAACCAGCCGCTTGGCGCGATGCTGCCCGCGATCCTGGCGCTGCGCGACGCGGTCGCCGCCCGGTACGGGTACCAGCGTCGGATCAGGGTCGGAGCCGCCGGCGGCCTCGGCAGCCCGCAGGCCGTGGCCGGCGCATTCGCGCTCGGGGCCGCCTACGTGCTGACCGGGTCGGTGAACCAGCTTGCCGTCGAGTCGGGCGTGTCGGACGACGCCCGCGCGCTGCTGGCCAAGGCGGACCTCGCGGATGTGATGATGGCACCCGCCGCGGACATGTTCGAGCTGGGCGTCCAGGTCCAGGTGCTGCGCCGGGGCACCATGTTCGGCCCGCGGGCTAGCCGGCTGTACGAGATCTACCGCGAGTACTCCTCGATCGAGGAGCTTCCCGCGAACGTGCGTGGCGTGCTTGAACGAGACATCCTGCATACCGGCCTTGATGAGGTCTGGGCGCAGACTCATCGCTTCTGGCAGCAGCGGGACCCGGCTCAGCTCGCACGGGCGGCCGAGGATGCCAGGCACCGGATGGCACTGATCTTCCGCTGGTACCTGGGGAACTCCAGCCGCTGGGCGGTCGAGGGTGACACCTCGCGGCGGACCGACTACCAACTCTGGGCCGGGCCCGCCGTCGGCGCGTTCAACCGGTGGACCGCTGGCAGCTTCCTCGCCGAACCCGGCGAGCGCACCGTCACTCAGATCGCGCTCAACCTGCTTGAGGGCGCCGCCGTTGTCACCCGGGCACACCAGGCACGCACGTATGGGGTGCCGGTCCCGCCGCAGGCTTTCACGTTCGTTCCGCGTCGGCTGCGCTGAGACAGCCGGCGTCCATCTCGCAACTACAGGGGGAATATGGCATCCGACGGTCGTCCGGGCCAGGTACCGATCGCCGTCGTGGGACTCGCCGCCCTGATGCCCGGGGCTCGCGACACGGCGGAGTTCTGGCACAACATCGTCACCGGCCGTGACCTGATCACCGAGGTGCCACCCGGCCGATGGCCCGCCGAGGAGTTCTACGACCCCGATCCATCGACGCCTGACACCACCTACAGCCGCCGCGGTGCCTTCTTGCCGGAAATCGAGTTCGATCCTCTGGCCCACGGCCTGCCGCCCTCGACTCTCGCGGCCGTCGACCCCGCGCAGTTGCTTGGCCTGACCGTCGCCGACGCACTGCTGGCCGACCTCGACCGGAACCTGGCCGCGGCGCTGGATCGTGAACGCGTCAGCGTCATCCTCGGCAGCTCCACGCTCAGCCGAGTCGGCACCATGGACGCGCGCATCCAGCGTCCGCTGTGGCTCAAAGCCCTTCGCGAGCAGGGGATCGAGGAGGCCCAAGCGCACGAGGTCTGCGACCGGATTGCCGGGCAGTACGTGCCGTGGCAGGAGGATTCATTCCCTGGCCTGCTATCCAACGTGGTTGCCGGCCGGATCGCGAATCGCCTCGACCTGCACGGCACCAACTGCACCGTCGACGCCGCCTGCGCCAGTTCGCTCGCGGCGGTATCGGCAGCGGTGAACGAGCTGGCGCTTGGCAAGGCGGACCTAGTCGTCACCGGCGGCGTGGACGTGACGAACAACCCCCTGATGTACGTCTGCTTCAGCAAGACTCCCGCGCTGTCCCCGACCGGCGATGCCCGCCCGTTCTCCGAGGACGCCGATGGCACGCTGCTCGGTGAGGGGCTGGCGATGCTGGGGCTGCGGCGACTGGACGCTGCTGCCATCTACGCGCCGATGGCCGCGGGCCAGGTGCGAGCCCTGCGGCGGGCCTACGAGACCGCCGGGTACGGACCTGACACGGTGGAGCTGGTGGAGGCGCACGGTACCGCGACCCGCGCCGGGGACGCCGCCGAATTCAAGTCCCTGCGGCAGGTCTTCGGCGAGAGCGGACGGCCCGACGGCGGGTGGTGCGCGCTGGGTACTGTCAAATCCCAGATCGGCCACACGAAGGCCGCGGCGGGAGCCGCGGGACTGGTCAAGGCCGTGCTGGCGCTGCACCAGCGGGTGCTTCCCCCGACCATTAAGGTACGGAAACCCAATCCCGGCCTCGGAATCGAGAGCAGCCCCTTTTACCTGAACACCGCCGTGCGCCCATGGACACGCCGCGCGGATCACGCACGCCGGGCGTCGGTCTCGAGCTTCGGTTTCGGCGGCGCGAACTACCACGTCGCGCTCGAGGAGTATGGCGAGGGCGATGCGTCAGGTGGTCGCTCGGCCGCGCGTCTGCGAGCCGCCGCGAGCGAACTCGTCCTTGTCAGCGACGACTCGCCCGAGGACCTGCGCGCACGCCTCCAGCACGGCCGCGAACGCCCGGCCCCAATCCTGGCCGAACTGGCGGCCGAATCACAGCGCGATTTCGACCCTGGCCAGCCGTGCCGGCTGGCGGTGGTCGCCACCGATGCGGACGATCTGGAAGAGAAGCTCGACCGCGCCGCGGCGATGGTCGGTCGGCAGCCCGACGCGCCGTTCGTCCTTCCCGGTGGCGTCTGCTACGACTGCGGACCCGCCGGCCGGGGCCGGATCGCGTTTGTCTTCCCCGGGCAGGGGGCGCAGTACACCGGGATGGGCGGCGACATCGCCATGGCCTTCCCCGCGGCGCAGAACGTCTGGGACTTCGCGGCGGGCCTGGAGGTGGGCGGACGGGCTCTCGGCGACATCGTGTTCCCGCCGCCTGTCTTCACCGATGAGCAGCGCGCGGCGCAGCAACTTCGGCTTACCGACACGCGCTGGGCGCAGCCGGCGCTGGCCGCCCACAGCCTGTCCATGCTCGCGCTGCTCAAGTCGATCGGCCTCGAGCCCGACTGCGCGGCAGGCCACAGCCTCGGCGAGTTGGTCGCTCTGCACGCCGCTGGTGCAATGGACGCCGCGAGCCTGCTGCGATTGGCCCGGCGCAGAGGCGAACTGCTGGCACAGCTCGACGCCGAGCCCGGCACGATGCTCGCGGTCGATCTGGATGCGGACGCCGCCGCGTCGGCGATCAGGGAATCGGCCCTCGAAGACCTTTGGCTCGCGAACATCAACGCGCCGCGGCAGACCGTCATCTCGGGGACCGTGCGGGCGATCGAGGCACTGCACGGGCGGCTGTCCGCGGGCGGCACCACCGCGCGCCGCCTCGCGGTGTCGGCCGCGTTCCACAGCCCGCTGGCGCGCAGCGCCGTGGGGCCGCTGCGTGAGTTTCTGGAGAAGCTCGGGCTGACTGCGCCGCGTATCGATGTGTACGGCAACGCCGACGCGGCGATCTATCCCGGTGAGCCCGACGCGATCCGCCGTACACTCGCCGAGCACCTCGCAGCGCCGGTCAGGTTCGCTGAGCAGATCGAAGCGATGTACGCCGACGGCGTGCGGACGTTCATCGAGGTGGGGCCGGGGTCCGCGCTCACCGGACTGATCAGGGCGATTCTCGGCGACCGTGATCACGTGGCGGTCAGCCTGGACAAGCGCGGCCGCGACGGCGTGACCGCCTGGCACGAAGCCGTCGGCCGTCTCGCGGTGCGTGGCGTGCCGATGGATCTGGCGAAGCTGTCGCCGGACTGGCAACCAGCGCCACGCGAGGCCGCTCCTCGAATGTCGGTCCGTATCAACGGAACCGGCTACACCCCGCCTTCCGCGCATACCCCGCCTTCCGCGCATACCCCGCCTTCCGCGCACACCCCGCCTCCCACACCGAAGCCGGCGCAAGCGTCGGTGCCGAACCCAGAACAAGCGCCTCCCGTGCCGAAGCCGGCGCCCACGCCTGCCACGCCTCCCGCGCCCGCCCATCCCGCCTTGACTCTTCTGGAGCCCGCCGCCCCCATGACCGAGTCCGACCCCACCGCCCAGTGGCTGGCCGCGGCGCAGGAGATGCAGCGCCAGACGGCCGAGGCGCACATGCACTTCCAGCGCGTACTCGCCGACTCCCACCAGGCCTTCCTCCAGCTGGCCGAGAGCACGTTCGCCGCGTTCACCGGGCAGCCGCCACCGCAGCCGCAGCAGCAGGCCCCGGCCCTCGTCGCCACGCCCCCGGTCCCGATGCCCCCGGCCCCCCAGTCACCGGCTGTCCCGGCACCGGTCCCTGAACCGCCGGCCCCGGCACAGCACCTCCGCGAGCCAGTGCCAGCTGAGTCCGCCCCGGCCACCGAGCCGGTGAGCTTGGCGCTGCTGCTCTCCGTCGTCGCCGACAAGACCGGCTACCCGGTGGACATGCTCAACGGGGGCATGGACCTGGAAACCGACCTCGGCATCGACTCGATCAAGAAGGTCGAGATCTTCGCGGCGGTCCGCCAGCGCGCCGGGGACCTGCCAGAGACCGACTCGCCGCAGATGGCTCAGCTCTTCGAGGCGCGCACCCTGGACGAGGTCATGCGCAGGGCCACCGATGGCAGCGCGGTGCGAGCCGTCGCCGAGACCGACGCCGGAGAGCAGAACCCGCCGATGGTGGTCCGCCGAATGACGGTTAGGCCGGTCGCAGCCCCAGCGTGCGGGCTGGCGCTGGCGGGCCTGGCGAACGGGCCGATCACCGTCGTTGACGGTGGCAGCGGACTCGCACCGGCCGTGGTCGCGCGGCTCGACGCGCATGGCATCGCGGCCACGGCCGGGGAGATGCCCGAGCGCGACGCGTGGGGCGTGATCCTGCTGAGCGGACTGGCACCCGTGACGGACCCCGAGCAGGCCGGATCGGTGAGCCGGGCCGGTTTCCAGGCCGCTCGCAACGTGGCCGCCAGCATGGAGGAGCGCGGTGGTGTATTCGTGACCGTGCAGGACACCGGCGGCTGCTTCGGGCTGAAGGACCCCGACCCGCGGCGCGCCTGGCTCGGCGGTCTCGCGGCGCTCACCAGAACCGCGGCCAAGGAGTGGCCGTTGGCCGCGGTCAAGGCCATCGACTGTCAGCGCGGCGACCGCGGTAACCCGGAGGTAGCCGCGGCGATCGTCGGCGAACTTCTGGCCGGCGGGTGCACGCTCGACGTAGGCCTGCGCGCCGACGGCACCCGATGGACCCTGGCCGACAGCGTGCCCGCGCCGGCGCCGGCGCTCGAGCTGCCCAGCGCCCCGGTCCTGGTGGTCTCCGGTGGCGCCCGCGGCGTCACCGCCGCCGGATTGCTCTCCCTGGCGTGGGCGTGCCAGCCACGCATACTGCTCATCGGACGCACCGCGCTGGCCGACGAACCCGAATTCCTGGCCGCCGCCCGGGATCAGCCAGCCCTGACCCGGCTGCTGGCTCAGCGGACGGGCGCCCATGACGCCCCGGCCGAACTGGCCGACCAGGCTCGCGCCATCCTCGCCCGGCGGGAGGTGCGCGCGACGCTGGCCGATCTCGAGCGGGCCGGCGCCACCGTGCGCTACGCCGCGCTCGACATCACGGACCACGAGGCATTGCGTCGCGAGCTGGCGGTCGCGCGCCAGGAATGGGGTCCCATCACCGGGGTCATACACGGGGCCGGAGTCATCGCCGACAAGCGCATCGCGGACAAGACCGACGACCAGTTCGACCGGGTTTACGCCACCAAGGTCGCGGGCCTGCGTGCCCTGCTCGACGGATGCGCATCCGACCCGTTGGAACTGCTGTGCGTCTTCTCGTCGGTGGCGGCACGCTACGGCAATCCCGGGCAGTGCGACTACGCGATGGCGAATGAGGTCCTCAATCAGGTGGCGTTCGCCGAGCGGCAGCGGCGGCCGTCCTGCCGAGTCCGCGCGCTTGGCTGGGGTCCGTGGGAAGCGGGCATGGTCACCGCGTCACACGCCGCCTACTTCACCAGCCTCGGCGTACCGCTCATCCCGCTCGCCGCGGGCGCGCAGGCCTTCGTCGCGGAACTGGGCACGGCCGACGATGCGGCCCACGTGCTGCTCACCGCCGTCCGCGAGGGTGACGGCGGCATCCTCGCAACCGGGCCGTCACGAGTGGCCGTCGAGGCCACAGTCAACGCGCGCACTCACGGCTTCCTGACCGACCACGCCCCGGCCGACGTGCCCGTGCTCCCGCTGGCGATGGCAATGGAGTGGTTCGCCTCCGCTGGACGCTCGTGCTACCCAGACCGCGCGACCTCCCTGTCCGACATCCGGGTGCTGAACCGGATCGAACTTCCCGACCTGGCGGCCCGCGGGCATCGGTTCACCATCGAGGGCACCGAGGCCACCCGCGATCCAGGCGCGCTCGACCTCCGGCTGACCTCATCGGCCGGCACCGCACACTACCGGGCACGTCTCGTCGCGCCGAACGCGCCGCCACAAAGGTGGAGCACGCTCGACGCCACGGGCGAACCCCGCCCGGAGTCCATCTACGAATCCGCCGCGCTGTTCCATGGTCCCGATTTTCATGTTCTGCGACGGGTGGAGGGTCTGTCCCGCCGCGGTGCCGAGGCGCAGCTCGTCGGGGTGCGCGCAATCGGCTGGCCCGGCGGTCCCTGGTGGACGGACCCGGCCGCGATCGACGGCGCTCTGCAGACGGCGGTTCTCTGGGCCAGGGAGGTCACCGGCGACGCAACCCTGCCCATGGGCGTGGACGCGCTCCGCGTGCATCGTCCGGGGCCGGCCCCCGGGATGCTGCGCTGCCTGCTGCGCGCAACCTCCGTCGCCGCCGACCAGACCCGCTGCGACATCGCGCTACTCGACTCCGGCGGAGAGGTCCGCACCGAACTGCTCGGCGTCAGCCTCATCCGCCGCCCCGACCTGGAGTCGGCCAACGGCGCACGCGGTTCGGACACCGATGCCGTTACCACCACCGCCGGGCCGGCGCGGCTCGCGTGACCGGTCTTCCCGGGAGGATCGGGGGGGTCGTCTCCCGCGGAGCCAGCAGAGCCCGGCCGGACGCGCCGGGATTCGAGCCGATCGCCATCGTCGGCCGCGGCTGCGTGCTGCCGGGGGCGCTGAGTCCAGAGCAGTTCTGGGATAACATCGCCTCCGGCCGAGTCAGCCTGGATGCGGTGCGGCCCGAGGACTGGCGTCTGCCGCCAACTGGGTTCGGCGTCGGCACAGCATCAGGACCAGGCGCGATGGCGACGGCCGGCCTCGTCAGGGGCTTCGCAGGGGTCTTCGATCCCGAAGGCTTCGCCGCCGACGCCGAACAGGTCGCCGCGTATGATCCGGCGCTTCAGTGGGTGCTGCACGCGGGCCGGGCCGCGTTGCGCGAGGCAGCAGACCACGCGCGCCCGGCCCGAACCGGGCTCATCCTCGGCAACCTCGGGTATCCGAGCCGGAGCCTGGCCGCGTACGCCGAACGGATCTGGCTTGCCGACCACCCGGCCCTGCAAACCGTCCTCCCCGAAGTACCAAGCGCGGCTGAGGCCCGCGCCCGTTTCTGCTCCGGGATGTGGGCGCACACGGCAGCGAACGCCCTGGGCCTGCACGGGGGATCGCTCGCCCTCGATGCGGCGTGTGCATCCGCGCTGTACGCCGTCAAGATCGGATGTGACCGGCTGCACGACGGTACGGCGGACCTCATCCTCGCTGGCGCGGTGAGCGGCTGCGACGGACTGATCATCAATTCCGGTTTCGGGGTTCTGGGGGCGCTGAGCCCGTCCGGCCGCAGCAGGCCGTTCCAGCGCCAGGCCGACGGACTCGTCCCGGCCGAGGGCGCGGCCCTCCTCGCGCTCATGCGGCTGCGCGACGCGGTGGCCGCGCACGTCCCGGTTCTCGGCGTCGTGCGCGGCGCCGGGCTATCGAACGACGGGCGGACCGGCGGGTTCCTCCTGCCCGCTGAAGAAGGCCAGATCCGCGCCATGCGCGCGGCGTACGAACAGGCGGGATTCGGCCCGGAGACGGTGGAACTGCTTGAGTGCCACGCCACCGGTACACCGCTCGGCGATGCGGTCGAGGCTCGATCGACCGCCCGCGTCTTCGGCGGACGACAGGAGCCACTGCCCATCGGTTCGGTGAAGTCAAACGTGGGTCACCTGCTGACCGCCTCGGGCGCGGCCGGCCTGCTCAAACTCCTCTCCGCGATCGACGATGGAACGATCCCCGCGACGGCTGATGCCGCCGATCCCATCGACGAGCTCCGCGACGGGCCGCTGCGCCTGGTGACGACGAACGAATCGTGGCCGGGGCGGCGGCGCGCGGCGATCAGTGCCTTCGGGTTCGGCGGCAATAACGCCCACCTCGTCGTCGAGGCTTTCGACGGCACACTGGGCACGTTCAGCGTCGCGGTGCCCGGATACGCCGCGGCCCCTGGACACCAGGCACCCGCGGAAATAGCCATCGTCGCTATCGGAGCTCGCGTCGGCGGCCTGGGAGCCGACGCGTTCAGGGACGCTCTTCTCAGCGGACAGGCCCCCGACAAACCCGTGCCCGACATCGAGGTCGCGCTCGATGGCCTGCGCTATCCGCCGCGCGATCTCGGCCAGACGCTGGGACAGCAGGTGCTGGTGCTGGAAGCCGCCCGCGAAGCCGTACACGGGATCGAACTACCACCAGAGCGTACGGCGGTTCTCATCGGAATGGGCTGCGACCCGGAGACCGCCAGGGTCAACGCCCGCCTGCGCGTGAACGCCTGGCTGTCACAGCGTGAATCAAAGGCCGGCCCAGTGGCCGGGGATGGGTTCAGCCCACCGCTGACCCCCGCCCGCGTCCTGGGCGCGATGGCGAACATTGCCGCCAACCGCATCGGCGGGCAGCTGGGTCTGGCAGGCCCGGGCTTCGCCGTGTGCGCTGAGGAGGCCTCTGGGATCGCGGCACTTCAGCTGGCCGCCCGGGCGCTGCGGGCCGGGGAAGTCGATGCCGCGCTCGTCGGTGCGGTCGACCTCTCCGACGAGCCCGTGCACCGTGCCGCGGTCACGGAACTCGGCCTCACCGCCAGCCCAGCTGACGCGGCCGTCATCCTCGTGCTCAAACGCCTTGACGACGCGCGGCGCGACAGCGACCAAGTCATCGCGCTCATCGACACCGAACCAGGCAGATCCGCGCCCGCCGAACGCTTCCCGGCCGACCTGTCCGACCTGTCCGACCTGTCCGACCCGTTCGGCGTGCCGCACGCCGCGCGCGGCCTGCTCAACGTGGCGGCGGCGGCACTCGCGCTCCGGCACCGGGCCCGGCCGGTCGCGGGACAGCGCGCGCGGCCCCGCCTCGCCGCGATCACCGCCGACGTCGTCACCTCGGTGCTCGGTGCTCCGCCGGCCCGCGTCCGCCTGCGCGCCACGGACGCCGCCCCCTGGGCAGCCGGTCCCGTGCCCCGGCTGCACATCTACTCGGGTGCGACCCGATCCGACGTGCTGGCCGCCGTCACCTCGGGCCGCGAGAGCGACACCGGCCCGGCTCGCCTCGCCGTCCTCGCACGCGACTCCGGGCACCTGGCCGACCAGCTCGCCGCCGCACGCGCGTGGCTCGACGGCGACGCACTGCGCCCACCGGGGGTGGCCTTTCGCGAGATTCCGGTCAGTGGTGAGACAGCGTTCGTCTACACCAAAGGCTCGGCCTTCTACCCGGGCATGGGCTCCGACCTCGCGCTCGCGTTCGCCCCGCTGGCCGACGGCATGGACGAGGCCGCCCTGGTCTCCTGGGTATACGAGGGCCGCGAGCAGCCAAACGACTCCCTCGACCAAATCCTCGCCGTGGGCTTCATCGCGCGCCTGCACACCCGGATCACCCGTGAAGTGCTCGGCATCGAGCCGCAGGCCGCAATCGGGTACTCGTCCGGGGAATCGGCGGCCCTGGTAGCGCTCGGAATCTGGAACGACGTGACGGCCATGTCCGTCGACGCGCGCGCCAGCGGGCTGTTCACGCACGACCTGGGCGGCGAACTGCGCGCCGTGCGTCGCTTCTGGGCACGCAACGGCATCGTGGGCGAGCGGTGGGCCGGCTACATCCTTTCGGCGGATCCGGAGCGGGTTCGGGCCATGCTGGCCGGCCAGCGGGCCGTGCACCTGACGGCGGTCTGCGCCCCGGGAACCTGCGTGGTCGCCGGGGAGGAGCAGGCCTGCGCGGCCTTTGTCGAACGTTTCGGCTCGGCCTCCCGCATCCGGATCCAGTACGACCTCGTGGCGCACGCTCCCGAACTGATCGATGTACGCGACCGCTGGCACGCCCTGCACCGCCGCCCGACGACGAGCGTGCCGGGAATCCGGTTCTACCGCGGTGCGACCGGCGACTGGTACTACCCGACCGAGCAGACGGCCGCGGATGCCATCACCGAGCAGATGCTTTCACCGGTTGACTTCCCCAACGTGATCGAGCGCGCCTGGCAGGACGGCATACGGGTGTTCATCGAGCACGGACCTGCCGCGCAGTGCTCGAATTGGATTCACCGCATCCTGGGCGACCGCGAGCACGTCGCGGTGGCCCTTGACACGGTGCGCGACCAGGGCCTGTGGTCGTTGTCGACAGCGGTCGCGGAGCTGGCCGCGGCAGGCGTCGCGGTACGGCACGACGCGCTGGCGGCCTATCTGGCGACGTCTCCCGCCCGGCCTCAACCGAGCGGGGGAGCGACGATCAGCCTGCCCAAGCGCCTGCCCGCGCCAGTGCTCGACCAGGCAGCTCCGTTCTACTCACCTTCCGTTAACTCAACTTCTGAGCACCCACCTTCTAGTCGCCCAGTTTCCGGATACTCGCTGATGGAGCGCGCCCCGGACCTCGCTCCCGGGCCAGGCGGCCGCCAGCCGATGGTGGCCGACCGTCCGGTGCCGCAGCCGCAGCCGGCCTCCCCGCTGGCCGCGGCGTCGGCCGGGCAGGCATCCATCATCGCCGCACACAAGCAGTACCTGGACATCCAGGCGGCCGCGCACACCCGCTTCCTGGCCGGACGCGCCTCCGCCGCGAAGCTTGTCGCCGCAGCGGCCGGCCAGGGATCGCCAGTTACCCGCGCGGTCACCCAGGCCGCTGTCCCCGCACCGGCGGCCGCGCCCGTGGTCACACCGGCAAGCCCACCGCCAACGACCGGGCCCCCCGGTCCTCGCTTCGACCGCGGCCAGCTCGAGCACCTCGCTTCTGGCCGGATCTCCGATCTGTTCGGGCCGATGTTCGCCGTCCAGGACGCCGATGTGCGCCAGACCCGGATGCCAGGACCGCCCCTGCTGCTCGCCGACCGGGTGGTCGGGATCGACGCCGCGCAGGGCTCGCTGAGCAACGGCATCATCTGGACCGAGACCGACGTGCAGGCCGACGCCTGGTACCTTGACTCGGCCGGGCGCATGCCCCCCGGCCTGGTCGTTGAAGCGGGCCAAGCCGACCTGCTGCTGATCAGCTGGCTGGGGGCCGACCTGCGCAACCGCGGCGAGCGGGTTTACCGCCTGCTCGGCAGCGATGTGACCTTTCACGCCGCGCCACCGGGGCCCGGCCAGACGCTCTCCTTCGAGATCCGCGTCACCGGGCACGTCGTGCACGGCCCGGTCCGGCTGTTCTTCTTCGAGTACGACTGCCACGCCTCCGGCACGCTGCTGCTCACCGTGCGGGAGGGCCAAGCGGGGTTCTTCAACGACGACGAACTCGCCGATACCGGCGGCGTCCTCTGGGACGCGTCGGCCGCCAGCCCGCCTCCGGGCGCGTCGCGGGATCAGCCGGCCGTCCGGTGCACGCGCCCGGCCTTCGACTCCGACGCGATCCATGCCTTCGCCCAAGGCCGTCCCGACGTATGTTTCGGCCCCGGGTGGGAGGCGACACGCGCCCACGTGCGTACCCCGCGCATCGGATCGGGGCGGCTGCGTCTGCTCAACGAGATCCCCGTCTTCGACCCGTCGGGCGGACCGTGGGGCCGTGGCTATCTCAGGGCCGAGACAGCCGTCAGCCGCGACGACTGGTACTTCGACGGCCACTTCCACAACGACCCGTGCATGCCCGGCACCCTCATGTCCGAGGGCTGTTTGCAGGCCGTCTCGTTCTACCTGGCCGCCTGCGGGTACACCATCACCCGGGACGGCTGGCGATTCGAGCCGGTGCCGGGGCGAACGGCGCGCATGCGCTGCCGCGGGCAGGTCACGCCGGACAGCAAGCAGCTAACCTACGAGGTCTTCGTCTCCGAGGTATCGGCCGGTCCGTTCCCGACCGTCATCGCCGATGTACTGGTCACCGTCGACGGCGTCAAGGCCCTGCACGTCGCGGACTGCGCGGTGCGGCTGGTGCCGGACTGGCCTCTCGAGCACTGGCGGCATCTCGGCCCGCCGGCTGTCCAGCCTACGGCCGAGCCCGTACCGCTCCAGCAGCTTGGCGGCCTTGCCGGACACCGTGACGCCGGCCCGATCGCCGAGGTCGACGGAGTGCCTCTCGGCTACGCCTCGCTGCTGGCCTGCGCCTGGGGCAAGCCCACCGACGGGCTGGGGCCGATGGCCGAGGCGTTCGTCGGCGCGCGGCGCGGACCGCGGCTGCCCGGGCCGCCGTACCACTTCGTCAGCAGGATCATCGCGGTTAGCGGCGCGTACCAGGGCATGGCGGTCGGCAGCGCGGTCACCGCGGAGTATGACGTGCCCGACCAGGCCTGGTACTTCGCCGACAACGCCGAGGACACCGTGCCGGCCGCCGTCCTGATGGAGATCGCCCTGCAGCCCTGCGGATGGCTGGGATGCTACGTCGGCAGCCCCGTGCAGATCGACGCGGAGCTGCTGTTCCGCAACCTCGACGGCGACGTGCGCGTCCTGCGCGAAGTGCGGCCGGGCACGCGCGTCGTGCGCACCCGAGCCGAGCTCGCCGACGTGTCCCGAGCGGCCGGAATGATCATCGAGACCTTCCGGATCGAGTGCCACGCTGACGGCGAGCCGCTGCTGGCGGGCACCGCCGTATTCGGGTACTTCCTCACCACGGCCTTCGAGCAGCAGCCCGGCCTGCCCCCGTCGCCTGCCGAGCGCGAGCGCCTGACGCAGCCGTGCGAACACGCCCCCGCGCTCTACCACCCCGACCCCGCGCGCCGCGCACACCAAGCCGGGCCCATGCTGATGATGCTCGACCGGATCACCGGCTACTGGCCCGTAGGCGGGGCCGCCGGTCTCGGACGGCTGCGCGCCGAGAAGGACCTCGACCCCGGCGATTGGTTCTTCCGCGCGCACTTTTTCCAGGACCCGGTCATGCCCGGCTCGCTTGGCGTCGAGGCGATGTGCCAGTTGCTCCAGTGGTACCTGCTGGAGCGCGGCGCGACGGTGGGCCTGCCCGGCTCTCGATTCGAGCCGGTCATGACCGGCCGGCCGCTGACCTGGAAGTACCGCGGCCAGATCCAGCCCACCGATGGCCAGCTCACCGTCGAACTGGAGATCACCGCGGCGGGCCAGGACGACCGCGGCAGGCATGTCCTGGCCGACGGCTGGCTGTGGGTGGACGGCCGGCGGATCTACCACGTGGCCGGCCTCGGCCTGCGGGTCGTCCCGGGCGACCAGCACCCGACAGGAGCCACCGCGTGATCAAGCAAGCCCTGAAATACCAGGAGATTGCCGCCGGGACAGCGGCGGCCGCCCCGGCCGCGACGGGGCTATGAGCACGGAGACCGGCTGGCCGCCGCGCCACCCGTTCAGCAGCAGGAACGCGGCGCTTGCCGCGCTCTGCCTTGGGGCGATGATCCTCAATGTAGATACCACGATCGTCACCGTTGCCCTGCCTGAGCTGGTGCGGCAGACCGGGGCGACGACGACCGACCTGCAGTGGGTGGTGGATGCCTACAGCCTCACGTTCGGCGCGCTCGTGCTCGCGGCGGGCAGTCTCTCGGACCGCCTGGGCCGCAAGGGCATGCTGCTTGCCGGAATCGCGGTGTTCGGCGCGGCCAGTCTGGCCGGGTCGCAGGCGGCCTCGGCGGCCGGACTAATCGGCGCGCGCGCCGCGATGGGCGTGGGCGCGGCGATGATATATCCGTCCACGCTGTCGTTGATCACGAGTGTGTTCACCGGCCCGCGCGAGCGCGCCCGGGCGATCGGGCTGTGGGGCGCCTGCGCCGGAGCCGGTGTGGCGGTCGGCCCGATCGCGGGCGGCTGGTTGCTCGAGCGCTTCTGGTGGGGCAGCATCTTCGCGGCGATGGCCCTGCTCGCCGCCGTTGTCGCGGTGGGCGTGGTCGCTGCCGTGCCCACCTCGCGCGATCCGGCCACGCCGCCGGTTGACCGGCGTGGCCTTGCCCTGTCAAGCGCCGGGATGGGCATGCTCGTGTTCGGTGTGATCGAGGCGCCGCGCTGGGGCTGGGGCTCGGCCCCCACCGCCGCGGTTATTGCCGGCGGCGCCGCTGTGCTGGCCATCACGGCGGTCGCCGAAGCGCGGTCCGCGCACCCAATGATCGACGTCAGCCTCTTCCGGAACCCTCATTTCACCACGGCCTGCGCGGCGGTGGCGATGGCGCTGTTCGCGCTGCTCGGCTTCATCTTCCTGATGACCCAGTACTTCCAGGTCGTGAAGTCGTACAGCCCGCTGAGCACCGGTGTGCGGTTGCTGCCGCTTGCCGCCGCGGTCGTGGTGACCTCGGTAGCGGGGACCCGGCTGGCGGTGCGCATAGGCAACAAGATCATCATCGGCGCTGGCCTTGCCTTGTTCGGGCTGGCCATGTTCTGGACATCGCGGGAGTCGCAGGCCACCTCGTACACCATCCTGGTAGCCCAGGAGGTGGTGCTCGGCGCCGGGCTCGGGCTGACGCAGGCACCGACGGCAGCGGAAGCGCTTGCCGCGGTCCCCATGGAAAAGGCCGGCCTCGCCTCGGCTGTCAACGGATCGGCCCGGTTGTTCGGTGGCACGCTGGGTGTAGCGGTCATTGGCAGCGTAGCTTCTTCGGTGTATGCCAGCAGGCTGCTTGCGACGCTGCCGCCCGGTTTGCCTGCCAGCGTCGTCGCCACCGCGAAGGGGTCGGTGGGCGGTGCCGCGCTCGCCGCGCAGCAACTGCGCGCGGCCAGCCTGCAAAGCGTGGCGCGAGGGCTGGACGCTGCCGCCGTGCAGGCGTTCCTGCACGGCCTGGCCTACGGCTGCATGGTCGCTGGCGTCGTCGCCGCGGTCGGCTTGGTGCTGGTGGTCGTCGCGCTGCCCGGCCGGTCGCGTGCGGACTTCACCGAGCAGGCCCGGAGAGCGAGCGAGCCGCGGTCCCTGGATACCGAACCGTAAACCGGGTCCCAGCGAGCCGCAGCCGTGGTATCGCGGCGTCAGGCCGCGTCCCTGTGCGGCGGTCTGTCAGGGAATTCCCGGAGCGTTTTCCGTTATTCTCCGATGCCGCCGTCCGTCTCCGACACGGGAGCGAACCAACACAGGGGAGGATGCCGGTGATGTTCAGCGGG
This sequence comes from Trebonia sp., assembly GCA_050013875.1. Classification (GTDB taxonomy): domain Bacteria; phylum Actinomycetota; class Actinomycetes; order Streptosporangiales; family Streptosporangiaceae; genus Trebonia. Next base: position 27,103 of record JBEKEK010000060.1, on the reverse strand, counting down.
AATGGGAGACGGCGGCCTGGCCGGCTGACCAGGGCGCTGATTGCCCGGGCAGTGGGAACGGCGGCGGTCCTGGTCGCGGTTACCGCGGCGGCCGGCTGCGCGGCCCCGACGGGCGGCCTGGCGAGCGCGACGCTGCACGCGGGCAGCGGGTCGAGTGCGACACGGCACGCGGGCAGCGGGACGTCGGCGCTGAATGCTGCCGCGGCTGCCGCGGCGCCCACCGTGGTCCGGATCACGGGCAAGCCCGCGTCCTCGCCATCGCAGGCGACCTCAGCCAGCAAGGCGGCTGCGACCTCAGCCAGCAAGGCGGCCGCGGCCTCGCCCACGGCGGCCTCGCCCACCGCGGCCGCGGTCGCGAGCGCGCCGCGGCGCCTGGTCACGTTCGTCAACGAGATGTCGCAGACGATCTGGGTGGCCGCGGCACCCAACCCGAGCACGCCGCTTGCCGCCACCGGCTGGGTGCTGCGCCCCGGGCACAGCGTCACCATCAGCACGCCGAACAACCTGAACACCCGGTTCTGGGGCCGCACCGGCTGCGTATTCAACAGCCACGGCGTTGGCCACTGCCAGACCGGCGACTGCGGCGGGCTGTTCCAGTGCAAGGGCTGGGGCACGATCCCCGCGACGCTGGCCGAGGTCAACTTCGACGCCTGGGATGGCCTCGACTTCTACGACGTGAGCATGGTCGACGGGTCCAACCTGCCGATGTACATCAACGTCGCCGGCGGCAGCGCGAGCAAGAAGGTCAGCTCCGACGGCTGCATACCGGCCGGCTGCACCAAGGCCGTCCAATGCCCGAAGGTGCTCGACGTCAAGGCGGGAGGCAAGGTCGTCGGGTGCATCTCCGCGTGCGCACGGCTCGGCGGCGACCAGTACTGCTGCCGCGGCCCGTACGCGCCCCGGGCCGACTGCGACCCGGCCAAATGGCCGGTGGACTACGCGGCGGTGTTCAAGCGGGCCGAGCCGTACGCCTACTCCTACGTGGACGACGACGCGACCAGCGTCTACGTCTGCAAGGGGAAGTGCAATTACCGGATCGTGTTCGGCCTCACCCCGGCCAAAAAGAAGTTACCGGTCTTACACCGGCGCTCTAGCGCGGCGGGACGGCTACCCGGTCGAGGTCGGCGGCAATGACGATGTCGCCGTCGTAGGCGGCGGTCGCGTCGCGCTGTAGTTGCGTCACGTCGGCGTAGCGCTGGGAGAAGTGCGTGAGCACCAGGCGGCGGGCACCCACCTCCTGGGCGATCCGGCCCGCCTGGCCGGCGGTGAGGTGCCCGTAGTCGTCGGCCAGGTCGGCGTCGGCGTCGGCGAAGGTGGACTCGCAGACCAGCAGGTCTGCGTCGTCCGCCAGCGCGAAGGCGGCGTCGCACAGGCGGGTGTCCATGATGAAGGCGAACTTCTGGCCGCGGCGCGGTTCGCTGACGTCGGTGAGATGAACCCGGCTGCCGTTCCGCTCGAGCGTGCCGTCGCGCTGCAGGAGCCCGATGTCCGGACCGGTGATGCCGCGGGCCGCGAGCTCGGCGGGCAGCATGCGACGGCCGTCGGGCTCGGTCAGTCGGTAGCCGACGGTGGGGACGCGGTGCGACAGCGGGCGGGCCTCCAGCCGGTAGGCCGGCCCGTCCGCGAGGACGGCCGGGGCCGCAGGGACCAGGAGTTCTCGCAGCGACAGGGTGTCGTAATAGATCGACACGTTTCGCATGTGGTCGAAGATCTCCGCGCCGGAGGCCGGGTAAGCGACCTCGACGGTGCCCGTCACCTGGTCAAGCGCCATCCGCTGGAGGACGCCGGGCAGGCCCAGGCAGTGGTCGCCGTGGAAGTGGGTGACGCAGACCCGGGTGATCTGGTGCGCGGTGACCCCGGCGAACAGCATCTGGCGCTGGGTACCCTCACCCGGGTCGAACAGCAGGCCTTCCTCATCCCAGCGCAGGAAGTACCCGTTGTGGTTGCGGGCGCGAGTGGGTGCCTGACTCGCGGTACCGAGGACGACCAGCTCACGGTTGGACACGGGTCCGACCTTAGTACCCGGAGCCCGTTCGCTACTTGCGGGCGACGCCACCGTAGCAGTTGACCTCCGCCGCGGCCGGCTGCGGGCTGCCGTCTTCCGCGCGCCATTCCGACACCAGCACGACGCCGGGCGGCACCAGCTCAAGCCCGGCGAACGCGAGCCGGGCGAAGTCGTCGGAGTTGCGGGCCTGCGCCGAGATGCCGGCGCTGCGCATGGTGCTCTGCCCGGCTGCTATCGCCTCGCTGGCGTGCTCCATCGTGATGTGGGAGGCGGCGAAGTAACTGCCCGGTGGAAGCGCGTCGAGCAGGGTCGCGATGATTTCCGCGGGCTTGTCCTCGTCCTGGATGAGGTGCAGCGTGGCCAGCATGATCAGCGCGGTTGGCTGGCTGAGGTCAAGCACCTCGCGGGTCGCCGGGTCGTCCAGGATCGCCCGCGGGTCCCGCAGGTCGGCGTGCAGGTAGGCGGTGCGGCCGGCCGGCGCGGAGTTGAGCAGCGCCCGGGCATGGGTCAGCACCAGCGGGTCGTTGTCCACGTAGACCACGCGCGACTGCGGGGCGACCGCCTGCGCGACCTCGTGTACGTTGCCGGTGGTCGGCAGCCCGGTCCCGATGTCAAGGAACTGCCGGATGCCGGCCTCCGCCGCCAGGTACCTGACCGCGCGCCCGAGGAACGCGCGGTTCTCCCGCGCGGCGACGCGGATGGCGGGATTGGCCTGCAGGATCTTGTCAGCGGTTTCGCGGTCAGCGGCGAAGTGGTTCTTGCCGCCAAGGAAATAGTCGTAGATCCGCGCCATGTGCGGCCGGGTGATATCGACGTCCGGTCCCGCCGGGGGGCTGTCCAATGCTGCGGATCCCTTCACGCGTGCCTCGCGGGCCTTCCCGGCCCGCGCCTCCCCCGGGGTTGATCGTATCGCCTGCACCGCTCCAGCCGTCCCGCGGGCAGTTCAGCGCCTCGGCGATGCGGCCGGGGACTTGCGCCGAGGGTCGATGATCGTCAGCCCGGCCGGTGCGGCCCGGTCGAAGTCCGGCAGCAGGGCCGCCGCGTCGTCCAGGCCGACGATCCGCTCGATGAGCTCGTGCGGGCGCAATTCGTCGCGTTCGATGAGGGCGAGCATCCCCGGATAGTCCGCGGCGGCCATCCCGTGGCTGCCGAGCACGTCGAGTTCCCAGCCGATAACACGCGCCATCGGGATTCGCGGGTGGTGGCCGTCCACCGCGGGCAGCAGGCCGACCTGGACGTGGCGGCCGCGGCGGCGCAGGCTCAGGATCGCGTCGGCGCAGGTCTGCTCGCTGCCGACCGCGTCGACGGCGACGTGGCTGCCGCCGCCGGTGAGCTCGTGGACCCGCCCGGGAACATCGCCGTCGACATCGTCCGCGCCGGGGGCGCCGGAAACGATGACATGATCAGCGCCCAGTGCCCTCGCCTTGTCGAGGGCGACGGTGTGGCGGTCGACGGCGATCACCTGGGCGCCGACGGCCTTGGCGATCATGACCGCGCTCAGGCCTACGCCGCCGGCCCCGACGACAGTCAGCCATTCGCCCGCGGCCAGCCGGGCGCGGCCGGTGAGCGCGCGGTACGCGGTCGCGAAGCGGCAGCCGAGGGAGGCCGCGGCCTCGAAGGACACCATCGGCGGTATGGCGACCAGGTTGGTGTCGGCGGCATGCAGGGCGACGAATTCCGCGAACGAGCCCCAGTGGGTGAAACCTGGCTGCTTCTGATGCGGGCAGACTTGCGCGTCGCCGGACCGGCACCACTCGCAGCGGCCGCATCCTTCGGCGAACGGGACGGTGACCCGGTCCCCGATCGACCACTGCGTAACTTCGCTGCCCACCGCGGAGACCACGCCCGCGAGCTCATGCCCGGGTACGTGCGGCAGGGGGATCTCGTCATGGCCGGCCCACGCGTGCCAGTCGCTGCGACAGAGCCCGGTCGCGCGAACCTCCACCACCACGCCCCTGGCCGGCGGAGCCGGGTCGGGTACCTCTCGTACCTCAAGCGCCCCGCGAATGCGTTCCATCACCACTGCGCGCATCTGATCACTCCTGCCGACACCTAGGCCACCAATTCAAGCACTCAGTGGTCAGGCGGCGAAGCGGATCCGCAGCCCGAGCCCGCGCAGTACCCAGAGGAACCAGAGCGTGGACGCGCCGGCCCCGGCGACGACCAGTGCGGCGGTCGCGACGGTCGAGAGCATCAGGAACAGTCCGGCCGGCTCGGTCACCATCATCAGTGCAAGCCCGGCCGTGAGCAGCAGGAAGATGCCTGCCCAGAACCAGGTCACGCGCTGAAAGAACCGGTGCAGGCCGGGATGGCGGCTGCCCGGCTGCCGCAGCGCGACCACCTCGGCCGCCAGCCGGGCGATGAGCGGATCGGAGCCGCCGGCCGTCCGGGCGAACAGCACGCACATGGCCAGGTTCGCCAGCGGGACCTGCAGCAGGAACAGCCAGAGCTCGCCGCTCGCGAGCACCACGGCGGTCTGCAGCGTGAGCACGATCGCCGATATCGTCAGCAGGCCGGGCACCGACCCGATCGCGATCTTGCGGAAGAGGGCGGTGAGCCAAATGGCCGCGAGGCCGGCCACCAGGCCCGCGTCGCGGCCATAGAACAAGGCGGCGGCCGCGTAGGCGGCCAGCGGCAGCCCGATCGACTCGGTCAGGTTCCAGCCCGCCGTGAGCAGCAGCCGCAGCGGCCGGGGGAGTTCGAGGTCCCCGGCCCCGCAGTCGCCTGCGAGGCCGGGGACCGCCGCGTCTGCGGTCACGGTCAGTAGTAGTGCCGGCGTCCGCCGACGGCGTGACCGACCATGCCAAGCAGGGCCAGGGCCAGGCCGATGAGCAGGACGATAATGCCGATCGTCCAGAGGATCGCGATTTTCACCACGAACCCGATAATGAGAAGAACGATGCCGAGAATGATCATGGAGAACTCCTGATGGCTTGCAGCTGGTAGAACGGGAAGTACGGGGTGGCTTTCTGCTGACTGTCCGGGCCGTAATGATCGGGGCTGCCCGGATCGCTTAGAGCCTGGTCACTACTTGGCGGCGCGCTTGGCCCTCTCGCCCTTGAGCTTGACCTTGCCGGCCAGCTCCTCGGTCTTCCCCTTGACCTTCAGCTTGTTGTCGCCGGTGGCCTTGCCGGTGTTCTTCTTGGCCTTGCCCTTGATCTCTTTGGCCTTGTCCTTGGCCTGCTTGCCGAGACCCATAACCGGCTCCTCCTCTTGCTGTGCGATAGTGCCGCGCATCCCCGTTGGTGCGAGGTGTTCAAGCGCCAGCCAGCTGCCCTGGCCGATGGACCTCAAACTTTTCCGGAAAAAATCTCGTCTGCGCAGGCTCAGAACTTTTCTTCCGAACGGAAGGTTAGGTTCCCGTCCACCGTTCGGCCGGGCCCACCCGCACGACGACCTTCTCCCGGCGCCTTCCCGGTCTCCACCGCCCGGTGCGTCCGCGCCGGTCGGGTGTCGTTCACCTGGATGCCGGCACCGTCGGTGTTCGGATGGTCGCAACAGCGGGAACGTCAGACGGGAATACTCCAGCAGGCGGCCGGCCACTTCGACGCGGAGGAGCTACGGGTCCGGGTCGGCGCGGTCTTTCCGCTGGAGCGCGCCGCCGACGCCCACGTGCCTTGGAAGCGGGGCAGGTCATGGGCAAGGCGGTCCTCACGATGGACGCATAAGCCCGGTCTCTGTGACCGACCGCGAGATCGCTGGTGCACGGCCGGGGGACATGGAAGGAGCACGTGATGGGAACCTCGGTGGCCGATGTCATGGTCGCGACGCTCAAGGCGTCAGGGGTGCGGCGGGTATACGGGATCCCGGGTGACTCGCTGAACGGGTTCACCGACGCGATGCGCCGGGACGGGGGAATCACCTGGGAGCACGTGCGCCACGAGGAGGCGGCCGGGTTCGCGGCCGCCGCCGAGGCGGCCCTGACCGGGGAGCTGGCGGTGTGCGCGGGCAGCTGCGGTCCCGGCAACCTGCACCTGATCAACGGCCTGTTCGACGCCAACCGCAGCGGGGTGCCGGTGCTGGCGATCGCCGCGCAGATCCCGGCCGAGGAGATCGGCGGTGAGTACTTCCAGGAGACCCACCCGCAGCAGATGTTCCGCGAGTGCAGCGTCTACTGCGAGCTGGTCAGCGTGCCCGAGCAGTTGCCCCGGGTGCTGGAGATGGCGATGCGGGCGGCCCTGCAGCGGCGCGGCGTCGGCGTGGTTGTGGTGCCAGGCGAGATCTTCCTGGCCGACGCGCCGGACCAGCGGCCGGCCGCCATCCGGGCGGTCACCCCGGTGGTGGTGCCCGACGCCCAGTCGCTCGCGGCGGCCGCCCGGGTCCTGAACAACGCCAGCCGGGTGACCATCCTGGCCGGGGTCGGCTGCGCCGGCGCCCACGACGAGCTGCTGAGCCTGGCCGGGGCACTGCAGGCCCCGGTGCTGCACGCATTCCGCGGCAAGGAGTTCGTCGAGTACGACAACCCCTACGACGTCGGGATGACCGGGCTGATCGGGTTCACCTCCGGCTACCGGGCGATGGAGCACTGCGACGCACTGGTCATGCTCGGCACCGACTTCCCCTACCGGCCTTTCTTCCCCGATGGCGTCCCCGTCATCCAGGTGGACGTCCGGGGCGAGCGGATCGGGCGCCGCCTGCCGGTCGAGGTTCCGCTGGTGGGCACGGTCAAGGACACGATCGGCGCCCTGCTGCCGATGATCGACGCCAAGACCGACTCCGCGCACCTGGACCGGATGACCGCCCACTACCGGCGGGCCCGCGGCCGGCTCGACAAGCTCGCGGAACCGGGGCAAGGGAACTCGGCGCTGCATCCCCAGTTCGTCGCCGCCACCGTCAACCGGCTCGCCGCCGAGGACGCGGTCTTCACCGCCGACGTGGGCACGCCGTGCATCTGGGCCGCTCGCTACCTGCGCATGAACGGCACCCGCAGGCTGGTCGGCTCGTTCAACCACGGCAGCATGGCCAACGCGCTGCCGCACGCCATCGGGGCGCAGGCCAGCCACCCCGGCCGCCAGGTCGTCGCCCTGGCCGGCGACGGGGGGCTCGCGATGCTGCTCGGTGAGCTGATCACGCTGCGCCAGCAGCAGCTGCCGGTCAAGATCGTGGTGTTCAACAACGGCGCCCTGTCGTTCGTGGAACTGGAGATGAAGGCGGCCGGGATCGTCACCTACGGCACCGACCTTGACAACCCCGATTTCGCCGGGATCGCCCAGGCTACCGGGCTGCTCGGCCGGCGGGTGGAGCAGGCCAGCGAGCTTGCGGGCGCGCTGACCGAGGCGTTCGCGCACGACGGCCCGGCCCTAGTCGACGTACACACCGCCCGCAGCGAGCTCTCGCTGCCGCCCAAGATCACCTACGGCCAGATCAAGGGCTTCACCCTCTACGCGACCAGGACGATCATCTCCGGCCAGGGCACCGAGCTCGTCGAGCTGGCCAAGACCAACCTGCGCGAGCTGGCAGCCGAATGACCGATCAGCGGGCGTGATCGAATCCGATTCGACATCGTCGTTGGACTGCCTGGATATATTCCTACTAATCTAATAGACATGATAGGGAAATAGCGCAGCGGGCAGCGACCCGCGAGTGGGCAGCCCGGACAGCGACGGAGAAAAGATGAGCGAGCACGCACAGGCGCGACGCGAGGGACGGCTCCGGCTTGGTTTCCTCACGAACGTCCCCTTCACCTCCGAACCGGGCGGTGCTCGCCGGGGCCTGGAAGAGGCGATCGCGACCTTCCAGTACGCCGAGTCGATCGGCTTCGACACCGGCTGGGTCAGGCAGCGGCACTTCGACAACTACCTGGCCTCCCCGATCACGCTGCTGGCGGCCGTATCGCAGCGGACCGAGCGGATCCGGCTGGGGACCGGGATCGTCTCGATCCGCTACGAGGACCCGATCCGGTTCGCCGAGGATGCCTCGACCGCGGACCTGCTGTCCGGCGGACGGCTCGAGCTCGGCCTGGCCGGCGGCATGCCCGGCTTCGAGGCGGTGTTCGGGAAGCTTGACCGCGAGTACCGCGACGAGACCCAGCACCGCATCCGGGTCTTCCGCGAAGCCATCGCGGGCAAGCCGGTCGAGTTCCGGTCACCCGAGCTGCTCAGCGGCGATCCGCCGGAGTTCTTCATCCGGCCGCGCGCACCGGAGCTCGGCGACCGGCTGTGGTACGGCGCCGGGTCGGTCCCCAGCGCCCAGACAACCGCGAAGATCGGCCTCGACCTGCTGCAGTCGACGCTGAACATCAACCCGACGGCCGACACGTTCGAGCAGACGCAGCGCAACAACATCGAGGCGTACCTGGAGGCGTGGGAGCTGCCGCGCCGCCCGCGGGTCTGCGTCAGCCGGCTGTTCATGCCGGCGGTCAACCAGCGGCAGCGCGAGCTCTATGCCGCCTTCGACGCCATCCGCCAGGCCGAAGGTCCCGCCGGACCCCGCCCGCGGGGCGCTCAGGAGCCCGGCACGTTCCGGCGCGCGCTGCGCAACGAAGGAGATCAGCTCCGCAACGTGCAGCTCTGCCCCATTTACCATGGTGACCCGGACTACGTGCTTGAGCGGGCCAAGGCCGACGACGGCGTTCAGCTCGCGGACGAGTTGATGATCTGGCTTCCGCCGAACTTCACCCTGGCTGAGAATAAGGAGTTGCTCGACAACATCGTCGAGTTCATTGCCCCGGAACTCGGCTGGCAGCCGTCCGAGGTGGCGGCGACCGCCGCCTGACGGGCCGAGCTTGCTGGCCAGGGACTTGGCTTGCCACGGCCGCGAGCACCGCCTGCGGAAACGCCTCCCGCCGCGCTGGCGTCACCGATGACTGTCGCCCGGCCCGCCGGTCCACACGATGAGCGGCTCTCATCAGAAGCGCTGGCAGCCCCTGGAGGAAGCCATGGCAGACGACAAGCCCCAGATCCGCCAGCTGATAGCGGACCTCACACCGCAGCCGCGAGTCACCGCAGCCGCGACACCACGTCATCCGCCTGCGCCAGCGTGACCGGCGCCTTAAGTTCGCTGACCGGCACGGTCCGGTACCCGCCGTCGAGGAAGACGACCTGGTCCTTCATGCACCCCCGCAGTTCGGGGTAGCGCTCCACGATCGCGTCCTGCTCGGCTTTGGTCTGCTCCCATTGCTGCTGCGCCTGTGCCGCCTTGGCCTCCATGGCGGGCATGACCTTCTCCTCGAAGGCCTTCTTCATTCGCTTGCCGATGGCCCGACCCGCGAAACCGAGCGCCGCCCCCAATACCGCCCCGCCGATATCGTCGGCAATGCCGCCGCCGGAGTCGAAGTCAAAGTCGGGACGCGACCTGTTGCGCCCGAAATTGGGGCCGGAGCCGGAGCCCTCGACGTTGTAGTGGTCGTAGTCGTCGTCATCGCTGCTGTTCCAGTTCTGCCCCTGCCCCTGGCCGGGCCGCTGGAACTGGCTCAAACGCTGGAACGCCTGCTCGCGTGCCCCGTTCATCATGTCGAAAAGCTCGCGTGCGGTGTGCACCTGATCGCTGCCGCCGCACTTCGGGCAGATGGCCGCCCCCGCCTGATAGTCCACGCACCTATCATGCCCTCTTCTTGATGTTTTCTGAAGGATTACTGCATAGACCATTCCCGGTCATTACTCGCGCACGTACCATCACGAATGGACACAGTTCGCCGTGCGGAACTGGGAGGTACGTAGATAGCGAAGGTAATGACGGGGCCTTTATTAAACGCGGACCGCGTGTCCGCGGCGCGGTCATCGCGGTCGCACCCTAATGGCGATAACCGCCGTGACTGGCGCCGGCCAGGCGCTCGCCGCGACAACCGGCAGCCCCCGCCTCCGGAAACGAGCTCGACCGATTGCCTTGGGGCCAAAGTTGTACGCGCATAACCACCACAAAAGGTGCATTTAACGCGAAGAACCGTACAACTTTGGCCCCAAGCATGATCATCGCCGCTGCCGGGCCGCTAATCGACTTGCACCGAATAGATAACAGCAAGAAGCGTCCTCGCCGTCCACCCGGGGAAGCGTCCTCGCCGCGCATCCGGGGAAGCGTCGCCACAACCGCCGCTCCGGAGAAGCGTGGCCACAACCGCCGCTGCGGAGAAGCGTGGCCACAACCGCCGCTCCGGAGAAGCGTGGCCACAACCGCCGCTGCGGAGAAGCGTGGCCACAACCGCCGCTCCAGGGAAGCGTCGCCAGAACCGCCGCTGCGGAGAAGCGTGGCCACAACCGCCGCTCCAGGGAAGCGTCGCCAGAACCGCCGCTCCGGAGAAGCGTGGCCACAACCGCCGTTCCGGCGCGGTGCGGCGGTGCCGCCAAGACGCCCGGGAGCGCCGCGTTACCGCCCGCCACCGGTGCTGCCGGCGGCGGGCGCGGAGGCGGTTACTTCGCCGGCGTGGCGTTGAACGGGGTGAGGATAAGGTGCCCGGCGTCGACCGGGATCGTCACCCCGGTGACCTTGGCGGCCAGGTCGGAGTTGAGGTAGAGCGCGGTGTCCGCGATGACCTGCGGGTCCATAAAGGTCGTGCCCTTGAGCGCGGCGAAGTGGTAGCCGCCCTCCAGCATGTCCGCCTCGGTGCCGCCCTCATGCCCGGCGAACATGTCCCAGGCGCCCTGGTGGTCGGTCATCGGCGTCTTGATCGCGCCGGGGCTGACGGAGTTGCAGCGGATCCCGTGGGGGGCGAGCTCGAGCGCGATGTTCTTCATCAGCCCGATGACGCCGTGCTTGGCCGCGACGTAGTGCGCGTAGTTCAGCCCGGCCTCCCAGCCGTTGGTGGACGAGGTGATCACGATCGACCCGCTGCCCCGCTCGATCATGTGCGGCGCGACCGCCTTGGCGGACTTCCACACGCCGGTCAGGTTGACTGCGATCATCTCGTCCCACTGGTCGTCGGTCAGCTCCCAGAACGGGGCCTGGGTCCAGATCCCGGCGTTGGCGATGAGGATGTCGATCTTCCCGAACTCCGCGATCCCGCGCGCCACCGCCTGGTCCAGCTGCTGCTGTGACCGCACGTCGGCCTTGATCGCCAGGGCACGCCGGTCGTAGGCCTCGATCAGCTTGACCGTCTCGTCAAGATCGTCCTGCCGCGCCATCTCGTACGGCACGGTCGGCATCTGCTCCGCGATGTCGACGATGACTACCTCGGCACCCTCCCGCGCGCAGGTGACCGCGTGCGCGCGGCCCTGCCCACGCGAGCCGCCGGTGATGAGCGCTACCTTGCCGTCGAGCATTCCCATGGCTGATCAGCCACCTTTCTCGATTGTTGTTTTTCCTCGCGACGCGCGGTGGCCCGTCGGCCAGTCCGTCAGTCGGCCAGTCCGTCAGTCGGGAAGTCGGCCGGTTAGAGCTGACCGCCGGCGTCCACCACGTGCGTGATGCCCGTGACGTACCGGCCGGCGTCGCTGACCAGGTACAGGATCGCGTTCGAGATATCGGCGGGCTCCAGCGCGGCGACCGGCAGCTTGTTGAGCGTGCGCGCGGCCACCTCGAAGTCCTCCCTGGTCGGATTGGCCAGGTCCGGGCGGAACAGCCGGTAGGTCGGCTCGTTGAGGATCATGTCCGTCGCCACCGTGGTCGGGTGAATGGTGTTGACCCTGATGCTCTGCGGGGCCAGTTCCTTGGCCAGCACCTTCATCAGCATGACCAGGCCCGCCTTGGCCGCCGAGTAATGCGCCGTGTTCTCGTTGGCGTAGATGGCCGCCAGTGAGCTCGTGATCACGACCGACCCGCCCCGGCCGCCGCTGATGATGTGCGGCACCGCGGCCCGGATGGTCTTCCACTGGCCGGTCAGGTTGATCTCGATCATCTCGTCCCAGACCAGCTCGTCCATCTCGAGGGTGGGCGCCGGGGTCGAGATGCCCGCGTTCGCGAGCACGATGTCCAGCCGGCCAAGCTCGGCGACGCCGTCGTTCACCGCGGCCGTAAGCGCGGCCAGGTCGCGCACGTCCACCTGCGAGGCGATGATCCGCCGGTCCAGCGCCTCGACCTCCTTGACCGTCTCCGCGAGGTCATCGGGGGTGGCCATGGGATAAGGCACGGTCTGCGCCTGGCGGCAGATGTCCACCGCGATGATGTCCGCGCCCTCCCGGGCCAGGGTCAGCGCATGGCTGCGCCCCTGGCCGCGCGCCGCGCCGGTGATGAAGGCGACCTTGCCGTCAAGCAGCCCCATAGTGTGCTCTCCCGTCAGTCGGTATTCGGTTCGTCATGCTCGGCTCAATCGGTGTTGAGCCAGCCGGGCAGGCACTGGATCAGCGCCTCAACCAGGTCGTCAGGTGACCACGGCGACGTCGGGTCGGCCAGCCAGGCGCCGATCACACCGAGGACGCCGCCCGCCAGGAACCGCGCCGTTACGCGGGGGTCCGCTCCGGGCGGGCGATTGTCCATCCGCTCCAGTGACACCACGGTGCGCTCGGCGAAGGCCTCGGTGACCTCCCGCAGCAGCCGCGGGGCGGCGCCCGGCCCGAGCACCCGGGCGTAGGACTCGCGCCGTTCCCATACGAAGGTGACGATGTCCCGCAGCGCCCGGCGGCTCGCCTCCGCCGCCGGCACGCTGTGCTCGCCGCGCATCGCGATGTCGGCGTTGCCGACCACGTCGAACAGCTCGCTCAGGGCGTGAATCGCCAGGTCCTCTGGTGAGGAAAAGTGGCTGTAGAACGAGGTCCGGTTGACCCCGGCGGCCTGGGTCAGCGAGCTGACCGACATGGCGGCCGGGTCGGAGTCGGCGATCGCCGCATGGAAGGCACCGATGAGCTTGGTCCGGGTGCGCACCGCCCGCGGATCGCTGCTGCCTAGCTTGGCCCGCTCGCGCCGACCGCTCTGAGCTGGGTCTTCATCGACCACCATGAATCCACACTACAACTAACGGACACATGTCGTCTAGTTGACCCCGGCCGGACGGCCCCGGAAAGTCCGTTGCGGCCCCGTCCGCCAGTTGCGATACTGGCCGCGAGCGTTACCGAGTCCCCTGCGAGCCAAAGGGCGCGCCCCTGTCCTCGGACTGAGGAGCGAGGCGGTTTTGGCCGAGCGACGAGGGAGAGGGCAGGGGGTCCAAGCGTGCCCGGTAGGCCGGGGGCCGGGTATGGAGCAGGAAGGCACGGTCGCGCGTATGTTCGACATTCGCAGTGTGACCATTGACTGTGCTGACCCCTACCGCCAGACGCTGTTCTGGACCGAGGTCACCGGCTGGCAGGAAGACCCCGACGACCCGAACCACCCCGATGACCCCGAGGGCCGGATCGTCTCCGGCCAGGGCATCAGCCTGCTGTTCACGCCGGTGCCTGAGGGCAAGGTCGTCAAGAACCGGGTCCATCTCGACCTGATCCCCACCGGGCGCACCCGTGACGAGGAGGTCACCCGCCTGCTCGGCATCGGCGCGACGCTGGTCGGGGACCATCGCGAGGCGGACGGCACCGGCTGGGTGGTCCTGGCCGACCCGGAAGGCAACGAATTCTGCGTTGAACGCGGCCTGAAGGAGCGAGTGGCCTGACCGCAGCAACCACGGTCCGTTCAGAACAAAAGAATTGAAGACCGAGTAGCCGCCGTTCACCGGGTAGGTCTGGCCGCTGATCCAGGACGCGTGCTCGCTGGCCAGGAAGGTGACCAGGCCGGCAGCGAGGCGAGGAAGAACCTGCACCGCATCGAGCGCGCGTATCTCGGACAAGATGTAACCGACGCTCAGTTGTAGGCAGCCGGGCTCCCGCCCGGGAGCCTGGCTCTGCCAATCTGAGAACGCATCGAGTCCGCACTGAGTTCGAGAAGGCGAGCGCGCCATAGCTACCGCAGCATCAGTCACCGTCATCGGAGCAGGACTAGCCGGCCTGCGCACCGTCGAGCGGCTACGGCACCGGGGTTACCAGGGCCGCATCGTCCTGCTCGGCGCCGAACCCCACCCGCCCTACGACCGCCCGCCGCTGTCCAAGCAGGTGCTGCGGGGCGAGCGCGATGATCCCTGGCTCCGGCCAGCCGACGAGTACGACGGCCTCGACGTCGAGATCAGGCTGGGGGAGCGGGTCCTCGGGCTGGACATCGAACAGCGCGAGCTCCGCACCACCCGGGAGGAGCGCCTGCCCTACGACGTGCTCGTTATCGCCACCGGTGCGAGCCCCCGCCGGGTCCCCGGCATCAACGGCCGGGTGCTGCGGACCCTCGACGACGCGGCCGGCCTGCGCGGCGAACTCGGCGAGGGCAAGCGGCTGGCCGTCATCGGCGCCGGGCTGATCGGCTGCGAGGTCGCCGCCAGCGCCCGGTCGATGGGCGCCGAGGTCGACCTTATCGACGTCCTGACCGGCCCGATGATCCGTGTCGTCGGCGCCCGGGTCTGTGACCTGATCGCCGACCTGCACCGCGCGCACGGCGTCCGGCTGCATCTGGGCACCGCCGCCGCCCGCGGCGGCCCTGGTGAACTGGTTCTGTCCGACGGCGAAGTGCTCGCGGCCGACGTGGTGCTCGAGGCGATCGGTGCGGTGCCGGAGACCGGCTGGCTCGAGGGCAGCCAGCTCGGCCTGAACGACGGCGTTGTCTGCGACGCTGATGGCCAGGCGGCCGACGGCGTCTACGCGGTCGGCGACGTGGCCCGCTGGGACGGGCGGCGCAGCGAGCACTGGACCAACGCCGGCTGGCAGGCGGACCGGGTAGCCGCCGCCATTACCGGGCAGGAGCCGCTGCCCGCCGGGCCCGCGTACTGGTGGAGCGACCAGTACGACATCAAGCTGCAGGGCCTCGGCGCCCCCGGCCCCGACGACGACGTGCACGTGATCAACTGGGGCCCGAAGGCCAGGACGGTCGCCCTCTACGCCCGCGACGGCCGCCTGACCGGGGTCGTCGGCTTCTCCGCGGCCGCGGCCGTCATGCGGTCGCGGGCCGACATCACCGCGGGTGCCGACCTGAGCGAGGTGCTCGCCCGCCTAGCACCATAGGCCGCACGCCCGACGCCGGACGCCGCGCCCGCACACGGTGCGGCGTCCGCCGACGGCGACCAGGCCAGCTCGACCATGATGTTCGCCGTCGACCGCACCCACGACGACGGCCTCACCCGTGGGCGGCCGGAATTGTCATGACAAAACGCGTTTTTCTCTGACAAAGGCTAGACATGCCGTAATCCCCGCCATCCGCCCTGATCGGATGCCTTCATTACATGATTTATCGGCATGAGCACAGTTTGGCCGCAGGCCACGGCTTGGCCCCGGCGGATTCCGACGAGATCGTCCCGGCACACCGGGCCGTCGGCGAGGGTCCGGCGTCTGGTCTTCGCCCGCGCGTTCGGCTTCTGCGAGAGTTGCGGGATTAGGGTCATCGGGCGGCCCTACTCGATTCAGCCTCGCGTTGAGCGGGGCCCGGGCCGGACCTCCCGCCCCGAGGCCAATGCCGTGTGGAATTTGACTCTCCTCTGCGGGTCGGTCACCAGCCCCGGCGGGTGCCACCTGCTGTGCGAGCAGCGGGACCAGGACATGCACGATCGGGGGATGTGGTTGTGCTCATGGGAGAGCCCCCGGCTGGCGCCCCTTTGGCTCTTCAACCCGGCCGGGCCGCGAATCCGGGCGTGGCTGAACGGCGAGGGAACCTACGACCTCGAGGCGCCGGTCGGGGTGACCGCGTAAGTCGGTCCCGGTGACGCCGGGAGCATTCATGATCGGCTAATCGCGGTCAGGCAGCAACGCGACTTGCCAGTCGTCTCGGTATACCACCAGCGACTTGGACGGATTCTTGCGCCGGATGACACGGAAGGTGCGACCACTGGCTCGTGCCCCGGCCGCCACGCGCAGGCCATAGGCACGCCATCCGCGCTCGGTGAACCAGAAACGCGCTCGCGGGCTGGACAGCATCGGCATAGGCAAGTCGCCCCATGCCTCATCGGCGACTCCGGCGTTGAACGCACCAAGCAGCCGACCTGGGCCGAGCGAGACCTCCATGGCGCCGGACTCCTCCGACCAGACCCACTCGCTCGACTCTCCGACCACACGGTAGATCAGCTAATCACTCCGGCCGTCGTCCAACTGGCTGATCGTCAGCCGCCGATCGCGTCCGCACAGGCGTCGCATTCGTCCAGCCGCTGCAGACCATCACGCCTCCCGCTGCCTTCTGCCGCCAGCCTACGGCTGTCCAGGACGCCGGAGATAGATAGCGACGGCTGAATACAACGGGCGAATGCGATGTCCCGCCCTGCTGTGACCCGCCACGTCCTCGGAGGCCGCGGGCTTGCCCGGCCGAGGCCGGGAGCGCGGGTCGGTGATCGCGGCCTCCTGCGTCGGTTCTCCGCCGAACTTCGCCACACCGGACCGGAACTGGGTCATAATGGTGCCTTATGGGGCAAATGGGACAGGGTGCCACTGATGGTGCAGTGTGCGCCCAGGGCTGTCAACGGTGGTCGGTCAGGCGGAGCCGGGGCGTGCCGGCGCCCTCGCTGCGCTCGGCGCCCCGCGACCGGCGGTCAGTCCCGCTGTTTTACCGTGCCGCGCCGCCTGGCAGACCCAGGCTGCCACGACAATGAATGGAAGAAGCGATGATGGAAGAATGCTTCTACTGCGGTGAGGAAGCTAGCCAGACGGACATCGACCGTCTGGGTAAGTGCCCTAGCTGCATGGAGCAGATGACGCGAGCTGCTGAGGTAGCGGCCAGGGAATCACAGGGAGCCTGCTACACCGTTAGGCCAAATACCCAGAAGATGTACTGACCACGGCTACACCGTTCAGGCAGCCGTCGAGCTCCGGATGGTCACCCACGGCGAGTTCGACGTGAGCGAGATGTCGATGGCGACCTATCACGTCCTTCGGGACAAGGCCGAGCAGGCGGGCGCCCCGGCCGTCACGAGAAGGTCGCGCTCACCCTGCCGGACTCGATTGATATCGCGCCCGTCCCGGCCGGCCAGACTCTGTCCGGCCTGCTCGCCTCGGGCGAGATCGACGCGGTCTACTCGCCGCGGGCACCGCGGGCACCGCGGTCATCCGGCATCGGCAGCGTGCGGCGGCTGTTCTCCGACACGCGGGCCGAAGAGGAGCGCTACTTCGCGCGGACCGGGATCTTCCCGATCATGCACGTGGTCGTCATCCGCCGCGACGTCTACGAGGCCAACCGCTGGCTCCCGCGGGAGCTGTTCAAAGCGTTCACCGCCGCCAAACGGATCGCCCACGACGATCTGACCCGCACTGCCGCACTGGCCGTCTCCCTGCCCTTTGCCCGCTAGGAGTACGAAGCCGCCGTCGACGCCATGGGCGCCGACTACTGGGCCTACGGCATCGAGCCGAAGGCACGTGACACTCCGGCCGGGCAGAGCCGACGGTGTTGCCTTAGTGCTCGACGCGGTGCGCGGTGCGCCCAAGGTGCTCACGCATGATGCGGTGGCCGGCCGGGATGGGCTCCTCCAGCACGGCAAGCCCGGGCTCACCGTGGTGAGGCACCGGCGCGCCCTTTGGCCCGCGGGGGAGGGGGGTCAGTGCTCGTGGATGATGACGCCGCGGATGTTCTTGCCGTCGTTCATGTCCTGGTAGGCCTGGTTCACCTGGTCGAGGCTGTACTTGCGGGTGACCAGCTCGTCCAGCTTGAGCTGGCCCGACTTGTACAGGCCGAGCAGCATCGGGATGTCATACAGCGGGTTGCTGTCGCCGAACAGCGCACCCCGGATCTGGCGCATGTAGCCGATCAGCAGGCCCGCGTGGACGTGCACCGCGCGCTCGTCGATGTGCCCGACCGCGGTGATCGTCACCTTGCCGCCCTTGCCGGTCATCAGCACCGCGGCCTGCACCATCTCCTCGGTGACGACGCCGGGGGTCATGATCGCGTGGTCGGCGAGCTGGCCCCAGGTGGTCTCAACGACGAACTGGTGCGCCTCCTTGGCGGTGGCGAACGCGTGCGTCGCGCCGAACACGGTGGTGGCCATCTCCCGCTTGAACTCCACTGGGTCCACCACGATCACGTTCTTGGCCCCGGCAAAACGGGCGCCCTGCACCGCGTTGCTGCCCACGCCGCCCGCGCCGAAGATCACCACGGTGTCGCCGGCCTGGACCCCGGCCGCGTGCACCGACGACCCCCAGCCGGTCGGCACGCCGCAGCCCACCAGGCAGAGGAGCTCCCACGGGATGTCCTGGAAGTCCTCCCGTAGCGGCACGGTGGCCCACTCCGACACCACCGCGTACTGGGAGAAGGTGCCGAGCGAGCAGAAGCCGCCGAGGTCTTCCTCGCCCAGGTGGAAGCGGAACGTGCCGTCAAGGAACATGCCGGTGCCGGCGTTGAGGCCCTTGACGCACATGTTGGAGTGCCCGGTCGAGCACGGCCGGCAGGCGCCGCAGGCCGGGATGTAGGAGCAGACGATCTTGTCGCCCGGCTTGACCCGCTGCACGCCGGGGCCGACCGACTCGACGATGCCAGCTCCCTCGTGCCCGCCCACGACCGGCATCCGGACGGGGGCGTCGCCCGCGGTGATGTGGTCGTCGGAGTGGCACAGGCCGGCCGCCATCAGTTTGACCCGGACCTCATGCGCCTTGGGCTCGTCGAGCCGCAGGTCGGTGATCTCCCAGCCGAGGTGCGGGCCCCGGGCGATGGCAGCGCGAGTGGTGATGCTCATTTCTGCGGTTCCCTTCCTGCTAATGCTCGTGGATGATCACGCCGCGGATGTTCTTGCCGTCGAGCATGTCCTGGTAGCCCTCGTTGATCTCCCCGAGCCGGTAGCGGCGGGTGATCAGCTCGTCCAGCTTGAGCCTGCCCGCCTGGTAGAGGCCGATCAGCAGCGGCACGTCCGACAGCGGGCTGCAGCCGCCGTAGATCGAGCCCTGGATCCGGCGCTGGTAGCCGATCAGCATGCCGGGGTTCTCGTCGATCCAGCCGTTGCCAACCGCGGTGATCGTGACCTGGCCGGTCTTGCCGACAACCTTGATGGCGTTCTTGATCACCTCGTCGTGCAGGATGCCGACGGTGATGATGGCGTGGTCGGCGAGCTCACCCCAGGTTGTCTCGACCACGAACTGGTGCGCCTCCTCGGCGCTGGCGAAGGCGTGGGTGGCGCCGAACTCGGTGGTCGCCATCTTCCGCTTGAACTCCACCGGGTCGACCACGATCACGTTCTTCGCCCCCGCCAGGCTCGCACCCTGCACCGCGTTGCTGCCGACCCCGCCCGCGCCGTAGATCACCACGGTCTGCCCGGCGCGGACCCCGCCCGCGCGCACCGCCGACCCCCAGCCGGTCGGCACACCGCACGCGACCAGCGCGGCGACGTCGAAGCCGATCTCGTCCGGGATCTTGATCACGGAGAACTCATGCACCACCGCGTACTGGGAGAACGTGCCGAGCACGCACAGCCCGCCGAAGTCCTCGCCGCCCTGGTGGAACCGGAACGTGCCGTCGGGGAACATCCCGGTGCCGGCGTTCTTGCCGGCGTCGCACAGCTGCTGACGGCCGGACGCGCAGTACCGGCACTGACCGCAGGCGGGAATGAACGAGACGGTCACATGATCGCCGACGGCGACCCGCGTCACGGCGTCGCCCACCGCGTCGATGATGCCCGCGCCCTCGTGGCCGCCGACCACCGGCAGGCGCATCGGCGCGTCGCCTTTCTGGATGTGGTCGTCGGAGTGGCACAGGCCGGAGGCGAAGAACTTGATCCTGACCTCGTTCGCCTTCGGGTCATCCAGTTCAAGCTCGGTGATCTCCCACGGCTGTCCGGGCACGCGGCAGACCGCGGCTCGCGTGGTGATGCTCATGGGGGCCCCTTTCTCACGTGGCTGCGGGCGGCTGACGGCGCGCGGCACTGACGGCAGCAGACCCGCGGCGCGTCCCCATAATCCCCCGCAAGCCATAGGCCCGCCACCGCCTGTTCTTTCAGATCGCGGCAGAAATTCTGGGCTGACACCGGTTTGGTTCAACCTGCGAAAGGGAATCGTCGGGGGTCAGTCGGCGCTGGCGGGGGAGGCCGTCGCGGCTTCGATGACCTCAGCCGCGTCATGGACCGTACGGCCGGCCAACGCGGGCCGGCCGCCGTAGGGGTCTTGGTCGGTCCAGAGTGTGGTCGTGACCTGCGCGCGGACGACCGGTATCACCTCGGCCGAGAGGCGCTCGAGCATCTCCATCTGCTGCTCGTGCGGGATCATGGTCGGCAGGCTGAGTGACTGCAGGTCGTGGCCGAAGGCCTGGTGGAAGTACATGATCTTGTCGATGATCTGCTGCGGGCTGCCGACCAGGACCGGCCCCCGGGCGATGGCGTCGTCGATGTCGACGAAGGTCATCGCGTTGCCAGGCGTGTGGTTGCCCGGCCGGTTGAAGAACGCCACCATCTGCTCGTAGACCGGCCCGTAGCGCTCGCGGGCCTGCTGCGTGGTGTCGGCCAGGAAGAGGAACCCGGACCCGGCGCCGACATAGCCGTAACGGGGATCATGACCGTGCCGCGCGTACTCGTCCCGGTAGTGGTCGATGAGCACCTTGTAGTTGTCGCGCGGCTGGATCGCATTAGCGCTGAACAGCGGATCGCCCCACTTGGCGGCCAGCGCGGCCGACGTCAGCGTGGTGGCCGAGCCGTGCCAGACCCGGGGTGCGCCCGCGAACGGCCGCGGCAGGCTGGTCACCGAGTCGAGCGGCCCGCGGAACTTACCCTCCCAGGTGACGTTCTCCTCGCGCCACAGCCGGCGCAGCAACTGGTACTTCTCCGCCAGCTGATCCCACTGCTGACCGAGATCGACGCCGAACATCGGGAGCTGGCGCAGCTCGTTGCCCTTGCCGATCACCAGCTCAACGCGCCCGCGGGAGAGCTGGTCAATGGTGGCGTAGTCCTCGGCCACCCGGAGCGGGTCAAGGACGGAAAGCACGCAGACTCCGGTCTGGATGCGCACCCGGCTGGTGGCCGCCGCGATGGCCCCAAGGACGACGGTCACCCCCGCCGACAGGAACGGCCCGGCATGCCGCTCGCCCACCGCGACCGCGTCGAATCCGAGTTTCTCCGCCTGCCGGGCGGCGGTCAGCGCCTGCTCAAGCCGGTCAGCGGTGCTGACAAGGCGGCCGGTGACCGGGTTCTGGATGTTGGGCAGGATGTCAAGAAGCTGAAACCGCATGACGCTATATAACGTCACCGTCACCGGACTGCTTCCGGGTGGCCGGAGTGTTTCCAAGGTCGGTGCCCCGGAAGCTGCGTGTCGCATTCCCGCGCTGGCGCTCGGCCGCGGCCCAAGCCGCTTCGGACAGCAATCCGTTACCTGACGCCGGTCATTGCCCGGCCGTGGGTAGCGGACAGATTGGGTAATGGATCATCGTGGCTGAATGCGATGTGGTGCTTCGCGGCGGGCGGGTCGTCGACCCGGAATCAGGCTTGGACGCGGTGTGCGACGTGGCCATCGCGGGCGACCGGGTGGCGGCCGTCGGGGTCGGCCTGCCGCCCGGCCGGCAGGAGGTCGACGTGGCCGGCCAGGTGGTCACGGCCGGGTTCGTCGACCTGCACAGTCACGCGCATGACCTGGGCAGCGCCCGGCTGCAGGTGACCGACGGGGTTACCACCGCGCTGGAGCTCGAGGCGGGAGTCACACCGGTGTCCGCCGCCTACGCGGCCGCCGCGGCGGCAGGCCGGCCGCTGAACTACGGGTTTGCCGCATCCTGGGCGCTGGCCCGGATGGACGTGCTGGCCGGCCTGAAATTCGACGGCGCGATGGGCCCGCTATTCGCCAATCTCGGTAACCCGCGGTGGGGCCGCGCCGCCTCCCCGACTGAAATCGGCCGCGTCCTGGGACTGCTGGAGGCCGATGTGGCCGACGGTGCGCTGGGAATCGGCCTGCTGGTCGGCTACGCGCCCGGCGCGTCGCCCGAGGAGTACCTACGGGTCGCCGCGCTCGCCGCCGGTGCCGGGGTGGCTACTTTCACCCACTCGCGTGACCTCATCGAGTTCACGCCGGACGGCGCCATCGACGGCGCGGAGGAGATCGTCCGCGCCGCGGGCGAAACCGGCGCCCACATGCACTACTGCCACGTCAATAGCACCACGCTGCGGCACGCCGACCGGGTGCTCGCGCTTGTCGAGCGGGCGCAGCGGGCGGGCGCGCGAGTGAGCACGGAGGCCTACCCGTACGGCGCCGGCATGACAGGCATCGGCGCCGCTTTCCTCACACCGGAGCGGCTCGCCGACCGCGGCCTCACGCCGCGGTCGATCATCTACGCGCCCACCGGTGAGGAGGTCGAAAGCGCGGCCCGGCTGAACGAGCTTCGCGCCACCGACCCCGGCGGGCTGGCGATCATCAGGCAGCTCGATGACGATGACCCGAACGACCAGGCCGTGCTGCTGCGCTACCTGACGTTCCCGGGCTCGGTGATCGCCAGCGACGCCATGCCCCTGACCTGGATCGGCGTGGCACCAGAGCCTGCCGCCTGGCCACTGCCACCCGCGGCGGTCACTCATCCAAGGACAGCGGGGACCTACGCGCGATCGATAAGCACGCTGCGCGGGAACGGCGGGCTGTCTCTTTCCGAGATCCTCGCCAAGTGCAGCCTGCAGCCGGCCGTGCTGCTGCAAGCCCGGGTGCCCGCGATGCGGCGCAAGGGACGGGTCAGCGAGGGCAGCGACGCCGACATCGTCGTGTTCGATCCCGAGACCATCACCGACCAGGCCACCTACTCCGACAGCACCCGGACGTCGACGGGAATCCGGCACGTACTCGTCAACGGCACCTTCGTCGTCCGCGACGGCAAGCTCGACACCAACGCCCTCCCTGGCCGGCCTGTCCGGGCCTGACTGCCGTCCGGCGGCGTGGGCATCAGCTAGGGGCTTTGCGCGCGAGGACGAGGCGGGCGCGCGGGCCGCCATTGGAGCGCTGGCCCAGCGCCGTCAGGGGGACGGTCGTCACGGCGAATCCGGACGCCGTCAGGTCGTCGTTGAGCGCGGGCAGCGTGCAGGTGCGGTAGTACATGACGAACGGAGGACGCCACACGGCATTGCGGACCCGCATGGCCAGGTCGAACCCGAGCAGCGCCCAGTACCAGCCGGACGTGACGGGCGGCGGCACCCCAATCGGGAAGGCGAAAATCCCGCCGGGCCGCAGCGCGCGATGCACGCCGGCGAACAGCGCCGGCCGTTCAGCGGGCAGGAAGTGCCCGAGCGCCCCGAAGCTGACCGCCAGGTCGAAGGCGCCGGCGAAAGGCAGGGCCCGCGCGTCGGCCCGTAGCCAGTTCACGTCCGGGCATGCACTGCGCGCCTGCCCGAGCATGCCAGCGCTGAAGTCGACGCCCGTGACCGCCCCCCGGCACAAAGACTTGAGCACCCGCACGCCCGCGCCGGTGCCGCAGCACACGTCCAGCCCCCGGCCGAACGGGCCGAGCGGCCGCAACTCATCCGCGGTCGCGTCA
The DNA here is from genome assembly GCA_050013875.1 of Trebonia sp. Taxonomy (GTDB): domain Bacteria; phylum Actinomycetota; class Actinomycetes; order Streptosporangiales; family Streptosporangiaceae; genus Trebonia. The sequence goes on along the minus strand of JBEKEK010000060.1, from coordinate 3,831 downwards.
AGCACGCCATCGGAGGTACGGAAAGGCGTGTAGTCGAACTTCGGGGCGAGCAGGTCGTAGCCGTCCTCGACCGACGACAGCGCCTGTCTCGCCAGCTCACGCGCAGACGGACCCCGAGGCGAGAACACCGGCCAAGGATACTTCCGATGCCAGATCATCATCACCATGAGGAAAACTAACGGAAATACCCGTGGAGTCGCCCTCCGCGGTTAAGCGCCGGTCCCAGGGCTGTTCGGTGGCGTTGCTCCGGGAATTATCAGGGTCGATTCGTAGGCGAGTACAACGGCCTGAACGCGATCACGCAATTCGAGTTTAGCGAGTATCCGGCCGACGTGGATTTTCACCGTACCGGGGGACAGGTGCAGGCTGGCCGCGATTTCGCCGTTGGACATGCCCGCCGCGATCATGGAGAAGACGTCCAGTTCACGACTGGTGAGAGCCTGCCGGATCTGGGCGGCCTGGCGGCCGCTGGGCGGCTCGGGCTGCTGGGCGGTGAACTGGTCGATAAGGCGTCTGGTCGCGCCCGGCGCGAGGACCGCTTCGCCGGCCGCGATCGTGCGGATCGCGTCGGCCAGGTCGTCGGGCTGGGTGTCTTTGAGCAGGAAACCGCTGGCACCCGCGCGCAGGCCGGCGTAGACGTAGTCGTCCAAGTCGAAGGTGGTCAAGATCAGCACCTTCGATGGCAAACCGGCGGCCACGATGTCGCGGGTTGCCTCGATGCCGTCCCGGCCCGGCATCCGGACGTCCATCAGCACCACGTCGGGACGCAGCGCGGAGCACATGGAAACCGCGGTGGCCCCGTCGCCCGCCTCACCAGCGACCGCGATATCGCTTTCCGCGTCGAGGATCAGCCGGAAGCCTTTCCTGATCAAAGGATGGTCGTCCGCCAGCAAGACGGTGATCATGAGGCGGCCGCCGCGCCCGGGCGGATCCGGGCGCTGACCCGCCAGCCCTGCGGATCACGGGGACCGCAGTCCAGCTCGCCGCCGAACGCTTTGATCCTCTCGCGCATCCCGGTCAGGCCGCCGCCAGCGGCGCCGAGGCTGGTGATGCCGCCGGTGCCGTCGTCCTCGATGTCCACCCGCACTTCGCCCGATGCCACCCGCAGCCGGACCGCCGCGCTCGCGCGGGGGCCGGCGTGCTTCATCGTGTTCGTCAGTGCCTCTTGCACCAGCCGGAAGACGGCCAGCTGGACGCCGGCGGGCAGATCGCTGGTGACGCCAGTGCGTTCGTAGCGGACGGGCAGGCCGGCCGAGCGGACCCGGGCGACGAGATCATCCAGCTCGGCCACGCCCGGCTGCGGCCGCCTGGCCTCCTCGCCCGAGCCGGTGCGGAGCACGCCTAGCACGCGGCGGGTCTCCGACAGTGCCTGCCGGGCAGTGGCCGACACGTCCCTGATCGCATCGCAGGCCTCGGCGGGCGAGCGAGTGACGGCGCGGAGGGCGCCATCAGAGAGCGCCACGATGACCGTCAGGTGATGGGCCACGCTGTCGTGCATCTCCCGGGCGATGCGGGCCCGTTCCTCCGCCGCGGCGAGTGCGCTGCTGGCATCGCGTTCGCGTTCGAGCCGCCGCGCCCGGTCACGCAACTCGGTCAGGTAAGCCCGGCGGGTGCCCGCATAGAGGCCCACCAGCAAGACGGCACCCGCGAAGCCGGCCGCGTCGGTGACCGCCAGCCCCCAGTGCCTGGTGCCGTCTTGTGCCACCACGAGGAGCACCACACCGGCCACCAGCACCGCCGCGGCCAGCGCCTCGGCCCGCCGCAGGGTGACGGCGACGCTGTACAAGCTGATCGCCAGCGCGACCGGGAACAGCGCTCCGTGGGACGGCCACCGGGCCAAGACGGCCGCGGCCAGCAGAGTCCACAGGAACACCGGGCCGGGCCAGACCCGGCGCAGCGGCAGCGCCGCGGCCGTCAGAACCGCCACTGCCAGGCCGGCTGCCAGTGGCAGGTGCGCGGGGTGCGCCGTCTGGCCGAACGAGAAGTACGCCAGCGACGCGGCGCCGGCGACTACGGCGCAGCCGATGTCGAAGACCCAGGAACGAAATGGTCGCGTTCTTGGATCTTCGGCGGGCTGCCAGCAGGTCACGTCTTATCCTCGCAGCACAGTGGCCATAAAGAGCTCCCTGCGGAGCAGATTCTCAGACCAGCACACTGGCCGGCTCCGGGGTGCGGCTCCGGTCCTCCGGTGAGGCGGCGAGCCAGATGCGGGCACCCAGCAAGACCATCGCTGCCGCGAACGGCAGCATGTACAGGACGACGATCGGGCCGAACGACCCCATTAGCTCGGCAACTTGCAGGCCGACGAAGAACAGGGCCGCGAGCCAGCGGGGAACGGTCCGGCTACGCCACAGTGCGATCCCCATGAGCAGGGGCGCGAGAAATTCGCTGGCAAAGTAGACGGAGGTGAAGACATGGTCGAACTCGGAATTGGAGAGCGTCACCAGCAGGTTCGCGGACGCGCCGCGCGAGACGGGCGCCGTGGCGGCAGCGGCGAGGCTGGGGTACACCACAACGTTGATGATGGCTCCGCAGAAGGCCCCCAGCCCACCGACCAGCGCGGCGACGGTAGCCAAGGCAGAACCACGGTCCCTGACCAGGGTGGCGATCGCCCCGTAGGACACGGCCAGTGCCCCGAGACCGAGAAGGACCAGAGAGCTGGCCAGGTAGAGCTGTGCCGGATGCTGAGCGGCAATGGGCAGCAGCTTGAAGGCTACGCCCCTGGTCGCGACCACCTGGTCGGTCCCTTTCGGGCTCAGAGCCTCACCGCCGATGTACAAGACGGCGGCGACGGGCAGGAAAAGAGCGAGCACCCGCCGACGTGTGCGGGCAGCGTTGTCCATTGACTTCTCCGATCGGGTAACGGCCGGGGCCCGGCCAGCTGATGCGGCAAGCGATCACGCAGTGCGCTTCCACCAGCAATTACTGACAACCCGAACGCTACGGACCCCCGCCGCCAGCGGCCATCTGCCTCAAGGCCACACTTTCCCCGTGGTCTATGCCCGCAGGCCTAGATCCTGCCGCGCCAGAGCCGCGCCGGTACGTGCGGATGCTGTCACGCTGCGGCCAGGTAGTCTTATGTTCGGCGGTCGTGCCGTAATGGCAACGCCAAAGCACCGAGAGGAGTGGTAAGCCCATGTATCCCATGCTCACTGCGCTTGCCGCCCCCGGGAGCGACGCTCACTTCTGACTCTGGGCGGTCGGCGCGCCTCAACAGGAGAGTGCCATGACCCATCCTCAGCACGACATCGTGATCCGTTCCATAACCGGCGCCGAGGAACTTGACCTGTTCTGCGCGCTCGACTATGTCTTTAACGACGAACTGGCAGACGACCTGGCCGCTGGCCGAAGGCGGCCAGCGTGGATGTGGGTCGCACTGCGCGGTGAACATCTCGTCGCCCGGGCCGCCTGGTGGGGCTCAGCCGACGGCGCTGCCCCGTCCCTGCTCGACATCCTGGACGTCGCCGACGATCCCGACCGCATCGATGTGGGTGTGCGCCTGCTGAGGCGCGCGCTTGGCGGGATAATCCCGGTGAGAGCGCGCCCGCCGGAATACAGCCGCTTCATCCCGCCCGACTGGCGAGAGCAGGCGGGCTCGCGACGTGCTGTCGAGGACCGGATGGCGATCGCCGGCCAGATCGGGGCGCAGCTCCTCACCGAGCGGTTCCGCTTCGAGTGGAGACCGGGGACACCGATCGCCTCGCCGACCGGCCGCATCGAATTCCGTCCCGTCAGCGACGATCGCGAGCTGCTTGACCTGATGACGCTCGCGCTGGACGGCACGCTGGACGCGCATAGCCAGCAGGACCTCGCGCTGATGTCAGCACGGCA
>JBEKEK010000059.1:0-49485 GCA_050013875.1 Trebonia sp. | reverse complement strand
CCACCGCCGGCGGCGAGTACAAGGCAGTCGCCGAATCATTCACCGCCACCGCCAGCAGCGCCGGGGCGGTCACCATCCAGTTCGTCACCGTCAAAGACAACGCCCAGGTCAACGGCATCGAGATCTCGCCAGCGTGAGCGGTAATCAGGTAAGCCGCGAGTAGCGGGCAAGTCTCTCCGGTGAGCAGCGTTCCGGCGCTGCTCACCGGAGAGTTCGACCGACTAGGGCGATTCATCACCTAGCTCCAATCCAGTTAAATCCAGGTAATAGCAGCTCGCGCGCGCTCATCCGGCTCTGAGTTCGGGCCGGATGAGCCGCGGGGGCGGAGAATTTGGTCAAATGTCCCTAACCAGGGGGCCTGCCGGTACGTCTCCATAGCCGTAGGAATGATCTGCGACGCTAGGGGATCTCATGAACACATCGTTGCGGGCGTCACGGGCCGGACTGGCGTCCGGCGCCCTGCTGGCCGCGGTCGCGCTGACCGCCTGCGGAGCGGCGAGCTCGGGGTCGGGCGGCGGCGCCTCAGCCGTTTCGCCGACCACGTCGTCAAGTGGGCCGGCTGGCTCGGGCGGCGCGAGTTCCGCTTCCACGGCGGCTGCCAGCGGCGCGGCCTCCACCGCGGCGGCGACCGGGATCGCAACCGCGCCGAGCGGCGGTCCGGTGCCGGCCGGGTTCGCGGCGACCTCGGTCACGTTCGTCTCACCCGGGGAAGCGTTCGTCCTTGGCACCGCACCCTGCGCGAAGGCGCCGTGCACGTCGATCGTGCGCACGCTGGACCGGGGCGCCAGCTGGCGCGGGCTGCCCGCGCCGGTGGTGCGGCTGGGGAACCGGCAAGCGGGCACGACCGAGACGGCCGTGTGGGGAATCCGCTTCGCCAATCCGGAGGTCGGGTTCGTGTTCGGCAACGGGCTGTGGGAGACCTCCGACGGGGGCGAGCGGTGGGCCCCAGCGGTCCCACCCGGCGGCTCGGTCGAGTCGCTCGAGGTGGTCGACGGCCAGGTGCTGGCGCTCACCGCCAGCTGCACGCCGGGTAACGGCTGCGGGCAGACGGACACCCTGGTGCGGCGGCCGCTGGCCGGCGGCGCGTGGCGCCAGGTCGCGCGGGTGACCGAACCGGGCGCGATCGCCACCCAGGCCCGGGTGGCGGCGGTGCTCGATGGCACCAGCGTGCTCGTGACCGCCGACGGCGGACTCAGCACGGTCACGCACGCGGCCCCCTGCGCCACGGTCGGGGTGTCGTCACCCGCCGCGGTCGCGGTCACCGGCCCGGACGGGCTCGCGCTGGAGTGCGCCGGCGGTGCCGCCGCGGGCAGCGTGGGGAAGACGGTCTACGTCAGCGACGACCTCGGCGCGCACTGGCGGAAGGCGGGATCCCCCGCTAACGGCGGGGACCCGGGCGGCCTCTCCGCCGGGTCGGCTTCGCAGCTGGTGGCGGCCGCGTTCAGCGGGGGGAGCTTCCTCTACTACTCCGGTGACGGCGGGGCGAAGTGGTCGACCGCCTTCTTCGCAGGCGATGGCGGGCTGGGCTTCAACGACCTTGGGTTCACCACGCCCACCGACGGTGTGGTCGTCTACGGGCCGGTCCTCTCCGATAACAACGCCGAGGGACGGCCGGGACAACTGCTGCTCACCGGCAACGGCGGGGCCAGCTGGCAGCGAGTGTCGTATTAGACGGTGGCTCAGGCGGGTCCGGCTAGCTCGGCCAGGCGTCCGCGATGAGCTTGCGGGCGTCGGCGACTAGCTGGGGCAGCACCCGAGTGCGGCCGATGACCGGCATGAAGTTGGTATCGCCGCCCCACCTCGGCACCACATGCTGGTGCAGGTGGGCGGCGATCCCGGCGCCCGCCACGGTGCCGAGGTTCATCCCCAGGTTGAATCCGTGCGGGGCCGACACCGCGCGCAGCGCGGCGATCGTCCGCTTCGTGTAGTCGCTGAACTCGGCCGTCTCCGCGTCGGTCAGGTCCGTGTAGTCGGCCAGGTGCCGGTAGGGGCAGATGAGCACGTGGCCGCTGTTGTACGGGTAGAGGTTCATCACGGCGTAGACGAGCGTGCCGCGCGCGACGATCAGGCCCTCCTCGTCCGTCAGCGTCGGCGCGATGCAGAACGGGCAGCCCTCGTGCGCGCCCGGGCCGGTCGGTTTCCCGCCGCCCTGGATGTAGGCGAGCCGGTGCGGCGTCCAGAGCCGGCCGAACGCATCGGGTACGCCCGCGCCTGGCAGAGCAGCCTCGGGCAGCTGCGCCTCGGCCGGGATAGCCGGCTTGGGCTCGGCCGGCGAGGCGGGCACGGCCGATGATGGCTCAGGCGACGGAACGGACGACACGTTCCCGATGGTATCGGCCCCGTTGTGGCTGAGTGCTCATCGGCGCTCATACCGCAGCCGCCACGATAGGAGCTGGGCTTGTCGAACTCTAGCCGCGCGGCAGCTCCGCGAGGGCGAGGAGCTCGTCGAGGATCTCGTCGATCGCGGTGACGGTCATCGTGAGATGGCCTGCGCCCGGCTGAAGGTGGACCCGGGCCCCGGGGATGTGGGCGGCGAGCCACTGGCCGTGCGCGAACGGGACCATGTTGTCCTGGTCGCCCTGCCAGATCGCGATCGGGGCGGAGCGGTTGTCCGGCCAGAAGTCCCAGGGGGCGGCGAACGCGAGGTCGTCGTCGCGCCAGCCGGCGATGCCGTTGCTGACGGCGCTGCGCAGCCCGGCCGCCAGGCTGTCGGCGAACTCGCCGGTGAGGACGGCCGCGTCGGCCCCGGAGATCAGGCCGGCCAGCGCACCGACGATCTGCTCGCCGGTGATCACGCGGAGCGCGGCGCCCTCCTTCTCCAGGAACGGCGTCAGCGCCGCCTCGCCCTGGATCGCCAGGCCGAACTCCTCGACGTTCTCCGGTCCCATCCCGGACAGGAAGTCCAGGCCGTCGACGCCGAAGGGCCCGACGCCGGCCACCGAGGCGGCGGCCAGGCACCGGCCGGGGAGCAGCGCGGCGCAGGCGATCGAGTGCGGCCCGCCGCCGGAGAAGCCGATCGAGACGAACGTGTCCGCCCCGAGATCGTCAAGCACGGCGGCGACGTCCGCCGCGATGTCGGCCACCCGCCGGCCTGGCCGGGGCGTCGATTGCTCGTAGCCGGGCCGCGCGACCTGCACGATGCGCAGCCCGCGGGCGGCCGCCGCCGCGCCGAGCTTGCTGTTGACCGCCAGGCCGACCGGCGTGCCCTCGTGCACCACCAGCGGCAGCCCGTCTTCCGGTCCCGCCGTCAGGAATTCGATATCCCGGCCGTCCGCCACCCGGAGCAGCCGTCGCTCAGTCACCATTGGTAGTCAGGGGCGCGGTGCCTGAACAGGCCCGTTTCCCCATCCCCCTTTCAATCCGTACGTGCGGTTTTCCCGCATACGGCTTACCGATGATCTTCTTGACATGGTTACGCTGCCCTCGGATAGCGGATAGTGCCGCGGAGCCTGTAGAGCCCGTGCCCGTTGAACCAATCTTCTGTCCACGCGTTGGCCTGACCGGCGTGCAGGTTCCGACCCCGTTTCCTGACCATCAGGGTGCGGAGCCGCCACACGACGTAGTCGTCGGCCTGGCGGAACTTCTTGGCGGCGTTCCCGGTGCGGAAGTAGCTCCCCCAGCCGCGCAGTAGCGGGTTCAGGTCCGCGATCACCTCGCGGATGTCCGCTCCGACGCGGTTGCGGCCGGTGCGGGCGTGCACTTTCTCCCGGAGCCGTTTCATCGCCCGCTGCGAGGGCCAGCGGTGCAGGTGGTAGCGGATGATCCGCTTCTGCTCCCACAGCCGCCCCGACATGCGGGCGCGGAAATGGCATCCGAGGAAGTCCAGCCCCTCCCGGCCTCCTCTGAGGTCCACTACCTTCGTCTTGTCCGGGTGCAGCCGCAGCCCAAGGCTGCCGAGGATCTCTCCCACGGCCTCCAGGGCCGCCCTGGCCTGCGCGGGGCTACGGCACAGCACCACGCCATCGTCGGCATAGCGCACCAGCTCGCCCGCATTTCTGCGGGCCAGCTCGCGGTCCAGGACGTGCAGGTAGATGTTGGCCAGCAACGGCGAGATCACGCCGCCCTGGGGAGTCCCGGCGACCGTCCGCTCAAGACTCCCGTCCACCATCACCCCTGCCCGCAGCCACAGGCGGGCCAGCTTCAGCACCCGCCGGTCCGACACCCGCCGCCCGACCTCTGCGAGCAGCCTTTCATGGCTGATCTCGCCGAAGAAGTTCCGGATGTCGAACTCCACGACAAAGTGGTATCCCGCGATGAACCCGGTTCTCAGCCGCTCCATCGCCTGCGTCGCCGACCGCCCCGGCCGGAACCCGAACGAGCACGGAAGGAAGTCCGCCTCGAAGACAGGCTCCAGCACCAGTTTCGCGGCCTGCCGCGCCACCCTGTCGCGGACCGTCGGCATGCCCAGCGGCCGCTTGCTCCCGTCTGGTTTCGGGATGTCCACGCGCCTGGCTGGCGCGGGACGGTACGTGCCCTCGCGCAGGTCGCGCTGAAGCTCGGCCAGAAGCCGCCGAACCCCGTACACCTCCTGCACATACGCCAGGGTGACACGATCCACCCCGGCAGCCCCACGATTCCTCCGGACCCGCTCCCACGCCTCCCGCAGGACGTCACCCCTGTGAACACGGTCATACAGGGCATGGAAACGCCTACCCGGGGACTGCTTGGCCGCAGCCCATAGCCCTCTCTGAAGTTCTCGCACGTTCACTGGGCCCGCCCGAACCAAACCGGGAGCCGGCGGCGGCACGAGACCCGCTACGGCAGGCGAGCGCCCGCCGGGGTAATTGGACCAGGCGATCCCGGTCATGCCCTGACGCTTACCCTCTTCGAAGGCGTGATCAAAGTGAGGGCCCTTCCCTCCCGGCGCGTTGTCATGCACGCCGATCAGCGGTACTACGACCCCCTCGGACTCCCGCTGCCCTCCGCCGGACTTCACCATCGGCTTATACCAGCGGTCTTCGCCCGACGCAGGCCAGGCAGACGGGCCTCTCCTGTTCCGGCCCAGACTGTGCGCGCGTGCCACCCTCCGTACCCCGGAAGGACCCGGCAGGCTGACCCCGGAACAGGGCCCGCCGGACATGGCCTTCGCCGTGACATGACCGGCTCGGCTCCCCCATCGTGACTTTGACGAGGCTGCAAGGTTCGCTTAACGCTGCGGCCCGCGCGCTTGCTCCCTCCGAAGAGGCTCTTGACACCCCGCTCAGCCCGCCGCCTCTCAACGACGAACCGGGGCCTGCTACCGGGCGCTCCGGTGCCTACCCGAACAGGACTCTCACCTGTAAGCCTGGACCAGCTTTCAGGACGCAACATGGCGCAAGCCTAGGGCCGTCGTTGGCCCCGCCATTGGCCGACCCGGGGTTACTGGCCGGGGTTGGCGTAAACGCGGGACGGATAGACGAAGACGGCGGTGCGGCGCTCTTCCCGCATGACCTTGTCGTAGGTGGCGAAGTCCTCATGGGTGCCGCCGGCCGCGGTGAAGACCTCGCGCAGCAGCAGGCGCAGGCGGTCGGAGTCGATGCTCGGTTCCTGGTCATCGGGCCCGATCAGGTCGACCGCGCCCTCGGCCGCCGCCCACTGCCAGCCGGATCGGACGACGATGTTGGCATACGGCCGTTCCCGCAGGTAGGCCAGCTTGCGGGTGCCGCCTCTTATGACCATGCCGACCACGGTGTCGCCGGTGACCGGGTGCGGCAGCACCCCCGCGTTCACGACCGAGGCCGAGATCGTCCCGTCGCCCCTGGTCACCGAAACCACCACAAGCCCGCGGTCGGCCGCGATCAGCCGCCTGAAATCCTCGATGTTCGCCATGGCACCATTCAACCGCCCTCGCGCGGGCACTGTTGCCGGAGGGTGCGACGCGGGCGGCCAGCAGGGGTCACGGATCAGTCATCCCGAACGCACGCGTGGGTCCCCGGTTCCGGGCAGCCTCGTGGCGGGTCTGCCGCGAGACGGCGACGATGGTGGATCGTTATGTACATCGGCGTGTACACAACGATCCATCATCTGGCCGGGATGGGTTGGCGGCCGGCTACGGATGGAGCGCCGGCTAGGGGCGGTCGGAGCGCCTGGCCGAGGGCGCGTCCTTGGACGATTTGCCGGAATCGTCGAGAAGGCCGGCCCGGCGGAGGGCTTCGGCCATGGCGCCGTTGACCGGGGCCGGTGCGGCGCCGCGGCGGTCGCCGCCCTGGGCACCGGCGCTACCTCTGCGGTCTCCACCTGAGCCGGCGCCACCACCACGACGGTCCCCACCAGGGCCCGGGCCGCCACCGCGACGGTCATTACCCGCACCAGAGGCGGCCTTCCCGCGGTCGTTGGATCCGGTGCCAGCGCCGCCGCCGCGACGATCTCTGCCCTGACCGGGCGCGCCGCCGTGCTGGCCGCCCGGCCGACCGGCCGGCTGTCCGCCGCGTCGGTCGCCGCCACCGCCAGCGCTATGAGCCCCGCCGCTCCGGTCACCGCCACCGCCAGCGCTATGAGCCCCGCCGCTCCGGTCACCGCCACCGCCAGCGCTATGAGCCGCGCCGCTCCGGTCACCGCCACCGCCAGCGCCGCTACCGCCGGCGCCGCCAGCCGTAGCGCCGCGGTCCCCGCTGCCCGCGACTCCGGCCGCTCCGGCCGCTCCGGCCGCTCCGCCAGTGCGGCCGCCGCCTGGGCGGGGGCCTGCCCCGCGCGGGGACGGAGAGGTGGCAGAGGGGGTGCGGCCGGCCGAGGCACGGTCCGGGCGCGGGCCCGCTCCGCGGGAAGGGCTGGGGCCGGAGGCGCGATCCGGGCGCGGGCCGCGGGCCGGCCGGGACGACGTCTCGGCCGCGCCGTCGGCCGGATCGTCGGTCCGCATGGTGAGCGAGATGCGGTGCCGGGGGATGTCCACCGACAAGACCTTGACCCGCACGACCTCGCCCGACTTGACGACGTCGTGCGGGTCGGCGACGAAGTTCTTGGACAGGGCGGAGACGTGCACCAGGCCGTCCTGGTGGACGCCGATGTCGACGAACGCGCCGAAGGCGGCGACGTTGGTGACGACGCCCTCCAGGATCATGCCGGGCTCCAGGTCGCCGAGGGTGTGCACGCCCTCGGCGAAGGTCGCGGTCTGGAACTCGGGCCGTGGGTCGCGGCCGGGCTTCTCCAGCTCCTTGAGGATGTCGTTGACCGTGGGGAGGCCGAAGGCATCGTCGGTGAACTCGGTCGGGTTGAGGCCGCGCAGCGTCTTGGTGTCGCCGATGAGCGCGCTGACGTCTTCCCGCGTCTTCTCGAGGATGCGGCGGACGACCGGGTAGGCCTCGGGGTGCACGCCGGACGCGTCAAGCGGGTTGTCACCGCCGGAGATCCGGAGGAAGCCGGCGCACTGCTCGAACGCCTTCGGGCCCAGCCGCGGCACCTCGCGCAGGGCCTCCCTGGTGGCGAACGCGCCCTGGTCGTCGCGGCGCGCGACGATCGCGGCCGCCAGCGAGTCGGTGATGCCGGAAACCCGGGCCAGCAGGGGCTTGCTCGCGGTGTTGACGTCCACCCCGACCGCGTTGACCGCGTCCTCAACCACGGCGTCGAGCGAGCGTTCGAGCTTGGTGCCGGTCACATCGTGCTGGTACTGGCCGACGCCGATGGATTTCGGGTCGATCTTGACTAGCTCGGCCAGCGGGTCCTGGAGCCTGCGCGCGATGGAGACCGCGCCCCGGAGGGAGACGTCGAGCTCGGGCAGCTCGGCGCTGGCGTAGGCGCTCGCTGAGTAGACCGAGGCGCCCGCCTCGGAGACGACGATCTTGGTCAGGTTGAGGTCGGGGTTGGCCTTGATCAAATCGATGGCCAGCTTGTCGGTCTCGCGGGAGGCGGTGCCGTTGCCGATGGAGATCAGCTCCACCTGATGCTGGGCCGCCAGGTTCTTCAGGATGAGGAGCGACTCGTCCCATTTGTGCTGCGGGACGTGCGGGTAAATCGTGTGGGTGGCGACGACCTTGCCGGTCTGGTCGACGACGGCGACCTTGACGCCGGTCCGGAAGCCGGGGTCAAGCCCCATGGTGGCGCGCTGGCCGGCCGGGGCGGCCAGCAGCAGGTCCTTGAGGTTGGCGGCGAACACGTCGACCGCCTCGGCCTCGGCCGCCTGCCAGAGGCGCATCCGCAGGTCGATGCCGAGGTGGACCAGGATGCGGGTGCGCCAGGCCCAGCGCACGGTGTCGACCAGCCACTTGTCGGCGGGCCAGCCGTGGTCCTGAACGCCGAAGCGGTCGGCGATCGGCTGCTCGTAGGAGGCCGACAGACTCACCCCGGCGGTGATGTCGAAGCCCTCGTCGTTGGGGTCGAGGGTGAGGTCGAGGATCTCTTCCTTCTCGGCGCGGAACATCGCGAGCACGCGGTGCGCCTTGAGCCGGCCGAACGGCTCGGCGAAGTCGAAGTAGTCGCTGTACTTCTTGCCCTCCTCCGCCTTCCCGTCGCGAACCTTGGCGATGAGGCTGCCCTGCGCCCACATCCGCTCGCGGAGCTGGCCGATAAGGTCGGCGTCCTCGGCGAAGCGCTCGACCAGGATCGCGCGGGCGCCGTCGAGGGCGGCGGTCACGTCAGCGACGTTCTCGTTCAGGTAGCCCTCGGCCGCCTCCCTCGGGTCGGTGGCCGGCGTGGACAGCAGCAGCTCGGCGAGGGGCTCGAGGCCGTTCTCGCGGGCGATCTGCGCCTTGGTGCGGCGCTTGGGCTTGTACGGGAGGTAGAGGTCCTCCAGCGGTGAGCTTGCCCTGCTCGTCGACCGAGGCCAGGATCGCGGCCCGCCGCTCCTCGAGCTCGCGCAGGTAGCGGAGGCGCTCGTCGAGCGTGCGCAGCTGCGCGTCGTCGAGCGTGCCGGTGGCTTCCTTGCGGTACCGGGCGATGAACGGCACGGTGGCCCCGCCATCGAGCAGCTCGACGGCGGCGGCGACCTGGTTGCCGCGCACGCCGAGCTCGTCGGCGATCCGCGCGATGATGCCGCGCGCGGTGGAATCGGCGGTGTGCTCGATTATCTGGCTGGTCACGTTCTTCCTGCCTCGCTAAATCTTCCTGGGTGAGCTTACTCAACTGAAGCTTCGGTCCTGGCTTGCGCGACCGATACGATGGCTGTTTTGCCATCGGTCGCGCTAGCCAGGACAGCGGGGGGTACCGGGGCGCCAGGGGGAATGGGGGCGGGAGCCCCCCATGCTAGAGGTCCGTCCCCCCGGGAGATGACTGCGCCTTCCTGGCCGGCGAGGTACTCCGGTGAGCCTAGTGGGCGGCGGCGCCCGGTCAGGGCCGGTCCCGGTGAGCGCCGTTAATTCTGTGGGTCGCGAACGTCGCGCTGAGTAGAGTTTGCGCATGACTGAGGCCTACCAGAACCCGCGCCCCGCCGCCGTCCCCGACAAGCCCGCCCTTGACGGTCTTGAGGCGGTATGGAGCCTGCGCTGGGAGGCCGACCAGGTATACGCGTTCGACCGGTCCCGGCCGCGCGCCGAGGTCTACTCGATCGACACCCCGCCGCCCACCGTCTCCGGATCGCTGCACGTCGGGCACGCCTTCTCCTACACCCACACGGACATTATCGCCCGCTATCGACGGATGACCGGAATGTCGGTCTTCTACCCGATCGGCTGGGATGACAACGGGCTGCCGACCGAGCGGCGGGTGCAGAACGTCTACGGGGTGCGGTGCGATCCCTCGGTGCCCTATGACCCCGGCTTCACCCCGCCGGACAAGCCGGGCAAGTCCGAGGTGCCGATCTCGCGGCGGAACTTCATTGAGCTGTGCGAGCGGCTCACCGCGCTCGACGAGCGCGCCTTCGAGGACATGTGGCGGCGCGTCGGCCTCTCGGTGGACTGGTCGCTGCTGTACACAACGGTCAGCGACTCGGCCCGGCGGGTCTCCCAGCGGGCGTTCCTGCACAACCTGGCCCGGGGCGAGGCCTACCGGGCGGAGGCGCCGACGCTGTGGGACGTGACCTTCCAGACGGCGGTCGCGCAGGCCGAACTGGAGGACCGCGAGCAGCCCGGCGCGTTCCACCGGATCGCCTTCCACCCAGTCGATTCCCGGTCGCCCGACGGGCCGGTGTGGATCGAGACCACCCGCCCAGAGCTGCTGCCCGCGTGCGTGGCGCTGGTCGCGCACCCGGGCGACGCGCGGTACCGGCAGCTGTTCGGGTCGACGGTGACGACGCCGGTCTTCGGCGTGCGGGTGCCGGTGCTCGCGCACCCGCTGGCCGAGCCGGACAAGGGATCGGGCATCGCCATGGTCTGCACCTTCGGCGACCTGACCGACGTGACCTGGTGGCGGGAGCTCGACCTGCCGCTGCGCGCGATCATCGGGCGCAGCGGGCGGCTGCTGCCCGAGCCGCCGGCCGATGTGCCCGCCGAGCCGTACAAGGAGCTGGCGGGGAAGACCGTGTTCTCGGCCCGCGCCCGGATGGTCGAGCTGCTGCGGGAGAGCGGCGACATCGATGGCGAGCCGCGGCCGGTCACCCGGCCGGTGAAGTTCTACGAGCGGGGCGAAAGGCCGCTTGAGATCGTCACCTCGCCGCAGTGGTACATCAGGAACGGCGGACGCGACGCAACCGTACGTTCCAAACTCCTGGCGGCCGGCCAGCTGCTGACCTGGCACCCGGCGCACATGCGGGTGCGCTACGAGAGCTGGGTCTCCGGGCTCGCGGGCGACTGGCTGATCTCGCGGCAGCGGTTCTTCGGAGTGCCGTTCCCGGTCTGGTACCCGCTGGACGAGGCCGGCGCACCGGTGTACTCGTCGCCCATCGCGGCGCCGGAGTCGCTGCTCCCGGTGGACCCGGCGGCCGAGCCGGCGCCCGGCTACGCGGAGTCCCAGCGGGGGGTGCCTGGCGGGTTCATCGGCGATCCCGACGTGATGGACACCTGGGCGACGTCGTCGCTGACGCCGCTGATCGCCGCCCGCTGGGGGGCCGACGACGGCCTGTTCGCGCGGGTGTTCCCGATGAACCTGCGGCCGCAGTCGCACGAGATCATCAGGACCTGGCTGTTCTCCACGGTGGTGCGGTCGGAGCTGGAGTTCGGGTCGCTGCCGTGGTCGGACGCCGCGATCTCCGGCTGGATCCTCGACCCGGACAGGAAGAAGATGTCCAAGTCGAAGGGGAACGTGCTCACGCCGGTTGACCTGCTGGACCAGTACGGCTCTGACGCGGTGCGGTACTGGTCGGCCAGCGGCCGGTACGGGGTGGACACCGTGTTCGACGTGGGGCAGCTGAAGGTCGGGCGACGGCTGGCGATCAAGATCCTCAACGCGTCTAAGTTCGTGCTGTCGCTACCGGGGGCGGCCGGGCCGGTCACCGCGCCGGTCGACCGGTCGCTGCTGGCCGCGCTCGACGGCGTGGTGCGGTCCGCGTCCGCGGCGCTGGCGGAGTACGACCACGCCGGGGCGCTTGAGGCGATCGAGCGGTTCTTCTGGCGGTTCTGCGACGACTACCTGGAGCTGGTGAAGGCCCGGGCGTACGGGTCTGACGCGGACGGGGCCCCGGACCCGGAGGCGGCGTCGGCGCGGGGGGCCCTGCGGGCGGCGCTGTCGGTCCTGCTGCGGCTGTTCGCGCCGTTCATGCCGTTCGTGACCGAAGAGGTGTGGTCCTGGTGGCACGACGGGTCGGTGCACCGCGCGGCGTGGCCGTCAGGCGAGGCCGGCCTGGCCGGCCCTGGGCTGGCTGGCACTGCGATGGCTGGCACTGCGATGGCTGGCCCTGGGCTGGCTGGCACTGGGCTGGCTGGCACTGCGCCGGCTGGCACTGCGCCGGCTGGCACTGGGCCGGCTGGCACTGGGCCGGCTGGCACTGGGCCGGGAAACCCGGCGGTGCTCGAGACCGCCGCCACGGTGCTGGCCCAGATCCGCAAGGCCAAGAGCGAGGCGAAGGTCTCCATGCGGGCCGAGGCATCCCAGGTCATCGTCCGCGGACCTGACCTAGAGCTGATGCGCGCCTGCGCGCGTGATCTGGTGGCGGCCGGGAACATCGGCAAGCTCTCCCTCGTCCCCACGCCCGGCGGCGAGCTGACAACCGAGGTCACGCTGGCGGCGCCTGCCGGGTAGGGCTCTGCCGCCGCGGCCGACGGCGGCTTTATCGCCGCGGCCGACGGCGGCCTATCGCCGCAGCCGCGACGGCGGCCTATCGCCGCAGCCGCGGCAGGGGGCCGGTGGGCAGCCGCGGCATCGGCCGGGTGGCCGACTGCAGTCGGGGCTGCGGGCCGGTCGCCGGGCCGAAGCGGAGCACTGTGCGCTCGCCCACGAGCTGGTAGCCGAGCCGGGTGATCCGGCGGTCCGGCCGGTTGCCGTCGGCGATCAGCACGACCTCGGAGGTGGTCTCGGCGGTGGCCTCGGCGGCCACCGCGACGTAGCCGGGCACCGCCCCCGCGAGGATGGCACGGCTGGTCATCAGCGTGACCGCGGCCGCGTGGCCGTTCCGGCGGCGCTCCGGCGGGGTGTAGACCATATTGATCCGCGCCGTTCCGGCGACCGGGCGGGCGACGGCCGCCATCGCGGCCGGCTGGTAGGCCGGCTCCGCCTGCTGCGCGGCTTCCCGGTGCTGGGGGCTCACCAGGTAATGCGCCGCCTCCCTGATGCGGAAGTTCCGCTGCGGCACCTCCCATAGCACCGCGCCGCCATAGCTGAGCAGGTCGTCCGCCACGTCCGCGGGCGAGCCGATCCGCTCTCCCGCCTCGAGCCCGAACGCGGCCAGCCAGTCGATCAGCAGCGCCCGGTCGGCGTGGGTCATGACGCGCAGCCGTCCGGCCGGGGACGGCGTCTGCGGTGGCGGCCAGCCGCCGGGACCGCCGCCGCTGGCGCTGGCGTTGGCGCTGGCGTTGGCCGCGGTGAGCCGGTAAACGCGGCACTGCCGGTGCACCCGGACGGACGAGCGCTCCCGCTGGCTCCAGGCCGCCGCGAACGCGTCGGCCGCCTCGACCGGCGCGTCCACCCCGCTGACGTGCCGCCCCAGCTTCGACAGGGTCCCGGCCAGCGCCGCCGCCATCTCCGGCGCCCGCCCGGCGATGAGCAGCGGGGCGGCCGGGTCGTGCACGAAGGCACCGCGTGCCCCGCTGCCGTCCGGCGGCTCCCACCAGCCGTAAAGCATACCGCTTGGGCCGCCCGCGCCGCCGGCCGCCGCACCGGGACCCGACGGCTGCCCGACCACCTGCGCGTGCCAGCCCGACCTGACCGCCAGCGCCGCCGAGAGCAGCATCGTGTTCTCCGCCGCCCGCGATCTCAGGTAGCCCCCGGCCGCCGCCGCGAACTGGTCCAGGTCAGATGTCGTACACCAGCCCATTGGGTCATGCTTCCCGTCGTGCGCTCATGCCGGGGCCAACCCGGTTCTCCGGTGCCTGGCGGTGTCGGGCAGTGGGGCAGAGGGTCGCGGACCGTAACGGAAAAACTTCCCAGCAAGTAACATAGTGCCTTCAAGTATGCAGGCCGGGCGGGCGAACGCAAGATTACCGGGCGGTAGCCAGCCGGCCGTGAACTCCAGTGGAAACCGGTCTTCGGCGGCGGACGCATCCCATTTCCGCTCGATTGTCAACAATCAGTCAAGGACGGATTGTTGACAATCCGCGGTGACCTACGTAGCGTTCGGGACATGCCAGCAGCTGCGCCGAGCGGGCCGAAGGTCGGAGAGGCCGCCCGTGCCCGCGCCTTCGCCACGATCCGGCAGGCGATCCTCAGCGGCGAACTCGCCCCCGGGCGGCGGCTGGTCGAGGAGGACCTCGCGGGCTCGCTCGGAGTGACCCGGCAGTCCCTGCGCGCGGCGCTGCTCGACCTCACGGCGGACGGGCTCGTCGAGCGCGTCCCCAACCGCGGTGCCCGGGTCCGCGTCGTCAGCACCGAAGAGGCGGTGGCGATCACCGAGTGCCGGATGGCGCTTGAGGCGCTCTGCGCGGTCAAGGCGGCGCTGCGCATCAGCGACGAGGACGCGGCGCGGCTGCGCGAGCTTGGGGAGAATCTCAAGCGCGCGGTGGCCGACGGCAACCCGCTCCGGTACTCCGAGCTCAACCGGGAGCTGCACCGCCGGGTCGGCGTGATCTCCGGGCAGCACGTCGCGATCGGCCTGCTCGACCGGCTGCACGCCCAGCTCGTACGGCACCAGTTCCAGCTCGCGCTGCGCCCCGGCCGTCCCGAGGTCTCGCTGGCCGAGCACCTGGCCATCCTGGAAGCCGTCGCCGACCGCCGGCCGAACGACGCCAACCTCGCGGTCCGCGCGCACCTGGCCAGCGTCATCGAGGCGCTGGAGCAGGTGCCGGCGGATCCGGTCATGCAGTTATCCCCAGCTCACCGCCGTAGCGCGGGCCAGCCGGCCGATCTCCCCTATCCGCAACCGTCACCGCCGAGACAGATCAGAGGACCCGCGCACAATGCTCAACGTCATCGTCACCAACCCGCCTCGCGCCGACCTCCCGGAAGTCGACAAGCTGGCCGAATACGGCGTCGCGACCGTCCACGAGGCGATCGGGCGCAACGGCTACCTGGGCCCGGCCATCCGGCCGAACCAGCAGGGCACCCGCATCTCCGGCACCGCGCTCACCGTGCTCTGCTGGCCGGGCGACAACCTGATGATCCACGCCGCCGTCGAGCAGGCCAGGCAGGGCGACATCATCGTCATCACCACCACGTCGCCCTCCTCCGACGGCGCGTTCGGCGAGCTGCTTGCCACCTCGCTGGCCGCCCGCGGCGTCCGCGGCCTGATCATGGGCGCGGGGCTGCGCGACACCCAGGAGCTGCGCGACATGGGCTTCCCCGCCTGGACCGCGCACGTCTCCGCCCAGGGCACCGTCAAGGAGACCCCCGGCGCGGTCAACGTCCCGGTCACGCTCGGCGGCCAGACGATCCGCCCGGGCGACGCGATTGTCGCCGACGATGACGGCGTCTGCTTCGTCCCCCGGCTGGACGTCGCCCGGGCGGTCACCGCGTCGGCCGCGCGGGTCGCCAAGGAAGACGCCAGCCGCAAGAATCTGGCCGAAGGCCAGCTCGGCGTCGACCTCTACAACCTCCGCCCCAAGCTGGCCGAGGTCGAGTACATCTCCTACGCCGAATACGCCAAGCGCGCGGGCGAGGGCGTCTAGCAACGGAGGGATGCCATGACCAGCGATGCCCGTTATGACGGGGTCCGTGCCATGCAGATGCGGGGCGGGACGTCGAAGGGGCTGTACTTCCTCGCCGATGACCTCCCGGCCGGCCCCGCCGAACGGGACGACCTGCTGCTGCGGGTCATGGGGTCACCCGACCCGGCGCAGATCGACGGGGTCGGCGGGGCGCACCCGCTGCGGTCCAAGGTCGCGGTGGTGTCACCGTCGGCGCTGGACGGCATCGACGTCGACTACCTGTTCCTGCAGGTGATGGTCGACCAGCCGGCCGTCACCGACAAGCAGAACTGCGGGAACATCCTGGCCGGGATCGGGCCGTTCGCGGTCGAGCGCGGCCTGGTGCCGGCCGGCCGCGAGGAGACGAGGGTGCGCATCCGGATGGTGAATACCAACGGGATCGTCACCGCCACGTTCCCCACCCCGGGCGGGCGGCCGCGCTATGACGGCCAGACCGCGATCGACGGCGTGCCCGGCACCGCGGCGGCGGTCGTCCTCGACTTCGAGGACTCCGGCGCGGCCGCCAGCGTCTTCCCGACCGGCAACCTCACCGACACCTTCGGCGGCATCCGGGTCACCTGCGTGGACAACGGGATGCCGGTCGTGGTGGTGGCCGCGTCCAGCCTCGGCAAGACCGGGCAGGAGCCGGTCGCCGAGCTTGAAGGGGACGAGGAACTCAGCCAGCGGGTGCGGGAACTGCGCCTGGAAGCGGGCAAGGCGATGGGGCTTGGCGACGTCAGCGCCACCACCGTACCGAAGATCTCCCTGGTGGCACCGCCGGCGCACGGCGGGACGATCGCCACCAGGACGTTCATCCCGGTCCGGGTGCACGAGTCGATCGGGGTGCTCGGCGCGGTCAGCGTCGGCACCGCGATCAGGGTCCCCGGCGCGGTCGGCAGCGACCTGGCCGTGCTCCGGCCGGGCAGCCCGCGCCTGGCGATCGAGCATCCGAGCGGCGCTCTCACCGTCGAGGTCGAACTCGACACCACGGCGACGCCGCCGAAGGTGCTCCGCTCCGGCGTCGTCCGCACCGCCCGCAAGCTATTCGACGGCACCGTCTTCCCGAGGTAACGCCGAAAGCGCGGCACACTTCTTGCTGTTATCCGTTGAGGTTGCCTGTCAGCTACGCCAACGACAGCGCCCATTAGTGTCAATGGCGTAGCCGACAGGATCCAGCAGGTCGTTGGCGTAGCCGGCAGGTCAGCAGCCTGTCAGCTACGCCAACGACAGCGCCTACTAGTGTCAATGGCGTAGCTGACAGGATCTACCGGGTCGATGGCGTAGCCGACAGGGTCGCGTCGCGGACGGGGCGGCGCGGTCCGCGGCGAGCGGGGTTAATCGTCGGCGGGGGTGGAGATGAGGCTGAAGACCGCGCCCTCGGGGTCGGCGACGACGGCCACCCGGCCGTAGGGGCTGTCGGCGGCCGGGCGGATCAGCCGGCCGCCGTTGCCGGTGGCGGTGTCGACGGCCTTGTCGGTGTCCGAGGCGCCGAAGTACACCGACCAGTACGCGGGGTGGCCGGCGTCCTGGCCCGCCGGGAGGGCGCCGATGCCGCCGACGACCTGCTGGCCGTTGATGAGCAGGGTGGCGTAGCTGAACCCGTCGCTTGACATGTCGCCGTACTCGTAGCCGAAGACCGCCGCGTAGAACGCCTTGGCCCCCTCGAAGTCGCGGCTCATGTGCTCGCTCCAGGTGAACGCGCCGGGCACGTTCGCGACCTGCGCGCCGGTGTGCTTGCGGCCCTGCCAGACGCCGAAGGCGGCGCCGGTGACGTCGGACGCGACCAGCAGCCTGCCCTGGTCCATCACGTCCATCGGCCCCATCACGATCTGCCCGCCGGCGTTGACGATCCGGGTGGCGGCCGCGTCGGCGTCGGATGACGCGAAGTAGGTGGTCCAGGCGGACGGGGTGCCGGGCGGTCCCATGACCGGGCCGACGGCGGCGACCTGGCGGCCGTCGAGGCGGCCTATCGAGTAGCCGCCAACCTCGGGGCCGCCCCGCTCGATGGCCCAGCCGAACTGGCTGGAGTAGAAGCTGATCGCTTTCGGGATGTCGCTGGCGCCCAGGTCCACCCAGCAGGGGGTTCCATCAGGCCAGGGGGTGTCACGGATAACCATGCTTGTCACCTCCGTGTCGATCGAAGCACGCTCCGTTGCGGGCCACGCTATCGCAGACGGTAACACCTGTGCATCTGCGCTCTCCAGGGCTCGGCGACGCAATCGTCTGCTCTTACAATGGGGCGACCATGAGTAACCCGGTTCCCTCTTACAGCAAGACCCGCCTTGGCGCCGACCAGGCCGCGGGCGCGCTCTCGCTTACCCCGCGCCGGAAGCGCATCGTCTGGCTGGCCGTCGCCCTGCTGGTGGCGGCGGGCGTGGCGGTCGGCGTCTGGAGCGGGGTCAGCCACGACAAGTACGGCCCCTCGGGGAACGGGTGCGTGACGCTGACCTTCGCCAGCTCGACGGGCGGCTCGACCAGCCACTACTGCGGGGCGGCGGCGAAGTCGTTCTGCGCGTCGGCCTTCGCCAACTCCGACCGGATCTCGCTGCTCGCCCGGCCCCAGTGCGACCTGGCGGGCTTGACCAAGTCGAAGGTCGCGGCCGGCTGAGCCATGCGAGCGGTCGTACAGCGGGTCAGCCAGGCAAGCGTTTCCGTCGACGGTGCCGTCATCGGGGCGATCGACGGGCCCGGGCTGCTCGTGCTCGTCGGCGTCACCCACGACGACACGGCGGAGCAGGCCAGGAAGCTGGCGGCCAAGCTCTGGGGGCTGCGCATCCTCGACGGCGAGAAATCCTGCTCCGATGTGGGCGCGCCGCTGCTGGTGGTCAGCCAGTTCACCCTCTACGCCGACACTGCCAAGGGACGCCGGCCGAGCTGGAACCACGCGGCGCCCGGCCCGGTGGCCGAGCCACTGGTGGACGCGGTCGTCGCCGAGTTGCGCACGCTGGGGGCGCACGTGGAGACGGGCGAATTCGGCGCCGATATGAAGGTCGCCCTCGTCAACGACGGCCCTATCACCATCATCATCGACCTGTAGCCACCGCTCCACTACGACGTCGACGGGCCCCATGAGGGTCGTTGGCGCGGCCGATAGGTGCCCGCGGGCGGCTGGCGTCGGCGGCGGGATCCGGACGGCCGGGTCCTGACTGGGACGGGCGGGCACTTATCAGGCCAATATAGGCAGGTGAGCGTCTCGGTGCCGGCCATAATGTCCGGGTGACACCCTTGGAGCAGTTGTCCGTGAGCGACGTGGCCGCCAACCCCGTGCTCGCCGAGGTCATCCGGTCCGGGTTCGTGGAGTCCCGGCACCGCGGCACCATCGTCGCGCTGGCCGCCGACGGAACGTTCGCCTTGACGGCGGGCAGCGCGAACGCGCCCGTCTTCCCCCGCTCGTCCAACAAGCCACTGCAGGCGGTGGCGATGATCCGGGCCGGGCTGCCGCTCGAGGGCGAGCTGCTCGCGCTGGCCGCCGCCAGCCACTCCGGAGAGGACTTCCACGTACGCGGCGTGTACGACATCCTCGATTTCGCCGGGCTCACCGACGATGACCTGCAATGCCCGGCGGCCCTGCCGGCCGACGAGGCGACCGCGCGGCGGCTGATCGCCGCGGCCGCCCGGACCGAGGGCGGGCCGGGGCCCGAGTCGCGGGTGCGCAACAACTGCTCGGGCAAGCACGCGGCGATGCTCGCGACCTGCATCGCCAACGAGTGGCCGACCGAGACCTACCTGAACCCCGACCACCCGCTGCAGGTGCACATCAGGCGCACGATCGAGGACCTGGCCAGGGAGCCGGTCTACGCGGTCGGCGTGGACGGCTGCGGCGCGCCGGTGTTCGCGCTGACGCTCGGTGGCATTGCCCGGGCGTTCCGCGCGCTGGTGCTGGCCGAGCCGGGCTCGCCGGAGCGGACGGTCGCCGACGCGATGCGCAAGTTCCCCTCCTGGACGTCCGGCACCACCCGGGACGAGAACCGGCTGATGACCGAGGTCCCCGGGCTGCTGCTCAAGGCGGGGGCGGAGGGCGTCGACGCGTTCGCGCTGCCGGACGGGTCGGCCGCCGCCGTCAAGATCGACGACGGCAACTCCCGCGCCCGCACGCCGATCACGGTCGCCATCCTGGCCCTGCTCGGCGCGCAGCCGCCGGTACAGCTGGCGACCAAGGAGATCGAGGGCGGCGGCAAGCCGGTCGGCGTCATCCGGGCGACCCGGCTCGTGTAGCCAGCGGGTCGCGTAGCGCGCCGACCGTGGTGAGACGCACGCCACCCGGCCGTTTACCCAGGTGTAACGATGTTGCTGCCTGGCGTAACGTCATGGCAGTTAGCCGCAGGTACAAAACGAGCATGGCACCTCAGACTCCTGAAGAACTCGCCGCCGCGGTCGAGCGGGACGCAATCGAGTTCATCTTCGCGATGTTCGTCGATATGCACGGCAAGCCGTGCGCCAAGCTTGTCCCGGTCGCCGCCCTCGACCAGGTGCTTGCTGAGGGCGCCGGGTTCGCGGGCCACGCCGCCGGGCCAATAGGCCAGACCCCGGCCGACCCGGACCTCATCGCCATGCCGGACATCGCGACCTACACGCCGGTGCCGTGGCGGCCGGGGCTGGCGATCCTGATGTGCGACCCGCACGTGGAGGGCAAGCCCTGGCCCTACGCGCCCCGGGTCATCCTCAAGAACCAGCTCGCCGCACTGGCCGACCGGGGCATGTCGCTGTATGCCGGCGCGGAGCCCGAGTACTTCCTGGTGAAGAGGGACCCCGGTGGCGGCCTGCAGGTCGCCGACGAGCTCGACGACGCGGGCCTGCCCTGCTACGACGCCAAAGGGCTGACCCGAAGCTATACGTTCCTCACCACGCTGTCTAAGACGATGAACGCCCTCGGCTGGGCCAACTACGCCAACGACCACGAGGACGGGAACGGCCAGTTCGAGCAGAACTTCCAGTACGCCGACGCGATCACCACCGCCGACCGGATGATCATCTTCCGGTACATGGTGCACTCGCTCGCCCAGCAGCAGGGCATGCTCGCCACGTTCATGCCCAAGCCGTTCAAGGATCGTACCGGCACCGGCATGCACCTGCACGTGTCGCTGTGGGACGCGGCCGGGAGCACCCCGCTGTTCCCCGACAAGGGCGATCCGCGCAAGCTCGGCCTGTCCCCCCTCGCCTACAAGTTCACGGCCGGCGTGCTCGCGCACGCGCCCGGGCTGACGGCCGTCACCTGTCCGACGGTCAACTCCTACAAGCGGGTGTCGGCGGGCACGCCGCTGTCCGGCGCCGCCTGGGCGCCGGCCTTCGTCACCTACGGCGGCAACAACCGCACGCAGATGATCCGGGTCCCCGACGGCAACCGGATCGAGATCCGGCTTGTCGACGGGCTCGCCAATCCCTACCTGGCGCTCACCGGGCTGCTCGGCGCCGGGCTCGACGGCATCGACCGCGGGCTCGACCCGGGCGAGCCGAACACGGACAACCTGTTCGACCTAGCCCCCAGCGAGGTCAGCGGGCGGGGCATGGTGCAGCTGCCGGCGACGCTGGCGCACGCCGCCGACGAACTCGTGGCCGATGCGGTGCTGCGCGAGGCGTTCGGCAAGGTGCCGGGCGGTGAGTACGTGGACTACTACGCGGCGGTCAAGCGCGCCGAGTTCGCCGAGTACCACTCCGAGGTCTCCGGCTGGGAGATCAGCCGGTACCTCACGGCCTGAGCCCGGCGTTTGATAAGCACCGCTCCGTACAATGACATCGTGAGCGAAGAGGGGGCGCCGACGGACGTCGCCGGCCAGCTGAACGGGCTGAGCGGGCCGGGGCCCGGGATCTACGACGACGACCGCCCGGCCCCGCTCGAAGCGACGCTCAACAGCGTGATCGCGCTGCGGGTCAAGGAGGCCAGGCAGCGCAAGGGCGTCCCGATGGGGCATCTGTCCGAGCAGACCGGCATCTCCAAGGGGATGCTCTCCAAGATCGAGAACGCGCAGGTCTCGCCCAGCCTGGCCACCCTCGCCCGGCTCGCTGAGGCGCTGGATACCCCGCTGACCGCGTTCTTCCGCGGCTTCGACGAGGAGCGGGACGCGGTCTTCGTCAAGGCCGGGCACGGCGCGGAGATCCGCCGCGAGGGGATCGCGGCCGGCCATCACTACCAGCAGCTCGGCACGATGCGCGGCCAGCACCGCCGGATGACTCCGCAACTCGTCACGCTCACCGAGCAGGCTGAGGTCTTCCCCCTCTACCAGCACCCGGGCACCGAGTTCCTCTACATGCTCGGTGGCGTGCTGGCCTACGGACACGGGCGAGCCGTCTACGTGCTCGAGCCCGGTGACGCGCTGCAGTTCGACGGCGAGGCGACGCACGGCCCCGCGGAACTCATCAAGCTGCCTATCCGCTTCCTGTCAGTGACAGCGGTCGGCATCGTTCATGACCCGGCCTGAACAACTCTTTTTCCTCTCTATCCAACCCCCTTAACGGCGCATAGAAGCAAGTCTCCCGTCTCGCCCAGCAGGGCCACAACAGCGACATTAAACAGCAGTGCCTAGCAGCCAGCCACAGAAAACCGCAACAGCCCCCGTGGCAACCGCATCCCCCGCACGATCATGCAGCCAGGGCCTTAGGCTTTCGCTCCGGGAGGTCATGATGACGCTGACGATCGTCGGTTATGCGCGAGCATGCCCGCACGGCCGCGAACAACCTCGATATTTTGCGTGGTTTCTGCCACATTTCGCTGCTAAAACAGTGGTTGGAGGAGCCGGTTCATGAATCTAGATCAACTCTGGGACGAACTTGCTAGAGACCTGGAACGCGAGTTCCGCAGTTACCGGTCCCAACTCCGGAATCTCGACGTTACTGTCAAGGCGGACAGCACGCTTCTCACCAACGCGGATATAGCCGTGGAGAACCTCATCATCGATCGGATAAGAAAAGTCGATCCAAATCCGG
This sequence comes from Trebonia sp., assembly GCA_050013875.1. GTDB lineage: Bacteria > Actinomycetota > Actinomycetes > Streptosporangiales > Streptosporangiaceae > Trebonia. Next base: position 27,508 of record JBEKEK010000059.1, on the reverse strand, counting down.
TCGTGGTAGCTGAGGAGGATGTCCGGACAGCCGTCCGGCATGAGGTCCTGGACGACCCGGCGCGGATCTGGGTCATTGACCCTATCGATGGCACCGCGGAGTTCGTCAAGCCCCACGGCAGAGAATTCTGCTCCGTGGTCTGCCTGCTCGAAGACCTATTGCCCGTCGCCGCGTTCATCCTCGCACCCGAGTTGGGCAGTGGCTCATCGCCGCTCTTGATCACGTGCAGCGTCCCGGACGCGGCCATCACCGTCAATGGCCAAATCGCGCATCGGCATGGCCCAGGGGACGGCGAGCGGTGGGCTTCCCTTACCCGGAGCAAGGATGAACCATCCCGGTCGTTCGAGTCCGGGCTTGCCAAGATCGGGTATCAGCTAAAGACACGCACCACATCCCAGACCCTCGACATGGTGCGCACGGCACTGGACATCGCCGAGTTCACTGATCCTCCGCTACCTCAGTTTCACCTGTTCGCGCGCACTGACCAAAAGGTCTGGGACGGTCTAGCCGGCCTCTGCCTCGGCCGGGCGGCCGGACTCGTATCGGTGGATGCGGCGGGAAATAACCGCCTCCCAGTTAACCTGGACATGTTGAGCCAACCGGAACCAGTCTTCAATTCGACGATCATGGGTGATGGGGAGATGGTTATTTGGTTCCTGCGGCAGATCTAGTACACGTCGGCGGGAAGCGCAACGCGGTACTGATCGACGTCACTTCCCTAATCGGGGCCGAAGATTTCATACTAGCGCAGAACAATCATCGGCCGCTCGAGGATCCGTTCGCGCGGCAGTGCTTTGTCGAAATAATACAATCGCTCATATACATGCCCCACGTCTACGTACCGCATCCTACGCTCGCCAGGCCCAGCGACGCGGACTTCGGCGAGCAGCCATTGCTGCTGCGATCCCTTGTTTCCAGGGGACTTGTCACAGCGCTGCAATTCGATGAGCCGACCTGGCACGCGGCGGAGTCGCTTGAAGCGGCGGCTCTAGGTGACCTGCAAAGTGCGGATGGGCTCAACTCGGTCGTGCGCTTCGTCGGGCAAGCCCGGCTCCGCGACGAGGCGAACTCGGGAGCGGACTCCCTGTCGGAGCGAGTGCACACCTGGTCGGCCTTCCAGGAGGCTAAGGTCGTCGGGATCTCTGGTCATCACAGGGCCCGCATCCAGACGAGTGACGGCATCGAGGACGACGAGTTCGGCGAGTGGGCGCGGGCGGCCGGGATCGTTCTCCGCAGCACCCTGGCCGAGATCTCGGCGCCAGGTGCCGAGGCCCGACTAATGGCTACGCTCGCCCGGGGCATCAGGTATCGCGCGCGGGCCGATGCTGTCCGTCTGTCTTATCAGTCTCATCCCATGCGGCGCGATTTCCTGCTCACCTTCGAGCTCACCAGGGGCGGCGCTGGGAGTGCCGTCATCCTCGATGTCATCAAGGTGGTCCGGGGAATTCAAACGTCGCTGATCGCGGCAGGCGGCGAGACGTTCGCCGCACGGCTGCAGATCCTGGAGCTGGAGTTGCCGCTGCTCGGCGGCCGACTCTGGGATTCATCGGACACGGGTCAGCGTTCCGACGCCGAGTGGATCGAGTTTGTCGTCGCGAGAATCGCCGAGTACCGGGATCGCGCTCAAGAACTGCGGGCCGCGATAGAGCGCTGCGTGTCCGCCGAAGACTACCTGCGACTACACCGGGACCTCGACGCCGTCCGGCAGAAGTTGCTGGAACGCCTTGGCCTCCGGTCGGCTGAACTGTCCGCTGTCGAACGCGAGCTCGTAGACGGGGTTGCCTCGGTCACTCAGGCCGTCCCTGGCGTTCCCAGGGTGAGCGGCCTCTGGATCGGGGTCCGTAGCGTTGAGAAACGCTACGTCTTTTCCGGCGAGCCGTTCCAGCGCTTCCTGTACAAGGAATTTGTCAAAGCGTGGAAGCGAGCCGGCCGGTGATGCCGCTCCCTACGCCTCAGCCCTACCGCAGGCGGACCAGCAACCTGGCCGACTCGACCTCAGCCTCCACCTCGCTGCCTTAGACCGAACAGAACGTGGGCGCTTCCGACTCGGAGATCGCCGCTCGGTCAGATGAGGGCGAGAGAGACCTCGCGGAGGCGGAAGCGGAGGTAGCGGGCCGTCGCGCTGGCGTCCAGCCGGGTCAGGGGGCCGCCTGGGGGATTGTCAAGGACGACGTGGGCCGCACCCGCGGCCCGGGCGGCTCTTGTGAAGGATCTCGCTGGGGATCTCGTGATGACTACCTCGCCGTCAGCCTTGAGGCCGGAGCGCTGGAGGATCTTGATGGCCCTGGTGACGATGGCCTGGGCGGCGTCCTTTTCCTTCTTGCTGGGCATCAGCCCGGGGTGCTGGAGGCCGAAGGAGGTCCCGTGGATGCGGGCGATGGTGATCACCCGGACGCGGACGCCGGGCCGGGCGCCCGCTAGGCGGGCGGCCTCGGCGATCGCGGCGTCGGTGAACGGCTGCCCCGCCGAGGCGAGCAGCACGCCCGCGGCGGGCAGCGCCGCCCGTGCCGGTTCCGGACGCCAGGGTGCCTTCACCATGACTTCTATGCCTCTTCCTCGGCGAGGACCGGGACGGCGGCGGCGGGGTCGGCGGCGGCGAGAGCGGGAAGTCCGCGGCGGGCGTCGGAGCGCTTGCGCCAGTAGTAGAGCGGGAAGTAGAGGGCCATGACCACCAGGCCCAGGATGAACAGGACCGGGCCGGAGTTCGGGGCGACGACGATGTTCGGGGCGTTCCAGCCGCCGTAGAAGTAGACCACCACCCAGAACAGGAAGATCGCCAGGGCCACGTAGCGGACCCAGCCGGGGAGGCGGAACGGGCGCTCGGCGGCCGGGCGCAGCTGCCGGTAGACGAAGTAGCCGGCCAGCGACATCGCGCAGGCGAACAGGTAGCCCGCGTTGGAGAAGATGTAGATGCGGACCGGGGAGCCGAACAGCACCACCAGCATCGAGGCGGCCACGTTGAAGGCCATCGCGCGGGACGGCACGCCGTGCACGTTGACCTTGCCGAACCAGCGGGGCAGGGTGCCGTCTTCCGACGCCTGGAAGAGCGAGCGGCCGGTGCCCATGATCGCGTTGAGCACCGACAGCAGCAGGGCGAGGATGAGCGGCAGGCCGATGAACCACTTGATCCACGAGCCGTGGCCGAACAGCGCGGCGGTGAAGTCGGTGTAGAGGGTGAGCGGGTCGGCAGTGGAGAGGGCCGCGCCGAGCACGCCGACGAAGACCAGCGGGGTCAGGATGTAGATGAGCGTGCCGTAGACGCCCTCGGCGGTGAGCGCGATCTTGGCGTCACGCGGGCCGTTGCGGCATTCGCCGACGTAGCAGGCGGCCGCCTCCATCGCGATCACGTTCCAGGTGATCGGGAACATCCAGGCGATGATGAACGTGAAGCTCTCGTGCACGCCCGCCGGGGTGTGGAAGCCGGCCACGTTGGACCAGTGGAAACTGCCGGTCTTGAATAGCGGCAGCAGCACCAGGACCGTCAGCGGGACCATCGACAGGATGCCGAGGACGGTGGCGAACCCGGCGCCGAGCCGGACGCCGAAGTAGCACGGGACGTAGATGACCAGCAGGCCGATGAAGCTGATGAGCAGCACGGTGGTCGAGATCGGGGCGCCGTACGTGCCGAACAGGTGCACGGTGCCGCCTTGCGGGAGGCCGAACAGGCTCGACAGGTAGGCGGCAGTAAGGATCATGTTGATCGGCGCCACCGGGAACCAGCCGAGCCAGTACGACCAGCCGGACAGGCCGCCGATGTGCTTGGCGACCTTCGGGCCGACCAGCGGCTCGAAGCTGGCGCTGGCGTAGCTCGGGATGCCGCCGGCCCGGTCCGGCCACATGCAGGCCAGCTCGGCCAGGCACAGGCAGAGCACCAGGCCGAAGACGGTGTTGACGCCGATCGCCCAGATCGCGCTGGCGCCCATGCCCTGCACCGCGTACGGCGCGATGCCGGTGACGAGGATCGTCCCGGCCAAGCCGATGACGAACGCACCCCACCAGTTGGTGCCCTTCTGCAGGCCGGCTCGCGGCTCTGTGGTCACTGCCATGCGGAACTCACAATCTCCCCGTCGGGCGGATGCGATCTAGCACACAGCAGCGGAGTTACACCTGGATGTTGCCGCGACGTTTCGGTGTTAGGCGCGTGTTACGCCGTGGGCGGCGAGCGTAAAACGTGGGTCGGGGGCCGGCTTGCCCGTCGCCAGGTCGGCGATGATCTCGCCGAGCAGCGGGGCGAACTTGGCGCCGTGACCCGAGCACGGCGAGGCGATGACGAACGGACCGCACCGGTCGAGGACGAAGTCCTCGTTCGACGTCCTGGTGTACAGGCAGGTCAACTCGTTGACCGGGGTAGTGGCCAAGCCGGGGATTCGCGCGGCGACGAATTCCGCGACGCGTGCCCGTGCGGCCGGGTCCACCACGAAGTCGCGGTCCGCCGCGGTCGTCGTCCGGTACCCGCCGTGCTCGCCGATCTTGATCGCGCCCGGCACCTCGCCGTCGCGACCGCCGGGCAGGCCGTAGCAGTCGTCGATGCCGTCCTTGTGGACGAAGATGGGCCACGGGTCGGCCGGGGCCGCCTGTCCCGGCGTTGGCACCGGGGCGAAGTGGAAGACTTGCTGCTGGGTCACCGCCAGCGGGGGCAGCTCGACCGCGCCGTCGAGCAGCGGGGCGAGCCACGCCCCGGCGGCGACCGCGATCACCGGGGCGATGAAGGTGCCGCTGTCGGTATGCGCGACCGCACCGTCGCCGGCCGCGGTGAGCGCCAACCGGGTGACCGGGGTGCCGAACCTGATGTCGGCGCCGTTGGCCGCCGCCAGCCTGAGCATGGCGGCCATCGCGTGGCTTGGGTCGAGGACGCCGGCGTCGGCGTGGAACATCACCTCGCCGACGCCGGTGAAGTCGAAGTACGGCCATCGCCTGGCCGCGGTCCCGGCTTCAAGCAACTCGGCTGGCACGCCGCAGCCCGTCAGCACTTCGTGCAGCCGCCGGGGGTTGCGGGCGGCCCCGAAGTCCAGGCCGCCGGTCCGCGTGAGCAGCGTTTCGCCTGCCTGGTCCGCGAGCTCCCGCCACCGCTCCCCGGCGGCGCCGGTCAGCCGCACGTACAGCGGGTCGGGGTAGGCCCGGCGGAAGATCCGCGCGCTGCCGTGCGAGCTGCCGTTCTTGTGCCCCGGGCCGAACGCCTCGAGCACCACGACGTCGAGGCCGCGGGCCGACGCCGCCCAGGCGGCGGCCGAGCCCGCCAGGCCGGCCCCCACGATGACCAGATCCGCGCGTGTTGTCACGGCAGGCCGCCTCTCCTCTTCTTGCGCTGAACCGGGTGCAGCGACGTCAGGCTGATACCCAGCCGCCGCGCCGGCCGGTCTCGGCCAGGACGACGATGCCCGAGCCGTACATTCGCCGCCGGAGCTCGGCCATCAGCCCGCCGGTGCCCGCCCCGGCCCGGCCCGCGCCGGGGCCGGCCGGCTGCCCGCCGCAGGCCGGCCCGGACTGGTCGAGGATCACCACGCGGGCACCGCGCGCCCGGGCCACCCGGGCGACGGCGCGGGCCGGCGGGCCGGTGACGATGTGACCCATCGCCACGACGCCGGTGTCCTCAAGGACGGACATGACAAGCGCGACGGTGCGGCGCACCTGCTCCGGCTCGGTGCCGACCTGGCCCGGGGGACCCCCTGGGAGCCGGGCCTCCCCCGCTGAGTGAGTCAGCTGAGGGGGCCAGAGAGACGCCGCGTGCGTTCGGGATATCTCGCTCGTGCTCAACCCGACCACCGTCACCGGCGCGCCTGCCGCCAGCTCCGCGGTGCGGGCGATCGCCGCGTGGGAGACGGCGCCGCCCGCCACGACGAGCAGCACCGGGCCGGCGCTGGCGGGCTGCGGGGTCATGCCCGCGCTGCCGGCGGCCGAGCTGCTCACGGCCGGGCTCCGGGGATCCAGTCGGTGCCGGCCAGCGGCACCCGGGCCATCGCGGCGGCTTCGATGGTCAGCGCGGCGAGGTCTTCCGGCTCCAGGTTGTGCACGTCGGACTTGCCGCAGGCGCGGGCCAGCATGGTGACCTCCATGGTCAGCGCGCGCAGGTAGTTGGCGACCCGGCGCGCGGCCAGGTCGGGGTCCAGGCGCCTGCTGAGCAGGTCGTCCTGGGTGGTGATGCCGACCGGGCAGCGGCCGGTGTGGCAGGCGGAGCACTCCCCTGGCCTGGTGCCGAGGGCGGCGTAGTCCGCCGTTGCGTCGATTTCCGTCGAATTCTCGCGATAGGCCGGGCGGTTGCAGCCGAGGGCGAGCAGTGCGCCAATGCCGATCGAGACGGCGTCCGCGCCGAGCGCCAGGGCCTTGGCGACGTCGGCGCCTGTCCTGATCCCGCCGGAGACGATCAGCTGCACTTCGCGCTCGACGCCGAGCTCACGCAGGGCGCCTGACGCCTGGCGCACGGCCGCGAGGGTGGGGATACCGGCGTGCTCGATGAACGTGTTCTGGGTGGCGCCGGTCCCGCCCTGCATGCCGTCGACGACCACCACGTCGGCGCCGGCCGCGACGCAGAGCTTCACGTCATGGCTGACGCGGGTCGCGCCGACCTTGACGTAGACGGGCTTCTCCCAGCCGGTGGCCTCGCGCAGCTCCTCGATCTTGATCTGGAGGTCGTCCGGGCCCGTCCAGTCGGGGTGCCTGCTGGCGGATCGCTGGTCGATGCCCTCGGGGAGGGTGCGCATCCGTGCGACCCGCGGCCCGACCTTCTGGCCGAGGAGCATGCCGCCGCCGCCGGGCTTGGCGCCCTGGCCGATCACGATCTCGATCGCGTCGGCCGCTCTCAGGTGGGCGGGGTTAAACCCGTACCTGGACGGGAGGCACTGGTAGACGAGGGTCTTGGACGCCCGCCGTTCCTCGTCCGTCATGCCGCCGTCGCCGGTGGTCGTGGAGGTGCCGACCTCGTTCGCGGCGGCGCCGAGGGCTTGCTTGGCCGGAGCGGACAGCGCGCCGAACGACATCCCGGCGATGGTGATCGGGATCGCCAGGTCAATGGGGTGCGCGCCGTGCCGCGCGCCGAGGACGGTGCGGGTCTCGCACCGCTCCCGGTACCCCTCGAGCGGGTAGCGGGAGGCCGACGCGGTGAGGAAGACGAGGTCGTCGAAGTTGGGCAGCTCGCGCCGCGCGCCGAAGCCGCGGATCTGGTACCGGCCCAGGTCCGCCAGCTCGTGCACGCTGGCGATGACGTCCGGGGGGAAGGTGTGGTTCTCCATGTGTCCGCGGCCCCTCAGTAGCTCGACGCGTGGCGGGTGGTGAAGTGGTACAGCTCGCGGGCGGAGGTGACCTTGATGACGTTCTGCGGGTCGATGTGGTCGAAGCTCGCAGTGTCGCAGAGTTTCTTCACGGCGGTCACGTCGTCCTCGGTGAGCTCGCTACGCCTGGCGTCGGCGCCGAGGCTGGCGATGCGGCCCGCGACGTAGATCGTCGTCTCGTATAGCGAGTCGCCGAGCGCCTCGCCGGCGTCGCCGCCGATGAGGATCGTGCCGGCCTGGGCCATGAAGCCGGTCAGGTTGCCCGCGTCGCCGGCGATCGCGAGGGTGCCGCCCTTGAGGGAGATCCCGGCCCGGAGAGAGGCGTCGCCGTCGACGATGACCATTCCCCCGTGGGCCGAGGCCGCGGCGGACTGCGAGACCGAGCCTTTTACCCGGATATTGCCGGACATGAGGTTCTCGCCGACGCCCCAGCCGGTGAAGCCGTTGACCGTGATGTTCGGGCCGTCGCCGAGACCGCCGATGAAGTACCCGGCGTTGCCGTCGATGGTGATGTCGATGCGGTTGACCAGCCCGACGGCCAGGTTGTGGCGCCCCCGGGGGTCGCTGATCGTCGCGGCGCTGCCGTCGGGGAGCGCGCGCAGCGCCCTGTTGATGTCCCGCGTGGTCAGGCTCGCGGCGTCCAGGGTAGTGACCGAGGTGGTGGCGGGCGGGGTTGCCGCGCTTACCGTGTCCATGTGTGCAGTCCCGTCGGCTCGAAGACCCTCGCGTCCTTGATGCCGGGCAGTCCGGTCAGCGCCCTGTACTCGCTCGCCATGGCGATGTAGCCGTCCGTCTGCGCGATCACCGCGGGCTTGCAGGCGATCGGGTCGCGGTGCACGGCGAACTCGGTCGGGGTGGTCACCAGCAGGGTGTAGAAGCCGTCAAGCACGCCTGCCATGGCGGTGAGCGCTTTTTTCAGGTCGTCCCCGCGGGCGAGGCGCTGCGCGATGTACCGGGCGGCGACCTCGGAGTCGTTGTCGGAGTCGAACGCGATCCCGTCCCGCTCCAGCTGGCGCCGCAGGGTGGCATGGTTGGAGAAGGAGCCGTTGTGGACCACGCAGACGCCTTCGGCCGGGGTGAACGGGTGACAGTGCGCCCTGGTCACCGCGGATTCGGTGGCCATCCGGGTATGCCCGACGCCCTGATAGCCGTGCTTCGCCGCGATGGCGAACCGCTGGCAGACGTCGGCCGGCCCGCCCACGTCCTTGGTGACGTCGAGCTGCCCGTCGTCGTGGTAGATAGCGACGCCGGCCGAGTCGGGGCCGCGCTCGCCCAGTGCCACCAGCATGTCGGTGAGCAGCGCGCCAAGCTCCGGCTCGAGGCTGGAGTCCAGCAGCGTCAGGCCCGCGATCCCGCACATCAGATCGCCGGCGGGGCAGCAGTCGGCATCACGTGTTCTCCTCAGCGGACGGTTCTGAGCGGAAAGTTATAGTGAACCTGGTTTCTTCAGAGTGAACTAAATGAAGACCTCTGGTCAACGGTTCGCCGCATGTAGGAAGTGACAAAATCCGCTACTTGGCCGCCACCATCGTCCACTCATAAGAAACGAAAATCACAAGTCAACATGGCCCTAGTTCGCGGTCAGGTGGGCGGCGAGGGTGAACCGCGGGTCGGCGGTCGCGCCACCGGCCGCCAGGCGGGCGATGATCTCGCCGAGCAACGGGGCGAATTTGGCGCCGTGGCCGGAGCAGGGCGAGGCGACGACGAACGGGCCGCCGGCCGGCCGGTCGAGGATGAAGTCCTCGTTCGCGGTCCAGGTGTAGAGGCAGGTCGTCTCGTTGACCGGATCCGGGTCGAGACCGGGCAGCCGCCTGCTCACGTAGGCCCGCACCCGCGCCCGGGAGGCGGGATCGACCAGGAAATCGCGGCCGTCGGCGGTGGTGACCTTGCCCGGGTTGTGCTCGCCGATCTTGATCGCGCCGGGCACCCCGCCGTCGCGGCCGCCGGGCAGGCCGTAGACGTAGCCGTCGTCGGCGTCGTCGATAAAGACCGGCCAGGGCTCAGTCGCGCGCCGTGCGTCCGCCGCCGGTGCCGGGGCGAAGTGGAAGACCTGCTGCTGGGTCACGGTCAGCGGCGGGAGCCGCAGCAAGCCGTCGAGCAGCGGCGCTATCCAGGCGCCGGCCGCGACGGCGATCACGGGTGCTTCGAAGGTGCCGTCGCCGGTGCGGGCGACGGCACCGCCGCCGGCCGCCGCCAGCCGGGTGACCGGGGTCCCGAAGCGCACGTCGGCGCCCTCGGCCGCGGCCAGCCGGAGCATAGCGGCGACCGCGCGATCGGGGTCGAGCACGCCGGCGTCGGGGTGGAACATGACCTGTCCGACCCCGGCGAAGTCGAACTGGGGCCACCGTTCCGCCGCCGCGCCCGCGGTCATCAGCTCGGCCGGCACGCCGCCGCTGGTCAGCACCGCGTGCAGCTGCCCCGGGTTCCTGCCCGGGCCGAAGTCGAGCCCGCCGGTCGGGGTGAGCAGTTCCTCGCCCGCCTCGGACGCCAGCTCGCGCCAGCGCTCGCCCGCCTGCCCGGTCAGCCGCACGTAGAGCGGGTCCGGGTAGGCGCGGCGGAAGATGCGCGCGCTGCCGTGCGAGCTCCCGTTGCGATGCCCGGGGCCGAACGCGTCGAGCACGACGACGTTCATCCCGCGCTTGGCGGCCGTGTACGCGGCGGCGGCGCCGGCCAGCCCGGCGCCGACGATGACCAGGTCCGCGCGGGTTGCCATCGGTCGCTGCCTCCAGGATTAGGTCCGCTCTGCCCGGTAAGGGGAGCAAAATCATTATTCCGAACGTACGGTGGCCTGCTCTGTCTGGCCGTCGATTTCCAGCTCATCGCGGTGGCGTGAGAGGGTTGGCGATGGAGGTAACCGACAATGAAGATCGGCTTGCAGATTCCTGATTTCAGCACGCCGCGCGGGCCGGAACGGCTCGGGGCGGAGCTGGCGACGGTGGCGCGGACCGCCGACGACGCCGGGTTCGAGTTCATCGCCGTGATGGACCACTTCTTCCAGATCGCCGCGGTGGGGCCGACCGAGAAAGAGATGCTCGAGGGCTACACCACCCTCGGCTACCTGGCCGCCTGCACCTCGCGCGCCCAGCTGCTCACGGTGATCACCGGCGTGATCTACCGCGAGCCCGGCATCCTCGCCAAGATCGTCACCACCCTGGACGTGCTGTCGGGCGGGCGCGCGTGGCTCGGCGTCGGCGCGGGCTGGAACGAGGAGGAGTCCCGCGGCCTCGGCATCCCGTTCCCGCCGGTGGCCGAGCGGTTCGAGCGGCTGGAGGAGACGCTGCAGATCTGCCTGCAGATGTGGCACGGCGATGAGAAGCCCTACCGGGGCAAGCACTACACGCTCGAGCGGCCGCTCAACTCGCCGCAGTCGCTGACCCGGCCGCACCCGCCGATCATGGTCGGCGGCGGCGGTGAGAAGAAGACGCTGCGCATGGTCGCCCAGTACGCCGACGCGTGCAACCTGTTCGCGGGGGCGGGCGAGGCGCACAAGCTCGACGTTCTGCGTGCGCACTGCGCGGAGGTCGGGCGCGACTACGACACGATCTACAAGACCGCGTACTACTACTTCGACCCGGCCAAGGGCACCCAGCGGATCATCGACGAGCTGGGCGCGCTGGCCGGGCTCGGCTTCGACGCCGCGATCGGCGCGGTGTCCGGGGTGTGGGACGTTGCGCCGCTTGAGGTGATCGGGGGCGACGTTATCCCGGTGGTGGCGGACTTCTAGCACCCGCCCCAGTCGTCCACCTCTGTACCGCTACAGGTTAGGATCCTCATCCGTGCGCTGGGGAACGCTGCCGATTCCGCTGAGACGACGCTCGGATGCTGCCGACGACGAGGGGCCCGATGGCCGTCTCGGGCCGGACGCCGCCGCGCTGCCGCCACCGCTGGCAACCGGTTTCCGGGTACCCGGCCCGGCCTTGCAGGGGCTGCTGGCGCTGGTCATCTACCTCGCCGTCTTCATCGTCGGGTTCGGGCTGGCGGTTGTCGGCGGCCTCGACGTACCCAATGTCGGGCAGCATTTCGTTGACCCGAACCTGTTCATCTGGCTCTGGCGCTGGTGGCCTTACGCGGTGTCGCACGGGATCAACCCGCTGTACTCGAACCAGATCGGGGCGCCGACCGGGTGGAACCTGGCCGCGTGGACGACCACCACGCCTTCGGTGGCCCTGCTGGTATGGCCGGTCACGGCCGCGTTCGGCCCGATAACGTCGTTCAACCTGACCCTGCTGCTCGCGCCGCCGACCGCCGCCTGGGCCGCCTTCGTCGCCACCCGCCGGCTGACCGGCCGGTTCTGGGCGGCGCTGCTGGGCGGCACCGTCTACGGGTTCAACATCTACGAGCAAGCGCACAATGTGTCGGGCCAGCCCAACGTCTCGGTGACCTTGCTGTTCCCGCTCCTGGTGTACCTGGTGCTGCTGTGGTGGGACGGGACGCTGGGGCGAACTGGCTTCATGATCTGGATGGCGGTCGCCCTCGCCCTGGAGTTCTACACCTTCACCGAGGGCTTCTTCGACGTGACCCTGGTGATAGCGGCCGCCCTGATCATCGGCTTCGCGGTCGCCGGGCGCGCCGCCCGGCGCACCGTGGCCCGGCTGGCCGGGTTCATCGCCATCTCCTACGTGGGCGCGACCGTCCTCTCATTGCCGTACCTGCTGGCCGAATTGCTGAACCTGCCCGCCGGGCTCACCAGGAACTCGCCCGGCTACTCGCTGTCCTTGGTCGCCCTGATCCTGCCGCGCGCGGACCGGATCTGGGGGCTGCCGGGGGTGTCGGAGTTCAGCCGCACTCACCCGGCCGCGGGCTACGTGGGTATCCCGCTGCTCGTGCTGCTGATCGTGTTCGCGGCCTGCACGTGGTCGAGCAAGGTCACCAGGCTGCTTATCATCACGTTCGCGGTCATCATCGCGCTCGGGGCCGGCCCCGACCTGGAGGTGACGGGCAAGCCGGCCTTCGCACTGCCCTGGAGCGGGCTGTGGAACCTGCCGATCGCGCGCAGCGTCGAGAGCAACCGTTTCATTCTTTTCGGTTACCTGGTGCTGGCGATCGTCTTGGCGCTCTGGCTGGCGGCCCCGGTCAGCAGCAGACTGCTGCTGGCGGCGCGCTGGGGCCTGGCCGTGCTGGCGCTCGCGGCGATCTTCGCCAACCTGCCCACGCTGGCCGAGGCGGTGGCGGTGCCCCCGCCGGCCTACCAGCCTGCCGTGCCATCACTGCAGGCAGCCAACCCGCTGCCCGCCTTCATCACCGATGGCCTGTACCGAAGCTACCTGCAGCCGGGCGAGACCGTGCTGGTGCTCTCCCACCGCGGTAACGCGGGGATGCTGTTCCAGGCCTACACGGACTTTTACTTCCGGCTCGCGGGCGGCTTCATCAACGCGTCGCTGAACACCGTCGATGCCCTGCCGCAGCCGGTCGCGCTGATGAGCGACCCGAATCCGGCCAGGGAGCGGGCGTTCTTCAGCTACCTCGGTGCGGCCGGGGTGGGCGCCATCATCGTCGAGCGGGCCTGGTCGGAAAAGTGGATGTACGTCTTCGGCACGCTCGGCCTGCGGGGCACGACGGTGGGCGGCGTGACCGTGTACCGCACCAACCCCGGCCAGGTGACGGGCTTACCCGCGCTCGCGCCGGTACCAGGGGTGGCCGGCTAGGTCTGGCGCCGGGCCTCGACATAGATGGTGCCGCCGGTCCGGGTCGCCACCTCGATGGCGGTCCCGACCAGCGCCAGCGGAAGCGCGGCGACGGCCGCGGCGAGAGCGTAGAGCCGGACGGCGGGGCTCTGCCCGGCCTGGCGCGCCTCACCGCGGCGGATCGCGTCGTACAGGTCGGGATGGCCTGGTAGCCGGCCGACGATGCCGTGCAGCCAGCCGAACAGCACCTGGCCGCCGCGCAGGTAACTCACCCGCTCAACCCGGAACCCCAGGGCCTCGAGCTGCGACAGCAGTGCGCGGGGGCTGATGTGGACCAGATGGCGCGGCAGGTCGAGCGCGAGCCAGCGGTCCCCGAACAGCCGCGCCTGGAGGCTGGTCGCATTGGGCACGGCGACGACCAGCACTCCGCCCGGGATGACCAGCGCCGCCGCGTGCCGGAGGGCCGCGACCGGCCGGCGCAGGTGCTCGAGCGAATGCCAGAAGATCACCGCGGACCAGGCGCCGGCCATGTCCTCGAACTCGACGGCCCGCACGTGCGGGCTGGAGCCGGACGCGTAGGGATCGACGCCGGTCGCCTCCCGGCCATGCCGCCGGAAGGCCCCCACCAGCGTCCCGTCGCCCGCGCCCACATCGAGCACCGGCCCCGGCGGCAAGACCTGGTGCAGCCGGTTGGCCAGCGCCGACCGGGTGCGCCTGAGGACCGCGTCGCCAATGCCGGAGAACCGGCCCGCCGTGGGCCGGTACCAGACCGCGTAAGCGTCGGCGAGCTGCTCGTCGCTTGGCCACGGCGAGGTGGTGGCCACCCCACAGCTCGTGCACCGAATCCGCCCGGCCCGGCGCTCGTCATCGCCGCCGAGCCGATGCCCGCACCAGGCGCAGTCCTGCGCGGGTGGCCCGATGGTCCGCGAATAGGCCACGGCGGGGCTGACCTGCCCGGCCGGACCGCTGCTGTCACCGCCCGCGGGAACACGGTCTCCTGGCTTTACCAATGGCAAATAAATCAGCCCCTGACGACCATCGACCAGACCGGCACGCGGACTGACTCAGGCCTATGTTGATTTGGACGACAGCACCACGATAATCAGCCCGGCCACCACAAGGAGCGACCCTGCCCAGGTCAGCAGGTTCGCGTGCTCGTGCAGCACGAGCACGCTGGCGACCAGGATCACGATGTAGCCGACGGCGTTGAACGGGTAGGCGACGTTCAGCGGGACCCGCGACAGCGCGCCAAGCCACGCCACCGCGGAGAGCGCGAAGACGGCGAGCCCAAGCAGCACCCACGGTGTAGTGGCAGCGGCGGTCACCAATGATCCGTTGGATCCGCGTGCCCGGGCGGTGGCTAGCTGCATGCCGTGCTTGAGCATGAGCTGCCCGGTTGACGCCGCGATGACGGCGAAGATGACGAGCACCAAGCTTCCGGCGGACAAATGAGGCCTCCCTCCAGGATCTTCCGGCGCGACCGGGGCTTTCGATTCAAGCGGGTTCCGCATGCACCGTCACTTCCCTCCGGCGCCAACGTCCTGTGCGCGGGTGGCGGGGTCGCCGGACGGCGGGGGCTGGGCGGGTGTTCGCGCGGCGTCCGGCCCGGACCCGAGCGTTTTCATCTTTCCCGCCTCGAAATCGAGGTAGTCGGTGCGCCGCAGCCCGTGCCGCTGGAGTCGGTAGTCTGTGCACGTACGCAATACGCCGAGACCGTAGCGGACGCTGCGGCGCAAGTTGATTGACGAAGAGTCGGCCTCGTAGCGGGTCGGGCAGGAGATTTCGCCGATCCGGGCACCCGCCGCAATGGCCTGGGCGATGATCTGATTGTCGAAGATGAAGTCGTCTGAGTTGCGCTCGATCGGCAGGGCAGCGAGCAGCGTGCTGCTGAACGCGCGCAGTCCGGTGTGGTATTCGGACAATTTATGGCTAAGCGCGATGTTCTCAACGAACGTCAGCAACCTGTTCGAGACGAACTTGTAGCGGGGCATCCCGCGAGCGACCGCGTTCTGCGCGAGGATCCGCGAGCCGAGCACCATGTCGTACTCGCCGTAGGCGATCATCGACGCCATCGCGGGGACGAGTAGCGGCGAGTACTGGTAGTCCGGGTGCACCATGACGATAACGTCCGCGCCGAGGTCAAGTGCGGACCGGTAGCAGGTCTTCTGATTCCCCCCGTAACCCTTGTTGATGTCGTGGCAAATCGTCATCAGTCCGAGCTTGCGGGCAAGCGAGACGGTCCCGTCTCTGCTCGCGTCATCGACGAGCACCACATCATCGATGACCTCACGGTCGAGCTCGGCCACGGTGCGAGCGAGCGTTATCTCAGCGTTATAGGCGGGAAGTACCACGGCAATGCGACGTGAGTTAATCACGCGGGCAGTATATGTGAGGTAGGTCCGGCCGGCGCGCGCGGTCGCCGAGCGGTAACTTCACTGTTACGAGTGGCCCCTTTGCTGTGAGCTGGTCAGCCGCGGGCGAGGAATTCCTCGATGGAGGCGGCGAGGGTAACCGGGGTCTCGAACATCGGGTAGTGGCCGGTGCCGCGGAGGACCTCAAGCTCGGAGTTGGGATAGACCTGCAGCCAGGCCTGCTCCATGAACTCCGAAGGCTGGGTGGGGTCGTACTCGCCGGTGATCACCTTGACCGGGACCTCGTTGCCCTTGACGCGGCCGAGAATGTCCGCGCGGGCCCACGACTCCAGGTAACCGCCGAAGGCGGCCTCGTCGGAGTTCTCCAGCGAGTGCCTGACCACCTGATCGACGAACGCGGCGGTCAGCCGGCTGCCGGTCGAGTAGTTGACGATCATCGCCCGGCTCGCCGGGCTGGCGGCGGCGGAGCTGAACAGGGACCATTCCGACTCGCCGAGGGGCAGGCCGCCGGCCGGAACCGGGGTCACACCGACCAGACGGCGGACCCGGTGCGGCGCCTGGAGCAGAACGTGCTGGATGGCGACGCCGCTCATCGAGTGGCCGACCAGGCTGAACCGGTCCCAGCCGAGGGCGTCGGCCAGCCCGATGGCGTCGGCGGCGGCCTCGGCCATGGTGAACTCGCCCGCCTCGTCCCGGCGGGAACCGTAACCGCGCAGGTCGGGGAAGACATAGGTAAACTGCCTGCCGTCCAGGTAGTCGGGCAGGCTCCCCCAGCCGAGGGCGGAGCCGAACCAGCCGTGCAGCGCGAGGACGCGGTGGTCGCCGGTTCCGACCTTGATGTATGAGCCAGCCATGGCTCGTAACTTAGCGGAATCTATGTCGCGAATGTACCTGTCTGCGCAGGTGTCTTTGCCAACGCCGGCCTAGCGGAAGTTGCGTGACAGGCCGGACCAGACTTCGTCGTAATCGCGCTGCCTGGCCGGGGATTCCATCGCCTGGGTGGTTGGGATGATCGTCCAGCGGGACTCGAACATGAACGCCAGCGTGCCGTCGAGTTTGCTGGGGGTCAGCTCGGCCGTGCTCGCCTTGGCGTAGGTCTCCGCGTCCGGGCCGTGGCTGGCGAACGTGTTGTGCAGCGAGCCGCCGCCCGGGGTGAAGCCGGTAGTCTTCGCGTCGTAGCTGCCGGAGACCAGGCCCATGTACTCGGACATCACGTTGCGGTGGAACCAGGGCGGGCGGAAGGTGTTCTCACCCACCAGCCAGCGCGGCGCGAAGATCACGAAGTCGACGTTGGCCAGCCCGGCGGTGTCGGTCGGGCTGGTGAGGACGGTGAAGATCGACGGGTCCGGGTGGTCGTAGCTGATCGTCCCGATCACCATGTAGTTGGCCGTGTCGTACTTGTACGGTGCGTAGTTCCCGTGCCAGGCCACCACGTCGAGCGGCGAGTGGTCGTAGGTCGCCGCCCAGAGATTGCCGCCGAACTTATTCACGACCGTCAGCTGGTGGTTCCGCTCTTCGAAGGCGGCGTGCGGGTACCGGAAGTCACGCTCGTTGGCCAGCCCGTTCGCGCCGATCGGACCGCGTTCTGGCAGGGTGAAGCTGGCGCCGAAGTTCTCGCACAGGTAGCCGCGCGCGATGCCGTCGGGCAGCTCGACCCGGAACCTGATGCCGCGCGGGACCACCGCG
Source organism: Trebonia sp. (assembly GCA_050013875.1). GTDB lineage: Bacteria > Actinomycetota > Actinomycetes > Streptosporangiales > Streptosporangiaceae > Trebonia. Next base: position 10,561 of record JBEKEK010000059.1, on the reverse strand, counting down.
ATCTCGCCCGGGCTGACCCGGAGCGGGCCGAGCTCGGTGTGCAGGATGACCGCGTTGAACTCGGGGACGAACAGCAGTTCGCCGTCGGAGTCGACGAAGTAGCGGTCCCGCATGCTCTTGTTGGCGGCGTAGAGATGCACGGCCATGCCATTACGGGTCTTGATGTCGCCATTGCCGCCGACGGTAAAGAGACCGTCGACAAAGTCTTGCTGCCCGCCGCCCTCGTCGGCTTCCAGCGGGAGCGCGAGCGGGTTCCAGCGCAGCCGGTTCGGGTTCGGTTCGATCTCGTCGAACGGGGTCGCCTTGAGGTTCTTGTTATCGATCCGTTCGAAGGCCGGGTGCCTGGCCGACGGCAGGATCCGGTACACCCACGTCCTGCGGTTAACCGCTCGCGGCTGGGTGAACGCGGTGCCGCTGAGCTGCTCGGCGTACAGGCCGAGGGGCGCCTGCTGCGGCGAGTTGCGGCCGACGGGAAGGGCACCTTCGACCGCTTCTGTAACAAATTCGTTCCCGAATCCGCTTGAGTATTGGAACTCGTCATCGGCCATCGGGGCTGCCTCCTCGCTGCTCATGCCTAGCTTCCCCTGATCACAGTTGTTCTGATCATGCTCCCAGGTCTGGGCGGCTGTCAGGTCGGGGCTGGGGGTGTGCGCGGCACCGCGCGGGGCAGTGTGCGGCGGGGCGGTGCGGCAGTGCCTCGCGCCGCGGCAGCGCAGCCCGGTTGGCCCGGCGCTCGAAGTGATAATCGGAAGGGGGCATGGTTGGGCTGATTCGATGCGAATTCACCACTCAAACACAGTTAGCAACAGTTACTGTGGGGGGCGAACCTACTCCGGGGGGATTTGGGTCTAGAGGGAACTCGGGAGGTTGGATGGCTGCCACTAGATGGCTGACCTTCGATTGCTATGGCACGATCGCGGACTGGAATTCCTGCCTGCTGTCGGCTCTTGAACCGGTCGCCGGCCCATCCGCGGGCACTCTGCTCGCTGCCTACCATCGCGCCGAATCCATTCTGGAGGCCGGGCCGCAGTGGCGCCCCTACCGCGAGATCCTCACCGACGGGCTCACCCTGGCCTCGCGGCGGACGGGAATCGGTGTCCCGCCTGCCGTCGCGGGCACGCTGGCCGAGTCGTGGCCGGCGATGGAGATCTTCCCCGACGTCGCCGAGGCGCTGAGCACGCTCGTAGCGGCCGGGTGGCACCTGGGCATTCTCACTAACTGTGACAATGACCTGTTCGACAGCACCGCGGCGAATCTGCCCGTGCCATTCGAGATCGTGGTGACGGCGGAGCAGGTGAAGTCGTATAAGCCCGATCTGCCGCACTTTCGCAAATTCGCGGAAACGTCCGGCGCGACCCCCGCTACCTGGATTCACGTCGCCAACAGCTGGGTGCATGACATATTGCCGGCCGCGCGGATGGGGCTGCGCTCGGTCTGGGTGGACCGCGACCGGACCGGGCACCCGGCCAAATTCGCCGAGCGGCGGGTCACCGCGATGCGCCGGCTCCCCGAGGCGGTGCTCGACGTGAGCGTGCTGCCGGCCTGGCGGGTTCCCTGACCGGGCGGCATTCCCCTGACTGGCGCAGGAGATAATCGAGGGCATGACTACCAGTGCTGAGTTGCTTGTCGATGGCTTCGGACGGATCAGGGAAAACGTCGAGGACGTGCTCTCCGGGCTGACCCCTGACCAGCTCGCCCGCCAGGTCGCCCCCGGCGCCAACCCGATCAGCTGGCTCGTCTGGCATCTGACCCGGGTGCAGGACGACCACGTCGCCAAGGCTTTCGGCGCCGAGCAGATCTGGTCGTCCGGAGGCTGGGCCCGGCGGTTCGGGCTGCGGCCATCGACGATGGACATCGGCTACGGGCACTCGGCCTCCCAGGTCACCGAGATCGGGGCCGCCACCGCGTCGGCTGAGCTGCTCGCGGAGTACCACGAGGCGACCCACGCGCAGACGGTGAAGCTGGTCGCCGAGGTAACCAACGCCGATCTGGACCGGATCGTGGACACCCACTGGACGCCGCATGTCACGCTGGCCGTGCGCCTGGTGTCGGTACTCGACGACGACATGCAGCACAGCGGCCAGGCCGCCTATATCCGGGGGCTGCTGCTGCGCGACTAAGCCCAGCCGCTGCCCAGCCGCTGCCCGGCCGATGATGGCGGATCACGCAGCCCGCATCTTGCTGTTATCCGTTGAGATCGGCCGGGCTAACCGAGTCCGCGGGTGCCGGGTCGGTGCAGATGAGGCCCCAGGGCTTGTCGTTGACACGGGTGATGACGATGGTGCCGCGGTGCGGGCCGGACAGCTTAAGGCGGCGGTGGATCTGGTCGACGTCTCCGGCCAGGCCGCGGCGGCGGATGTCGGCGGCACCGATGCCGAGCTCACGCAGGCGTTTCGCGAAACGCTTCTCGTTCCAGGGCGCGGAGTCGAGGACGCGGAGGGTGCGCGCGAACGGGGTCTGGGCCGGCCAGTTCACGGTGAGAAAGGCGATTCGCGGGTCGATCTTGGCCGCGGCGGCACCGTGGCGGCCCGCGCCGCTGGCACCGCCGCCGCTGGCACCGCCGCCGTTGGCACCACCGTCGTTGGCACCACCGTCGTTGGCACCACCGGCGCCGTCGCCGAGCGAGCGGGCAAGGTCCTCGACTAGCCCCGCCCGGGTGACGGCCGGGTTCGGGTCGAGCAGGTACTCACCCGGCTCGGTGACCGCGACAGGGCCGCCTGGGTAGGCGACCAGGGTGCGCGGCCCGGTGCCGGACAGCACCGTCGCCCGGCGCGGCCCGCCGGAGCCGGCCGCCGGCGCCGTCGCCAGGGCCGGTGACCAGAGCACGGCCTCCTTGAGGTCACGGCCGTCGGCGATGAACTCGGCCTCCCAGCCCGCCGGAAGCAGGTCAAGGGGCAGGCCGGGAGCCGCCTTGACGCAGACCGCGGGCACCCGGCCGGTCAGTGCGAAACACCAGTCAAGCGGCGGCTCGGCAAGGCCTGCGCGGAATCGCCGCGCCGCTCCGGAGGAGTCGCGGGCTGGGCCGTCGGCGGCGGCGCCCGCCCGGGCGGAGGCTGCCTGGATGCCGACGGACGCGGAGCCCGGTCTGGTGGAGGGGGCGCCTGATCCGGCCGAGGCGGTGCCGGGGCCGGAGCGGCGGGCCGGGTCGATGAAGATCGCGTCGAGACCGCTGAGGTCGACGTCGCGGACGTCGGCGACGAGCGCGCGCACGTTCCCCGTTTCCCCGTACACCGCGGCGTTGTGCACGGCCAGCCTGGCGTGGACCTCGTCCCGGTCGACGGCCAGCGCCTCCCGGCCGGGCGCCAGCGCGAGCAGGTCGCCGCCGATCCCGCAGCACAGGTCGGCGACCCGGCGGGCCTCGCCGAACCTTGCCGCCCGGTACCGGGCGATCGGCTCGGACGAGGACTGTTCGTAGCCAGACCGGGTGAAGAGCATGTCCGCGGCGCGGCTGAACTTCGCCCGGGCGGCCAGGCGCAGCTCATGCTGGGCGGTGGCCGCCGCGACCAGGTCGGCCGGGTACTCCCGTCGCAGCCTGACCGCGAGCGCGAGGCCGCCGCTGCCCGGCTCGGCGGCAAGCCGCGCCAGCAGCTCCTGGCCCGGTGGCGTCAGCAGGACAGTCGGGTCGGCGTTCATCGCCTTGAGGTTAGTGCCTGCGGGCAGATAACCCGTCGGCCCGGACCGCCAGTGCGCAGGCCAGCGGGTCCGTAAAAGCCACGGGTTATTCTTTCCAGGCACTTAGTGCGGCCGGCCCGGTCACGGTGCACGTGACGGGCAGCCGACTCGCGGCGCGGGGTTGGCTTGCCCGGTGGCGGGTGCGTGTCAGGAACGATCGCGTGGCCCCAGGGGCAAAGACGCATCGTGGTATGTCGATACGCTGCCCCTCATGAGTGACGGCAGCCTGGTGGCCTGGACATGACCGGCGCGGCGGACGGCGGAGGTCCCGGACCGGCTGCTTCCCCGGTGGAGGTCAGCTGGGACGTCATGGACCTGCTGGGCGAGATCGAGGGCACCGGGCGCGACCCGGTGCGGGGCGGCTACTCGCGGCATGTGTTCGAGCCGGCCGAAATGGAGCTGCGCGGGTGGTTCACGCGGCGGGCGCGGGCGCTCGGGCTGGCGGTTGAGCTCGACCGGAACGGCAACATCTGGGCGTACTGGGGCGGCCGCGGCCCGGGCACGATCGCCGTCGGCAGCCACCTCGACTCGGTGCCGGGCGGCGGCGCGCTCGACGGCCCGCTGGGCGTGGCGTCCGCACTGTCGGCCGTCGCCCGGCTCAAATCGCACGGGGTCACGCCGTCCCGGCCGGTCGCCGTGGTCACGTTCGCCGAGGAAGAGGGGTCCAGGTTCGGCATCGCCTGTCTCGGGTCGAAGCTGACGGCCGGCGCGATCAACCCGGAACCGGCGCTCCGGCTGGCCGACGCGGCCGGCACCACGTTCGCCGACGCCGCCGCGTCGGCCGGGGTGGACCCGGCCGGGACCGGGCGTGATGACGAGCGGCTGGCCGAGCTTGCCGCATTCGTCGAACTGCACGTGGAGCAGGGCCGGGCGCTGGCCGGCCTGGGCGCGGCCGTCGCCGTCGCGTCGGGCATCCTCGCGCACGGCCGGTGGCGGCTGCGGTTCACCGGGGAAGGCAACCATGCCGGCGCCACGCCCATGGCGGGCCGGCGTGATCCGCTGGCGGCCGCCGCGGCGGCCATCCTGGCGGCCCGCGCCATCGCGGCGGGCCGCGACGACCCGCTTAACGGCACGAACGCCCGCGCGACGGTCGGCCGGATCGCCGTCGTACCGGGCGGCACCAATGTCATCGCGTCCCGCGTCGACGCCTGGCTCGACGTCCGCGGGGACACCGACGCCTCGACGCGGTCGCTGCTGGCCGAGGTCCTCGCGGCCGCCGGGGAGGCCGCGTCCGAATACGGCTGCGGGCTCGCGGTGACCGAGGAGTCCTACGTGGACACCGTCACCTTCGACCCGGCCCTGCGCGACCGGCTTGGCGAGGTGCTCGGCGGGCCGCCGGTCCTCGCCACCGGGGCCGGCCACGACGCCGGCGTGCTGGCCGCCGAGTTGCCGGCCGCCATGCTGTTCGTCCGCAATCCGACCGGGGTATCGCACTCCCCGTTCGAGACCGCCAGCGACGACGACTGCCGGGCCGGCGTCACCGCGCTGACGGCCGTGCTGCGCGACCTGATGGGTTAGCTCGCGCCGAACCAGCCGGGTACGTCCAGCCGGAAGGTCTCGCCCGGGGCCATTGTTCGCAGGCTGGCCTCCAGGTCATCGACCCGTTCCGGGCCAAGGGTGCGCGCCCAGCGGGCGCGGATGTCGCTGAAGATCGCCGCCGACAAGGCCAGCGCCTCGGTACCGCGCGGGGTGAGCCGGACCAGCTTCCGACGGCGGTCGGCTCCGTCGCCCGCGCGTTCCACATAGCCGAGCGCCGCCAGGCGCTCGACGGTCTTGCCCGCCGCCTGCTTGGAGATGCCAAGCCGCCGGCCGACCTCGGTCGCGGTCGCGCCGCTGAACCCAATGGCCTGCATCGCGAACCCGTGCGCGGGGCGCATGTCCTGGTGACCATGGCGGGCGAGTTCGGCGTGCAGCTCGTCGATGACCGAACGGAACCCGGCGAAGAGCAGCAGCGGCAGCTCGTATCCGGCGCTTGACATAGTTAGACAACCTCATTTACCATTTTAGACAACCAAGTTGTCTTTAATTCTAGGAGCATACCGTCATGTCCACCAAGCACGCCATGTCCAGCGAGCAGACCGGGGTCACCGAGCGCGGTATGTTCACCGAGCACACCGGGGTCACCAAGCACGGCATGTTCACCGAGCACACCGTCGAGTCCGCGCCGCCCGCCGCCCGCCGTGCCATGACCGCCACGGCCAACCACCTGGGCTATCTCCCGTCCGCGGTCGCGCTGATGGCCACCTCACCTGACCTGCTCGACGGCTTCCTCAAGCTCAGCGCGCTGTTCGAGGGGACCACGCTCGACCCGGTCGCGCGCGAGGTGCTCATCATGACCATCGCCACCCGGAACGGCTGTCACCTGTGCGTGGCCATGCACACCGCCAGGCTCACGGCCCTGGCGGCCAACCCCGCGCTGATCACGGCGCTGCGCAGTGGCAAGACGCTGGCCGACCCGCGGCTGGACGCGGTCCGGGTATTCACGCTGCGGGTGCTCGGGACCACGGGCGACGTCGGCGACGCCGCACTGCGGGCGTTCCTCGCGCAGGGCTATACCGAGCAGAACGCGCTTGAGGTCGTCCTCGGCATCGGCGCTTACACGATGTCTACTCTGGCCAACCGGCTAACCGGCGCCCCAGTCGACGAACCGCTCCGCCAGTTCGCCTAGGAAGGCTGGGTGACCCGGGTCTCGCCCGGCCCGCGACATTGCATAGCTCCCGGACAGAATGAAACGTTCCAACGGGGGTGAAAATGTCCGGCAGCTATGTAAAGTCGAAAAAGCGTCCGGCAGCTATGCGAAGTGGTGGTTAGGTGAGGGGAGGGAGGGTCTTCCGTGGCTGGGGACAAACGAGGGACGGGGGGCCTGCGGTGTCGTGGGGTACCCGAGCGGCGCCTTGACGGGGGAGCACCCAAGCCTTGGCGGGGGAGCACCCAATGTCCTGGGGGAGTAACCGCCGTACGTTCAGTGGCAGGATTTTGATTTTCAGCCGGCCAGGTCGCTCAGCACGAGCTGCAGGGTGGCCTCATCGGCGGTCACGCCGCTTTCTGGGCGGCCGAGTGAGTTCAGCACCACGAACCGGATTCCGTGCCGGTACTTCTTGTCCCGCACCCACGCCTGCTGCATGTCGTGGAGCTTGAATTCGCCCCGGACGGGCAGGCCAAGCCCGGCGATGGTCTGCCGGTGCTGCTCGACCACCGACTCGGGGATGCGGCCCTGGCGGAAGGCCAGGTAGGCGGCCGCCATCATGCCAAGCGCGACCGACTCGCCCTGATCGTCGGCAGTGGAGTTCCTTACCAGCTCGATGGCGTGGGCGAAGGTGTGACCGTAGTTCAGGAACAGGCGGTCACCCAGCTCCCGTTCGTCCCGGCTGACGATGTCGGCCTTGATCTCCACGCTGCGGGTGGCGGCCGCGCAGACGGCACCCGGATCGCGGGAGAGGATCGGGCCGCGCGCGCCGTCCAGGTAGCCGAGCAGGTCCGAGGGGCTGATGAGGGCGTGCTTGCCGATCTCGGCCAGGCCCGCCTTGAACCCCCGCCCGGCGTTGGCGCAGGCCACCTCGATATCGCTGATCACCACGACGGGCTGGTGGATGGTGCCCACCAGATTGCGCCCGAGGCCCAGGTTGATCGCGTTCTTGCCGCCGACGGCGGAGTCGGCCTGCGCGGCCAGCGTGGTCGGCACCAGGCACAGCCGCATGCCGCGGTTGAACGTGGCCGCCACGAAGCCGGCGATGTCGCAGATCGCCTCACCGCCGACGGCGATTACCAGGTCGTCCCGGTGAATGGCGTGATCGGCGAACGTGTCGGCCAGGTACTCGGCGGAGGCGAAGGTCTTCGACGCCTGGGTGTCGGGCAGGGCGACGCGGTGGACGCCGATACCCGCGGCGGTGAAGCCGTCGGCAACCCGGGCGGCGATGCCCTCGTCTTCGCCCGCCTCGATGATGATGCCGCGTTCCACCTCGGGAAGGGCGGGCAGCAGCGAGCCGACGTGGCTGGTCAGGCCGGGCCCGACGTGCGCGTAGTAGGTGCCGCCGACCGGGGTGACGAACACGCTTGAGCTGTTGGGCGGCAGTGTGGGCAGCCGGGTGAGCTCGGCCAGCACCTCGCGGGCGATCGCGTCAGGCCGGCGCCCGTCGGTGTCGATGGTGAGCACCGACAGGTCCTCGTAGACCGGCAGCCGCCGCTTGTACACCTGGTCGAGATCGGGGCGGTGCAGCATCGGCCGGTATTCGTCCCCCTGGACCCGGGACATCGCCTCGTCGTAGTCGACCCGGAGGTAGATAACCCGGGCATTGCGCAGCAGCGCGCGGGTGCGCGGGTCCTCGACGGCGCCGCCGCCGAGGGCGATCACCGCCTCCGGGCCGCGGACGAGATCGGCCACGGTGGCGTGCTCGAGCTCACGGAAGTAGGTTTCGCCCTCGGTGACGAAGATCTCGCGGATGTTACGGCCGAGGCGCTGCTCGATCAGCACGTCGCTGTCGACGAACGGCTGGCCGAGCCGTTCGGCGATGATGTGCCCGACCGTGGTCTTGCCGGCCCCCATGAAGCCGACGAGCACCGCCACCATGAGTCCTCCCCCGCTGCCGTCGCCTGCCCCGGTCCGCAGTGCGGTCGTGCGTACCAGCTATTGAGGCGATGCTATCGGTCAGGCTGGGCCGGAAGGCGCGGTGAGATAGCTGACGACCATGTCCCCCGCCATCCGGCGGTAGTGGTCGCGGCGGGCGCTGTCGAGCAGGTCAACACCGAAGATGGCGCCGAAGCTGTACCGGTTCGACATGCGGAAGAAGCAGAACGAGCTGATCATCAGGTGGATGTCGATCGCCTCCGCCTGCCGCAGGAAGGCCCCGGTGGCGTAGCCGCGTTCCAGGATGCTCGCGATCACCGAGACCACCGGGCTGTTCAGCGCGGGGATGGCGGCCGACTTGGCGATGAACTCACCGTGGTGGATGTTCTCGATGGCGACCAGGCTGACGAAATCGGGGTGCGACTCGTGATGGTCGAAGGTGAGCTCGGCCAGGGTCCGCATCGCTGACACCGGGTCCAGGTGGTCGACGTCCATCTTCTCCGCCGCCCGGGCGGTCGCGTACGCCTGCTCGAGCGCGGCGATGTAGAGCTGCTCCTTGCCGCCGAAGTAGTAGTAGATCATCCGCTTGGTCGTGCTGGTCCTGGCGGCGATCTCGTCGACCCGGGCCCCGGAGTACCCGCTTCGCGCGAATTCGCCGATCGCGACCTCAAGGATCTCCCGGCGCGTCCGCTCGGCGTCCCGCTGCCGTTCCGGGCCGTCCGGCGTGCTGTCCGGACGCGAAACTCCTGTCATCCGTGCCCCCTCTCCTCGTGACCATATCGCTACCTGCGACCCGGGCAGCGGCGTCTTTACAGCCCCAGATTCATCCGGTACATATTATGAACTATCGAGTTAGTTCATAACTGGGGAGCGCCGCCGTGACCGGAGAGACTGGGCTGGAGCATCTGACGCTGCTCGGCGTCTCGCCGCCCGATCTGGTCAGCACCGCCGCCCAGGCCGGCTTCAGCGCGGTGGGCCTGCGCATCTCCCCGGCGACCGACGGCGAGCGGCCGTGGCCCGTCTCCCCCGGCTCCCCCATGCTGGCCGAGACCGTGCGCCGCTGCGCGGACACCGGGATCACGGTGCTCGACGCGGAGGCGGTCCGGCTCGGCCCGCGGACCGCGCGGTCACCGCGGTACGCGCCGGTGCTGGCGGCGGCGGCCGAGCTCGGTGCGCGCTACGTCAACGCGATCTGCGACGACCCGGACCTGAGCCGGCTCTCCGATTCGTTCGCCGGGCTGGTCACGGCGGCCGCGCCGTACGGCATCCGCGCCGTGGTCGAGTTCATGGCCTACCGCAGCGTCGCCACCCTGGGGCAGGCGGTGGCGATCGCCGCCCGGTCCGGCGGCGGCGGCGTCCTGGTGGACGCGCTGCACACCCAGCGCTGCGGCGTGCGGCTGGCGGAGCTGCGCGCGGTTGACCCCGGCCTGATCAGCTACGTCCAGCTGTGCGACGCCCCGCTGCGGGCGCAGGCCGACCCGCTGCGCGAGGCCCGCTCGGCCCGGCTGCTGCCCGGCGAGGGCCAGTTGCCGCTGCTCGACCTGCTCGCCGCGCTTCCCGATGGCATCCCGGTCGCGGTCGAGGCGCCGGCCGAGGCCGCTGGCGCCAGCCCGGCGGAGTTCGCGGCGCGGGCCCGGCGGGCGCTTGACTCGGTTCTGTCCCAGGCAGCGTCCCGGGCGGCGTCCCAGGCAAAAACGTCCAAGGCAAAGGAGCGGCCATAGTGTCTGCCCGGCTCGCGGTCCGCGATCTCAGCAAGCATTACGGCGGAGTGCAGGCGCTGCGCGGCGTCACTCTGCACGTCGACGCGGGCGAGGTGCTCGGCGTCGTCGGCGACAACGGTGCGGGCAAGTCGACGATGCTGAAGATCCTGTCCGGCGCCATCTTCCCCTCGTCGGGGGAGGTGCTGCTGGACGGCGAGCGGGTGCAGTTCGCCAGCCCGGCCGTCGCGCACGACGCGGGAATCGCGACCGTCTACCAGGATCTGGCGCTCGCGGGCCAGCGGGACGTGGTCGCGAACTTCTTCCTCGGCCGGGAGACGCTGTCACCCAACTGGCTGGCCCGGCGGATCGGCTGGCTGGACGGCAAGGCCATGGCCGCGCATACCGTCAGCGAGCTCGCCCGGCTGCGCACCCGCATACCCGACGTGCATCTCGCGTCCAGGGACCTGTCCGGCGGCCAGCGGCAGGCGCTGGCGATCGCCCGCGCCGCCGCCTGGACGGGCAAGGTCCTGCTGCTCGACGAGCCGACCAGCGCGCTCGGGGTGGAGCAGCAGGAGCAGGTGCTCGAGCTGATCCGCCGCGTCTCGGCCGAGGGCATCGCGGTGAT
>JBEKEK010000058.1:0-60338 GCA_050013875.1 Trebonia sp. | reverse complement strand
CGTGTCCGCGCTCGACGCCGTGCCCGGCCTCGGGCCGGCCAGACGGGCGGCGCTGCTGAAGAAGTTCGGCTCGGTGAAGGCGCTGTCGGCCGCATCGGCCGAGGAGATCGCGCTGGTACCGGGCATCGGGCCCCGGCTGGCGGAGACGGTTGCGGGGGCGCTGCGGCGTGCCGGCGGGTAAACGGGGGACAGGCATGACTGACACGGGCGAACACTCCGGCGCGCCGGACATTGTGATCATCACCGGCATGTCGGGGGCCGGACGGTCGACGGCGGCCAAGTCGCTTGAGGACCTCGGCTGGTTCGTGGTCGACAACCTGCCGCCGGCGCTGCTGCCGACGATGCTTGACCTGGCCGACCGGGCGTCGCTGGCCGGGGTCGCAGCGATCGTGGACGTGCGCTCGCGGGCGTTCTCGACTGACCTGAAGTCCGCGATCTCGTCGCTCGGCGCGCGCGGCGTCGCCCCCCAGGTGCTGTTCCTCGAGGCCTCGGACGAGGTCCTGGTCCGGCGGTTCGAGAACGTCCGACGGCCGCACCCGATGCAGGGCGCGGGGACAATCCTGGACGGGATCGCGGCCGAGCGCGAGCTGCTGCGCGCGGTCCGCGGCGACTCCGACATCGTGCTCGACACCTCCGCCCTCAACGTGCACGAGCTGCGGGCGCGGATGCACGCCTACTTCGGCGGCGAGTCGGTGACCGGGCTGCGGGTCAACATCGTGTCGTTCGGCTACAAGTACGGGCTGCCGGTCGACGCCGACCTGGTGGCCGACTGCCGGTTCCTGCCCAACCCGCACTGGGTGCCCGACCTGCGCCCGCTGACCGGGCTCGACCAGCCGGTGCGAGACTACGTGCTCGGCCAGCCCGCCGCGCTCGAGTTCCTCGACGCCTACCTGGCGGTGCTGGGGGTATCGCTGGCCGGCTTCGAGCAGGAGGGCAAGCGCTACGTCACCCTCGCGGTCGGCTGCACCGGCGGCAAGCACCGCTCGGTCGCGATCGCCGAGCGGCTGGCGGCGCTGCTGTCGGCCCGGCTGGCCGACCGGCTCTCCGGTGACGTCACCGTCGCCCACCGCGACCTAGGGCGGGAGTAGCCCTTGTCGCTGAAGGTGGTGGCGTTCGGCGGCGGGCACGGGCTCGCGGCCTCGCTGTCGGCCCTGCGGCGGGTGACGCCCGACGTCACCGCGATCGTCACCGTGGCCGACGACGGCGGGTCTTCCGGGCGGCTGCGCCAGGAGTTCGGCGTGCTGCCGCCGGGCGACCTGCGGATGGCGCTGGCCGCGCTGTGCGGCGACGACGACTGGGGGACCACGTGGGCGCGAGTCGTGCAGCACCGGTTCGGGGGGACCGGCGACCTGGCCGGCCACGCGGTCGGCAACCTGCTCATCGCCGGGCTCTGGGACCTTCTGGGCGACCCGGTGACGGCGCTCGACTGGGTGGCGCGGCTGCTGCGGGTGACCGGGCGGGTGCTGCCGATGGCGGCCGTCCCGCTGGACATCGTCGCGTCGGTGGAGGGCGCCGACCCGGCCGCCCCGCACGCGCTCTCGCAGGTCCGCGGGCAGTCCGCGGTCGCGGTGGCGCACGGGCGGGTGCGGTCGATCTCGCTGGTGCCGTCCGACCCGCCAGCCGTGCCTGACGCGGTCGCGGCGGTGCTCGACGCGGACTGGGTGGTGTTCGGACCCGGGTCGTGGTTCAGCTCCGTGCTGCCCCATCTGCTCGTCCCGTCGCTGGCCACGGCGCTGCAACTGACGCGGGCGCGTAAGCTCGTGGCGCTGAACCTAGTGCCGCAGCCGGGCGAGACCGACGGATTCTCCCCGCACCGTCATCTGGAAGTTCTGGCCGATCACGCGCCATCATTGTCTTTCGATGTGGTGCTGGCGGACTCAGGGGCGGTGGCCGGCGCCGAGCAGGAACTGGCGAAGGCGGCGGATCTGCTCCGCGCCTCGCTGCTGCTGGCCGACGTGGCGACCGGCGACGGCGTGCGGCATGACCCGGTGCGGCTGGCCGCGGCCTACCGGGCGGCGTTCGCCGCGGACAGCACCGACAGCGCGGGGCTTTCGGGGGATCGGTTCTAACTCATGGGGGTGGTGTCGCGATGGCGATGACGGGTGTGGTGAAGGACGAGCTCAGCCGGGTGCCGGTGGTCAAGCCGTGCTGCCGTAAGACAGAGGTGTCCACCCTGCTGCGGTTCGCCGGTGGCCTGACGCTGACCGGCGGGCACATCGTGATCGAGGCCGAGCTTGACACCGCCGCGGTGGCCAGGCGGCTGCGGGCGTCGATCGCGGAGGTGTTCGGCCACCCCTCGGAACTGCTGGTGCTGGCCCCCGGAGGGCTGCGCAAGGGCAACCGCTATATCGTCCGGGTCTCCCGCGGCGGCGACAGCCTGGCCCGGCAGGCCGGGCTGATCGATTCCTTCGGCCGGCCCGTCCGGGGCCTGCCGCGGCAGGTCGTGTCGGGCGGGATCTGCGACTGCGAGGCCGCCTGGCGCGGCGCGCTGCTGGTGCACGGCTCGCTGACCGAGCCGGGCCGCTCGATGGCGCTTGAGATCACCTGCCCGGGCTCGGAGGCCGCGCTGGCGCTGGTCGGGGCGGCCCGGCGGCTGAAGATCAGCGCCAAGGCGCGTGAGGTCCGGGGCGTCGACCGGGTGGTGATCCGCGACGGCGAGGCGATCGCGGCCATGCTCACCAGGCTCGGCGCGCACGACTCGGTGCTCGCCTGGGAGGAGCGGCGGATGCGCCGCGAGGTCCGGGCGACCGCTAACCGGCTCGCTAACTTCGACGACGCCAACCTGCGCCGCTCCGCCCGCGCGGCGGTGGCGGCAGGCGCCCGGGTGGAGCGGGCGCTGGAGATCCTCGGCACCGACGCACCCGACCACCTGGTGATGGCCGGCCGTCTGCGGGTCGCTAACCGCCAGGCTTCCCTGGAGGAACTGGGCGCGCTGGCCGACCCCCCGCTGACCAAGGACGCGATCGCGGGCCGCATCCGGCGGCTGCTGGCGATGGCCGACCGCCGTGCCGCCGACCTCGGCCTGCCCTCAACCGAGGCCTGCCTGACCGCCGACCTGCTGCCGTAGGGCAACTGGCGTGGGGGACCACTCCGGTGCTCGGGTGACTTCTAGTGCGGCCCGGGGTAGGCCCGGTTGCGGCCGAGCACGATCGCGCCGCCGCCACCGGCCGGGTACTGGTGGTAAGGCTGCCGGTCAGCCCCATGACGGGCGGGCAGCCGCGCCTGCAGCCACCGGTAAGCGGTATCCAGATCGATCCACGGACCTGCCGCTGGATCGCCCTCGCGCAGCAGCTCCACCAGCGCGGCGGTGAAATGGGTGGGGCCCGTGCTGCTGGGATCGTGGGTGGCCAGGACATCCGGGCCGACGGCCATGAGCAGATGCGCGCGACGGGCCGCGCTCTCCTCGCCCGCCAATCCCGCGAAGCAGCAGTCCAGGATCAGGAGCACGCGAGGACGTTTGAACTCGGTGTCGCGGATGGTGTCGAGCACGGCGCTCAGCGCAAGTCCGGTGCGTCGCCGGCTCGTGTCGTTGTCGATCGTCTCGACCATGCTGAAGTACAGGTGCTCGCCCGCGTTCATGCCATGGCCGCAGTAGTAGAAGAGCAGCCCGGGGCGGACGAGGCCGGCGTTGCCGTCCTTATCGTGCGTCTGGTTCAGCAGCGCGATCGCGTCGGTCACCTCCTGGGCGTACCTCGGCTCCGGCAGCACGATCAGGCCGTCGTCGAGCAGCCCGGGCATGTTCCGCTCGAGAGCGCGGGCGAGTTCGGCCTGGCTGTTGAGCGATTGCACGAAGCCAGGATTCTCGCTGTGGACGTTGCTCGCCACGCCGACCAGGAGCGCCTGCCAGCGCACGTCAGGCGGCGGCTCGGTCACCATCATCCGGCTCCGCCTCAACCCTGCCTCAGGAGCGCGATCAGCCGCTCTGCGTCCTGGACGCTCCCGGCCCGGATCTCGACCATGTCGTGGCCGTGGCGTACCTTGATCCGCACCTTGTGGCTGTTAATCCAGTGCATGAGCACACCGGCGAAGGCCGCGGCGAGTGGGGTAGCGGTCGTTATAATTTCCAGCGCGACGGGGATGGCGCCCTGCTCGCCTGGTGCGGGCGGACGGTCTTTCAGCGTGAGGCCGAGGTCGAGGTCATCGTCCTCGCGGAGCAGGTCCCGAAGCTCGCGCAGCAGTCTCGGATTGATCGGGACGCTGTCGTCCGCGGACTCGATTGTGTAAGCCTCCGCCATCTTCACTCCAATTGGCCTGGTTCCGCTGGGCTACTGCCGTTCGGCTGGATGACCGCGCCGCTGGGCGGCCGCGTTCCGCTGGACTACTCCTCGGGCAACGGGCCGCCCGCACGGAAGACCGGCGGCATGCCGGGCCAGTGCACCGGCAGGCTCAGCACAGCGGCCGCCTCCGTCACGTCTGCCAGCGAATGCAGCAGCTGGTCAAGTCCGTCAGGCGGGGCCGGCAGTTGCTGCTGATACGTCGCGGGCAGCCACGCTGGTGCGCCGAGCGCCCGGAACTCACCCACGACCTGATCGAGTTCCGCGGTTGCGACCCGGACCGCGCGCACCCCTCCAGTGACGCTCGAAACGGTCGCGGCCAGCGATTCCACCAGAGTCTGGGGCAGCGGCTGCGCGCTGGCCAATGCCACCCGGATGCGGAAACAGCGCCCGGTGTAGCGCGCGACGGCCCGGCGATAACTCGGCGCGGCCGCTTGCGCGGCCCGGTCCGCGAGCACCTGATAGGGGTTCAATGGTGAGGGAATGCCGGGCCGGCTCAGCTCGTCAAGTTCCATCGCGCGACGCTCAAGCAGGCCGCGGAAGGTGGGGTCGTTCGCGTCATAGGGATCGAAGCCGATACTCATCACCACCGGGAAAGGCAGCGCCGCGAAGCCCCGCCACCACGCGTCCCACGCGCCCCCGGAATCGAAAAACCCATGGCACACCGCGTGGGGCAGCGCCGTCCCGCCGCGGACGATCCGGACGGCCGACAGGTGCTTGCGCACCTCGACGAAGTCGTCCACCCGGCTGGGGTAGCCAAGCCAGCCACGCAGTTCCGCCTCGGAGTCGATCGACCGGCCCTGCACATGCCTGGGCAGCCCGCCCTCGGGGCCCGCCGCGCACCGCAGCCGTTCCGCCGCGACACTCCTGGCGGCGTCGGGCGTCGCGGCGCGCACCCGGACGAGCAAGGCGGCCTGCACCTTCGCTGCCTTGGTGCCGGTGGCGAACCGCACTTCGAAGCGGCTTCCAGGGACGGGGGCATCCCACTGCGCGGCCAGCCACGCCGTCTCCTCCTGGGTCAGGCGCTTGCGGCGCTCAGGCCAGGACAAGTCGGCAAAGCGCTGCGTTGCTTCGATTCCGCCATCGGCCGACAGCTGCACGCCGGCCCACGCCCAGGCGCCCGAGCCGTCGCTCGTACTCAGGAACGCGGCGTCCGCCAGGGGATCCGTCATCCCGGTCAACAGCGAGGACTCACTCATACCGCGTTTCCCGCGGGCCGGCGGTCTGCGGCGGAGCCGGGGTCTCGCTCGAGTCCGGCAGAGCCGAGGGCTCCCACAAGGCGGGCGGGGCGGGGGTCTCCCACGAGGTTGGCGGAGCCGGATCATGCGACGGGGCGGGGATGGTGGCCGAGGGTGGCGGCAGGACCGGGCTGGCCGGCTGCTGCGGGACCAGCAACGCCGTCTCCCGCTCGACCGGCGGCAACTGCAGTTGCCGCGCCTCCGCCAACATCTGCGCGTCCGCGGGCGCGTAGACGGCCTCGCGGCAGGCCAGGTGCACCGCCTCACGCACCGCGCGGGCGCGGTCGGTCCGCAGCATCGCGGTGACGAGGTTGGCACCGGTCACCCGGTCGAACAGAGCGCGCCTGACCAGCTGCGCACCGGACCGCCGTCGCCACATCTGCCAGCCCACGTAAAGGCTGGTGCCATACGGGAAGACCGTCACATAGGCCTGATACTCATTCTCAGCCAGCACGATCGTGTTCTTGACCGAACCATCCCTACTGTTGAGCTTGACCCTCCGCTGCTGCAGTTCGATCGGCAGATTGCGGCGCTTGAGCACGGCGTTGATCATCCGGTAGTAGGACTCGGCCTGTCCGGCGCGGTTGGGTAGCAGCGTCCGCCACTCGCCGATGGGCTCGGTGACCTTCGACCTGAGCAGTACCAACCAGAAGAGCACGATGCCTATGAGGAAGGCCAGGATCAGCCACGTGTCGCCGTTGCCTGCCCGCTCCTGGGAGACACCGTAGAGGCCGAGCACGAAGGTGACGATCCCCCAGACGATGTAGGCGCGCATCGCGATGATGGCCAGCGAGCGCAGCGAGACGGAGTCGTCGAGACCGAGTTCCATCGGCTCGTGGCGCAGGGTCTGCTGCAGATAGGCGGCGTCGGCATCGAACGGCGACGGGTCGCCGGCAAGAGGCGGCGGCGCGACAGGCGGCGCGCTGGCACGCGCGCGCCCGCAGTCGACGCAGAATGCGTCCCCCTCAGTGAACACGTAACCGCAGCTGCATACCGTCATTCGGGTCACTTATTCCTCTGGTGTTACAGGCACGCCGACTAAGCGGCATGGTCAGTGGACGGCGAGGTGTCTTGGTGGGCGTCACCGGGTCACCCGAATGCGGCCGACGGAAATCCACCACGTGATGGATTCACCATTAAACGGCCACGGTGACTTCCGGCGGCGTCCCGGCCGTATTAACGGAAGTGCATGTCCGCCATCGGACCGAGACCGGCATTCTTCGCCCCGCGGGCATGGCGACGGTCGGGTACGCCTGCCCAGTCGCAGGAGCGGCATCGACGGCAGGGAACCGGGTTCGACCTTGTGCCGGAACTCATTCCCCGGTTCGCTGCTTACCTAAATTGCCCAGGCTCCATGATTCACATAATCCCCCATTAAGTTGCCAGGCTGCCCAGCTGCGGTTTTGCCCGCAAGATGAGTAGATTATCTACCCGCATAGGGCAGAGCGCAAGGCTGTCGGTTAGTCCGCGAGCAGCTGCATATCCGCAAGCATCCGCAAATCCGAGACCTCCGCACGGCTGGACGTTCTTCGGCCATGCAAACACCCCGAAAGCCCGTGGCAATTAACCGGTAGCCGCCCCGACTAAGCGAAAGGCGGTCGGCGGTGCCCGGTCACCCCTGACCGAGATCTGACGTCAGCCACCGCTGCGGGCGAAGATAGATCGCGACCTGCTCGCCCAGTTCCGCCTCGGCGAACTCGAGGTAAGCCGTGACCTTCTCCGGCGGCAGGTAGCGTGCGCTGATCTCCAGCAGCATCTCATCGGTCCCCGGGACGATTCGGGTGACCGGTCCCTCCACGGTTACGTACCTGATAGTCGGCGAGACTCGCTGGACCATCAGGGTGAAACGCCCGGCCGCCTCGATGAAGCGAACCTTTCTCGACCCGGCCGGGGTCAGCACCCAGGCCTCCCCACCGGGGGTGTACTGGTACCAGATCGGCAGGGCCAGCGGCCCGCGGTCCTCACCGGCGGACACCGATAGCGCCGCGATGTGCGGCTCGGCCAGGAACAGCTCACGCTCTCGCACGGACAATGTCGCCATGGGCCTAGCCTAGGAGACTGGACGAATTTGTCGGAATGCAATTGCAGGGCAAGGCATTGTGGTCGTAAGGTAGCACCGTAGGCAGAGGGGACGTCCGGCTAGCGGGCGGCTGCACGCACCGTCACAGATGGGGGAACGGGGATGCGGACTACAGGTTGGTGCTAGTACTGGTGCTTGGGGTCGTCGCTGATCGCGGCGGAAGCACCGCTTTGTGAGGGTTACCGAAACCCGCCGGACGCTGTCCGGCGGGTTTTGCCGTTTCGTAGCGCGTCTGGCGCCATGGCCCTGGTATCACCGCCGGTCCTCGTGGCCCGCGTCTGCCGTCACGAACCAGGCGATGACCACCGCCACCACGGCAAGAACGCTGACCGTGGTGAGGGCTGGCCCGAGCCCGATGGCCCCGGCGAGGAAACCGATCGCGGGCGGGCCGAGCAGGAAGCCGCCGTAGCCCAGGGTGGACGCGATCGCGACGCCGTGCGGGCCCGCCAGCAGGCCGACCCGGGTCATCGCGGCCGGGAAGGCGTTGGCCACCCCCAGCCCGGCCAGCGCGAATCCGGCCACCACGACGGGGATCGACGGGGCGAGCGCCGCGCCGAGCATCCCCGCGCAGGTGGCGAGGCCGCCCGTCACCAGCACGGTCCGCTGCCCGAAGCGGGCAAGCAGCCAACTCCCGGCCAGCCGCCCGCAGGCCTCGGCCAGCGCGAAGGCGGCGTACCCGATCGCGGCCAGCCCGGCCCCAGCCCCGAGCCCGTGCAGCCGGAGCGCACCCCAGTCGGTGACCGACCCCTCGCCGTAGGTGGAGCAGGCCGCCAGCACTCCCAGCAGCAGTACCACCCGCCACACTCTTGCCCCGCCGCCGACTCCGGCTGTTCCCGGCCCTGCTGTCCCTGGCCCCGGCCCTGCCGTTCCAGCGCCATCTCCGGCCGTCCCAGGGCCGACCACCGCCGCTTCCAGGGTCTCCGGGCCGATCTCGGCGCTGACGGCGGTCGGCACGTCGTGGCCGGGCAGCGCATCCTGGCCCGGCAACGATGTGGTGAGCAGGACGCGGCCGGCCACCATCGTCACCGCGAGGCCGAGTACGGTCGCGATCGCGAAGTGCGGCAGCGGCGCGAGGTGCGGTGCCAGCAGGCCGCCGAGCGCGGCCCCGGAGAGGCCGCCGAGCGACCACGCCGCGTGGAAGGACGGCATCACCGGGCGGCGCAGCACGGCCACCACGTCCACCGCGACGGTGTTCGCCGCCACGTTGACGCACCCGTAGCCGATGCCGAACACCACCAGTCCCAGACCGAGCGCCAACGCGGACTTGGCGAGCGCGGGCAGCAGCAGTGCCAGCGACAGCCACCCCGCACCGCAGATCAGCACCCGGGTGGCGCCGAACCGGCGGCAGAGCACCCCGGACAGCGCCATCGTCAAGATCGCGCCGCCCGACACCCCGAGCAGCGCGATGCCCAGCTCGGCGGGCGATGCGCCGGTCGCCGCCTTGACCGCGGGGATGCGCACCGCCCAGGTAGCGAAGATGAACCCGTCAAAGGCGAAGAACGCGGTGGCGGCAGCGCGAACACGGCTCGTAGCATGCTGCCCGGCAGCCGGGGGAACTGCTATTTTGTTTAGTAGCTGCACAAAACAAGGATAGAGGGGCGAGGGGGTGCGGACAAGCCAGTGGAGCCGACCACGGCAACCCTGCCCGGCACGGCGCTCGCGCTGATCCATACCGGCCGGGCACCTACGCGATCCGCGCTCACCGCGCGGCTCGGCGTCACCCGCGCCACCATCGGCGCCATCACCAGCGAGCTGCGCGACCTCCGGCTCATCCAGGTGGAGGCGGCAGCCGGCGGCGGCCAGCAGGGCCGCCCCTCGCACCGGCTGCTGCCCGACCCGGATGGCCCGGTGGCACTGGCAGCCGAGTTGCACACCGGGGGCTTCGAGGTGGCTCTGGTCGGTCTCGGCGCGACGATCGTCGCCCGGCTCAGCCGCGATCTGCCGGTGCCCGCCGACCCTGAGCAGGCGCTGGCCCCGGTCAGCGAGGCGGCCGCGGCCCTGCTGCGGCGGTCGGGCCGCCGCTGCGTGGGCGCCGCCATCGCACTGCCCGCGGCGGTCACCGAGCCGGCCGGCGCGATCGTCGGCGCGCTCTACTTCGGCTGGCCGGACGGTGCCAAAATACGCGACATCTTCACCGCGCAGCTGGCTGAGCACGGCGTGACCGGACCGCACGGCGAGCCGCTGAACCGCTGGGTGCACGACGATACGCGGGCACCCCGCGCCTGCCGCGCGGTCAACGATGTCAACGCGGTCGCGCTGGCCGAGCACCGGCACGGTGCCGGCCGCGACGCGGCCCACCTGCTGGTCGTGGCCGCCACCCGCCGCGGCGTCGGGTCCGCCCTGGTGCTGGGGGGTGCGCTCTACACCGGCAGCACCGGCCTGGCGATGGAGGCCGGGCACGTCAGCATCGACCCGCAGGGCCGCCCGTGCCCGTGCGGCAGCCGGGGCTGCCTCAACGTGGAGACCGACGCCGATCGCTTCCTCGACGCCGCCGGGTACGATCCCGGCCCGGAGGCCGAGCCGTTGGACGCCGCGATCGCCCTGCTGACCGGCGGCCACGCCACCGACGCGCGGGTCCGCGGTGCCGTCAGCACCCTGGTCGACCGCCTCGGCCTCGGTTTGGCCAGCCTGGTCAACGTGGTCAACCCCGACCGTGTGCTTCTCGGCGGCCTGCACAAGCACCTGCTCTGCGCGGCACCGGAACAGCTTCGTGACGCGGTCGCCGCGCGCAGCCCGTGGGGCCGCGGCGCCGCCGTCCCGATCACCGGGTGCGCCCTCGATGACGCCGCCCTCATCGGCGCCGCGGAACTGGCCTGGCAGCCGGTGCTCGACAACCCCGCCCTCCTTCGCCTGCCCGCCTGATCGCGGGCAGGCGCCGGGTCATGGGCGGGAATGGCTAGGGAACGGTCCACAGGGTGTCGCCGGAGGACTGCTGGAGGACGGCGGTGCCGCTGGTCGTGGCGTTCAGCGTCAGGGACTCGCGGGTGTGGACGTTGACGTACTCGGTGTAGGAGTAGAGCTTGCCGCCCGCGATGACCGGCACCGGCTGGTTGAGCCAGAGCTGCGCGTGATTGTTCCCGCAGGTGTTCACGTATACGCCCGGGTCGGTCCCGGTGACCGAGAGGCATTTGCCGCTGTGCTCATTGAGCAGCTCGCCGCTTGCGGTCCACTTCCAGAAGTCGGAGTGGTTGGACGAGCACGGGACACCAGAGACGGAGCTGGCGGTTCCCTTCTCCGCGACGCAGGCGTTCGTCAGATCAGCGCTCCGAAGCTGGAACCAGGTGGTGGCCGCGGCGGCCGGACGGCCGGGAACGGGCCTGGCCGCCGCGGTCGCCGGGCTGACCGCCAGCGCGAGCCCGGTGCCAAGGAGCGCCGCGACGGCGAGGGCGGCCGCGATAATTCGCCTGTGTGACGTGCGCATTCGTTACCTCCGAGAACTAATTTGAGTGCGTCCGGCCACCGGGATCCGTTGCGCAATGCTCGTGGGCCGGACCGAAGACAACCGCATATGAGACGACTTCCGCCGGAGCATCGGTTCCCGTCAAGACCGCCCGATCGACGGGGGCCGAATCGATCGGGATTGACGATGGAATGGGCAGGCGGAACCCTGGTCGGGTGAGTGACGAGCAGCGGCGGGCCGAGCAGTTTGCCGAGCGGTTCCGGGCGGTGTACCTGACGTTTCACCGGCGCGACGGACCCCGGGGGCAACTCCAGGGCGCATCGCGGGCGGCGCTCGAGCATTTGGCGATGGCCGGGCCGTTGACGATCGGGGAGGCGGCCGCGCACCTGAACCGGGCCCAGTCGGTAGTCAGCGAGATCGTCAGCCACCTGGAGAGCCAGGGGCTGCTCGAGCGGGAGAGCGACCCGGCTGACCGGCGGCGCACGCTGGTTTGGCTGACCCCGGCCGGACAGCGCGCACTGCGCCGGGACCGGGAGGTACTCGGCTTGGACCTGCTCGCCCGGGCGCTTGACCGGATGCCGGCTGCCCAGGTCGATGCGCTCATCGCCGGGCTGCGGGACCTCGTGCAGGCCGCCGGCCAGCCCGAACACACCGGCGCATGCAGACCAACGAAATCGCGACCATGACGACGAAGGAGACCGCGACCATGACGATCACGCCGGCTTGCGAGAGCTGCGGCATGCCCATCGAGACCGGCCGCTACTGCGGCCACTGCACGGACGAATCCGGCCAGCTCCAGTCCTTCGACCAGCGATTCGAGCGAATGGTCGCCTGGCAGTCCAGGCGTAACCCGGCCGCCACCCGCGAAGAGGTCGAACGCCAGACGCTCAGCTATATGGCGACCATGCCCGCCTGGCAGGACCATCCGCGCGTTGCCGGAGGTAATGGCTAACGCCAGAGGTGAAGACAAGCACCAGAGCCGACGGCCGGCGGTGCCCAACGCTCAGGCGGTCAGCGCCACCTTCCAGCGGGTGCCGTTCCAGAACGCGGACTCCGACCGCGCGGTGGCGGCGAACTGGGTGGTCGCCCCGAGCGCGGCGCAGCTGGCCGCGCCCGTGCAGTCCACCGCGGCGAAATCGCCGATGTGCCCGCCGGTGGTGGTCATGCTGACCTGATGCCAGCCACGCCCGTTCCACGAGTCCGCGTACACGCCGCTGCGCGAGGACGTGTTCGCGTAGCTGCCGACCGCGAGGCAGTGGGAGGCTGACACGCACGAGACGGCCTCAAGACCGGCGTTGGAGTCGCCGCGCGGAACGGGGGTGGTGAAGGCGGACCACGATCGGCCATTCCACCGCTCGCCCACCGATCCGCCGGAGGTCGTCAGGCCGCTGCCTACGGCGAAGCAACTCGACGCCGACGGGCAGGAGACGCCGAACAGCATGGCCGACGGCGCGGACCGGGGCGTGGTCTTGGCCCAGCCGCTCGCGGTCAGGCGCTCGATGAGCTCACCCGCACCGTCGGTGCCGACCGCCACGCAGAACTTGGCCGACGGGCAGGACACCGCCGTCAGCTGCGCGAAGCTCCTACCGGCGGGGACGGGTGCGTTCTGCTTGGCCCACGCCGAGCCGTTCCAGTGCTCGATCAGCGGGAGAACGTCGCTGCTCTTGGTCGTGTACTGGCCGACCGCGTAGCAGCTACGGGCCGAGGGGCAGGACACCGCGGCAAAACCGCCACCCGCGGCCGCGGCCGCGGCGCGGCCGGCGGTCCAGCGCGAGCCGTTCCAGCGGTCGGCGAACGGGAAGGAGTTGCCGTTCTTGGCGCTGGGGGGCGGATAGCCGGCGCCCACCGCCACGCACTCGGTGCGCGACGGGCAGGCTATCCCGCTGACGGTGATGACGTCGGCGCCGGCCGGCTTGGGCAGCGCGGACCGGGTCCAGCGGGTGCCGTTCCAGCGCTCCGCGACCGCCTGGGTCGCCATCTGCGGCGTGTTCGCGCCGACCGCCAGACAATTGCTCATTGACCAGCAGTGGAATGCGACCACGGTGGCCGGGAAGGAAGCGGCACGGCTGGACGCGACCGCGCTCGGGCCGCTGGTCGCGGCGGACGCTGCCACCGGTACCGCGATCGCCGCGCCGGCGACGACGACTGCCCCAAGGGCGATGGCGAACCGCGTGCGTGACGCGAAAAATCTCAGTAGCCGTGACGTGAGCACGGTGATCACCATACGCCGCTGGCCGGACCGAATCCATGACTGAAATGCGGTCGACCAAAAGCACCCGAAAGGCCACAGCTTTTGCCGTTGTCCGGCCGCTGTGGGGCCGTGGTGCGGGTTACGGGTTCACGGTCATCTCAATGATGACGCCTTCAACTAAGTCACCACAGCGGATAGATAACGCCCCTCTGATCAACAGGCATGATCCATTGATCAACAGGCATGATCCATTCGTGATTGGGATACCAAAATTAGTGATCAACTTGTATGATCGCTGCTGGGCGAGATTGGGGCGATGATCAATCCTCGTGCTGGTGGCGTGGTCTGCCAGCAGCTTGAGTACCACTACGCACCTAGGGGAAAATGTTCGGCGACTATGTATTCTGTGCGTTTGACGACTACCGCCAGGATTAGCGCGCAAGGTTAGCCCACGCGAGCAACGGACCGGAATGAGAGCCGGCCGGATGTCCATCTCGCAGAGCGAATGAGTGCGCCGTTAAGCCAGCGGATCGCGGTCAGTCCGGGATTGGCCGTACCTCGATGACGGCGCCGGCGGTGAATGCCAGCCGATCGGGCGGAATCGGCCACCAGGCGTCGGCCCTGGCCAGCTGGCTGGTCGATCCCGCGCCGCGCCTGGCCGGCGTCGCGACCGGCAGCGCTCCGGCCTGGGGGGCGCCCGCCCCCCAGCCCTCCCGGGGGCAGGCGGCCGGGTCGGCCAGCGGGCCGGCCGAGGCGCCAACCGAAGGCGCGAGCGTCACCAGCACCCAGTCCTCGATACCCGGGCGGGACGTCCAGTCGCGGTCAAGCGTCGCCAGCGGACGCGGACCGGCGCGCTTGCGCAGGCCCGAGATCGCCGCGAGCAGCGGCACCGCGAACAGTTCGAAGATGACGGCGGCGGCCAGCGGGTAACCGGGCAGGCCGATGACCGGGGCGATCCCGGACAGCGACCGCTTGGCGTGGCCGAGCAGCGCCGGGTGCCCGGGGCGGACCGCGACGCCGGCCACGGCGACGCCGCCGACCTGGGCGAGCACCGCGTTGGCGTGGTCGTCGCGTCCCCGGCTCGATCCGGCGATGATGAGCACGAGGTCCGCGCCGCGGGCCGCCCGGCGGATCCCCGCGGCCAGCGTGTCCGGGTCATCCGGTTGCACGTCGCTCACCACGGGCACCGCCCCGACCTGACGGCAGCGCCCGGCCAGCATGAGCGAATTGGTATCGAGGATCTCGCCCGCCCGCACGGCCGAACCCGCCGGCCGGATCTCATCCCCGGTCGGGATGATCGCCACCACCGGCGGCCGCGTCACCGCGACCGACTCATGCCCGCAGGCCGCCGCCGCGGCCAGGTCACCCGGCCGCAGCCGCCGCCCGGCCGGGACAAGCGTCTCGCCCGCCGCGAAATCCTCGCCCGCCCGGCGGACGTTGTTCCCCCGTGCCAGCTCGCGGGGGCCGGCCACCGCGCCGATGACGACGTCGCCATCCTCTTGCGGCAGCAGCCGCTCCCGCATCACCACGGTGTCCGCGCCGTCCGGCATCGCGTCCCCGGTGTCGATCCACTCGAACGTCCCGGCAGGCAGCCGCACCCCACTGCCAGCCCCGGTCGTGCTGGCGCCGGCATCGCCGCCCGTGGCGGGCGTGGTGGCGGACGTTGCGGCCGTCAGGATGGCGAACGGGACCGCGATGCCGTCCATCGCCGAGCAATCGGACCGGGGCGACGGCCAGCGCGCCACGATCGGCCCGGCGCTTACCCGGCCAAGCGCGCTGGTCACGGCGACCCGCTCGGTGGCCGGCTCCGCGTCCCAGCCGGCCCTCGCCAGCGAGTCGAGCCAGCGCGCGTAGGCGAGCGCGGGCCGTGGCTGGGCGCTACTGGCCGGGCTCATGCCCGGTCACGCCGCGATCCGGTGCGCGCCGGTGTAGACGTTCATGGCAGGGCCGCGCAGGAAGCCGATCAGGGTCAGCCCGGCCTCGTCGGCCAGCTCCGCCGCCAGCGAAGACGGGGCGGAGACGGCGGCGAGTAGCGGGATGCCGGCCAGCACGGCCTTCTGTACCAGCTCGAAGGAGGCGCGCCCGGACACCAGCAGCACGCAGCCGGTGAGCGGAAGCTTGGCGTTGAGCAGCGCCCAGCCGACGATCTTGTCGACCGCGTTGTGCCTGCCAACGTCCTCGCGGGCGACAAGCAGTTCACCGGAGCCGGTGAACAGCCCGGCCGCGTGCAGCCCGCCGGTCGAGGAGAACACCCGCTGCGCCTCCCGGAGCCGGTCAGGCAGCGACGCGATGACAGCTGGCTCGAAGACGGTGACGTCGGCGGCGAGCGGCGCGCGCGGCAGCACGCAGATGTCGTTGACGGAGGTCTTCCCGCAGACGCCGCACGCGGACGTGGTCATGAAGGAACGCCGCGCGCCGGGCGCGACCGCCACGCCGGGCGCGAGGGCGACGTCGACGACGTTGCCGATCTCGCCGGGGGAGTGGTCAAGGTGCCCGCAAGTCGTCCCGTCGCAGACCTTCATGGCGGTGATGTCGCCGGGGGCCGTCACGATCGCCTCGCCGACCAGGAACCCAGCCGCGAGCTCGACGTCCTCCCCTGGGGTGCGCATGGTCATGGTGAGCGCGGCGCCGTCTACCCGGATGCCAAGCGGCTCCTCGGTCGCCAGCAGGTCCGCCCGCGCGGCCGAGCTCACTGTCCGCGCCCCGCTCAGGGCGTCGGTCCCGACCATGACCCGCACCACGCGCCGTCGTGCCGTGCGCCCCGACAAGGTACCGCCTCTCGACTGATTCAGCTGCTTTTCAGCGTACGCCGGCGCGGGCAGCGGCCGGCCGCACAGGCTCCTTGGTCAGCCGCTGGCGTCGCCGGGCAAGGAGAAGGCAACGATGTCGCCGGTGGCCAGCGGCGTATCGCCGTCGCTGGTGACCCAGTCGCCGTTGACCACCGCGCTGGCCGGCCAGCCGAACGCCAGCCCCACCGCGTCCGCCGCGCCCCGCACGGTCGCGGCGCGGACCGTGAGCGGCCCGTCGCGCAGGCGTGACGCGGCCGCGGGGCCCGTGATCGCGACAGCCACCTCCGGCGCGGGCAGTGACCGGGCGGCCAGGTAGTCGGCGGGGGAGTTGACGTTCCGCACCGAGTCGAGTGCCGGGTCGAGCGCGGCAAGCACCGGATCGCGCCGCAGCCGCGCTTCGCCGATCCGGGTCACGACGCACTCGTCGAACAGCAAAGCCGGACGCAGCCGGCCGGCGCTGACCAGCCGCTCGGCGGTTCCCGCGAGCGATACCCGATAGGCGGCCGCCAGCGGCTGCCGGAAGCCGCGGGCGACCGGCAGCGCGACGTCCGCGGCGTCCTCGGTCAGTGCGCGGAGCACGCACTGGATGAAGGCCGGGTGCAGGAACGGCAGGTCGGTGGAGCTGACGAACGCGGTCTCGGCCGCGCTGGCCGGCGTGCCAGGCGTGCCCAGAGCGGCCAGCGCGGCCAGCCCGGCGGCGATGCCCTGGACCGGGCCCTTGCCTTCCCGGGGGTCATCGACCACCACGGTGCCCAGTGGCAGCGGCGGCAGCTGCTGCCCGCTGGCGCGCACCACGACCACCGGCCCGCCCGTCGCCCGCGCGACGATCCCGACCGTCCGGCGCAGCAGCGTGGACCCGTGCCACTCAAGCGCCGGCTTGGGCGCCCCCATGCGCGAGGAGCGGCCGCCGGCCAGCACCACTCCCGCCCAAGTCGTCATGAGGCTCATCGTAGGGAGCCCCCGGCGCGACGGGAGCCGCACGCGAGTCCGGTGCGGCTCCACGCACATAACAGCAAGAATCGGTCGGTACCGCCGCACCGGGACGTCTGCTGGCAGGTGCCGCGGACACCTCCGTCTGTCCAGAATATTTCGCCCGATTTTGCCTTTTGTTCTGGATGGTCTAGACCAAAAGGGGGCATTATGCGCAGGTGGCCCCCGAGTCGGTGACGGGCCGCGCCATGTCCGGTAATCTCCCCCCGGGGAGCGCGACGGCGGCACCGGCCGCACTCCTGCGGGCATGCGGGCAGGACAGGAAGCAGCGGACGAAAGACCCTAGCCGCGAACGTCGGCTGGAACGGAGACTGGTGTAATGACGATTCGAGTTGGTATCAACGGGTTCGGGCGGATCGGCCGCAACTTCTTTCGCGCCCTCGACGAGAGCGGGGACCGTGGCATCGAGATCGTCGCCGCGAACGACCTGGGCGACCTCAAGACGATGGCCCACCTGCTGAAGTACGACACGGTGGCCGGCCCGCTCAAGGAGGGCGTCACCGTCGAGGGCGACACCATCCAGGTGGGCGATAAGTCGATCAAGATCCTGGCCGAGCGCGACCCGGCCAGCCTGCCCTGGGGCGACCTCGGGGTGGACATCGTCATCGAGTCGACCGGCCGGTTCACCACCGGCCCGGCCGCCAAGGCGCACATCGCCGCCGGCGCGAAGAAGGTCATCATCTCCGCGCCGGCCAAGGATGAGGACATCACGATCGTGATGGGCGTCAATGACGACAAGTACGACCCGGCCGCGCACACGATCATCTCCAACGCCTCCTGCACCACCAACTGCGTCGCGCCGATGGCCAAGGTGCTGCTGGAGAACTTCGGCATCGTCAAGGGCCTGATGACCACCATTCACGCCTACACCCAGGACCAGAACCTGCAGGACGGCCCGCACAAGGACCTGCGCCGCGCCCGCGCCGCCGCGCAGAACATCGTGCCGACCTCCACCGGCGCCGCCAAGGCCACCGCCCTGGTCATCCCCGAGCTCAAGGGCAAGCTCGACGGCTACTCGCTGCGGGTCCCGATCATCACCGGCTCGATCACCGACCTGGTGGTCGAGCTGGGCAAGGAAGTCACCAAGGACGAGGTCAACGCCGCGTTCAAGAACGCCGCCGAGGGCGCGCTCAAGGGCGTCCTGGTCTACACCGAGGACCCGATCGTCTCCTCCGACATCGTCGGGTCGACCGCCTCCTGCACCTTCGACGCGTCGATCACGATGGCGTACGGGAACCAGGTCAAGGCCTTCGGCTGGTACGACAACGAGTTCGGCTACTCCAACCGCCTCGTCGACCTGACTGCCCTGGTCGCATCCCGGCTGGGCTAGCCGAAATAGAGAGAAGATCTCATGAAGACCATCGACGACCTTGAGGTCAGCGGCCGGCGCGTGCTCGTCCGGTCCGACCTCAACGTCCCGTTCGACAAGTCCGGCAGCGGGGTGATCACCGACGACGGCCGCATCCGCGCCTCGCTGCCGGTGATCCGCAAGCTGGCCGAGCGCGGTGCCCGGGTCGTGGTGCTGGCGCACCTCGGCCGTCCCAAGGGCGCGGACTTCGCCGAGCGCGCGGCGGGCGGCCCGACCCTCCGGCCGGTCGCGGAGCGCCTGAGCGAGCTGCTCGGCCAGCCGGTGGCGTTCGCCGCCGACCTGGTCGGGCCGTCGGCGACGGCCACGGTGGCCGGCCTCGCCGACGGCGAGGTCGCGCTGCTCGAGAACGTCCGCTTCGAGCCCGCGGAAACTTCAAAAGATGATGGGGAACGGGCCGTGCTCGCCGCCCGGCTGGCCGCGCTTGGCGACCTGTACGTGGGCGACGGGTTCGGGGTGGTGCACCGTAAGCAGGCCTCGGTCTACGACCTGCCCGCCCTGCTGCCGAACGCGGCCGGGGACCTGATCACCGCCGAGGTGACGGTGCTCCGGCGGCTGACCGAGAGCCCGGCCAGGCCCTATGTGGTCGTGCTGGGCGGGGCGAAGGTGTCGGACAAGCTCGGCGTGATCGGAAACCTGCTCGGCCTGGCCGACCGGGTGCTGATCGGCGGCGGGATGGCTTACACGTTCCTGGCCGCGCAGGGCCATCCGGTGGGCAGCTCGCTGCTCGAGGCCGACCAGATCGAGTCGTGCAGGGCGCTGCTCGCCGATGCCGCCAAGCGCGGCGTCGACCTTGTGCTGCCGACGGACATCGTTGTCGCGCCGAGGTTCGCTCCCGATGCCCCGGCCACCGTGGTGCCCGCGGACGGGATCCCCGACGACCAGATGGGCCTGGACATCGGGCCGGCGTCGCGCGAGCTGTTCGCGTCGAAGCTGGCCGATGCGAAGACGGTCTTCTGGAACGGGCCGATGGGCGTGTTCGAATTCCCGGCCTTCGCCGCCGGCACCCGGGCGGTCGCCGAGGCGCTGACCAAGGTCGACGGGCTGACCGTGGTCGGCGGTGGCGACTCGGCGGCGGCGGTCCGCTCGTTCGGGCTGGCCGAAGACGACTTCGGGCACATCTCGACCGGCGGCGGCGCGTCGCTTGAGTACCTAGAAGGCAAGACGCTCCCGGGATTGACGGCGCTAGGGGCGTAAGCTCCTTACCAATATGGACACAACGAAACTGCCGCTGATCGCCGGCAACTGGAAGATGAACTGCAACCACTTCGAGGCGATCGCGCTGGTGCAGAAGCTGGCGTTCTCGCTGTCCGACAAGGACTACCGGAACGTCGAAGTGCTGGTGCTGCCGCCGTTCACCGATCTGCGCTCGGTGCAGACCCTGGTGGACGGCGACAAGCTGAAGATCGGCTACGGCGCCCAGGACATCTCCCCGCACGCCAACGGCGCCTACACCGGGGACATCTCCGGCTCCATGCTGGCCAAGCTCGGGTGTTCGTACGTACTGTGCGGGCACTCCGAGCGGCGGCAGTACCACCATGAGGACGACGCCGTCGTCAACGCCAAGCTGAAGGCTGCCCTGGCCGCGTCCATCACCCCCGTGCTCTGCGTGGGTGAGCCACTGGCGGTACGGCAGGCCGGCACCCATGTCGAGCATGTCGTCGCGCAGCTCAAGGGGTCCCTGGCCAAGGTGCCCGCCGAGGCGGTCGCGTCGCTGGTGATCGCCTACGAGCCGATCTGGGCGATCGGCACCGGCGAAGTCGCCTCGGCCGGCGACGCGCAGGAGATGGCCGCCGCGATCAGGGAGCACATTTCCGGGTCGGCCGGGGGCGAAGCCGGGGCCGGAGTGCGTATTCTGTATGGCGGGTCCGTCAAGAGCGACAATATCGCGCCTATTATGAGTGGACAGGACGTTGACGGCGCCCTTGTCGGCGGCGCCAGCCTGGATGCCGGTCAGTTCGCTTCGATCTGCCGGTACCATCAGGTGGCCGCTGGCCGCTGAGGCGGCGTTCAGCCGAGCTAGCCGAAGTGAAGTAGCCGAAGTGAAGTAGCCGAAGTACAGCATGGCGTTGTTGATCGTTTGAGGGTTCAAGGGGAGAGAAGACACCGGTGGAGATCGCGCTCTCGGTCATCCTGATCATTACGTCGCTTGTGATGGTCCTGCTCGTTCTCCTGCACAAGGGCAAGGGCGGCGGTCTTTCCGACATGTTCGGGGGTGGCGTCTCCTCGACGCTCGGCTCCTCGTCGGTGGTCGAGCGGAACCTGGACCGCATCACGATCTTCTTCGGCGTCCTCTGGTTCATACTCGTCATCGCCTTGGGTTGGCTGATCAACCACTAGGACGAGGTGTTAACTGTTGATCACGCGGTTAACAGTTAACGAACGGCTCGGTCTGCGTGTTTCCCGCCCGTAAGGGCGGACGTGATGGTGAAATGGAATAGCCAGCGGTCGGTGGCCCAAGGGTTGGTGGCCCGTCGTTCATGGCTTGGTACGGCGACAACGAGGTGATCTGTGAGCAGTGGCAACGCGATCCGCGGAAGCAGGGTAGGGGCCGGCCCGATGGGCGAGGCGGAGCGTGGCGAGGCTGCGCCCCGGGTCTGGGTGTCGTTCTGGTGCTCGAACGGGCACGAGACCAAGCCCAGCTTCGCGTCGGACGCCTCCGTCCCTGACCAGTGGGAGTGCCCCCGGTGCGGCTTCCCGGCCGGCCAGAACCAGTCCGCACCGCCGGCCCCGCCGCGCGTGGAGCCCTACAAGACGCACCTGGCCTACGTGAAGGAGCGGCGCAGTGACACCGATGGCGAGGCCATCCTCGCCGAGGCCCTGCAGCGTCTTCGCGGTAGCGTCTGAGCTAGCCCGCGGCAACGTCGATCGCCCTGGACAGACCGCCTGTCCGGGGCGATTTCCGTGTCCAGCGCGAGCTTGCCGGTCAGCGCGGCCGGCCGCGCTCGAGCTGGGCGAGGAGCGCGGAGTGCAGCTGGCGGAGGTGCTTGGGCGCCAGACCGTCGATGCTCATGTCCGGCGAGTCGTGCCAGTGCAGCTTGAGCTCGGACTTCCAGTGCCGGGTGGCGACCTCGGCGCCGGCCAGTTCGTCCAGGCTGTGCTGGCGGGGCGGGGGGTTGCCCGGCGCGCGGCGCAGGCCGGCCGCGAAGAACAGGCGCGCATCGGTGAGCACCACGTAGCCGTCGCTGCCGTGGGCGCGCCCGAGCCACAATCCGTCTAGCTGCTCGCCGGGGTCAAGCTCGATGCCCAGCTGCTCCAGTGTCTCGGTCATCGTCAGCTGCGGCGCCGACCGGCGCATCAGGAAGCCGAACAGGCTGACGCTGGGCGGTGCAGCCGTCGCCGGGCGGAATTCGTACCCGCAATAGCGGCACTTCCGTGCCGCCGCGAGCACCATTTCGGCGCAGTCCGGGCAGGCCTTCATCGGCCGCTGGTCTCCGGCCGGTGCGGCGCCCGGCGGCTGCGGCCCGGGCTGCCCTGCTTCTTCTGACACGTTCCGCGTAGTCCTATCGGCGCCATGGGGGATTCGGCAATCACAGCCAGCATAGGAAGCCCGCGTCGCGGGCGGGACGGCCGGGTGCCAACGGCGGTGCCGCGTTCGCCCTTTCCGCCCGATCTTGGCGGCAGTCGGCTTTGGGGAAACGATCAGTCACGGTAAGGTCACTTTCCGCGCACGGGCGGGTGTGGTCTGGCACTGTGCATGCGTAGATCGGCGCAGGGGGCGCTGACGCGGCCGTAGGCCAGGGCGGCGATGGAAGGCCTCGGCGGCGTCGCTATCACAAGGGGGTGGGGCTCCGTGGTAACCGTGCACAATTTCTCCAACGGCCTGCTGAGTCCGGCCGTTGGCTATGCGATGTCCTGCATCGGCTCGTTTCTCGGGCTGCGCTGCGTGACCCTGGGCCTGGCCCGCGACGGGATCGCCCGGGCGCGCTGGCTGAGCCTGGCGGCGGTGTCCATCGGCGCCACCGGGATCTGGGCCATGCACTTCATCGCGATGCTCGGCTTCACCATCCCCGGTCAGCAGATCTTCTACAACGTGCCGATGACCATCGCCTCGATGCTGGTGGCGGTCGCGGTGGTGGGCGTTGGCCTGTTCATCGTCGGTTTCGGCGACGGCGGCTGGCCGCGGCTGCTGGCCGGCGGAGTGATCATCGGCGGGGGGGTGGCCGCCATGCACTACCTGGGCATGGCGGCGATGTCCATGCAGGACTCGATGTCCTACAACGTGCCGCTGCTGATGCTCTCGGTGCTGATAGCGGTCGTGGCCGGCACCGCCGCACTCTGGGCGGGCACCCGCGTCAACAGCATGGGCGCCACCATCGGCGCGGCGCTGATCATGGGCGTCGCGGTCAGCGGTATGCACTACACCGGCATGGC
The DNA here is from genome assembly GCA_050013875.1 of Trebonia sp. Classification (GTDB taxonomy): domain Bacteria; phylum Actinomycetota; class Actinomycetes; order Streptosporangiales; family Streptosporangiaceae; genus Trebonia. Next base: position 37,636 of record JBEKEK010000058.1, on the reverse strand, counting down.
GGCGCTGCACATCGGGCGGGGCCCGATGTCGTCGATGGCGGTCGCGGCCGTCTCCGGCCTGTCGACCGTCTCCGGCACCACGGCCGCCGTCTTCCTGATCCCGTTGCTGCTGGTGATCAGCATTGCCACCTTCGCCGTGACCCTGACGATCAGCATGTCGCCCGGCGAGGAGGAGATCAAGGCCGACGCCGAGCTGCAGCGCCGGATGGAGAACCTGCAGCAGCGCCAGGCCTGGAGCCAGGTGTCCAGCGGGCCGGATTCGGCGCCGCCATGGGCCGTTCCCGACGATCGGCTTTGATCTTTTTCACGGAACTTTGATCTTTTTCCCGGAAGCGGAATGTCAGGGACCGGCGGTAGCGTGCCGCTATGACAGACACTCCATGGGAACCGCCGATGGCCGGGAGCGAAGCCGAGCACCTGACGGCGGCGCTTGACCGGCTCCGGGCGACCTTCCGATTCAAGGCCGACGGGCTCGACGCGTCCGGGCTGAACCAGCGCGTCGGCGCGTCAGCGCTGACGCTCGGCGGGCTGCTGAAGCATCTGGCCCTTGTTGAGGACCACCAGTCCTCGACCAAGCTGGCCGGGGCGCCGCTCGGCGACCCGTGGCCCACGGTCGACTGGGACGCCGACCCGACCTGGGAGTTCACCAGTGCGGCAGGCGATACCCCGGGGACGCTGTACGCGCTGTATGACCGCGCGGTGGAGCGGTCGCGCGAGCGGTTCGCGGCCGCCATCGCCGACGGCGGGCTCGACCAACTGGTCGCGGCGCACGCAAGCGACGGCCGCCACGCCAGCCTGCGCCGGCTGGTCTGCGACATGATCGAGGAGTACGGCAGGCACACCGGCCACGCCGACCTGATCCGCGAAGCGGTCGACGGCCGGACCGGCGAAGACCCGACGCCTGGCTGGAAGCCGGAGTCGGTGGCCACCGTCTAAGGCCTGGTGGCCGGTCCGCGTCGATGCGGTTCTATCGCTTCGGCCAGTGCCAGGACGGGCCGTCGAGCGGCCCCCGGCCGGCCACGCCCGTTTCGCCGAAGTCCTTGACCAGCTCAACGGTGGCGGTGCAGATCCCCGCTTCCGCGGTCGCGCGCTGCAGCGCGTTGATCAGGGTCTGGGAGTGCGAGACGGCGATGATCTGCGATCGGGTGGCCGCCGCCGTGATCAGGTTGGCCAGCGGTGCCAGCAGCTGCCAGTGCAGGCTCGTCTCGGGCTCGTTGAGCACCAGGAGCCCGGCTGCCCGGGGCGCCAGCAGCGCCGCCGCCCACAGCAGGTAGCGCAGCGTGCCGTCGGAAAGCTCGGCCGCGGCCAGCGGGCGCAGCAGGCCGTGCTGGTGCAGCCGCAGCGCCAGCCGTCCGCCGCCTTCGCTCTCGACGGTGACCCGGCTACCGGGGAAGGCCAGGTCGACGGCCTGGTCCAGGGCGGCGGCGTCGCCGGTCTCGCGGATCGTCTGCAGCGCGGCGGCCACGTCGGCCCCGTCAGGGCTCATCACCGGCGTCCTGGTGCCGATCTGCACGGCCCGGGCGGGTGCCGTCGCGTCGGTCCTGATGTGGTCGTAGAAACGCCAGGAGCGGATCTGCTCGCGTACCCGGAGCACCTCGGGGGCCTTGCGGGGATCGGCGAACTCGCTCAGCATGCTGTCGAACGGGCGGATCGCCTGCGGCTCGGACCAGGTACGGCGATCGTCGCGGATACGGACGATGCCGTTGTCGCGTTCGCACAGCACCGCCGCGGGCCGCAGCACCGGGCCGTTCCAGATGCACTCCCGCTTGATCTCCGGATCAAGGGCGAACAGGCTCTGGCCGCCGCCCACCGGGAGGCCGAAGTCGATGGCGTAGCTGAAATCATCACCCCCGAAGCCGAGCCGCAAGGCGACCGGCTTGGTGCGCCGCACGCCCTGCACCGGATAGGTGCCGTCCCGCACGGCCCGCCCGATCGTCTCCGGACCCGCCCACAGCGTCGAGGGCAGGCCGCCCTCCCTGGCAAGGGCGGCGACCGCCCCGTTGCGCGCGGCATCGGCCAGCAGCCGCAGCGCCCGGTACAGGCTCGACTTGCCGGCGCCGTTGGCGCCGGTCACGACGGAGAGCTGTTCGAGCGGGACGACAAGATGCCGGAGCGACCGGTAGTTCTCCACCGCCAGCGTGCCTATCACCCGCCCGACGCTACCAACGCGGCGCTTGCCCCGCTCGCCGCCGGCCTAGGCCGGGGCGGATGCCAGCAGGGTCGGCAGCACCTGCCGGACGTTCTCGTCCAAGGTGGCGGCGGCGCTGGCGTCGCCACCGAAGTGCCGCAGCAGCGCGTGCTGGAAGACGCCGTCAAGCAGGGCGTAGGCGAGCTCCGGTGCGACCGCGAGCGGTGTGCCGCTGAGCTCGGCGTACTTGGCGGCGATCCGCCAGATCATCCGCTGCAGGGACTGGTCGATGTCGGTGACGTCCGCCCGGAACTTCTCGTCGAACAGGGACTGGTTGCGCAGGTCGTACCAGAGCCGGTGCAGGGTGCCGTCCTCGACCAGCGTCCCCGCCATGGCCGCGCCGAACCCGCGGCTGAGCTGCTCGGCGGTGGCGGCGGTGGCCACGATGGAGTCGTAGCGGGTGACGCACTCGGCCTTGTACTGCCGGACGCAGTACATGATCAGCTCGAACTTGTCGGCGAAGTAGTAGTGCAGCACGCCGTGCGAGAACTCTGAGCGCTGCGCGATGTCCCGCAGGCTGGTGTTGGCGTAGCCCTGCTCGGCCAGAGTCCGCAGCGCCGCGGCGGCAAGCTGGTCACGCCGCTCGGCGAACTTGTCGACCTGGCGGCGCGCGATCGTGGCCTGATTCCGACCCGGCATAGCTACAAGGTACTTGACGATCGGCTGCTTGACGATTGTCCAAGTTCCGTAAGACGGTTGTCCAGAAAAGTCTTGACAATTGTCAAGACTGCCGACAGCGTAGGGGGCACGCCAAGGCGTGGCGGCCCGGCAGCACAGAGAGGTGTCTGATGAGCGTTTACGACCTGACGGGGCGCAAGGCCCTGGTAACCGGCGGGGCCCGGGGGCTTGGCGAGGGAATGGCGCGGGCGCTCGCCCGGGCCGGCGCGGCCGTGGTGATCGGGGACATCAGGGAGGACCTGGGCAAGGCGACCGCCGACTCGCTGCGCCGCGACGGTGCCAGTGCCGAGTTCGTGGCGCTCGACATCACCGCCGAAGAGAGCTGGGGCCAGGCGATCCCGCAGGCCATCGAGCATCTCGGCGGGCTCGACATCCTGGTCAACAACGCCGGGGTGGAGATCACCAGCCTGCTGGTCGACATCGACCCGGCCGAGGTCCGCAAGCAGCTTGAGGTGAACGTGCTCGGCACGGCGCTCGGCATCAAGCACGGCTTCCGCGCGATGCGCCCCGGCGGCGGGGCCGGCGCCGGCGGTGCGATCGTCAACGTCGCGTCGGTGGCCGCGACGATCGCCTTCCCCGGGATCGCCATCTACTCCGCGACCAAGTCCGCGGTCGACCGGCTGACCCGGGTCGCGGCGATGGAGTCGGGCAGGCTCGGCTACGGGGTTCGGGTGAACTGCGTCTACCCCGGTCTAGTGCCGACCGAGATGGGGAACCAGCTGGCGAACGACTGCGCGAACATCGGCCTGTTCCCGAGCGCCGCCGAGGCCGCGGGGGCGGTGGCCGGGCTGACACCGCTCGGCCGCCTCGGCGAGGTGGCGGAGATCGCCGACGCGGTGGTGTTCCTGGTCTCGGACGGGGCCAGGTTCATTACCGGCGCGGGGCTCCCCGTCGACGGCGGCATGGGAATGTGAGAGGGAGCCTGAGATGAGCGACAAGAAGGTTGTGGTCTACGGCGCGTCGGGCTACACCGGGCGGCTGGTCTGCGAGTACCTGCGTGAGTTCAACGTCCCTTTCATCGCGGCCGGCCGCGATAAGGCGCGGATCGCCGAGGCGCTGGAAACGGTGCCTGGCATCGGGACCATCGAGCACGAGATCGTCGAGGTCGAGCACGCGGTGGGGCCGCTGTCCGAGCTGTTTGACGGGGCCAAGGTGGTCTGCAACATGGTCGGGCCGTTCGCCCAGTACGGTGCCGCGGTGGTGGAAGCCTGCCTGGCCGCCGGCACCCACTACGTGGACACCACCGGCGAGCAGGACTGGCTCATCAACGCCGAGGCGAGCTACGGCGAGCGGATGGCGGCGGCCGGCCTGCTGCTCGGGCCCGGCCTCGCGCAGATGTACACCACCGGCGAGATCGCCGCCCAGCTCTGCCTGGAGGAGCCGGGCCTGGACACGCTCGACATCCTCGTCTTCTGGAAGGGGGCCCCGACCATCGCCTCCACCCGGACGATCCTGGTCAACGCCGCCCTCGCCAAGGCCTATTACCTGGAGCAGAACGCGTACGCCGAATGGCCGGCCGACGGCGGCCTCTATTCGGTGACCGTGCCCGGCCAGCACGAGACCGGGCTGGCGCTGCCGTGGGGCGGCACCTCGCACCCGGTCTGGTTCAGCCGCGACCCGCGGGTGGCCAATGTCAAGGTGCTCGGCGGCGTCTTCAACCGGCCGCTCATGCTGGGCGTCCCGCAGATCGTCGCCGCCGCGCTCGCGCAGATCGAGGACTTGCCCGAGGAGGAGAAGCTCCGGGTGCTGTCGGAGCAGGCCGCCGCGGTGATGAACCAGATGCCACCGCGCGAGTACACGCGGATCAACACGTCGCTGGACTCGGTGCACGCCTCGGGCCCGCTTGGCCGTGCGCACTGCGTCATCCACGGCAACTGCAACTACAAGCAGACGGGCCTGCTTCAGGCGTACGCCGCCTACTCGCTGCTGCAGCAGCCGCCGCGGCGGACCGGGTTCGCTTCGGGCTGCCAGGCGTTCGGCCACCGTGATCTGCTCGGCGTGCTGCGCAGCTTCGGCCTTGTCATGGATCCCGTGCTCACCAGGTCGAGCTGAGGGAGGACCGGGCCATGCGGCTCGTCGACTTCCTGGACAAGGGGGCGTCGGTCTACCCTGCCGACGCCCCCTGCCTCACCATGGCCGGCCTGACCATGAGCTACGCGGACGTACAGCGCCTGTCCTGGTCGGTCGGGCGGGCGCTGGACCGTTCCGGCATCAGCCCAGGGGACAAGGTGGCGGTGCTGTCCGGCAACGACCCGGTGGCGTTCGCCTCGGTGTTCGGCATCAGCCGGGCCGGGGCGGTCTGGTGCCCCGTCAACCCGCGCAACGAGGCGGCCGAGAACCGCGAACTGCTCGGGCTGCTCGACTGCCGCTGCCTGATCTTCGCCGCCGCCTTCGCCCCGCTCGTCGCGAAGATCGCGCCGGACCTGCCCGAGCTCACCACGCTGGTCTGCCTGGACGACGAGCCCGGTGTCCGGTTGGCCGGCGACGTCGGCCCGCTGGTCGGCGGCGCCGTCGGGTTCCGCGCGTGGATCGCCGGGCTGGAGAACGGGCCGTGGCAGGCCGACCCGGTCGATGACGTGGTCATGATCGCCGGGACCGGCGGCACCACCGGCCGCCCGAAGGGGGTCATGCTCACCGGCCGGAACCTGGAGACGGTGGCGTCGCTGACCCTGATGAGCTACCCGTTCGCGGGCAGCCCGGTCTACCTGGCGCTCGCCCCGCTCACGCACGCGGCCGGGATCCTGTGCTTCCCCATCCTGGCGCTCGGCGGCGAGATCGTCATCATGCCGCACGCCGATCTGGGGGAGTTCCTCGCGCTCATCGGCAGGCACCGGGTCACCCACACGTTCCTGCCCCCGACGGTGATCTATTCGCTGCTCGACCACCCTGCCCTCGCGTCAGCGGACGTGGGGTCCCTGCAGTGCCTGTGGTACGGGGCCGCCCCGATGTCCGCGGCGCGGCTGGAACAGGCGATCGGGGTCTTCGGTCCGGTCCTCGGGCAATTGTTCGGCCAGACCGAGGCGCCGATGTTCATCTCCGCGCTCGCGCCCAGAGACCACCTGCACGCCGACGGGACACTGGCGACGGAGCGGTTCACGTCGGCCGGCCGCCCCACCCCGCTGACCACCGTGGCGATCATGGACGAGGCGGGCGCGCTGCTGCCGCCGGGGGAACGCGGCGAGATCGTCGCCCGCGGCCCGCTGGTGATGGCCGGCTATTACCAGAACCCGGCCGCCACCGCCGAGGCGTCACGGCACGGCTGGCATCACACCGGCGACGTGGGCTACCTCGACCCCGACGGCTACCTGTACATCGTCGACCGGCTCAAGGACATGATCATCACCGGCGGCTTCAACGTCTACTCGACCGAGGTCGAGCAGGCGGTGCTGGCGCACCCGGCCGTGCTCGACTGCGCGGTCATCGGGCTCCCCGATGACAAGTGGGGGGAGCGCGTGACCGCGGTCATCCAGCCGCTTACCGGTCACGACGTCACGCCCGAGGAGATCCGCGCCTGGGTCAGGGACCGCCTCGGCGGCGTGAAGGCCCCCAAGCAGGTCGAGATCTGGCCGGACCTGCCCCGCTCGCGGGTAGGCAAGATCCTCAAGACTGAGGTGAAGTCCCGCCTGTTGAGTCCCTGAGACGGGTGATGTGGGTTGATCCCGGTGTCGGCTTGATTATCGGGCAGCCTCGGCGGACACGAGACCGGCGCGTGGCCAGTACCCGCATTACCCCTCCTTTCCGGCCATCGGGCGAGCCCCGTCGGCGCCTCTCGCTCGTGTTAGGGCCAAAGTTGTACGGGCAGAACCGGGGCAAATCGGCATGAACCGGTCGGCTGGGCGTGCAAGTTTGGCCCCAAGCTGACTGCGTATGCTCGTTCAGGAAACGGCGGCGGCTGGACCTGCCCGGCCAAGGCATTAGCCAAGTAACATAACCCGCCCAAGGCGGTGTGAGCCGCTCGCCGCGGGTTATGATCCGCTGTCACAAGGCCAGCAGGTCATCGATATCCCTGATGGCCTGGGCGTTGCCGGTGTAGAGCACGGCGTGGATGCCCGCCCGCCTGGCCCCCTCCACGCACGGCTGGTAGTCGTCGAGGAACACCATCCGCGTCGGCTCGACCCCGAGGCGCGCGCACGCAAGGGCGTAGATCCGGGGGTCGGGCTTGCTCATCCCGCATTCGTGGGAGTAGATGATCTCGTCAACCAGCTCTGCGAAGCCGTAGGCGGCCTGCTCCCGTTCCCTGGCGCCGACGAAGCTGTTGCTCAAGATCCCGGTCCGGTACCGCGAACGCAGCCCGCGGACGTACTCGATCAGTTCCGTGTTGGCCGTGCCGAGGTACTCACGCCACAGGTCGGCCATGAACTCCGCCAGCTGCCGCTGGTCGAGGCCAAGCCGCTGCGCCGCCGCCCGGTGCACGTCCGCCATGCTGATCGTGCCGATACTGCCGGCCTGCCAAGCGTCTGCCATGCGCTGGTTGAGTTCGCCCGGGGCCAGCCCGAGCCGCGATTCCCATGTGCCGGCCACGCCGAGGTCCGGCGTGATCTCCAGCACGCCGCCGATGTCGAACACAACCGCCTGAATGCTCATGGCCATCATCATCCGCGTTGCCCCTAGGGCCAAGTCCAATCACGATCAGCTGGCCGGGTCGAGCATGTCCATCAGCCGGGTTACCGTCGCCCAGTTACGGGCGGTGCCCTCCGCCTGGCTGGCGACGCGGGCCAGCTGCGCGGCCAGCTCGCTGCGCCCGAGCCCGTCCGGTGTGTGCAGGAACAACGTCCGGCCGACGACAACGACCTCATCCTGGCTGCCCTTGGCCCTGGCCTTCTGCTCCGCGGCGGCGACCGCCGCGATCGCCTCCGGAGTCAGCGCCTCGCGCCGGAAGACGGCGTGCAGGACCTTGGGATTGGATTCTCCGGGGAAAGGATTGTCCGCGATCACCTGGGCAAGGTCGGCGCGGGAGACCACCACGACGGCCGGGCGCACGTCGAGGCTGCGCGCGATCTCCTGCTCCAGCGCGTCAGCGAGGCCGCTGGCGCCCTCGTCCGGGCTGGTGAAGACAAGATTGCCGCTCTGGATATAGGTGGCGATCTCGGTGTGCCCTAGCGCTGCGGCGATCTGCCGCAGGTCCGCCATCGCGACCTTGTTCCGGCCGCCGACGTTGATGCCGCGCAGCAGGGCAACATATCTCATCCGGGCACCCTATACCGGCCTGGAGATGTCGATCAGGACCTTGCCGACCGCGCCGTGCTCCACGGCGTCGTACGCGGCCGACGTCTGCGCCAGCGGGTAGTGGTGCAGCGGCAGGCCGGCCCGCTCCCCGACCCGCAGCATCCCCGCCGCCACGGCCTCATTCACGTCCTCGGCGGCCGCGTCGAGCAGGGTCTGGTCGATGGTGTAGAGCAGCAGGAACTGGTAGCGCAGGTTGGTGCTGAAGGTGCGGCGGACATCGATGGGGAACGTGTCGCCGCCGTTGTTGGCGTAGATCGCGATCGTCGCGCCGTTGCGCGCCACCGCCACGTCCAGGTCGTTGTTGTGCGCGGGGGAGACCTCCGCGATCAAGTCAACGCCGTCCGGTGCGATCGAGCGGATCGCCGCGGCGGCATCGGCGGTGCGGTAGTTGACGACGTGCTGCGCGCCGGCCGCCGTCGCCAGGGCGGCCTTAGCGTCGCTGCTGATCGTGGTGATCACCGTCGCCCCCGACCAGACGGCTAGCTGGATGGCGGCGTTGCCGACCGCGCCCGCGCCGCCCTGCACCAGCACCACCTGCCCGGTCATGGCGGCCGGACCCAGCCGGGAGGTCCGCACGCCGGAGGTCAGCGCCCGGTGAGCGGTTATCGCGGGAACGCCCAGGCAGGCGCCGAGGTCGAAGGCCACGTCAGCGGGGAGCGACTCCGGCAGCCGCACCACGTGCCGCGCGTCGAGCACGGTGTATTCGGCGGCGGTGCCGTAGGGCAGGCCGTGCTGACCGAGATAGAGCCACACCCGGTCGCCGATTTCCAGCCCGGGCACATCCGCGCCGAGGGCGTCGACGAAACCCGCGCCATCCTGGCCGGGTGTTATCTCGGGGAAAGCCATGCTCGACGACGAGACGCCGGCCCGCGTCTTCCAGTCGGTGGGGTTTACCCCGGCCCGCACCAACCGGACCCGGACCTGACCGGGGCCCGGTTCGGGAGCCGGCCGTTCGGCCACCGCCAGCACACTGGACGGGCCCTTTTCTGTGTAGACGATCGCGCGCATGCTCCCGATGCTAATGACCCCTGGTCGACTTCGAGCGCGACGGGCCGGCCGAGGAATCGTTCGATGTCGGCCCGCTCACGGTCGAGCCCGTCATAGTGCCGGCGGGTGAGCGGCTCGAATGGGCTGACGCGGATGGTGGCCGATCGCGTCGAGCGGTCGAGGCGCCAGATGCCGATCACCCGGCCGTCGCACACCACGGTGGCCTTGATGATGCCGCCGACGTAGACGCGCTGCTGCATCGCCGCCGCGAGCATCGCGGTCCGGTCGCGGTAGCCGAGCAGGTAGTTGTCGAACAGCGGCAGCAGCCGGAACCCGGGGGAGGGCTCGACGCTGCCCAGCGTCCAGCCGCGCCGCCCGTCGAAGGAGACCTCGGTCAGCTCGCCGCGGATCGCGGCGATCGCCGCGCCCGACGGCAGGCCCGACCAGGCGGTGAAGTCCGCCGCGGTGGCCGGCCCGAACGCCCGGAAGTACCGGCGCGCCAGCTCCGCCGACAGGTCGGCCGGTACCGCGGCTGGGGCGGCGGCCGGCGTCACCCAGTCGTCGATCAGCACGAAGGTGGCGTCGCGTCCCAGGTCCGGGCCGCGGCAGGTGACGCCGCGGGCGCTCAGCGCGGCCAGCAGATGGGTGGCGGCCTGCCCGCCGGTGGCCAGCCGGATGCCGCGCGCGGCGAGCTCGGCGGCGATCTCGTGGCGAGTCAGACCGCGCCCGTCGAGCAGTTCTCGCACATGGGGCACGGCCGCCTCGACCAGCGTTTCGGTGATCCCCAGCTGCCGCCAGCGCGACCGGTAGCTCCGCTCCATCAGCGGCCTGAACAGCGTCGCCATCCAGGGCAGGTCGGCGGCGGCGACCAAATGGACGGTCGATCGCATCAGCCAGGTCCTGACCACGCTGCGCTCGAGTCGCAGCGCGTCGAGGACCGACGCCTCGTCGACGGCGCCGGACCGGGCGCGTGCCCCGAGCCGGGCGGCGCCGGGGTCCTGCGCCTGCAGGCCGACCGCGGCCGCCGCCACCCCGGCCGTCGTCGCCATGGACCTCGCGGCCAGACCCTGCCTGGTCATCCGCTCAGCCAGAAAATCCACGCCCGCCCCTGCCAGTGTCAGAGCCAGTCCTGGCGGCGGAAGATGACGTAAAGCGACACCCCGGAGATGAGCATGATGGCCACCGCGACGACCAGCCCAATGTGGTTGCTGAAGCCCGGGTAGGGCACGTTCATGCCGTAGAAGCCGGTGATGAAGGTGGGCACCGCGATGATCGCCGCCCACGAGGTCACCTTCTTGGTGATGATGTTCATCCGGTTGCCCTGGATGGTCAGGTTGGTCTCGAGGATTGTCGTCACCAGGTCACGCAGTGATTCGGTCCACTCGGTGGCGCGCAGCACGTGGTCGTAGACGTCCTGGTAATACGGCATCAGCTCGCTGTCGACGAAGCGCACATCCCGGCGCATCAGGGTGTTAAGTACTTCGCGCATCGGGAGCACGATCCGCCGGAGCAGCACCAGGGACTTGCGCAGCTCGAAGGAGCGCCGGTGCACGGATACGTTCTTGGGCTTGTCGTCGAACAGGTCGTCCTCCAGTTCCTCGACCGAGTCGTCCAGCGCCTGCACGGCCTCGAAATGGCCGTCCACGATGAAGTCGAGCAATCCGTGCAGCAGGAAGCCGACGCCCTGACGGGCCAGGTCGGGGCTGGAGTCCCAGCGCTCAACGACCTTGCCGATATCCAGGCCGTCGTCCTTGCGGATGGTGATCAGCGCGTGCGGCAGGATGAACGCCGACAGCTCACTGGTGGCGAGCTCGCCGGTCGTGGTGTCAAGCCGCGCTCCGTAGACGGTCATGAACAGGTGGGTCTCGTACCGGTCGATCTTCGGCCGCTCGCGGTCGAAGAGCGCGTCCTCGATCGCCACCGGATGCAGGCCGAACTCGTTCTGCAGCACCTCCAGATCCTCGCGGTCCGGGTCGCGCAGGTCGAGCCAGATCGTGGCCTTGCCCTCGGCCAGATGGTCGCTGATCCGCTCGACCGGGAACCCCTGGTCGACGAGCCGGCCGTCCTGATAGAGCCGGGTGCGCGCCTGGCACCGGGTCGGCGAGACCTTGCAGATCGCGGCCTCGGCCATGGTGTGCGGGTCGCTGCCGTGGAAGGTGCGCTCCCGCAGCGCGCTGGCGCCTAGTTGGCCGCCGAGCGCGCCGCTCGGGGCGCCGGTCTGCACTGACTCCATGAGGTCTCCCCGGTTCGGTGGCTGCCGGACTTAGGATCTCACCCCGGCGGACGTGCCCACGCCAGGGCCGGCCCGCCCGGTCGACGCACTGTTACATGAACGTTAAACAATATTCTGTCACATCTGGGATGTATTGCCCCAAAGCTGCAACGATGGTGCTCAATACACAAACCACGGGGGTGGTCGCGGCGGGCGGGGAGCCCGCGCGGCCGGATCCCCTTGCTGCCGGTTTCGGAGGGGGAGCCGCACATGCTGGTCACCGTTCATAACTTTTCCTATGGTGCGCTGAACCCTGTTCTGGGCTACGTCATGTCCTGTCTCGGCGCGTTCCTCGGTTTGCGCTGCGTCACCAGGGCGAGGGCGTATACCGGGGCCGCGCGGGCCCGCTGGCTGATCCTGGCCGCCGTTTCGCTCGGCGCGGCGGGGATCTGGGCGATGCACTTCATCGCGATGCTGGGCTTCACGATCCCCGGTCAGACGATCCTCTACAACGTGCCCCTCACGATCGTGTCGATGCTGATCGCGATCGTGGTGGTGGGCGTCGGGCTGTTCATCGTCGGCTTCGGCGACGGCGGCTGGCGCCCGCTGCTGCTGGGCGGCGTGATCGTCGGCATCGGCGTCGCCACCATGCACTACCTGGGCATGGAGGCGATGAGCATGCCCGACACCATGCGCTACAACGTGCCGCTGTTCGTCATGTCGGTGGTGATCGCGCTGGTCGCGGGGACCGCGGCGCTCTGGGCGGGTACCCGGGTCCGCGGTATCGGCGCGACGGTGGTCGCGTCGCTGATCATGGGCGTCGCGGTCAGCGGCATGCACTACACCGGGATGGCCGCGATGCGGGTATACGCGGACGCCAAGATGTCGCCCGGCTCGATGGCGGCGATGGGCGGCGCCGGCGCGATCTCCTTTATTGTCCCGCTGCTGGCCGGCATCAGCCTGCTCATGTTCGCGCTGACCCTCGCGATCACGATGTCGCCGAGCGAGTCGGAGATCCACGAAGACGCCGTGCTCAGGCAGCGGATGGACACCGAGTTCGCCGCTGGATTGCAGGTGCATCCCGTCAGCGGTGACCGGGCGGTCCCGCCCGGCCCCGGGCAGTTCGCCCCCCGGCCCGTCCCCCGTGTCGGCGCTCCCGATGCCTTCACGCCCATCCGCCGCTCGAGCGGGGACGCCGCCCGGCCCAATGACCTGCCACCCCGGCGCTAACGCCGCTGAAGTCGCGAGAAATGAGGCGGCCGGAGCAACCCCGGTCCGCCTGCGGGTAAGCCCGCTGGCGGGAAACGGAGGTCGGCCGGCCGGCGGTCAGTGCGCGAAGGACTTCCGCCTTTCCTGGAGTTCCGGCGGCATCTGCGTCTGCGGGTGATGCTCGAGAATGCGCAGATGCAGCCGGAAGTCGTCAAGCAGCAGCCTCGCCAGGTCCATGGAGAACCCGTTGCGCACGACGATGCGCATCACGGCCATGTCGGTGAGGTTCTCAGGGAACGTGTAGGCCGGCACCTGCCAGCCGCGTTCCCGCAGCCGCTCCGACAGGTCGTAGACCGAGTACGTGTCGATGTCATCGTGCAGCTTGAACGCGAACACGGGCAGGTCGCTGCCGTCGCTCAGCAGCTCGAACGGCCCGAGCTTGGCGATCTCCCCGGACATGTACCTGGCGATATCCTGGCACGTCTGCTGCACGTGCTGGTAGCCAGAGAACCCGAGCCGGATGAAGTTGTAGTACTGCGCCGCGACCTGCGCACCGGGCCGGGAGAAGTTCAGCGCGAACGTCGGCATCTCGCCGCCGAGGTAGTTGACCTTGAAGATCAGATCCTCGGGGAGGGCATCGGCGTCCCGCCAGATGATCCAGCCGACGCCCGGATATACCAGGCCGTACTTATGCCCGGAGGTGTTGATGGAGGCGACCCGCTCCACCCGGAAGTCCCATTTCAAATCCGCCTGCAGGAACGGCGCGACGAACCCGCCGGACGCCCCGTCCACGTGAATCGGCACGTCGGGCCCGCCCGGCGTCGCCGCGAGCGCGTCCAGCGCCGTGTTCACCTCGGCCACCGGCTCGTACGACCCGTCCATGGTCGAACCGAGAATGACGACCACGCCGATGGTGTTCTCGTCGCACAGCGCGGCCGCCTCGGCCGCGCCGAGGTGGTAGCGGCCAGGCACCACCGGAACGTACTTGGGCTCGACGTCCCAGTACCGGCAGAACTTCTCCCAGCAGACCTGGACGTTCGATCCCATCACCAGGTTCGGCCGGGCGGTGTCGAGGCCGGCCGCCTTGCGGCGGGCGCGCCACCGCCACAGCAATGCCATCCCGCCGAGCATGCAGGCCTCGCTCGACCCGGTGGTGGAGCAGCCGACCGACTCGCCGTGCGGCGCGTGCCACAGCGACCCGATGATGTTCACGCAGCGCTTTTCTAGCTCCGCGGTCTGCGGGTACTCGTCCTTGTCGATCATGTTCTTGGGCGAGCACTCGGCCATCAGGATCTCGGCCTCTGGCTCCATCCAGGTGGTGACGAACGTCGCCAGGTTCAGCCGGGCGTTGCCGTCGAGGATGAGCTCGTCCCGTACCACCTGCAACGCGGTCCGCGGCAGCACTCCGTGCTCTGGCAGCTCATACCGGGGGATGTCGCAGCTTTTCTCCCGGAAGTACATCGGGTTGATGTCGAGTTCGGCGCTGGCCTCGTGCTTCTCTACCCGCTTGTGCAGCTCTGGCATGCCTCCAGGCTAGTCCGGCCGGGGCCGCCGTGCTCGTGTGGGCTGCCCGGAGCGCGGCCGCTGTCTCGGCATATGTTGTCCTGGGCGGGATAACGAAGGGATGACGATGGAGTATCGACAGCTTGGCCGCAGCGGGCTGCGGGTGTCGGCGCTGACGCTCGGCACGATGACGTTCGGCGGGCGCGGCGGGTTCCGCGCCGTGGGCGCGACCGACATAGCGGGTGCGCGCCGTCAGGTCGACCTGTGCCTGGACGCCGGGGTGAACCTGATCGACACGGCGGACGTCTACTCGGGCGGTCTCTCCGAGGAGATCACCGGGGAGGTGATCAAGGGGCGCCGTGACTCGCTGCTGCTCTCCAGCAAGGTGCGGATGTCCATGGGCGACGGGCCGAACGACGCCGGCCTCTCCCGCCATCACATCATCGCCGGCTGCGAGGCGAGCCTGCGCCGGCTCGGCACCGACCACATCGACATTTACCACGTGCACGAGTGGGATGGCCAGACCCGGCTCGAGGAGACCCTGTCCGCGCTTGACTGGCTGGTCACCACGGGGAAGGTCCGCTATCTGGCGGTGTCGAACTTCGCGGGCTGGCAGCTCATGAAGGCGCTCGCCATCGCCGACAGCCGCGGCTTGGAGCGGTTCTCCGCGCAGCAGATCTACTACTCGCTTGAGGCCAGGGACGCCGAGTACGAGCTCGTCCCGCTCTCGATCGATCAGGGCCTCGGCATCCTGGTGTGGTCGCCGCTGGCCGGCGGGCTGCTCTCGGGCAAGTACCGCCGGGATTCCGCACCGTCGGGGCAGGCCCGGCAGCTCTCCGGTGAATGGCACGAGCCGCCGGTCCGTGACCAGGAGAAGCTCTACGACACGATCGAGGTCCTCCTCGACGTGGCGGGCGCGCACGGCGCCTCGGCCGCCCAGGTCGCGCTGGCCTGGCTGCTGGCCAAGCCCGCGGTCACCACCCTGATCATCGGGGCCCGCACCGACGAACAGCTCCGCGACAACCTCGGCGCGGCCTCGCTGTCGCTGACCGAGAATGATCTCGAGGCGCTGGATAAGGTCAGCGCGCCTGAGCTGATCTACCCGCACTGGCACCAGCTGGCCACCGCCAACGACCGTCTCGGCCCGGCCGACCTGTCGCTGCTCAGGCGGCACCTGCGGACCCGGTGACAGGCCATGAGCATCCAGGAGTCGTCCGTTTACCAGGTGGTCAATCCGGCCACCGAGGAGGTAATCGCCGAGGTTGAGCTGGCCGGGACCAGCGAGACCGACGCCGCGATCGCCCGCGCCGCCACGGCCTACGAGAGCTGGCGCGCGGTGGCGCCGGCCGACCGCGCCCGGCTGCTGCGGGCGTTCGCCGCCGCTGTCGACGCCGACCTTGACAAGCTGGCGGCGCTCGAGGTCGCCAACGCCGGGCACACGGTCGGCAACGCGCGCTGGGAGGCGGGCAACGTCCGCGACGTCCTCGAGTACTACAGCGCCGCCCCCGAGCGGAACTTCGGCCGGCAGATCCCGGTCGCGGGCGGCATCGACATCACCTTCAAGGAGCCGCTCGGCGTGGTCGGGGTGATCGTGCCGTGGAACTTCCCGATGCCGATCGCCGGCTGGGCCCTGGCGCCCGCGCTCGCCGCCGGGAACACCGTCGTGCTCAAGCCCGCCGAGCTCACCCCGCTCACGGCGCTGCGCCTGGCCGAGCTTGCCCTGCGGGCGGGGCTCCCGGCGGGGGTCTTCCAGGTGCTGCCAGGCCGTGGCCCGGTGGCAGGCAGGCGGCTGGTCGAGCATGAGGCGGTCCGCAAGATCGTCTTCACCGGATCCACCGGCGTGGGCAAGGAGATCATGGCCGGCTGCGCCGCCCAGGTGAAGCCGGTGACGCTCGAGCTCGGCGGCAAGAGCGCCAACATCGTGTTCGCCGACTCCGACCTCGCCGCCGCCGCCGCGAGCGCTCCCTCGGCGGCGTTCGACAACGCCGGCCAGGACTGCTGTGCCCGCACCCGGGTGCTGGTCGAGCAGTCCGCGTTCGATGAGTTCATGGCGCTGCTTGAGCCGGCCGTGCGCGGGATCCGGGTCGGCGACCCGCTCGACTCCTCGACCGAGATGGGGCCGCTCATCTCGGCCGGGCAGCGCGCACGGGTCGCCGGGTACGTGCCCGACAACGCGCCGGTCGCGTTCCGCGGCACGGCACCGTCCGGTCCCGGGTTCTGGTTCCCGCCCACGGTGCTCGGCCCGGCCGGCCGCGACTCGGCCGCCTTCCGCGAGGAGATCTTCGGCCCGGTGCTCACTGTGGTGCCGTTCCGCGACGAGGCGGAGGCGGTGCGGATCGCCAACGACACGCATTACGGGCTCTCGGGGTCGATCTGGACCCGCGACCTCGGCCGGGCGCTGCGCGTGGCCCGCGCCGTCGAGTCCGGCAACCTCTCGGTCAACTCGCACTCCTCGGTCCGCTACTCCACCCCGTTCGGCGGCTTCAAGCAGTCCGGCCTCGGCCGCGAACTCGGCCCCGACGCGCTCGACGCCTTCACCGAGACCAAGAACGTCTTCATCTCCACTACCGGGAGCACCTCATGACCAACCGACCTGACGGCTCCGCGGGCTCGATCCTGAGCATCGGATCGAGCGGGTCCATCTTGTCCATCGGGTCCGCCGGCTCGATTCTGTCCATTGGATCCGCGGGCTCGATCCTGTCGATCGGCTCGGCCGGATCGCTGGCCTCAGTGCTCTCGGTCGGCTCGTTCGCCAGCATCGGCTCGATCCTGTCCGGTCTGTCCCGCTGGTCCATCCGGGCCTGGCGGTCCCGGCCGCCGGCCGCGGTCCCGCTGGGGCGGGGATGAACTCACCGGGAGTGTTCGCGGACCTGGCGGCCCAGCGCGCGTGCTGGCACCCGGTCGCGTTCGCCACCGAGGTCGCGGACCGCCCGGTCCACGCCGACCTGCTCGGTGAGCCGCTGGTGGTGTGGCGCGGGGACGGCGGGGCACCGCGGGTGATGTCGGATCTGTGCGTGCACCGCGGCACCGCGCTGTCGCTTGGCCGGGTCCAGGGCGACGAAATAGTCTGCGCGTACCACGGCTGGCGGTACGGGGCCGACGGCCGGTGCGTGGCGATCCCGCAGAAGGAGGATCCGGCCGAGGTCCCGGCCAGGGCCCGGCTCCAGGCCTTCCGCGCACAGGAACGGTACGGGCTGATCTGGGCCGCGCTCGAGGAGCCCCGGTGGCCGCTGCCCGAGGTCCCCGAGCTGGCAGGCGGCCAGTGGGCGGTCGTTACCGCCGGCCCGTACCGGTGGCGCTGCGACGCGGCACGGCAGGTGGAGAACTTTACCGACTTCGGGCACTTCCCCTGGGTCCACCCGGGGCTGCTCGGCGATCCGGAGCGGCCGGTCGTCCCGCGCCACCAGGTGCACCCCGACGGCCACGTACTGCGGTATGAGATCGTCCGCCCGGAGGCGCCCAACAGCGAGGACTTCCCGGTCTTCGGCAACCAGCAGGCCGGCCCGCCGGAACGGCGCAGCCGCTACGAGCTCCACCTGCCCTACACGATCGTGCTGCGGCTGGGCTGGGGCGGGCAGCGTGGCATGGTGTACTTCTTCGCCTCGCAGCCCTCTGCCGCCGGCCATTGCGCGGGCTACGTTGTCATCGGCCGCAACTACAACACCGACCAGCCGGACCAGGTGATCCGCGAATTCGAGGACACCATCTTCGGCCAGGACCAGGTCGTCGTCGAATCACAGCGACCCGAGCGGGTGCCGTTCGACCTGGCGGCCGAGCTGCACCTGCGCTTCGACGCGGTCGCCGTCGCCTACCGCAAGGCCATGCGCGAGCTCGGCCTGGCCTAACGGGGATGCGCGGCGTACCCGGTAGCTCTCTCCACCACCACCCGCACCGCCACCCGGACCGCGCCGGGCCGGTCCTCGCCTGGGTCCCTGCCGTCGTACTTCCAGGACAGCTGGGTGTCGAGCCGCCGTCCGGTGTCCGGCGCCATCGATACCCGGCCACGAAGCTCCACGTAGTTCTCCGGGTCCGCGGAGTCGATCACGGTGACGCTGACGCGCGGGTCGCGCAGCATGGGCACCGTAACAGCTGGCACCGCCGCGACCGTAGTTGCGCCATCATGGCGCTGTGAGCACTAGCGCGGAACTGGCCGCCGTACTGCGCCGCATCGCGGAACTGCTCAGCCGGGATGACGTGGACACCTCCTGGAGCGGGTACGAGACCGATGAGCTGAGGTCGGAGATCCGTTCGTTCCTGGCGAGGGCGGAGGCGGGCCTGCCGCTCGGCCAACCGGGACGGGCACGCCTGCGGGTGCTCTTCGCACCGACGGGGGCGCTGCAAGAGACCTCCCTCAGCAGCGGCTGGGGCCAGGAGTTCGTTGAGCTGGCGGGCCGCTTCGACAATGCGGTATAGCTGGACAGCTAGGCTGCATGCTCATGGCGGGAATTGTGTTGCGCGTTCGGCTCATCGGCGGCGATCACCTGGACGTCACCTATGAGGAACCAGACACGGCCGAGGAGGACGAGATCACCGAGCATTTCGTCGCGGCGCTTGCCCAGGATGCCGGCCTGGTTCGCGTCCACCATGGTGACCGGCTCGTCGTGCTGTTCGGCCGGGGGGTGGCCGCCATCGAGGTGGCACCGCGCGGCGCGGTCCTCTGACTCAGGGTCACCCTGCTGGCCGCCCGCCGCGCGGCCGTAATCTGGGTCGAGCACCACGTCACCGACCCCGGAGCAGCCCTGTGGACTTGTCAGCACCGACCCCGCCAGCACCGGCCAAGTCCACGGTCGCGGCCCGCACGGGCGGTACCGCGCTGGTCGAATGCCTGGCCGCGCACCAGATTCCGCTGTGGACCTGTGTGCCAGGCGAGAGCTTCCTGGCGGTGCTCGACGCGCTCTGGCACGCACAGCGGTCGGCGGCCGCGGGCGTGCCCGGTCCGCGGGTCATCACGACGCGGCACGAGGCGGCGGCGGCCAACATGGCCGAGGCCGCGGGCAAACTGACCGGCCGGGCCGCCGTCTGCCTGGTCACCCGCGGGCCGGGCGCGTCCCACGCGAGCATCGCCCTGCACACCGCCTACCAGGACGGCACCCCGCTCATCCTCGTCGTCGGCCAGGTCTCCCGGAGCCTGCTTGGCCGGGACGCCTTCCAGGAGATGGACTACGAGCACGTCTTCGGCTCGTCCGCCAAGTCGGTGGTGACGATCTCCGACGCGGACCGTATCCCCGAACTGGTGGCGCAGGCGGTGCACGTCGCCCACAGCGGCCGTCCCGGGCCGGTGGTGCTGGTCGTGCCGGAGGATGTCCAGTACGACCTGACCAGCGCCCCCGTGCGGCTCGCGTCGCCCGCCGCCGCCCCGCCGCTGACCCCGGCCGACCGGGACGCGCTGCTGGGAAAGCTGGGCGCGGCCCGGCGGCCGGTGCTCATCGTCGGCGGCCCCGGCTGGACGCAGTCCGTGGGCGACGATGTCACCGCTTTCGCCGAGCGCCACGCGATCCCGATGGCGGCGGCCTTCCGCTGGCAGGACGCCGTCGACAACGCATCGCCAGGCTATGCCGGCTACCTGGGGCTCGGCGGCAGCCCTGAGCTGCGCCAGCACGTCCTCGGGGCCGACCTGATCGTGGCCCTCGGACCGCGGCTTGACGACCCGACCAGCAACGGCTACCGGCTCGACGCGGCGGCCGGCCGGACCGTCTTGGTGTCGCAGGCGCCAGGCGACCTGGGCGGGCCGCCCGCGCCCGCCCCGGCGCTGGCGATCCACGCGAGCCTGGAGTCGGCGGCCCGCGCGCTCCGCGCGGCCGAGCTGCCAGCGGCAGCCGGCCGGCCCGAGTGGCGGGCAAAGCTCCGCGCCGGCCAGGAACGGTTCCGGGAGCCGAACGGCGAGGGCCTCAAGCTCGACACCGCCGTCGTCGTCGCGCACCTGCGCGAGGTCCTGCCGGCTGACGCGATCGTCACCAACGGGGCCGGCAACTACGCCATCTGGCTGCAGCGGTTCTTCGAGTTCCGCCAGTTCGGTACCCAGCTTGCCCCGCGGAACGGGGCCATGGGGTACGGCGTGCCCGCCGGACTTGCCGCCGCGGCCCTGCACCCGGACCGCCCGGTGGTCACGATGGCCGGCGACGGCTGCTTCCTGATGAGCGGAAACGAGCTCGCCACCGCCGTCCAGTTCGGCCTCAACGTCACGGTGATCGTCGTC
Source organism: Trebonia sp. (assembly GCA_050013875.1). Classification (GTDB taxonomy): domain Bacteria; phylum Actinomycetota; class Actinomycetes; order Streptosporangiales; family Streptosporangiaceae; genus Trebonia. The sequence continues at coordinate 17,437 of JBEKEK010000058.1, read as the reverse complement.
AACAACGGCATGCTCGGCACCATCCGCATGCACCAGGAACGGACGTTCCCCGGGCACGCCATCGCCACCGAGCTCCGCAACCCCGACTTCACCGCCTACGCGGAGTCGTTCGGCGCGCTCGGCCTGCTGGTCGAGCGGACCGAGGAGTTCCCGGCCGCCCTCGCCCGCGCCCTCGCGCACCCCGGCCCGGCCCTGATAGAGCTCCGCACCGACCCGGAGCAGCTCACCCCCGACGCCCGGCTGGGATTACCGGGCGGCGGCAACCGTCACGCGCAGCACTGCGCCACCCGGCCCATGAAGCACAACCCGGACAAATGCCTTTCCATCTCGTGCCCCGCGCCGTCGGCGTCGCCCTCGGACAGGCAGCCGAGCAGCCGACGGCGCGAGTTGAGGATGATGGCGTCCGCGACCGGCCCGACCGTCAGCGCCAGGTCGTGCGTCCACCCCACGGCGACCCCGGCCACCCGGGCAAGCACCGGGTCGCCGGTTGCGTCGCCGAGCAGGTTGAAGATCTCGGCGTGCGCCGCCGCCTTGCGGTCCCATGCCAGCCGGCTGGGCAGGCAGGCGGCCTGCTGGACGCTGGCCGACAGTGCCCTCAGGTGCGCCGACTCCATGCGCTGGCAGGCGGCGCGCACGATCGTTCCCTGCATCAAGATCAGGACCTCATCATTCATGCGTCCCTCCGCGGCAGCCTCCGGTTTACTCGCTCGCTGCGAATACTCCGATTGTCAGATCCGGTACGGTCACTCCGCATCCGGCAAATGACTGTTCCGCTGACCGCTACTGTGCCCAATGATGGCGACCGCGACTCCGCAAATACCCGACCTAAAACCTAGGGTGCCTGCCGCTTGCCCCGCAGCAGTGACGCCAGGCCGGCCAGGACCGACAGCCCGGCCGACACGCCGAACACGACGACCAGGCCGCTGTGGAACGGGCCAGCCAGCAGGCTGGGGAAGAACTCCCGGCCGGTGAGCGTCGCCTGGCTGGCGGCGGGCAGCTTGGCCAGCACCCCGGTCGGCTGCAGCAGGTGCTGGATCGGGTTCACGCCAAGCACCGAGGCGAACAGCGACGACACCGGGGGCAAGGAGGCGACCTGGTGCGCGACCCCGGACGGCACGCCGACCTTGGTCAGCCCGTTGCTCAGCGTGGACGGCAGGCTGCTTGACAGTCCGGCGATCATCAGCGTGAAGACGACGCCGATGGAGATCGCGGTGCCGGAGTTCTGGAACGTCGAGCGCATCCCCGAGGCGACGCCCCGGTCCCTGGCCGGGACGCTGCCCATGATCGAGGAGGAGTTCGGCGACGCGAACATCCCGCTGCCGATGCCGTTCAGCCCGATCAGCAGGGCGAAGATCCAGTACGGGAAGTCCACCGGGATCAGCGCCAGCCCGATGAAGCTGCTCGCGAACACCGCCATCCCGGCGCTGGCGATCCCGCGGGAGCCGAACTTATCGGACAAGATTCCCGAGGTCGGCCCGGACACCAGGAAGCCGGCCGTCAGCGGCAGGATGAAGATGCCCGCCCAGAGCGGGGTCTGATCGTAGCTGTAGCCGTGCAGCGGCAGCCAGATGCCCTGCAGCCAGATGATCAGCATGAACTGGATGCCGCCGCGGGCGATCGACACCAGCAGGCCGGCCACGTTGCCCGCGGTGAACGCCCTGATCTTGAACAGGCTGATCCGGAACATCGGGTCGGCGATGTGGGTCTCGATGAGGACGAACACGACGAGCAGGGCCGCGCCCCCGATGAGCTCGGCCAGCACGACCGGCGACTGCCAGCCCATCGAGTTGCCGTGGTAGGGCTGGATGCCGTAAGTGGTGCCGACCAGGACCGAGCCGAGGCCGAGGGCGAACGTGATGTTGCCCCACCAGTCGATCTTGGTGCGATTCCTGACGCCGTTGTCGCGCAGCATCAGGTAGGCCCACACGGTGCCGAAAACGCCGACCGGCACGTTGATCCAGAACACCGCGCGCCAGTCCCAGGCGGCCAGCAGGCCGCCCGCCACCAGGCCAATGAACATGCCCGCGAGCGCGGCGATCTGGTTAGTGCCGAGTGCGAAGCCGCGCCGCTCGGCCGGGAACGCGTCGGTCAGGATCGCTGCTGAATTGGCCATCAGCATCGACCCGCCGATCGCCTGCAGGAACCGCCAGCCGATCAGCCACAGCGCCCCGTGGGCGCCCTGGTAAGGGTCGAAGGAGAGCAGGATCGAGGCGATCGTGAACACCACGAACCCCGCGTTGTACATCTTGACCCGGCCGAACATGTCACCCAGCTTGCCCAGGTTGACCACTAGCACCGCCTGTACCAGGCGGTAACCCATGATCATCCAGAGCAGGTAACTGATGTTGCCCGCCGACAGCGGGTCCAGGTTGATGCCGCGGAAGATCGCCGGCAGTGCGATGATGACGACAGAACCGTCGAGCCCGGCCATGAAAATCGCGGCGGTCGTGTTGGCGAGGGCGATCCAGGCGTAGCGGTCCGGTTTGGGTGCGCTCGGCTTGGGCGGCGTGGCGGGGGTGGCCGCGGCTGGGGTGCGGGTCCCCATCAGAGCTTCTCCGCCAGCCGCTGGATCAGCGGGGCGGCGGCGAGCAACTGGCCGAGCTCGGCCTCGGTGAACCCGTCGCGCAGCGCCGCCGCGATCATCGCGGTGCGCGCGCCGCGCTTGTCATGCACCACCTGCCGGCCGGACTCGGTGATCGACAGCACGACCCGCCGGCCGTCCAGGGGATCCCGGCTCCGCTCGATCAGACCGCGCTCCTCCAGGGCCGCGACCGTCACGCCCATCGACTGCGGGCTGATGTGGTCCGCCCGGGCGAGGTCGCTTGAGGTGGCGGGGCCGCTGCGCTCAAGGCGCCCGAGCGTGGAGGTCTCGGCCAGGGTAGCCTCGCCCGCCAGCGGCGATTGCTTGAGCCTGCGGTACAGATTTCCCGCCGCCACGCGCAGCACGGCGGCCACCTCCTCGGGGGTTGGGGTGGCAGGCGCGGAGGCGGCAGAGGTCGCGGCGGTGTCCATATGATCAAGCATAACTGATCAGTTTTCATTTACCAATCCGGCTGGCCCGCCGCCATGGGTTCACCGCGCCGTGGCAGGGAACCACGCGACCGTTCCCTACCGGGGTTTTAGGATCTTCCAGCTTGAACGGACCGTTGCTTCGCCTCCGGCCGCCCGGGGTTCGGGACACGCCGGTAAAATCCGGGTCTGGCGGCCGTCTCGCCGCTATCGTTTCATTTCGTGACCGAGGCGCCAGCGTTCAGCGTGGTGGCGGATGTCGCGATCGTGAAGGGGGAGACGCCGGCCTCCGACCGGACCTGGCTGTCGTTCCCCGACGGGACCGCGCGCCGCGCCGTGGTTCATGTCACCCACGACCTGCCGCACTTGGTGGTCGAGTCGGTCTTTGATCTCGATGACGGGCTCTGGGGCACCCTGGCGGCCGGCGGCTACGTGCCCGCCAGCCGCGCGGTCACCCGCAGGAACGCGCGGATCAGGCTGGTCACCGACGCACCGCCCGATGACATCGCCGTCAGGAACTGGCCGGCTCACCGCGTCGCCAAGGCGGCGGTCAACGCGGTGCTCAACCGGTGGGGCGACGGCCCCAACACCCCGGCCGGGGTGCGGGACCGGCTGCGCGCGTACGGTCCCGACGCGGCCGAGCTGGCCGGGCGGCTGGACGACGAGGCGATCCGGGTGGCCGGCGTCGGCGTGCAGCGGCTCTACCGGGAGTGGGCGGCGCTGCCGGTCGGCGGGACGCTGCGGGCGACCTGGCCGCTGCACGACAGCTGGCTGCGCCTATTGTGAGGCAATGCCCACTGTGACCCACCGGAAGGCGCAGGAGCTGAACGTCACTCGGCCGATACCGGGCATTGCCGCGCCGTTTACCGGTGCTTTGTCCCGATCGGCGATCCTGCGGGGGACCCGGCGGTGACCGCCGGCGCGCGGGCATGGGGGGGCGGGCGGGTGGGAAAACTGCGCGTCCTCATCGCCACCGACCAGTACGAGCCGATGATCGGCGGCGTGCCCACCGTCACCAGGGAACTGGCGCGCGGGCTGGCCGAGCGCGGCCACGTGGTGGAGGTGCTCGCCCCGTCCGCCAGCGGGCGCAGCGCTACCAATCCCGGAGCCACGGCCGGCGCCGGCGGTGAACTGACCCTGGCGTCGCGCCGCTCGGTGCGCTGGCCCTGGTACGAAGACCAGCGGCTGGGCTTGCTCAGCCCGGCCGCCGCCCGCGAGCTGATCGACGGTTTCGCGCCGGACGTGGTGCACGTCCACTCGCCGCTGACGCTGGGTGCGGTAGCGCGGTCGGCCGCCAGGCGGCGGCGTGTTCCTGTCGTGTACACCAACCACTACCTGCCCGCCAACGTTCACCCGGTCGTTAGCGGCACGGACCGTCCCGGACGGGCCGCGCGCGCGGCCGGCACCCTTTTCGACGTTGGCTTCTACGGGTACCTCACCGGGTTCGCGAACCGATGCGACCGGGTCACCGCGCCGACCGCGACCGCGCTCATGCTGCTGCGCGACCACGGGCTCCGCGCGCCGTCGCAGGTCGTGTCGAACGGCGTCGACCTGGCTGTGTTCTCGCCCGGCCCGGCCGACGAGGCGCTGCGCCTCAGGTACGCTCTGCCGTCCGGCCGTCCGCTGATCCTGTCGGTGGGCAGGCTGAGCCCCGAGAAGCGCGCGGACGTGCTGATCGAGGCGGTGGCGGTGCCAGCGGACGCGGTGCTCGCGCTGGCCGGCTCCGGCCCCGACGAGGAGCGGCTGCGGGCGCTGGCGGCGCGGCTCGGCGTCCGCGACCGGGTCCGTTTCCTCGGCTTCATCCCCGGCGCCGACCTGCCCGGCCTGTACCGGCTGGCGGACGTGTTCGCGATCGCGTCCGAGGCCGAGTTGCAGTCGCTGGTCACCATGGAGGCGATGGCCAGCGGGCTGCCGGTGGTCGCGGCCAACGCGGGCGCGCTTGGCGAGCTCGTGCACCCGGGGGAGAACGGCTTCCTGACCAGGCCGGGCCTCGTCGGTGACCTGGCGGGCTCGCTTGACCTGCTCTGCCGCGACGTCGGCTTGCGGGCGCGGATGTCCAAGGCGGGGCTGCGGATCATCGCCGACCATGACCGCCATCGCCTGCTCGCGCGGTGGGAGACTATTTACCGCGCACTCGCAGCACGCGGTACAACGGTAGGAAGAGAAGGACAGGCGAAGGTGAGCGATGGCCAGCCCTGAACAGCCGCCCCTGCCACTGCTCTTCCTCATCGGGGACACGGGTGGCGGGCACCGCAGTGCCGCGGCCGCGGTACAGCAGGCACTGGACCGGACGCTGCCCGGCCGGTTCGCGCCGGTCACCTGGGACCCGCTGCGCGGCCCGGACGTGCCCGGGCTGCTCCGGTGGTTCGCCGGGCTCTACGGCCTCTGCATCCGGCTCACGCCCTGGCTGTGGTGGTCGTTCTGGCGGACAAGCAACTCACGCCTGGGGCTGCGCGCCCTCCGCCGCACGATCATGGCCCCGGTCTACGGCAGCGTCGAACGGGCCGTCGACGCGTGCCGCCCCGGGCTGATCGTGGCGTTCCACCCGATGACGGCCGACCCGGCCGTCCGCGCGCGGCAGATCACCGGCACCCAAGCCCCGGTCATCACCGTCGTCACCGACCTCGTCACCGCCCATCTGTCGTGGGTGGACGCGGCGGTCGACCGGGTGGTGGTGCCGTCCGAGGTGGTCGCGGCCGAATGCGCCAAGAACGGGTCGCCGCCGGACCGGTACGTGCCGCTCGGGCTGCCCGTCGCCGCCGAGTTCTGCCGGCCGCCGCTTGAAGAGGCGCAGCGGCGTGAGTTGAAGCGTGAACTCGGGCTCCGCGGGGAGTTCCTCGTCGTGCTCACCGGTGGCGCGGAAGGGTCCGGCCGGCTCCGCCAGGGCGCTGCCGCCATCTTGCGGCAGGTCGAAAACGTCGATGTGGTCGTCATCTGCGGCCGGAACCGGTCGCTGCGGCGGCGGGTCGGCCGGCTGGCGGAGCGAACGGGGGACGGGCGGCTGACCGTGCAGGGATTCGTCGGCAACATGGCCGACTGGCTCCGCTGCGCGGACATCGTGGTGGGCAAGGCGGGTCCGGGCACGATCGCCGAGGCGACCTGCTGCGGTGCCCCGCTGGTGCTCACCTCCTTCGTGCCCGGCCAGGAGAAGGGCAACGCCGAGTTCGTCACCGAGGCCGGCGCAGGCGTCTACGCGCCAAGGCCGAAGCACCTCGCGGCCGAGGTCGGCAGGCTCCGCCGCGACCCGGCTGCCCTCGCCGCCATGCGCGACGCATCGGCGCGGGCGGGCCGGCCAGGCGCGGCGGTCGATATCGCCCGCTTCATCGCCGAACTGGTCGAGCCGGCTGAGGTCGGTTTGGCTGGCGCAGAGGCCGGTTTGGCTGGCGCGGCGGCGGCGCCGGCGGGCGGCGACGGCGAAAGCGTCGACTGGCCGAGCGAGCTGCTTCCCGTCCTGATGGCCGAGACGTCCGCGATGGGGAGGCCCCTCGTCTTCTCCCTGACCGACGCGGCCGACTCAGACCGCCGCGCCAGAGCGTCTTCCTCACTGCGCCGGCTGCGCCGCTCCGGCGTCCTCATCCGCGCGGCCCTGCGAGACCGGTAACGCTCCGGGACGGCAAGGCGCGCGGGCCGGTTACGCTCTGAGACGGCAATAGGTCTCGTGTTTCACCGGTAATCTTCCGCCCCGTTGCCACCGAAGTCGGTCAGGTGTCCGATGTCTGGGGCCGCTGTCGACGGCACCATGTGTCTTGTGACCCAGCGGCGCCCGCAGCGTCCTCTCCTCCGCTAGCCGGCAGCCCGGTCACCGCACGGGGAACTTCCCGGCGGCTCTCCCAGCCGCGCGGGCCGTGGCCGCGGCCCGCGCGGTATTAACCCGCGCGTATCTTCCACCTCCGACGACTCTGGCACCTCCGACGACTCTGGCCGGATTTATCGGCCGATGTCGGCATCGGCTGCCGCTTGGGATGGACCGTCCCAGATCAGCGCGGTGCTGGGAACTGGGGCCGCGCGACGGCACTCTAGAGCTCACCCATCCACTGGCGCCGCATCGAGATGCGTCAACTGACCGATGTCTGCCCGCGAGACTCGCAGCAGCATTTGGCAGCCGGCAAGCGCCAGTCAATTCACCATCAGCTACATCTCAGGCCCCGCCACGTGCTGCGGGCGCGGCCCGGGGGAATGCGAGGAGCAGCCCGTGTTCGTTCACGCCCTGTCCGGGGCAGCGTCGTTCGCCGCATGCCTGCGACTGTTTCGGTCCTACCCGCTTGCCGTCTCGCCGTGGTCCGGCGACGGCGGTCATCGGTGGATCGTGCTACGGCACCCAGGTATCGAGGAGAACCGGACAGGCGGAGGGAGCGATTTCTTCATCCTTAGCCAAGATCAAGACGATCACTTCGTGCTCCGGCCCTGGAGCCCCCGCGGGTCCGGCGGATCAAGCGTCGGCGCGTACCAGGAAATCCGGCCGGTCGAGCCGGTGCCCGTCGCCGTCCACCGGGTCATCGCCGAGGGGATGCCAGTCCCGCGCGACGGCGCACTGCTCGGCTGGGTCAGCGACCGCCAGGCAATCGTCGCGTTCTCGGTGTACCACGGGTGGCCGGGCGGTCCGTGCCCGGGGGGACCGCAGGTCAGGGCCCTGCCGATGGTCGGCAGTGACCCGCTGCACTGGCCAGCGTTCACCGTGAGCCCGCTGGAAGACGGACGGCTCTGGGACTACCTCGATCGGGGTGAGCTCGTCGACCTCGCTCCGGTGGTGGCCGACGCACCGGGCAGCGCGTTCTGGGTACCCTCGCAGAACACCCGCCGCGCCGCCCAAGGGCATGGCTGCGTTGTCGTCAGCCTGAACGTGCCGGCCGACGAGTTCTGGCTGCCCGCGGGGGTCTACATGGACCACTGGATGCTCCGCGAGGGTGTCCCCGCGCCTCCCGCGGGGCACCTGCTCTCGCTCCCAGGCACCACGGACCTCGCCCGTCGGCCCGCACTTTCCGCGCGGGTCTGATGACGTTCCTTTCTGAACACCGGCTCATCGGTCTCTGCCGCCACATCGGTTGCCACGCCCTGACGCACTAGCCGGCTGGCGGCGAATGTCGGTGGGCTCGGCTAGCTTGTCTCCATGCCAGCACGCTGGAGCGCCGAGAGCGTCCTCGACCTCGCGTCTGATGAATCCTCGCGCCGGTCCGCGACGGGGCTCGGGCGCCCCGCGCCGTGGAGCGGCACGGGCATCGCGGGCGACGTGCTGTGGGGACTGTGCGCTGGCTCTGGCAAGAACCCGTATCAGACCATCGTCGATCTGAGCGGGCCCGCCTACAAGTGCTCGTGCCCATCACGGAAGTTCCCCTGCAAGCACGCGCTCGGGCTGCTGCTGAACTGGGCGAATGGCAGCGTGCCGGAAACGAGCGCACCCGCGGAGTTCGCGCGGGCCTGGCTGGATGACCGTCGCGCCAGGGCTGGAAAGGCAGCAAAGCCATCCGCTCGAACGGTCCCGGCCGACTCCGGGCTGCCCATTGACTCCGGCACCGTCGTTGACTCCGGCACCGTCGTTGACTCCGGCACCGTCGTTGACTCCGGCACCGTCGTTGACTCTGGCACCGTCGTTGACTCTGGCACCGTCGTTGACTCCGGCACCGTCGTTGACTCCGGCACCGTCAAGGACGCAGCCGCCGCCGCGCGCCGGGCTCAGCAGCGGGCGCAGCGGGTCGCCAACGGCCTGGCCGAGCTTCAGTCGTGGCTCAGGGACCAGGTTTTGGTCGGGCTTTCGGCCACGGCGGCCAGGGGGCACGCGAACGAGATCGCCGCGCGAATGGTCGATGCGCAAGCACCCGGCGTCGCCACCGCCTTGCGCGGACTGGCGTCCGCGGTTCCCGCGTCCGGCGAGGGATGGCCTGGTCGGCTCCTGGCCGAATACGCGCAACTGCACCTGCTCGCACGGGCGCACGAGTGGCTGGGCGCCCTGCCGCCCGACCTGGCCGCCACCGTCCGGTCCCGGGTCGGGTACCCGACCAGCCGTAAGGAGGTGCTCACCAGGGCCGCCGTCACCGACCACTGGGCGGTGCTCGGCGTCCGCGACTTGGTGGACGGAACCGTCCCTGGACGCCGCGTCTGGCTGCGCGGGCGCGATAGCGGGCAGTGGGCCATGCTGCTGACGTTCGGCGCGCCCGGCGGGGCGGGCGGCGGCTGGCAGGACCCGGACACGGCCCGGCTACGGCCAGGGACCGAGCTCCATGCGAGCCTGCATTACTACCCCGGCCAGCCGCCGATGCGGGCGGTCGCGGGGGAGCGGCACGCCCAGCCGGTCCCGGTGAAACGCCCAGACGCCGCTGGGGACGCCGATGCCCTGCTGGCCGAGTACGCCATCGGACTGGAGCAAGACCCCTGGCTGACGGTATGGCCGGCCCTGCTGACCGGCACTCCAGCCGCGCCCAGCCGAGGCAGCGGGCCCGGCGGCGGTCAGCCCGCGGAAACCCGGTGGCACCTGATCGACCAAACCGGCGCCGCGCTGCCACTGGCGGAGCGCGAGTCGCTCTGGACACTGCTGGCCGTGTCCGGTGGCGGCGCGGTCACCGTCGCCGCCGAGTGGCATCCGGACGGCCTGCTGCCGCTGACGGTCTGGCATGGTGACCGGGCGGTGGCGTTGTGACCGTGCGGCGGCATCCGGATCGCCCACGGCCCACCACCCGGCTTGGCGACCGGGCAGTGGCTTCCAGATGGGTTCCTGGCGCTGACCCGCCGGCCGGTGGGGTGACGCGATGAGCCTGTCTTTCGACGACCTGGTAACGGCGGCCACCGTTGGCGTGTCCCGCAAGCCACTGCCCATCACCGACCTGGACGGCCCGGCCGCCGTCCACGTCGGGGCGCTCGATGCCGGTGACCCGGCCGGCAGCCTGCTGGCCGCCGCCGCGCTGCTTACCGTCGCGCGGCGGGCCGGCTTCCGCCCGGAGCAGGCGATCACCAGCGGCGACACCGCTCGCAGCCGGACCGCCAGCAGCGACCCGGCCACCAGCGACCCGGCCACCAGCGACCCGGCCACCAGCGACCCGGCCACCAGCGACCCAGCCACCAGCGACACCGCCGGCCCGGGCGCGGCCAGCGAGGAAAGTACGCCCGAGCTGTCCCCGCGCGCCGAGCAGGCGCTACGGCTGATCGGGCGCGCGCACCTCGCACCCGGCTTCGCTGCCGGTGACAGCGAGCTGCTGGCGGACCTGCTCACCGCCGCGAGCGACGCCGGGTACGTATCGTCAGCGCCGCTGCTGCCCGACCTGCTCGATGCCGCGGTCCGGAGCGCCGCGCTCCGGCCGGCGGTGGTAGCCGTGCTTGGCGTCCGGGGCCGTTGGCTTGCGGGGCACCGGCCTGACTGGCAGCGGATCACCGATGCGGTACCGCGGGTGGATCAATCGGCCGCGGGCACGACCGCGACGCCCCCCGCGGTGACCGTTTCCTCGGACGACCCGGAGGTCTGGCGGACGGGCAGCCGCGGCGAACGCCACGCGAACCTGGCGGCCCGACGCCAGCGCGACCCGAAGGGCGGGCGCGAGCTCCTGGCGGCCGACTGGGCACAGCAGACCGGCGACGAGCGCGCGGCCCTGCTCGCTGTCCTGGTCCGCGGTCTGTCGGCCGATGACGAGGAGTTCCTCGACGCGGCGCTCGACGACCGGGCGGCCGCCGTCCGCGGCGTCGCGCGGCGGCTGCTGACGATGCTGCCTGGGTCGCGGTTCGGTCAGCGCGCAACCGAGCGGGCCTTGGCCGTGCTCCGGCTTGAGCGCCACGGAACGCGCGGAACGCTGGTGGCAAGCGTGCCCGGCGACCCTGACGCCGCCGCGGTCAGGGACGGCATAGACGCCCGGCGGCCGTCGCCATCCATCGGCCCCGGTGCCTGGCTGCTCATCCAGATAATCGCCGCCGTTCCGCTGGCCAGCTGGACCCGGTTGTTCGGGCTGGAGCCCAGCGACATCGTGGAGCTGCCGGTCGAGTCGGGCCGGCGGATGGATGTGCACGCCGGGTGGCGATTGGCCGCGGTCGACCAGCGCAACAGCCAGTGGGCCGAGGCCCTGCTCGGGGTCGGCGATCCCGACGACGGGAGCCGGCCTCCGGCCGCGTGGCCGGCCGACCAGCGGCTCGCGGCCACCTTGCCGCCGGACAGGCTCACGGCGCGTGCCGCGGCGCTGCTGGCAAGCACCAACCTGAACGCCGGGCCCGCGGTCATCCAGCAGGTGATCGCCGAGGTTGGCGGCGGTCCCGTCCCGTGGCCCGCCCCCCTGGCCGACGCCGTGGTCATCGTCCTTGGCCGGGCCGCCCCGCTGGCGGTGCTGCCCCGACTGCCGAGGGGTCTGCTTGACATGGCAGCCCGGGGCCTGCCAGCCGTCGGCGATCGCGACTACGCGGCCGAGCTGACCAGGCTCGCTGACGCCCATCCGCAGACCTGGTCGCCGCTGCTGCGCAAGACCGTGGAAACCATCCTGCTCCGCCGTGCTTTTCTCGAGGAGATCCGTTGATCGCCGACGCCACCGACAAGGCCGCCGCCACCGCGGCCCCCGCCCAGCTGCTGCGCCCGCACGCCGAACAGATCTACGCCGCGGAGCTGGCGGCGCTCGCCGCGGCCGACGACCGGCCGCGACCCCCGTCCTGGCTGCTGTCACCGCAAGCGGTCGTTACCTATCTGCTCGGCGGCGTGCTGGCCGACGACACCGTGATCACGCCCAAGTACGTCGGGCCGCGCCGCCTGATCGAGGTCGCCGTGGCGACATTGGCCACCGACCGGGCGCTGTTGCTGCTCGGTGTGCCTGGCACCGCCAAGACATGGGTGTCGGAGCATCTGGCCGCGGCCGTCTCGGGCGACTCCACGCTGCTCGTGCAGGGCACGTCGGGCACCGCGGAGGAGGCGATCAGGTACGGGTGGAACTACGCGCGGCTTCTCGCCGAGGGTCCCTCGAAGGCGGCGATGATGCCGTCCCCGGTCATGATCGCGATGGCCGAGGGACGGATCGCGCGGGTGGAGGAACTGACCCGGATCCCCTCGGACGTGCAGGACGCGCTGATCACGATACTTTCCGAGAAGGCACTGCCGGTGCCCGAGCTCGGAATCGAGGTGCAGGCCGTGCAGGGATTCTCGGTGATCGCGACCGCCAACGACCGGGACCGGGGCGTCAACGACCTGTCGTCGGCCCTGCGCCGGCGGTTCAACACCGTTGTGCTGCCGCTGCCGGCCACCGAGGACGAGGAGGTCGACATAGTCGCCCGCCGGGTCGAGCAACTCGGCCGGTCGCTTGAGCTGCCCGAGCTCCCGTCGGCGCTCGACGAGATCAGGCGGGTGGTAACAATCTTCCGCGAGCTGCGGACGGGCATAACGGCCGACCAGCGGACCAGGCTGAAGTCGCCGACCGGAACGATGTCCCCGGCCGAGGCGATCTCGGTCATCACCAGTGGTATCGCGCTCGCGGCGCACTTCGGTGACGGCGTGCTGCGCCCGGCCGACGTGGCGGCCGGGATCGTCGGCGCGGTCATCAAGGACCCGGTCACCGACGGGGCCGTCTGGTCCGAATACCTGGAGGCCGTCGTCCGCGAACGGCGTGGCTGGGGCGATTTCTACCGCGCCTGCCGCGAGGTGAGCGGATGACGGACCCGGCCGACGAGCGGGTTTTCGTCCTGGGTATCCGCCATCACGGGCCGGGCTCGGCGCGCTCGGTGGTGGCCGAGCTCGACCGGCTCAAACCCGCGGCTGTCCTCATTGAAGGGCCAGCCGACGCCGATCCGCTGCTGGCGCTGGCGGCCGACCCGGGGATGGCGCCGCCGGTGGCGCTACTGGCATACGCGCCGGACGAGCCGCGAGTGTCGGCGTTCTGGCCGTTCGCGATCTTCTCGCCCGAGTGGCAGGCGCTCATCTGGGCGGCCGCGAACCGGGTACCTGTGCGGTTCTGCGACCTGCCGGCCGGGATGGTGCTGGCGGGCCAGCGACACGAGCAAGCGGTCAAAGAGGAAGAGCGCCAGGGCACAGGGGACCACGACGCGGGGCATTCGGATGCAGAGCAGCAGCACGCCGGGCTCCAGCACGCGGGGCACCCGGATGTAGAGCAGCAGCACGCGGGGCACCTGCACGACGATCACCTGCACGACGATCACCTGCACGACGATCACCTGCACGACGATCACCTGCACGACGATCACCTGCACGACGATCACCTGCACGACGATCACCAGGACGACGATCACCAGGACGACGAGTCCCTGGAGACAGAGGATGACGCGGTACATCGGGTTGAGATCGACCCGATCGGTGAACTCGCCGCGGCGGCCGGCTACGACGACCCGGAGCGCTGGTGGGAAGACGTCATCGAGCTCCGAATGAATCCCGGCGTGCCATCGGCGAGCGGGGAAATGCCGTCGCCTGACCACCGGGTGTTCACGGCCATCGGTGAAGCGATGGCCGAGCTTCGGGCTGGCCGGACCGGAAGTGCGGTCGAGCAACGCCGCGAGGCGCACATGCGGCAGGTGCTGCGTGCGACGCTCAAGGAAACGGACGGGTCCGTCTTCGTCATCTGCGGCGCCTGGCACGTCCCGGCGCTGACCGCGCCGCTGCCCCCGGCGTCGAAGGACGCCGCGCTGCTGCGCGGCGTACCCAAGCGCAAGGCGGCGCTCGCCTGGGTACCGTGGACGCACTCCCGGCTGGCGGCCGCGTCCGGGTACGGCGCCGGGATAACGTCACCGGGGTGGTATCACCACCTGTTCGCCGCGCCCGAGCAGACAGTTGCCCGCTGGCTGACCCGGGTCGCCGGGGTGCTGCGAGACCACGACATCCCGGTCTCCTCGGCGCACATCATCGAAGCGGTCCGACTGGCCGAGACCCTGGCCATCATGCGGGGCCGGCCCGTCGCCGGGCTGGCCGAGGTCGGCGAGGCCACCAAGTCTGTCATGTGCGACGGGGACGATCTGGCGGCCGCTTTCGTCACCCGTGATCTGGTGGTAGGCGAAGTGCTCGGCATGGTTCCTGACCATGCGCCGCCGGTGCCGCTCGACGCCGACCTGCGCGCCCGGGCTAGGGCACTCAAGCTGAAGATTGAGCCCCTGGCACGGACGCTCGCGCTCGACCTCCGCAAGGAGACGGACCGGGGCCGTTCGGTGTTCCTGCACCGGCTTGGCGTGCTCGGGATCGGCTGGGGGGAGGCCACCGCGGACCTAGTCCGGGGCGCCGGCACCTTCCACGAGACCTGGACGCTGTGCTGGCGGCCCGAACTGGCGGTGGCGATCATCGACGCCGCCATCTGGGGCACCACGGTGGAGTCGGCCGCTACCGCTAAGATTGTTTCCGGTGCGTCACCGGGCGCGCCACTGGCTGACGTCACGCGAGCGGTGGAGCATGTGCTGCTGGCCGAGCTGCCCGAGGCGCTTGAACCGGTGCTGCGCGCCCTGGACGTCTCGGCCGCGACGGAGTCCGATGTCACGCGCCTGATGGCCGCCGTTCCCTCGCTAGTGCGCGCCGTCAGGTACGGCGACGTGCGCGGCACCGACACAGCCGCGCTATCGGCCGTGGTGGACGCGCTGACCGTTCGGGTCTGCGCCGGGCTGCCCGCTGCCGTCGGCAGCTTGGCGGATGACGCTGCTTCAGTGCTGCGGGATGCGCTTGATGGCATGCATGCGGCGCTGGCACTCCACGCGCAGGGGACGCTCGGTGCGCACGCACGGGACCGGTGGATGACGGCTCTTTCCGGGCTCGACGGGCGGCGTGATGTGCACGGTCTGGTCGCCGGGCGGATCGTGCGGCTGCTCGCGGACGGCGGTGTGCTTTCACCGCCGGAGGCGGCCCGCCGGTTCGCCGCCGCGCTATCGGTCGGCGTTCAGGCAGCGGACAAGGCGCACTGGGCGCAGGGGTTCCTTTCCGGCAGCGGCCTGCTGCTCGCCCATGACCGTGACCTGCTTGGCATCCTGGACGGCTGGCTCGAATCCCTGTCGGAGCAGGAATTCCTGGACGTGCTCCCGCTGCTGCGGCGGACGTTCGGCGAGTTCGCCGCGCCCGAGCGGTCCAGCATCGACCGGGCGGTCAGGCACCTGTCCGGTGGCGGTCGCAGCCCAGGCAGCGCCGGTCCGCAGGGCGATCGCGTTGACGGCGCTGACGAGATCGACGCCGCCCGCGCCGCCGGAGCACTTCGGACCGTGGCCATGATCCTGGCGGGAACCTTGGAAAGGGCTCAATGACTACAGGCGACCCGCTCATCCCGAGCGGCCAAGATCCTGTCTCGGCGGTGAACCCGGTGAACCCGGCGACCCCGGCGACCCCGGCGGATGACCGGGAGCGGCTGCGGCGGTGGCGGCTGTTGCTCGGCTCCGCCTCCGACGCGGCTGGCCCCCGCCTGTCACCATCCGATCAGGCCATCGATGCCGCGCTGGCCGCACTCTATGGCGGGGATGCTGACGGGCAGCCAGGCGGTCGCGGCTCCTCGGCGAGGCAGTCCGGGAGGTCCGCCGGGCTTGGCGCGTCCGCCCCGAAGGTGGCGCGCTGGCTGGGCGACATCCGCACGTACTTTCCGTCCACGGTCGTGCAGGTGATGCAGCGGGACGCGATCGATCGGCTTAACCTCCGGCAGTTGCTGCTCGAGCCGGAGATGCTTGAATCGGTCGAGCCGGATGTGCACCTGGTCGGCACCCTGCTGAGCCTGAACCACCTCATGCCAGAGACGACGAAGGCGACCGCCCGCAAGGTCGTGGCTCGTGTTGTCGCGGAGATTGAGCGGCGGGTCGCGAACCGCACCCGCGCCGCCGTTTCCGGTGCGCTTAACCGGGCCGCGCGGACTCGCAGGCCGCGGCCGCGCGACATCGACTGGAACCGGACAATCGCCGCGAACCTCTCGCGTTACCAGCCCGCCCACCGCACTGTCATTCCGGAGCGCCTGGTCGGCTACGGGCGCCGGCAGCCGGTGATGGCCCGGGACCTGGTCCTGGCCATCGACCAGTCCGGGTCAATGGCGTCCTCGGTGGTGTACGCATCAGTCTTTGGCGCCGTGCTGGCGTCGATCCGGTCCTTGCGGACATCGCTGGTGGCCTTCGACACTGCCGTCGTTGACCTCACGGCGCAGCTTGCCGACCCGGTCGACGTGCTGTTCGGCGTCCAACTAGGCGGCGGCACCGACATCAACAAGGCAATCGCGTACTGCCAAGGGCTGATCACTCGGCCGAGAGACTCCGTCTTCGTGCTGATCTCTGACCTGTACGAGGGCGGTATCCAGGAGGAGATGCTGGCCCGGATGGCCAATCTGCACGCGGCGGGCGTCCAGGTCGTGGCCCTGCTGGCGCTGTCTGACGAGGGAGCTCCGTCCTTCGACGCGTCCAACGCGGCCGCCCTCGCCGCTCTCGGCATCCCCGCCTTCGCCTGCACGCCGGACGCCTTCCCCGATCTGCTCGCGCTTGCGATCGACGGCGGCGACATCGAATCCTGGGCCCACCGCAACGCGCAAGCCGCCAGGTAGCGGATCAGGCAACCAGGCATCGATCAGTCAACCAGGCATCGATCAGTCAACCAGGCACCGATCAGTCAGCCCGGCACCGATCAGGCAGCCTGATACCGATCAGGCAGCCCGGCACCGATCCGTCGACCCAGTACGGGGGGCCCGCTGTCCCCACAAAGCACCTCGTTATTAGGGCGAGTGGGTAGCACAAGGACGACTCTTGAGGTTAGCCAAGTACCAATACCAACCCGGAGCACAGGCTAAATGTCTGACATATCCGTGGTGCCATGATTCGGGGTTACATAAGTGTATCCCTCAGGTAAGCCTCTAACCGCAGCAATACGCCAGAAAGCGGAGTAATATTCGAGTATAAACTGCAGAAGTCGCCACCCGATCGAACGGGAAGGGGGAAGCCACATGGGGCATCAGCCAGACCCCAACGCCGGACCGGCCGGAGACCCGGACCCGGAACCCTCCAGTTCCCCCGATCCGGCCGTTTCTCCGAGGCCGCCCGCTTCTCCCGCTTCTCCCGCTTCTCCCGCTTCACCAGATACGCCGGATCCATCGGGCTCTGCTGACGTCCCAGCGTTCGCGAATTCCCCCAGCACTTCAGGCGCGCCCAGCGCCCCGGACGCGCCTGCCCCCAACGGTGGGGCGGCGACGGGGGAGGATCCGCGGGGGGAGCTGCTGGCCGGGTTCGCGCACGGCGGCGCCTGGGATACCCGGCTGCCCGGCCCCGAGCTCGCCGCCGCCCTCGGCCAGGCGGCCGGGCCCGGGTGGCGGTGCAAAGGCGCGTCCGGGGAGCAGCTGATCGGGATGCTGGGCCGGCTCGCGGCCCTGGAGTCGTGGGCCGCGGCGGGCAAGCTGGGGGTGATCCGCGCCCTGATCCGCGACGATCTCCCGGCGGTCTTGAGCGGTTCCCGGCACGGGGGGCTGCCTGATGTGTGGGATGAGTCCCTCACCCACGAGGTCGCCTTGGCGCTGGCGGCGTCGGTGCCGTCGGC
>JBEKEK010000057.1:0-41112 GCA_050013875.1 Trebonia sp. | reverse complement strand
GCGGTCGCGTTCACTCCGGGGCCGTTGGTGGGGAACTTCGACAGGCCGAAGTGGTTGTGGTCGCTGGCGAACGGGCGCAGGTCCCCGAGGTCGAAGATCGAGCCGAGGTCGACGTAGAAGCCCTCGGCGCGCTGCCCGGCGTAGACCTTTGCGCCACCGGGCAGCGAGTGGGCCGCCTGCCCGGCGAGCGCCGGGTAGTCCGGGGTGGACAGCGGGCCGATGTTGCACGGCGGGCAGGCCAGGTTCGAGCCCAGCGTCTGGGCCTTCCCGCGGTCGTCCCTGACGACACTGTAGGACTGGCGGCGGTTCCAGTTGGGGCTGCCAAGCGACTGGATCGGGCCGGTGTTGTACAGGAAGGTGTCCGGGTCGGCCACCGTGGTCTTGAAGCGGAACAGGTACGTCACGTCGGCGAAGCCGTCGCCGTTGTTGTCGATGTGGATCTGGTAGAGGACGTCGTCGCCGAACTCGTAGAAGTTCGGGCCCCCGGCCGGCCCCTGCAGCGGGACGTAGTTGGCGATGAGGGTGACGGTGTCGGGTTTGTCCGGGCTGACGAACGCGTAAACGTCCGTGCTGTCGGCGACCGGGTCCTTGGAGATACCCGGCGCCTCGCGATGGGAAGACATGAAGCCTCACTCAGTGATTGGATGCCCGGGCGAGCCGGGCGGCGAGTTGGTGGTCGGTGAAGCGCACGTGGGTTTCACCGCTGTACAGGTCGACGACCCCGGTGCGGGCGTCATGGACGTGCACCACCAGTGGCTCGTCGTGCGCCGCGGTGCCGGCCTCAGCTGCTCTGGTGTCCTTGGCCGTGGCTGCGCCCGCGGGTGCGGCTGCCACCCCGGCGAGCGCCCCCGCTGCCAGCCCGGCGGCGCCGATTCCGGCGGCCCCGCGCAGCATCCCTCGCCGCGTCGTCCCCGGAAGCTCTGGCTCCCGCCCGGCTTCTGCTTGTTCACGTTCCGGCATAATTTCCCTGCTTTCGGAATTCTGATGCGTAAAATGTGCCACGCAGATGCGCCGGCAAATAGAGGTTCGGAGCGCCGTCGGAGCTGGATTACCCGCGCCGGTTAATTCCGATAGCGAATTTATCAGACGCTGCCGAACGCCACGCCGAAAATGGGCTCTGAACTGCTCGGATCATTTAATCAATCAGTGGTAGAACTGGACAATAACGGCGGCATTGACTGCTTTCCATGAAACGCCAGAATGCAGTCAATCGTGTGAGTTTCCTTCACGTTCGGGGGGCCCGCGGCCCTCTGCTGTGTGGGCAAAAAGATGTCGTAACGTGAAAGCGAGTCTATTTCTCTGAATCGGCTCGGGAGCTTCAGCCGGGTCGGCGGCCTGCCTCGCTGGCTGGCGCAGCGGAGTCTCGCCCGCTCCGCCGATGCCGTGGGCCTCGCAGTTTGCCGACACGAACTGCAAAGCATTGACGCAACTGTGCTCTCTCGGGCATCGTTCACTCAGAACCCGTAAGGGACCGCACACGCATAGACACTGAGGTTCCCGATGAAGCGATCCTCGAGGCGCCCGGCTGTGTTGGCGACCGCCGCCGCCGCCCTCACCCTGCTATGCGGTGCGATCCAATTCCAGTCGGCATCGGCCGCACCGGCCACGTCGGGCACCGCCGCCTCCGACGGCCCTGGTGCGGCCTCCTACTTCGATCTCGCGCGCAAGGACTGTCTGGGCACCGCCGAGAACACCACCTCAAAGGTCTGGTACACGGTCGCGGACGGCGTCCTGTCGGACGTTTACGAACCCACCATCGACAACACGAACGTCGAGACCCTCCAGTACGTCGTCACCGACGGCTCGACCTTTACCGACCTCCAGACCCGCGACATGACCTACACCGTACGGGCCGACCCGACCGGCATGCGGTGCACGGTCACTTCGACCGACGCCAAGCACGGCTTCGAACTCGTCACCACCTACATCACCGATCCGCAGCGCGACACGGTGCTGATGAACACCCAGGTCGAGCCGACCAAGGGCAGCAGCACCAACATCGGCGCGCTGCGGATTTACGCGCGGCTTGACGCGCACGTGAACGGCGACGGGGGCGGCGGAACGCAGAACGCGGGCGGCAACACCGGCGTCATCGACGCGCGCACCGGCGTCCCGGTCGTCTACAGCACGAACACCACCACCGAGGCGGCCAACCGCACGTACGCGGTGCCGACCTACATGGCGATGACCGCCACCTCCGCGGGCGAAGCCTCCGTCGGTTACGAGGGCGCCGCGAGCGACGGGCTGACCCAGCTCGATGCCACGCACACCCTGACGCCGACCACCTCGGCCGCCGACGGCCACATCGTGGCCACCGAGAACGTTACCCCGCGACGCGGATCCGGCGCCGGGTTCACCCTCGCCCTCGGGTTCGGCCGTTCCCAGCAGGAGGCGGTCGCCGCGGCCACCGCCTCGCTGCGCGCGCCCTTCCCGTTGACCGCGCTGGCCTACGCGAACACCTGGAACGCCTACGACCGGACGCTCAGCCGGCCTCCGCGCTCGGTCCCCGGGCAGTCGGAGCAGACGATCCGCAAGACCTACTACCTCGACGCGAACGTGCTGAAGGCCAGCGAGGACAAGACGTTCGCTGGCGCGGTGGCCGCCTCGCTCGCCTCTCCCTGGGGCCAGGCGATCAACGCCGGCGATGACGTCAACGGCAAGCCGGTCTACTACGGCTCCTACCGGGAGGTCTTCGCCCGCGACTCCTACGAGGCCTTCACCGGCTTCCTAGCCGACGGCGACCTGGCCACGGCCCGCGCCCAGGCGAAGTTCCTGCTCGATGATCAGCAGCTGCCAACCGGCGAGATACCGCGCAACTCGCTCCTCAACGGCAAGGCCGCGCCGGACACCGGCGGCGACCAGCTGGACGAGACGGCCGACCCGATCCTGATGGCCTACCTGTCCGGGCTGGGCGGCGACGGCACACTGTGGACGGAGCACATCAAGCCGGCCGCCGACTTCCTCGTCGCGCACGGCCCGTCCTACGGCGTGGAGCGGTGGGAGGAGCAGTCCGGGTACTCGCCCTCGACGATCGCCGCCGAGATCGCCGGCCTGACCGCCGCCGCCGCCATCGCGAACGAGCACCACGACAACGCGGACGCGGCCGTCTACCAGGCCACCGCCGACGACTTCCAGCGCAACGTGGAGAGCTGGACGGTCACCTCGACCGGGCCCGACAGCTCTTCTCCCTATTTCATCCGGCTGTCCAAGACCGGCGACCCGAACGCCGCGATCACCTACAACCTGAGCAACGGCGGCCCCACGGAGGACCAGCGCACCGTGATCGACGGCGGGTTCCAGGAGCTGGTGCGGCTCGGCGAGCTTTCACCGAGCGACCCGGCGGTCAAGAACTCGCTGTCCGTCCTCGACAACACCATCTCGGTCAAGGCACCGTCCGGCACCGGCTACTACCGGTACGGCACCGACGCCGCGGACGGCAGCGCCGACGGCTACGGTGACTGCTATCAGCCCAGCCAGACCTCCTGCACGACCGTGGGCGAGCCCTGGCCGACGACCGATGCCGGTACCGGGCACCTGTGGCCGGTGCTCTCCGGAGAGCGCGGCGAGTCCGCGATCGCCGAAGGCGATCCGTCCGAGGCCTCCGCGATGCTCTCCTTCATGATCAACTCGGCCTCCGGCGAGGGCCTGGTGCCCGAGCAGGTGTGGGAAGATCCTGACGTGGCGGCCTCGCCGTACGGGTCGGACCCGACCACCGCATCGATCGGCTTCACCGACGGGCAGGCGGCGGGCTCGGCCTCGCCGCTCACCTGGGCCCAGGCACAGGAACTGCGCCTGATCGTGGACCTCGGCACCGGCCGGGACACCGACACCCCGGCGATCACCACCGCCCGCTACGTCACCCACGGCGCCCCGGCCGCGACCCCGGTCACGATCACCTCCCCGGCCTCCGCCGCCACCATCGAAGGCGGCAGCACGACCGTCACCGGCACGGCCGCGGCCGGCGCGACAGTCGACATCTTGACCCAGGACACCGACACGGGCGCCGCCGCGACCACGGTGAGCACGACCGCCGGCGCCTCCGGTGCCTACTCCGCCCCGGTCGCGATCGGCTTCGGCACCAACGTGATCACGGCCGTCGCCACCACGGCGGCCGGGGCCACCGGTTACGCGCAGACCTCGGTGATCGGCGACGTGTCGGGCGGAACCACCGTGCTGTCGGTCACCGACCCGACCGGCGACGACAACGGTCCCGGCACCTACCAGTACCCGACCTCCTCGTCCTACGCCGCCGGGTCCTGGGACCTGACCGGCTTCCAAGTGATCACCGCGGGGTCGGAGGTTTACCTGCGCACCTCGCTCGCCAACCTGGTTCCGACCTTCGGCTCGGTCGACGGTGCGCAACTGCTGGACATCTACGTGCACGACCCCGCGGCCACCGCCACCTCGACCGCGGCGGCGTACCCGACCCGCAACTACACAATCGCCCCGGCCGACGCCTGGAGCGAGCGACTCGAGATCCAGGGATTCGCCTCACCGGTGTGGGTCAACGCCTCCGGCGGCCAGGTCGGCACCCCGACCGCCGTCGTCGCCTCGACGGTCGCCAACACGATCACGATCGCCCTGCCGGAAGCCGAGTTCGGCACCCCGGCAAGTGGCTGGACATTCACCGTCGCGATCACCGGCCAGAACGGCTTCAACGCCGATCAGGCCATCTCGTTCACGACGAATCCAGGCGCGTTCACGCTCGGGGTCTGCCCGGTCGGCGGCACCGAGCCGATCTGCACGGTCAACCCGAGCGCGGTGCCCGAGGTGATGGACACCATCACACCACCCAGCGTCGCGCAGGACACCGAGCTCAACCCGGTCCCCGGGCCGGTGGTCTTGCAGGGCGTCACGGTCCCATAGCGACGCGATGTCGTCTCCGCTCGCCGGCGTCCCGTGCGGCCTGCCGCAAGGCGAGCGCGATGACAAGCGGGAACAGGCCCTGAGCGCCCGAGGTCAGCCGCTCGACCATGCCCAGGTCACTGTCGCCCGCTCGTGCCGCGACCAGGAGCCAGCACGACAGCCCGGCGAAGAGCACGGTCGCCGCCGCGCAGCCGTGCAGACCGAGGATCCACGATTGCGCGGGCCCGCGCCTGGCGACAAGTACGGGCCAGACCGCTGTCGTGACGACGCAACTCACCGCGAAGGCGAGGTGGCGCGACGTCGGGCCGGTCGCCGGCTGCGGACTGACGGCGATGCCGACAGTAGAAAGGCCAGTCAGGATCAGCAGGACGCGCGCGGGCATACGGACGGCGGTCAGGCCCGCGCCGGTCGCGATCTGGCAGCTGCCCACAAGCAGCAGGGCCGTGGTCATGACCCACCGGTCGGTTCCCGACTGGCCGGCCAGCGCGCTTATCGTCTCGCGCATCGGGCTGTAAGAGGCAGGCTGAAGCGCGCCCGCGATCAGCCAGCCGCCAACCAGGACAATAGGTGCCAGCAAGGCGGTGGCTACCGCCCAGCCGGGAACAGGCCCGCCCGCCCGCAGCAGCCCTGAGGGGGCGGCCGTCAATGTCTTGGCGGCCGAAGCGAGGCCAGGTCGTACGGTATTTCGTCCTGATCGGTCGCGCGCGAGGTCTGGACGCGCGAGCTGGGTCATGGTGCCTCCCAGGCCACATCGACTCGGGGCTGCCAGCAGGAGACGCGGTACGGACTTAACCAGGCTGCCTGCCCGCAACCACGGGCGGACAGCGCCGTAAAGACCCGATATGTGGTGCCTTGCGGCCCCACTTGGCAACACTCCAGGTCTCGCGAAAGCACAACCCGCGCCCGGCCTATTCCCCGGCGGTAACCTGCCTTTTGAAGTTTCGGACTGGGGCCCCTTGGGTAATCCGGCCGCCTATGCCCGCGACCCGTCTGCGCCGTTCCGCAGGTAGAGGTCCCGGAGCAGGCATATCTCAGCGCCGTGGTGGATGACTTCCAGGTTTGAGTACAAGATGAGCCTCGCCATGGGCGCATCGGCGAACTCGGGCGGCGACTTCGGGCCTTGCGGCCGGATGAGCCCTGCTGTGCCGAGGCTGCGCACCCCCTGGATCCAGGTGCCGTGCTCGCGGTCGAGTTGTCCAAGCGCGTCCTTGGCGGTCCCCGCGTAGGTGTACGCCGAGACGTCGGCGGGGGGACCGCCGAAGCGGGACGCGTTGTCCTGTGCGAATCCGCCGATCAGGTGCGCGAGGCGCCAGGCGATCGTGGTCACCGGCTCCGGATCGCGTTGCGGGCCGAAGTCCATGGTGAACTCGCCAGTCCCGAAGGAGACCGGCGCCGAGCTCTCGCCACGGCGGCTGATCGTCCAGCAGCCGGGGACCGGCTGCCAGAAGTATTCGTGATCGGTTAGCCCGTCAAGCCGGGGCCTGAGCTGATGCCGCCAGTGCGACTCAAGCTGATCGACAACCTCGGCGTTCCAGTCCATGTCCATCCCAAGACGGTAGCCGGGACACTTGCTAAGAGGACCGCGAGAATCAGAAGCCGGGGCCGCACTGGCCGCCGCCGGCTGCGGACGCCGGACGAAGGAGAGCAGACCATGGCCAACGCCGCGCCGCGTATCGACGCTCACCATCACTTCTGGGATCCGGCACGCTATTCGTACCCCTGGATGGCCGACAATGCCATGGACCCGGTCCGCCGTGCCTTCACTCCCGATGATCTCCGCGGCACGCTCGGCCGGGAACAGATCGAGGGGACCGTGCTCGTACAGACGCTAGCCAGCCCGCGGGAGACCCGCGAATTCCTCGAACTCGCGGCAGTGACCGGCTTCGTCCGCGGCGTCGTCGGCTGGGCCGACCTGACCTCGTCCAGCATCGCCGACGACCTTGACGCGCTGCTGGCCGGCCCGGCCGGCCGCTGGCTGGTCGGCGTCCGGCACCAGGTCCACGACGAGCCTGACCCGGGCTGGCTCGCGCGCCCCGACGTGCGCCGCGGCCTCGCCGCCGTCCAGGCCCGCGGTCTCGCCTACGACCTGCTGGTCCGCGCCCGGGAGCTACCCGCCGCCGTCGATACGGTCCGGGACTTCCCCGGCCTGCGATTCGTCCTCGATCACATCGCCAAGCCGCGTATCGCTGACGGCCGCGACGACCGGTGGAGCCAGTGCATGCCAGCGCTCGCCGCGCAGCCGAACGTTACGGTCAAGCTCTCCGGAATGGTTACCGAGGCCGACTGGGCAACCTGGACTCCCCGCGACCTGCGCCCGTTCGTCAGCCAGGTCGCCGAGTGGTTCGGCGTACCGCGGCTCATGTTCGGCTCGGACTGGCCCGTCTGCCTGCTCGCGGCCTCCTACCACCGCGTCCTCGGCGGCCTCGTCGACGCGTTGCCGGCCATGTCCACTGCCGAACTCGACCAGGTACTCGGCTTGAACGCACTGCGTGTCTACCAACTCGACAAGAGCACTAGCTAGTCCGGCACCGGGACGCGGAAGCAGGCCTAGGCCGCCCGCGCCGGGCGGTGGTTACCTCCTGGCGTTGGCGGCGGCGGCTTCGAAACTCTGCCCCTGAGCCTTGATGAAGTCCATGAACTCCGCCGTCGGGTGGCTAATGACCGTATTAGTGTATTTGCTGCTCTTGTCGTCGACCGGGTCGGCCTTGAGATCCCAGTTGACCTGGCAGGTGGTCCACCCGGCCGGGGTGAGCACGTCGGAGATGGAGACCATGTGGCAGTGGTCCTTCTCTCCGGTCTCGTACACGTAGTGCTGTACGACCAGGCCGCTGCCGATCATCTCGACGTTGATGGACATCGGCTGTCCGTCGTCGGTCACGGTGTGGCCGGCCGCCGGACCTTGTCGGTCAGCACGGTACGGTCTGCTGTGGTCTGGGTCACCGCGTTCCCGCCGATCCCGTACGACAAACGTCTCATCTGGCGGACGGCCGAGACGCCCCCGGCCCCTGTCCGGGCACTGCTGGACACCTGGCATCAGCTGTCGGCCAACAGCACCTGATCAAACAGCGGGCAGCTTGCGAACGAGCATCCCCAGGGGCCTGTCATGAGTCGGCGATGCTGCTGAGGAGTGCGGTGGCGCGGGCGATTACCGCGCGGTCTTCGGCGCTGAGGGCCGATAGCCGCCGGTCCAGCCAGGCGTTCCGCTGCTCCCTGGCCGCGCTGGCGAGTTCGTCGCCTTCCGCGGTGGCGCTGAGGAGTACCTTGCGGCGGTCGTCCGGGTCGCGGGTTCGCACGGCGTAGCCGGCTGAGGTGAGGCGGTTCACGGTCTGGCTCATGGATGCGGGGGAGACCCGGTCGTGCTCGCTGAGGTCGGTCAGGGTCTGCGGTCCGTGCTTGTGCAGGCGGGTGAGCACGGCCAGCGCCGCGTCCCCGAGGCCGCCTTCGGGGCGCTCGCTGCGGAAGCGGCGGTACAGGCGCGCGACCGCGGAACGTAGCTGCCCGCCGAGGTCAGCCTCCTCGACCTCGGCGGGCAGCACTTCAGTTACACTCTTCTTCACAGATCATTAATATACCTAAGAAAATCTTTCGTATACCCGAACAGTGCGGGCGCGCCACGCGCTGGTCATAGCGCGAGACTCAGAGATGGCCGGCTTCACGTATGCAAGTAGCCAGGTTTCCACGTAGAGAAGGAGACGAGTAATGCCCGCAAATCCCCTGGGCGTCGTACTGCGCAACCGGCGCGCCGGCCAGCACACCCTCGTCTGGGCCCGCCCCGAACTGCGGGCACCGGAGAACTTCACCTTGACCAGTCCCGCCTTCGATCACGGGGCACCCATCCCGGAAAAACACCGCGGCAGGCTGCGCGGCGCGAACATCTCACCGTCTCTCAACTGGACGCAGCCGCCAGCCGGCACCGCTGAGCTCGTGCTCATCGTGCAAGACCCTGACGTCCCGTTCGGGAAACCAGCCACCCACGCGCTGACGCTGGGCATCGCCCCCTCGCTCGGCGGCATCCCCGAGAACGCCCTCACCAACCCCAGCCCGGTCCCGGGTATCAAGCACGGCAAAGGGGCGCTCGGGCACCGCGGCTGGGCCGGGCCCATGCCGATACGGTCACACGGACCCCACTCCTACGTCTTCCAGCTCTTCGCCCTCGACCAGGCCTCCGGCCTGCCAGCCGACTTCACCCTCGATGACGTGGTCGCCGCCATCAAGGGCCACGCCATCGGCCGCGCCCGGCTGGACGGAACCTACGAAATCCGCTAGCACCCAGGTGTCGAGGGTGCCCCGGGTGTCAAGAACTCAGTCTTGGCTACGACCACATCATGAGCACCGATGAACTCAGCTTCGGCCAGAAAGGGCTGCCCGTCATGTCACTTGTTCGTGTTCACAACCTTTCCGTCTCGCTCGATGGCTTCAGCACCGGTGCCGGCCAGAGCCTGGAGGCACCCTTCGGGCATGCCGGCGACCGGCTGATGCGATGGTTCACGGACACCCGGTCATTTCACCTCATGCAGGACCAGCCAGGCGGGAGCACCGGTATCGACGACGCCTTCGCCAGCAACTGGGGGCCGGGCATCGGCGTGGAGATCATGGGGCGCAACAAGTTCGGCCCGCAGCGCGGGCCGTGGACCGACCAGGAGTGGAAGGGCTGGTGGGGTGAGGAGCCGCCGTTCCACACCCCTGTCTTCGTGCTCACCCACCATGTCAGGCCCTCGATCGAGATGAAGGGCGGCACCACCTTCCACTTCATCGACGCCGGCCCGGCGCAGGCGCTGGCGGCCGCCAAGGAGGCCGCGGGTGGCCTCGACGTCCGCATCGGCGGCGGCCCGGCCACCGTCCGCCAGTTCCTCGCCGCCGGCCTTGTCGACCACCTGCACATCGCGCTCGTGCCGATCCTCCTCGGCCGCGGCGAGCCCCTCTGGGACGGCCTGGAGGGCCTGCAGGAGCGCTTCGCCGTCGAGTCGGTGAGCTCCCCCAGTGGCGTCACCCACGTCACCTTCACCCGTCGTTAACCTCGCCACGGGGTAAACGCTGTTGTCAGCCGCCTTCGGCTCCTTCCGTGCCCGCGCCCTCGCTGGGACGGTGGTGAAGTACAGCCGCGGGAAGCCCCCCGCGGGTGACTCCACGAGGTACTCGACGTGCCCGGGCACGTCATCTTGCTCTCGCGCGCTCCAGCCAAGGGCTGCCGCCCAGAACGAGGCCTGGGCGCGAGCGTCCGCGCAGTCGACGGTGATGTTGAGAATTGCCGCGTGCTTGCGTCGGATCGTCCATCATGTTGTCGTTCACCGCTGACAGGTTGATCGACACGGTGTCGCCGGATTCCCAGTTCTCCGTGATGGACTGCGCCCCGGTGTTCTGGTAACCGGTGACGAAGCTGCCGTAGTCGCTGCTGAGGGTGCTGCCGCCCATGTTCCAGGCGTCGATGTAGTCCCCGGACTCGACGTCGTTGTAGTACTGCGTGACTACGGCCTAGGAATCGTAGCTGTCCGCTGGCGCACCCGGCCACGGCGACAACTGCGATGGCAGCGCCGGCAACGAGCGACCAGGCTAGGGCCGTTTGGCCTGTCACAGCTTGCCAAAGTAAAAAGTGAGACGCCTGCCACCCGATTAGGTGCTATTTGTCCCAGGGCACCCATGTGTTGGGCAAATACCGTAATAGGGGAGCGAAGGTAGCGCTTTCCACTCCGGCAACGGGAGCCCGCTCGACAGTCGGCATATCGCGAATAATCGGCTAATACCCTCCCGGTCCGCACCTCGAGGCGCGCGGATAGGTGCGCACCAGGGACTGGATGAGGCGGTCGCGGGTGGGCGCGCAGATTAGGCCGTGGGCATTGGTGGGCCCGGGAACGGCAGCCCACCAGGCCTTTGTCAGGTGGCCCCACCAGATTGAGGTCCCGGGGAATGCCTTGCGGATCATCGAATTGCTCGCGATTGCCGCGTCCGGGCATCCAGGAGCCGCTAGCAGCGGGCCGCCCCTGGCTCGCCACTCGACGTCCGCCCACACCCATCGGCGGTTTGGGCGGCTGGCCGTCCCCCAGTCATCCGCCACATCGTCGACAAGCAGCAGCCCGCGCCCGGACTCGCCCAACTGGCCCGCGTCACTTGATCGCGGGGCTATCGCCGGGGTCTTAGCCGAGCCCTGATCCCCGACAACGATCCTGGCCAGGGCGGGCGCCCAGTCGATGTCCACGCTGAACTGACCACCTGCCTCTCCGCTCCGGCTATGCACGATGGCGTTCGTGCACAACTCGCTGGCCAGCAAAAGCACATCGCCGCGAGCGGAGCAGTCCGGCAGCAGGTCCTCGAGCCAGTGCCGCACCTCGAGGACCTGATCAGCGCCGCCAGGGAACTGACGGGTCCACCACGTGATGAAGGGGGACGGCCTCGGTGGCCGGAAGGTGATTGTCGGGAGGCTCGTGTCGCAACTAGCAGGCGCGGTCATGGTCCCGCTCCCAGCGAGTGCGCAGAGGTTGCCTCCACGGTTCTGATCGAGAACCGGACTTCCCCGTCCCCCGAGATGATGAGCGCATGTCATCTCCTTCGAGTCACCCGCCCGGGCCGGCTGGCGCTTGCTTATCAGGAAGCCACAGCCGCGGGGGGTTGCGCGCGGCTGCAACGGGCCGTTGCAAGCGTTGGCAACACTTTTCTGGCTTAGGTGCTGACGGCAGCCGATTGATCACGGATCATAGGGTTATGTCTGAGGTGTCCTGCCTGCCAGCCTCCGTCCTCAAGCCGCTGGATCCTGATCTCAGGCCCGAGGTACGGATGTGGGTGGACGAGCTGCGGGCGGTCTGGCAGGCCACCGGATTGTCGATGGGCCAGTTCGCCGTGCTGCACCCGTTTGATAAGGGAACCATTTCCAGATACCTCAGCGGCCACCGCGTCCCCGGCGAGCGTCACTTCCTGGATACGCTGCTTACCACGCTGGAGACCTACGGACGGCCGGTCACTCCCAGCGTGCGCGAGTACCTGACCGGTCTGCAGATGCGCGCCTTGGAGGCTGCGCATCCGCACGAGTACCGGGTGCGGCTGGTCAAGGATGAGCTGGAGGTCGCACTCACGGGCAGGCTTGAAGCTGAACGCTATGCCCGCGTGCTGGAAGAACAGCTGGCCGAGCGCAACCGTGAGATCCAGGAACTCACCGAGGACAGGAACCGTCTGCGCTCCACCATGGATGCGGAATACGCGCGGTTGATACAGGAGATCGAAAAGCTCTCCACGGATCTGACCCTAGCCAGGTCCCGGTCAGTCCGCGCCGATCAGCGCTGCGCGGAGCTTGAAGCCGTCCTCGATCTAATAGACCAGACCTATTTCGACAAGAACCAAGACGCCGACAGTCCGCCCGCGGTCCTGTACGCGGACTGGGGCAGCATCGCGTCGCGCGTGCTTCCCGTTGATGACCCGTACGCGGTTGCCGACTTCCTGAGCCTGCTCGACCGACTGCGCTTGCGAGATCATGCTGGGCGGCTCGCGGACAGGGTCGTTGCGCATTTCAGCGACCGGCGCCATTCCCCTGACGGCATGGTGAAACAGGACGGCCTGCTGCCGCTACTCGCGACCATGAACAGGCTGAGACTCTACGATCAGGCCGACAGGTTCTCCACCCTGCTTGGCTACACCAGCAACCGCTATCTCCGCCGGAACTCGCCGGCGGTGGAGGGCCGGTTTTCCTGACAGCACGCGGCCGCCTCGTCCGTGCGGCTGGTGCGGCCGGCCCACCCTGAGCGGAACGCAGATGGTGTCGAAGTCCCTGGAACGGCGGGCGCGCGCGGCCGGCCAGTGACCCGAGATCATCGTGAGCACCCGCTGGTTGCCGTGCAGCACATCCATCGTCACCGACGACACGCCCCGCGCCTGGGCGCGGGTGATCACCGCGCGCACCAGCGCCGATCCCACGCCCTTGCCCTGCCAGGCATCGGCCACCACCACCCCGATATCGGTCGTCCGGGTCCCGCCCGGGCCGCACCGGTCCGCTGCCATCGCGTGCCCGACGATGACGGCGTCCCTCGTGGCGAGCACCGCATCGGCGGTGCCGTCGCCGCCGCACAGGACCTTGAGCAGGGCCCTCCCTGGTGTGGTGGGGGCGAAGAATCTCAGGTAGCGGGCCTCCATGGACAGTCCCGCGAAGAAGTCGCCCAGCGAAGGCAGATCCGCCGCGCACGCCGGTCGGATCGCTGCTGCGGCGAGGTCATCGAGCTGACCCGCCTGGGTTCGGTTCATGAACCCAGCATCGTCCCGAGTTGCTGAGTCTGTCAACTGGATCTAGCATGCGTTCATGGAACGGCCCTGGATTCTGGATTACGACACGGCCAACTGCTCGATCGGCGCGGCCGTCGGGATCATCGGGGAACGGTCAACGTTTCTGGTCCTGCGCGAGACCTTCAACGGCGTGCGGCGCTTCGCTGACATCCAGCGCCGCACCGCGATGCCCCGGCAGGTGCTCAGCGACCGGCTGGCCCGGCTGGTGGACGAGGGCCTGCTTAGCAAGGTGCCCTACCAGGACAGCGGTCAGCGCCGCCGGGACGAGT
Organism: Trebonia sp.; assembly: GCA_050013875.1. Lineage (GTDB taxonomy): Bacteria > Actinomycetota > Actinomycetes > Streptosporangiales > Streptosporangiaceae > Trebonia. The sequence goes on along the minus strand of JBEKEK010000057.1, from coordinate 27,715 downwards.
ACCGGCTCACCGCCAAGGGCCTGGACCTGTACCCGGTGCTGGTCGCGCTGATGGCCTGGGGTGACAAGTACGCGGTCGGTCCCGAGGGCCCGCAGGTTCTGCTCCGGCACCGCGACTGCGGTGAGCCGGTGCGGCTGCGGTTGTCCTGCGAGGCCGGGCACGTCCTCGGCTCAGCCCGCGAAGTCACCGTCGTGCCCGGACGCGGCGCCCGCAAGATCGCCTGACGGGCCGGCCGGGCCGGCCGGGCCGGCCCGCGTCAGTCAACCCGCGTCAGTGGATCTGCCGCTCCTGCCCGGCCCAGTACTTCTGCCGCAGGTCGCGCTTGAGGACCTTCCCGGCGCCCGACAGCGGCAGCTGGCCGACGATCTCCATGCTGCGCGGCGCCTTGTAGCCGGCGATGAGCGACTTGGCGTGCGCGCGCAGCTCTTCATGGGTCAAGGTGGCGCCAGGGCGCAAGACGACCACGGCGTGCACGCGCTCGCCCCAGTCCGGGTCGGGAACGCCGATGACGGCGCACTGGGCCACCGCCGGGTGGGCGGCGACGGCGTTCTCGACCTCGGCCGAGTACACGTTCTCGCCGCCGGTGACGATCATGTCCTTGATCCGGTCCACCACGTAGAGGTAGCCCTGGTCGTCGAGGTAGCCTCCGTCGCCGGTGTGCATCCAGCCATCGCGGAGAGCGGCCGCGGTCTCCTCGGGCTTGTTCCAGTAGCCCAGCATGACGTGCCCGCCCCGGCAGGCGACCTCCCCGACGGTGCCGTTGGGGACCTCGGCGCCGAAGGGGTCCAGCACGCGTATCTCGGCGTGCGGTGCCGCGCGCCCGGCCGAGCGCAGGTACCCGGCCTCGTGGTCGGCCGGGCTGAGCAGCGTGGCGACCGGTGCCAGTTCGGTCATCCCGTAGGCCTGGGTGAAAGAAGCGCCGGGGAGCGTCTTCATCGCCCGCTCGAGGACCGCCCGCGTCATCGGTGAGGCGCCGTACAGCACCGCCCGCAGGCTGGTCAGGTCGAAGTCGCCGACATCGGGATAGTCGACGAGGAGCTGGATCATGGTCGGCACCAGCAGCGCGTCGGTGACGCGGTGCTCGGCGATCGTCGCCAGGACGGTGCGGGGGTCGAACGAGGGGAGGATCACGTGAGTACCGCCGGCCTGCAGGGTGACCCCCCAAGCGGTCATGTCGGCCAGGTGGAACATGGGCGCGGTGTGCAGGGTACGGGAGCCGGGCCCGGGCAGGTACCCGCAGGCGGCACTGCCGAGCCAGGAGATGCCCAGGTTGTCGTGCGAGAGCATGACTCCCTTGGGGAAGCCCGTGGTGCCGCCGGTGTAGAACACCCCGGCCAGATCGCCGCCGCCCCGGCGGACGTCCTCGACCGGGTCGGCCGCCGCGATCAGGTCCTCGTAGCCAAGCGCCCCGTCGGGGGCGGGCCCGTCGCCCACGTGGATCACGGTGGCCAGCTCAGGGAATGCCTCGCGCAGGGCCGGCAGCATCGGCGCGAAGGTGTCGTCCACCAGTAGTACCCGTGAGTCGGAGTCGCGCAGCGAGTAGGCGATCTCGGCCGCGCTCCAGCGGGTGTTCACGGGGTTGAGCACCGCGTCGGCCCACGGCAGGGCGAGCAGGTACTCGCTGTAGCGGTCGGAGTTGAGCGACAGCATCGCCACCCGGTCACCGGGGCGGACGCCCAGTTCGAGCAGTGCGCCCGCGAGCCGGGCGACGCGGCCGGCGGCCTCGGCGAAGGTGCGCCTGCGGTCGCCGTAGATCGTCATCACGTGGTCCGGCCGCTGCTGCACGGCGCGGTGCAGGCCCTGCGTCAGGTACATGGACGCCACCTCACTTGTGAATCAGTGCAAGTGTGTTACAGGACACAGTTGTCATCCGTGGCTTGCTTGTCAAGCGGGAAAAATGTATTAAGTGAATATTCGATAGTAGGGGAGTCGAGATGGCAGAGAAGGTACTGGTCGCCGGGGTCGGCATGGTGCCGTTCGCCACGCCAAGCAAGAGCGACAGCTATGACGTCCTGGCAGAGGGCGCGGTGCGCGCGGCGCTGGCGGACGCCGGCGTCGAACTGGCCACGGTGCGGCAGATCTACGCCGGCTACGTGTACGGCGACTCGACCAGCGGGCAGAACGCGCTCTACCGGGTCGGGATGACCGGCGTGCCGGTCATCAACGTGAGCAACAACTGCTCGACCGGATCCTCGGCGCTCTACCTGGCCCGGCAGGCGGTGGCGGCCGGCACCGCGGACTGCGTGCTGGCGCTCGGGTTCGAGCAGATGCAGCGCGGCGCGCTCAAGGGGCACTGGGATGACCGGCCGAGCCCGTTCACCCGGTTCGATGACGTCATCAACCGGGTGCAGGGCGACGTCACCGATGTTCCGCTTGCCCCGCGCTACTTCGGCGGCGCGGGCGCGGCCTACTGCGAGAAGTACGGCATGGACCCGGCCGTGTTCGCGCAGATCTCGGTGAAGTCGCGCAGGCACGCCGCCAACAACCCGTACGCGGTGTTCACCGCCCCCGTCACCGCCGAGGAGGTCCTCGCCTCGCCGGCGATCTTCGGGCCGCTGACCCGGCTGCAGTGCTGCCCGCCGACCTGCGGGGCCGCCGCCGCGGTGGTGGTCAGCGAGCAATTCGCACGCGCGCACGGCCTGCGCGCGGAGGTGGCGATCGCCGCCCAGGCGATGACCACCGACACACCCGCGTCCTTCGACGGGGACCTGATGCGGCTGGTCGGCTACGACATGACCGCCGCCGCGGCCCGGCAGGTCTATGAGGCAGCGGGCACCGACCCGCGCGACATCCCGGTCGTGGAGCTGCACGACTGCTTCACCACCAACGAGCTGATCAGCTACGAGGCGCTCGGGCTGACCGACGAGGGCACCGCGGAGAAGTTCATCGCCGACGGCGACAACACCTACGGCGGCCGGGTGGTGACCAACCCGTCCGGCGGCCTGCTGTCTAAGGGGCACCCGCTGGGCGCGACCGGGCTCGCCCAGTGCGCCGAGCTGGTCTGGCAGTTGCGCGGCGCGGCCGGCCCTCGCCAGGTTGACGGCGCCTCACTCGCCCTGCAGCACAACATCGGACTCGGCGGCGCCGCCGTGGTGACCCTGTACGAGAAGGTCGGCTGAATGGGAAAACTAGACGGCAAGGTCGCCATCGTCTCCGGTTCCGGCCGTGGCATCGGCGCCGAGATCGCGCTCAAGCTCGCCGCTGACGGCGCCGCCGTCGTGGTCAACGACCTCGACGAGCAGCCCGCCAGGGAGACCGCGGCCGCGATCGGGCGGGCCGGCGGCAAGGCGGTCGCCTGCCCGGGGAGCGTCACAGAAGCGGGCTTCGCCGAGCGGTTCACCCAGACCGCCGTCGACTCCTTCGGCGGCCTCGACATCATCGTCAACAACGCCGGGTATACCTGGGACTCGGTCATCCAGAAGATGACCGACGAGCAGTGGGACGCCATCCTCGACGTGCACCTGAAGGCGCCGTTCCGTATCCTGCGCGCCGCCCAGCCGATCATCTCCGGGTTCGTCAAGCGTGCCAGCGCCGGCGGCGAGCCGGTCCCGTGCCGCAAGGTCGTCAACATCTCGTCCATCGCCGGCCTTGGCGGCAACGCCGGGCAGGCCAACTACGCCGCCGCCAAGGCCGGCATCACCGGCCTGACCAAGGCGCTCGCCAAGGAATGGGGTCGCTACAACGTCACCGTCAACACCGTCGCCTTCGGGCTGATCAAGACCAGGCTCACCCAGGCCCCGGCCGACGGCAACTCGACCATCGACGTGCAGGGCCGGGAGATCAAGGTCGGCGTCAACCCGCAACTGCTCGCCGCCATGGAGCAGATGATCCCGCTCGGCCGGGCGGGCACGCCAGCAGAGGCGGCCGGCGCCGTGTACCTGCTCTGCATCCCCGAGTCCGACTACGTCAGCGCGCAGACCCTGATCTGCGGCGGCGGCTTCTTCATCTGAGGCGGCAATGCGACGCGTCCTGTTCGAGCCCGAGCACGAGGCCTTCCGTGATAGCGCGCGGACCTTCATCGCCAAGGAGATAACACCGCACTACGCGGAATGGGATCGCGCCGGGATCGTGCCGCGCGAGCTGTTCGCCCGCGCGGGTGAGCTTGGCTTGTTCGCCGCGGTGCCCGAGCAATTTGGCGGCTCCGGGGTAACCGACTTCCGTTACAACACGGTGTTCGCGGAGGAAGCCGCCCGCGCCGGGGTGACCCCGGCCACCGTCGGGCTGAGCCTGCAGTCCGATGTGTGCATGCCCTACCTGCTCGGTCTGGCCACCGACGAGCAGCAGCGGCGCTGGCTGCCCGGTATCGCCGACGGGACGCTGATCTCAGCGATCGCCATGACCGAGCCGGGAACCGGATCCGACCTGTCCGGCATCGCCACCAGGGCGGTCCGCGACGGCGGCGACTACATCGTCAACGGGGCCAAGACGTTCATCACCAACGGCATCAACGCCGACCTGGTGATCACCGCCGTGCGCACCGGCGAGCACCCACACAAGGGCCTGAGCCTGCTGGTGATCGAACGCGGCCTGGCCGGCTTCGACCGGGGCCGCAACCTGGAGAAAGTCGGCATGCACGCACAGGACACCGCCGAGCTGTCGTTCACCGAGGTGCGCGTGCCGGCCGCCAACCTGCTCGGCGCCGAGGGGGAGGGCTTCTACGGCCTCTCCCGCAACCTTCCCCAGGAGCGGGTCTCGATCGCCGTGACCGCGGTCGCGCAGGCCGCCGCGGCGGTGGAGGCGACCATCGGCTACGTCCGGACCCGCACCGCCTTCGGCAAGCCCATCGGCTCCCTGCAGAACACCCGTTTCCGGCTCGCTGAGCTGGTTACCGAGATCGACATCGCCCAGCAGTTCGTCGATCGGTGCGTCCTCGAGCTGGCAGACGGCGCACTGAGCCCGGTCGACGCGGCCAAAGCCAAGTGGTGGACCACCGAGCTGCAGGGCCGGACCATGGACACGTGCGTCCAGCTGCACGGCGGCTACGGCTACATGCTCGATTACCCGATCGCGCGGGCCTGGACCGATTCGCGCGTTTCGCGGATCTACGGTGGCTCCACCGAGATCATGAAAGAGATCATCGGCCGCTCCCTTGAGCTGGGTTAACCCGACGCAGGAGGCTCCGATGCCCGAGCCCTCGCCGGGGCGGCGCGGCACCCGGCCGCGCAACCGGCGTGACCTGATCCTCGCCGCCGCGGCGGATCTGTTCGCCAAGCACGGTTACGCGAAGGTCGGCATGGGCGACCTGGCGGACGCGGTCGGCATCGCCCCCTCGGCGCTATACCGGCACTTCACCGGCAAGCAGGACGTCCTTGCCACGGTCCTGGCGGCCGGGCTGGCCCCGGTGCACGAGCTCGTCCTCGGGCTGGACCTCGCCGACCCGGCCATGGCCGCCGCGCAACTGGCGTCCTGCGCTCTCGACCAGCGCCACCTGGGCCTGATGTGGCAGCGCGAGGCCCGCGAACTCACCCCCGAGGCGTACCAGCCGCTCAGGCGGGTTATCCAGGAGATCGGCCGGGGATTGGCGAAGTACGTCCGCTCGATCAGGCCCGGCATCTCCGACTCCTCCGCCGACCTGCTCGCGTGGTCGGTTCTCGCCGTCCTGACCAGCCCGTCCTTCCACCACCTGGACCTGCCCCGGACGGCCTACGAGGAACTGCTGGCCGGGCTGGTCGCCGCGGTCATCGGCACCGACTTGCCGGCCGAGCCCGCCGCCAGGCCCAGCGGCCCAGCCGCCGGTGTCCTCAGACCCGCCTCCCGCCGCGAGGAACTCCTCATCCAGGCGATGCGCATGTTCGCCGACCGCGGCTACACGAAGGTCGGCATCGAGGACATCGGCAGCGCCGTCGGCATCTCCGGCCCCAGCGTCTACAACCACTGGCCCGCCAAGCTCGACCTGCTGATCACCGCGCTCCGCCGGGGCGCGGCCGCGCTCTCCATCGAAGTCGCCACCGTCTACCGCCAGGCCAGCGGCGCCGCCGACGCCTTGCACCGGCTGCTGCGCTCCTACGTCTCGCTCAGCCACACCCATCCGGAGATCTTCGGCCTGCTGATCACCGACACCGACCACCTGCCCGACGACGAACGGCACGCCATCAGGCGCGCACAGCACGAGCACGTCAGCGAGTGGGCGCACCTGCTCCGGCTCGACCAGCCGAACCTCGACCCGGTCGCCGCCCGCATCCGCGCGCACGCGGTACTCTCCGTCGCCCACGACACCGCGCGCACCGCCCACCTGCACCGCAACCCGGCCGTGGCCGCCGCCGTGATAGCGATCTGCACTCGCCTGCTCGGCCTGCCAGACAGCCCATAGCCAGCGAGCTTCACTCTTGCGTCTTGAATTTCAGTCCGCGCCCGAGGCCCCTGCCCCGCACGGCGTCGGAGCCGTCGACCGATTGATGTCTGTTATTGCCTATCGTTGGCGGACGCCGTGCTGCACAGGTGAGTTTCGTGCTTAATTTACTCATATCTTGACATAATTCAGCATGAGTCTGATGAAATCTTCACGAGAAACGCATGGTCGCGTTCAAATGAGAGGATTTGCTATGCCCGGCGACGATGATGACGTCAGCATCTCGGTGACAGAACCCTCCCCTGATGCCCCGCCCCTGGTCATGCCGGCTTCGGTCGCGTACCGGCCCGGAAGACGTGATTTCCTCCGCTTTTCCGGTGGCGTCGCCGCGGTGGGCGGCCTCGCGGGAACCATCGCCGGGTCCGGCGTGCTGGCGCCGGCGAGCGCTGCCGCGGCCGTCACGCCGCAAAGCGACACGGCGGCCGCGACCGGAAACCTGGCGGCCACCCCGATCCGCCCGCCGGCCGCCCCGCTCGCGGTGCGCGGCCCGTACGTGAGCACCTGGCTGCCGGCTACGGTCTCTCCCGCGACCTGGCAGGAATTCTGGCAGGGCCACACCACGGCGATGGGCGGCATAGCCCGGATCGATGGCGTGGCGTACATGTTCATGGGAGACCCAGGAATCATCCTGAACGTTCCGAACGGCAATTACGGAACTGCCTCGACCGTCGAGGGCTTCGAGCAGGCGTTGCAGCAGACCCGCCTGGAGGTGACTCCCACCCGTACCGTGTTCACCCTGGAGGGTGGCGGCGTCGGGCTGACCCTGGAGTTCCTGTCCCCGGTCGAGCCGGGTGATCTGACCCGCGAGTCGATTCCGCTGAGCTACGTCGTGATCAGCGCCAGAAGCATCGACGGCGCGACGCATGACGTGCAGATCTATGCCGATATCAGCGGCGAGTGGTGCAGCGCCGACGATAGCCAGGAAATCACCTGGGCGCCGGCCCAGGTGAGCTACAGCGGCGGCACGCTGCAGGCCTGGACCGTCCAACTGGCTAACCAGCAACCGCTCACCGAGCAGAACCAGCAGGCCGCCTGGGGCACGACGGTGTGGTCCACGCCGGTCACCTCCGGCCTGACCTACCAGTCGGGTCAGGACATCCTGGTCCGGGCCCAGTTCGTCAACAACGGGCAGCTGACCGATACCAGCGACACGGACTACCGACCCATTCAGGACAACTGGCCGGTGTTCGGCTTCGCCGCCGATCTGGGCAAGCTCGGGGGCACGGCGCGATCGGTTCCGCTGTCAATCGGGCTCGTCCGCACCCCGGCCGTCAGCTACCTGGGCCAGAACCTGCAGCCGCTGTGGACGGCCAAGTTCTCCTCGTGGCAGGACATGCTTGGCTTCTTCCACGCTGACCTGGCCGCGGCCAGGCAACGGGCCGACATCCTGGACGCGAAGATCACCGGCGACGCTACAGCCGCCGGCGGGACGGCGTACGCGGGGCTGTGCGCGATCGCGCTGCGCCAGGCCTACGGCGGAACCGAGCTGGTCGTCGGCCCCGGCGGTCAGCCGTGGGCGTTCTTGAAGGAGATCTCGAGCGACGGCAACGTCTCCACGGTCGACGTGCTGTTCCCGGCTTCCCCCGCGTGGATGTACGCCGACCCCGGCTACCTCGCCCTACTTCTTGAACCGCTGCTGTCCTACGCGGAGTCAGGTGACTGGCCGGAGACCTTCGCCCCGCATGACCTGGGCTCTGCCTACCCGGTCGCCTCGGGCCACAATGACGGCGGCGGGGAGAACATGCCGGTAGAGGAATCCGGCAACATGCTCATCATGACGGCCGCCTACATCCAGCAGGCGCCGGGACCGGGAGCGGCCTTCGCCACGGCGCACTACACGATCCTGAAGCAGTGGGCCGACTACCTGGTGGCCAACCTGCCCGACCCCGGCTACCAGAACCAGACCGACGACTTCGCCGGCTCGATCGCTCACAGCGTTAACCTGGCCCTGAAGGGGATCATCGCCGTCGCCGCGATGAGCAAGATCGCCACGGTAGCCGGCAACGCCACCGACGCGGCGAGCTACACGTCGCAGGCGAAGCAGTTCATCTCCTACTGGTTGACGCACGCCCAGGACCCGTCGGCCGCGCACCTCGACCTGACCTACAACGGGTCCGACGGCGGCAACGGGACATGGGGCACGACGTACAACGGCTTCGCGGACCGACTGCTCGGCACCGGCCTGATTCCGTCGTCCGTCCTGACCGACCAAGCGGCGTGGTACGAGTCGGTGAGCAACCTCTTCGGGCTGCCGCTGCAGGTGCCGCACAGCTACGCCAAGTCCGACTGGGAAATGTTCACCGCCGCCTGGCTGTCGGAATACCCGGTCAGTCATCAGCTTGTCGAGCAGGTTTACACGTACGCCAACACCACCCCGAGCAGGGTGCCGTTTAGCGACCTGTACGACACGATCAGCGGTGACCAGGTCGGCTTCCAGGCCCGGCCGGTACAAGGCGGGATATTTGCCCTCCTCGCGCTGCTTCATCGCAACGCGGGAGGCTGACCGATCGGGCAATTGGCTTTCCTGCTTCGCGAGGCCATCGACGCTCAACCGGAATGTAAGGCAAGCAAGGCGACCGCCAGCCCCGGACGCAGGTAGCGTAGCTTGGCGCCCGCGCCGGCGAGCAGGAAGGGAGCGGTCAACGCCGCCCTCCGCCCTTCCTGGCATCGCAGCGTCCCTTCCGTTCTCTGTTGTTCACGGACCCAGGCTCGCCCGCGGGTGTGCAGGGCCGGTCGGTGCCGGGTGGAGACCCGATGGAGACGGTCTCCATCTCCGCTACACCGCCCGCACACGAGGCCTCCGCGCCCGCACGCCATGACTAAAGGGGGTAGTCGGAAACACCAGACGCGAGGTGACCTATGGCATGGGTGGCGCTTGTTGCCGCCGGACTGTTCGAGACCGCTTTCGCGGTGTGCCTGAAGCTCAGCGACGGCCTGCGGGTCCCGTGGCCGACGGCCGGCATGATCTTCCTCGGCGACGCGGTCTCAACCGTGAAGCTTGTCTCGATCGCCCTGATCCTGGCCGGCGTCGTCGGGCTCAACCTGTCCGGCGTGACACCGTAAAAGGCAGTAAAGGCGAAGAGCGCTATACCGAACGGACGCGTGTGTTCCCGTCACCGGCACCGTTACCGTGGTCCCGCGGGAATTCGGCCGGCGGGGCTGCGGCGCTCACCCGCTTGCGGCGGCGGGCCAGCAGGCGGCGGATGGCCTCGATCAGGGCGCTGATGGCGATCGAGGCGCCGAAGGCGATGAGAAGCCCGGCCCACGGGTTGTCCTCGAACGCCTGTCCGCCGAGGCGGCCGATGAAGAACGCGTAGAGTGCCCAGATGACGGCGGCCGCCGCGGTCGCGACGGCGAAGCGGCGGCGCGGATACTCCGTGAGCCCGCAGGTGAGGGTCACCGCGGTACGGCCGCCGGGGATGAAGCGGCAGACGATGATGAGCGGCATGCCGAACCGGTCGAGCGACCGCTCCGCCCACGCGCGGGCCCGCTCGCCCTTCGGCGTGGCGAAGAACCTGCGCTGTACCGCCGGACCTGGTGGTGCTTGACCTCGGCCTGCCCGATGTGCCCGGTGAGACCGTGGCCAGGGAACTGCGGGGGATGTCGGCGGTTCCCATCGTGATGCTGACGGCGAAGGCCGCCGAGGAGGACCGGATACGCGGGCTGGAACTCGGCGCCGACGACTACGTGACCAAGCCGTTCAGCCCGCGCGAGCTGGTCCTGCGGGTGCAGGCGATCTTGCGCCGGGGCGGGCCGTCGGCCGGCACCCACGGCGTCGCCAGCTACGGGGGAGGGGTCCTGGTCATCGACGAGCCGCGGCGGGCCGTGACCGTGCGCGGCGCGCCAGCGCAGCTCACGCCGACCGAATGGGGGATACTCGGCACGCTGGCGACAGTACCCGGACGGGTCTACTCCCGCTTTGAGCTAATCAACAAGGTGCGCGGATACGAATTCGAAGGCTACGAGCGCACGGTCGACTCGCACGTCAAGAACCTCCGCCGCAAGCTCGAGGACGATCCCGGCGACCCGGCCATCATCGTGACCGTGCTCGGGGGCGGCTACCGGCTCGGCCTGGCCCGCGATGACTGACTCTCCGTGGCGGCGCGCCCGTCCGCGCACGCCCGCCCGGCCGCGCCCCACCGGCGGTGGTTACCGTGGCAGCACGCTTGGGCTGCGGCTAGCGCTCGCATTTCTCGCGGTGGCGCTGGCCGCGGTCGCGCTGAGCGCCGTCCTCACCGCGGTCTTCTCCGCCGCCGACGTATCGTCGCTGGGGAGCCGCCAGCGCAACGAGCTGGCCAGCGCGGTCGCGGTGGCCGCGGCCAGCTCGTGGGAGCAGAACCAGGGCTGGGCGAGTGCCGACCTCGGACCGGTCCTCGACTTGGCCGCGCGCAGCGGACTGCAGCTTCAGGTGCGTGACGCGGCTGGCCGCGCCGTGCGGGCTACCAGCGGCTTCGCTTCGGCGACCGGTCCTAAGACCAATGCGCCGGTGCTGGTCAAGGGGCGCGCGGTGGGCTCGGTGGCGGTCGGCCTAACCTCGTCCGGCCTCGGCGCCGCTGACGCGATCCTGCGGACCGCGCTGCTGCGGGCCATCGCCGGGACCGCCGGTCTCGCCGCCCTGCTCGCGCTTGTCACCGGCCTGGGGATCTCCCGGCGAATCACCCGTCCGGTCACCCGGTTGATCTCCGTGACCCGCGCGATGGCCAGCGGCGACCGGTCCGCCCGCGCGGGTGAGATCAAGGCGCCCGGCGAGCTACGCGAGCTTGCCGCCGCGTTCGATCAGATGGCGGACACACTCGACTACGAGGACAAGATCCGCCGCGACATGGTCGCGAGCGTCGCCCACGAGCTGCGCACGCCGGTTGCCGTGCTCCAGGCCGGTCACGAGGCCCTGCTTGACGGCGTCATCGAACCGAGTCCCGATGAGCTCGGGTCACTGCGCGACGAGGTACTCCGCCTGGGCCGCATGGTGGACGACCTGCAGACGATGGCCGCCGCGGACGCCGCCGTCCTCCAGCTCACGCGCGAGCAGCGCGACCTAGCCGCTATCGCGGAGTCGGCGGCTAGCAGCCTGGCCCGCCGATTCGAGGCGGCGGAGGTCACGCTCGACCGCCAGCTCGCCCCGGCACCGGTCTTCGTCGATCAGCGGTGGGTGCACCAGGTGGTCACCAACCTGCTGGGCAACGCGCTCAAGTTCACCCGGGCCGACGGCACCGTCACGATCAGCACCAGGCAAGACGGTGCACACGCGGTGCTCGAGGTTGCCGACACCGGCGTCGGCATCCCGCCCGACGAGCTGCCGCGCATTTTCGACCGGTTCTGGCGCGGCCAGGCGGCCGCCCAGACGTCCGGCAGCGGAATCGGCCTCGCCATCGCGGCCGAGCTCGCGTTGGCCCACGGCGGCACCCTCACCGCCGCCAGCCAGCCGGGTGAGGGGACGCGGCTCACGCTGACCCTGCCACTGAGCATCCCGCCCGGCGTGTGAGCCCGAACGTTTTCCGTGCTTGACTTGGCTCCCGGTCAACCAGCAGTTGGCGGCTGGCCAGCGGTTTCAGCCCGGCTATCCGGTGACGGGGCGCCGGCGACGAGGTCCTTCAGCCGGTTCCAGCGCTCCATGCGGCGCTGATCGTAGCGGCGCGCGGCGCGGTCGGCGCGGCGTGGCCGGGAGTCATACCGGCGCGACGCCCACCAGGATCCCGGTTTCGCCAGCCTGATCGCCCCGACCAGCGCGACGACAACAATCGCGATGCCGACGACACCGGTCACCACTTTGCCCTTGAGCAGGCAGATCAGGCAGAGCACGAGGTTGACCGCGAGGCCGGCGATCGACGACCACCAATCCGCCGTCCCGATGCCCCCGGTCACGAAGCTTGACCCGCCGATGAGGGCGCCGGTTATCACCAGGACGCAGAAGATCGCGTCGACCGATTGCCGGCCCTGCTTGGCCCAGTAAACATCCTTCAGGTGCAGCCAGAGCGCGAACTCGTCCACGGTGAGGCCGACACCCACCCCGAAGAGCGCGGCAGCCGCGTCGAGCGCGGCCCCCCACGGCCGCTGCGATACCAGGATGATGCCGGAGGCAATGATGATCAGGATGCCGAAGACCTGGTGGTGAATGTGATTGCCGCCGACCGTGACGTTGCCAAGCCCGGCGCCGCCGCCGCTGCCCGACCGGATCAGCCTGGTCACCATCCTGGTGATGAGGAAAGTAACCAGGATGCCGAGGAACATCCACATCATGGGCTGCAGTGCGGATCCTCCCGTCGGCCGAAATGTCTCCCACCTGCAGGGATGCCCCGACCGCAGTGGTCGGGAAACATCCGGCACCGCCCGGCGTTACCCGGCGAGGGTCGCGATGTCTTCCGGGGTGAGCCGGACGCTGGCCGCCCCGACGTTCTCCGCCAAGTGGGCGAGGCTGCCGGTGCCGGGGATAGGAAGTACCACCGGGGAGGCTGCCAGCAGGGCGGCCAGCGCGACTTGCTGAACGGTGACCCCGTGCCGGCCGGCGGTCTTCTCAAGCCTGGTTGTGTCGATCGGGTCGAGGCCGCCGCCGAGCGGGAAGAACGGCACGAACGCGGTGCCGGAGCGGGTGCACTCCGCCAGCAGCGCGGCGTCGGCGGTGGCGTGCACGTGGAACGCGTTCTGCACGGCGGCGACCGGGGCGATCGCGCGGGCCTCGGCGAGCTGTGCGGCGTCGACGTGGCTGACGCCCAGGTGCCTGATCAGGCCCGCCTCGCGCAACCGGGCCAGCGCCGCGAACCGCTCGGCGATTGGCTCGCCGCCAGGAGTGCCCCTCCCGCCGGCCCGCAGGTAGACGAGGTCGAGGCGGTCCAGGCCGAGCTCCCGGAGATTGTCCTCCACTAGGCCGCGCAGCTGGCCCGGGGTGGCCTGCAGGGCAGGAGTGCCGTCTGGGCCGAGCATCGGGCCGACCTTGGTGGCGATTACCAGGCCGTCCGGATAGGGGGCCAGCGCCCGCTGAACCAGTTCGTTGGCGACGACGCCATCATGCCGGTAGAAACTCGCGGTGTCGATGTGGTTCACGCCAAGCTCGACGGCGCGGCGCAGCACCGCCAGCCCGGTCTCCGGGTCGCGGACCGGGCCGCTGAAGGTCCCCCTGGGAAGCCGCATGGCACCGAAGCCGAGCCGTGCGACGGGCAGGTCACCGCCGATCGCGAACGTGCCGGCGGCAGCGGCCGGGAGGCTGTTGTCAGTGGTATCGGTCATGCTCACAGCCTGCCCGGTCCCCGTGGTGGGGGCGAGAAGTTGGCAGGTTACTGCCATTTGCCTGGCCTGCAGACGGCTGACAGACTGGATCGGTGACCGATGACCACACCTGGACCGTGCGCGGCGACGAGGAGCTCATCGCCCGGGCGGGGCATCTGTTCGACGCGGTGCACGCGGAGTTCGTCTGCGCCGCCCGCGATTTGAACACCTGGTCACACCCGGGGGCCAGGCCCGCGATCGCCCAGCGGGTGCTTTCCTCGGCCGTCGGCACCGGCAGCCTCACGGTGCGCAAGCTCTGGAGCCCGCTGGCGCTCGCGGAAGAGGCTCAGCGTGATCACCTGCGACAGCTCGGCGGGGCGGGCGTACAGGTGCGGATCAGTTCGGCGCCGTTGCCGCACGAGACGATCGTCCTGGACCGGCGGGTTGCGATCCTGGCGGGCCAGCCGTCCGCGCTCGGCCGCGAGTACACCGTGACAACGTCTCCGGTCCTGGTCGGCGGCGTCTATTCATTGTTCAGCGCCGCCTGGGAGGCCGCCACCGACCTGAGCGCCTACCTGCGCGGGGAGGTCCCCGAGCTCTCTCCCGAGGCCCGGCAGATCCTGCGGGTGCTTGGCGCTGGCCTCACCGATGAGGCGGCCGCCCGGCAGCTGGGCACTTCGCTGCGGACCTACCGGCGACGGGTCGCCGAGCTGATGGCCGCGCTCGAGGCCGGCTCCCGTTTCCAGGCCGGTATGCGGGCCGGCGAGCTCGGCCTAGCACACTGACCCGGGCGACGCGCGCAAGCCGTCAAGCGTCACCGCCGGATAGCGGCGGCCGGCGGCGGCCACACCATCCCCGGCCCGCGCAGCGCCCCGTTCATCCTGGGCCGGACAAGCCATGGCCTGAATGCGGCCGAGGCCGTCGCCGCGTTCTTCGGCCTAACGCGCCCGGTCGGTGAGTAGCTGACGATGTCATCGATTTTGATTCAGGTACTGGCAGACTCAGGCGGCCCGAGTGCCGCACATTCGTCAATAGGTGCATGGCGGTGCTTGACGCTTTATACTCGGACGGCCTAAGCCCCGCGGTTACCACTGCGCAGCTTTCCCAGTTGCGCGCGTTCCTTGCTCCCCAGGACGGCACCCATGCCCCGGCAGTCACGCTATACGCCCGAGTTCAGGCAAAGGGCGGTCGAGATGGTTGTCGATGTGCGCTCTTCTTTCGAATCGGACGACGATGCCGTCAACGCCGTGGCCGGAGTCCTCGGCATCGACAATCCGGACACGCTTCGCAAGTGGCTGCGTTATCACCGGAGAGGTGAGGCGACAGGCGACGCGGGCACGTCACGGCTGGGAGCCCTGAAGAGATTCGCGACGCGCTCGCACACGATCGTCATCGGCGTTGCCGTCACCATACTCGGCGGGCTCGGCCTCGCCTATTCGCAGCAGGTTTTCGGACTCGGGCAGTCGGCCACCGCCGTCTCCGCACCGCACCTGGAGGTCGACCAGGTCTCCCTCGCGTACAGCGGCTGGCCCCGCGTGACAGGCTGGCCACCCGTCCCGAAGCCGTTCCAGATCGACATAAGGCTGCTGAACACGGGGACGCAGGTAGCGGCCATTAACTCGGCAAGACTGGTCATGCAGCAGTTCGCGTCGCTGCCGGAGTGCATGGCCCAGGGAGGCTTTGCCTCCAGTGGTTCCTACTCCGCCAGCCTCCCTGACCATGCCTCGCCGGGCCGTACCATCGACGTTCCCGTCTCTCAGCTCGTGCCGCCGGGCGGCGCGGACAGGTTCGACCTGCTCCTCCGCAGCCAGCTGCCGGGGAACATGATCGCTGACCTGTACCTCTACCGCTTTCACCTTTACCTGTCCTATAACGATGGCAGTCAGCTCGACCTGGGCGAGACGGTAATGAGCTTCCCCGGCCCTCCGGCCCCGGGCCAGTACTTCTGGAGCCCGATCGTACTGACGAATACAGGCCTCCGCGAAGAGCTGGACCAGCTCGGGCGCGCAGCAATCGAGAAATGCGATATCAGTAACTCGCGCACCCTGCAAGCGATTCTCTCACGGTCAGGCGGCCGCCCGGCAGAGCTGAGCGCGATTCCGCCCCAGTTGGCGTACTGACCTGGTACGCCGTCGTCCACCGAGGCCTTTCCGCCGACTCCATTATACCATAATTATAGCCATTTTGCATTTCAGATTGGCGGTTGAATTCGGGAAATGCATTCGCTAAATTCGTGGTCGTGGGCCTAACCGAAGAGAAGTTCATCGCCTCGGGTGAGGTGCGTTTGTGGGCAGAGCGGTTCGGCAGCCCCGATGACCCGGCTGTCCTGCTCATCATGGGGACCTCAGCCCAGGGGATCGGATGGCCCGATGAGCTGGTCGGTGCGCTCGTCGCCGGCGGACGGCAGGTGATCAGGTTCGACCATCGCGACACCGGGCGGTCCACTTGCATGGATTTCGCAACGCGGCCCTACGCCCTGGCCGACATGGCCGCCGATGCCGTCGCCGTGCTCGACGGGCACCATGTCGCCGCCGCGCACATCGCGGGGGCATCTCTCGGCGGCGCGATCGGCCAGTGGCTTGCCGCGCACCGCCCCGAGCGCGTGCTCACCTTGACCGCGATCATGACCGGCCCGCTAGGTCATGACGCCGGGCCAGCCTGGGCGCGCGCCCTGGCCGGGCAGGACCGGGATCCCGGCGATCTCCCGCCGCCATCGCCGCGGTTCCTGCGCCATCTGGCCGAGCGGGCGGCCATGCCGCAGGCGACCCGCGAGCAGCGGGTCACCGCCGGCATTGAGACCTGGCGCGTCCTGAACGGCGATGCCCTGCCCTTCGACGAGCCGGCCGCCCCCCTGGCCACGCAGATCCCGCGGGCCCGGCTGGAGATAGTCCCCGGCATGGGACACGGATTCTTCTCTCCCGGCCTGCCCCGCCACGTCGGCCAGATCATCCTCGACCACACACAATCACCGCCATCAGGCACCTGATCAGCGCGCGGCAGGCTGACGTTAACGGGGGATCGTGGCTCAGCCAGCGCGTCGCGAGGGGTGGCTTGCTGTTCCCTGGGGCAGCTGGCCGAGCGATCGGCGCGGCGCTGATCACCGTGGTGAGCTACCGCGTGCTGCTAATCGTGATCGCCGTGGCAGCGGCCGCGTCGGGCCTGTTCGTCATCGGCCGGCGTCATGGCACGGCAGGCGCTCAAGCGGTGATCACGCCGCCTTGAGCCGTTTGCGTTCCGCGGCCACGATCGCGTTCCGCAGCTCGGTCTCGGAGCCGGTGTCTACCGCGTCCGGCGTTGCGCTCGCCATGTCGCTGCGGCGCGCGTACTCGTTGAACACCTCGCGCTTGTCCGCAAGCAGTTCGAGGATGCGCTGGTCGACGCTGTCCTCGCACAGCAGCCGGTGCACGTCCACCGGGCGTACCTGGCCCATCCGGTGCGCGCGGGCGATCGCCTGCTCCTCGATCGACGGCGTCAGCTGCGGCTCGGCGATGATGACCACCGACGCGGCCTGGATGTTCAGGCCCACGCCGCCCGCCCGGATCTGGGAGACCAGCACGACAGGCCCGCTGGCATTCGTGAGAACGTCCACCATCGCCTGGCGTTCGGTCGGCGAAACGTCCCCGGTCAGCGGTCCGACGACGGAGATGCCGGAAACGCCGTCACGCCCGGCCAGCACCTCGGCCACCGTCTCGAGCACGTCGCGAAAGTACGAGAACACGATGACCTTGCGCCCGCCATCGGCTGCCTCGCTGACGATCTCCACCAGCCG
Organism: Trebonia sp.; assembly: GCA_050013875.1. Lineage (GTDB taxonomy): Bacteria > Actinomycetota > Actinomycetes > Streptosporangiales > Streptosporangiaceae > Trebonia. The sequence goes on along the minus strand of JBEKEK010000057.1, from coordinate 10,397 downwards.
CCGGAGCTTCTGCGATCCCTTCACCGTTCCCGGGTCGAACGCGGCCCGGCGCATCGCCATGAAGTTCCCTTCGAGGACCGCCTGCCGGTACGCGCGCATTGCCGCTCCGTCGAGCGCCACCCACTCCTGCGTCTCCAGCCGGTCCGGCAGCTCGCTGAGCACGTCTTCGGCGTTGCGCCGTAGGTAGACGGGCGCCACCTGCTCCCGGAACTTCGTGCCGTCAAGCGCATCGTCGGCGATGTCCAGGTTTTGGGCGACCTCCGGGCGCAGGTGCCCGACTAGAACCCGGAACTCCGCCACCTTGTTTTCCATCGGCGTCCCGGTCAGGAACAGTGCCCGCCTGCTCCGCGCTGCCCACTCGCTAACCGCCTGGGTGCGCAGCGCGTTCGGGTTCTTCGCGTAGTGCGCCTCGTCGACGACCATCATCGCTACCGAGATGTCCAGGTCGGCCGGCATCGCGCGCAGCGCCTCGAACGTCGTGATGGCAACGCCGCCCTTGGCCGCCCACTCCTGCTCGGCTGCCTGCCGCTTCGCGCCTGGCAGGTGGAGCCGACGGGCCTCAAGCAGCGAGTGCCGCTCCATCTCGCGCGTCCAGTTGATGACCACGCTCGCCGGGCAGACGACGAGGAAGTGCGTCGCGCCATTGGCGGCCAGGTGGCACATCGCGGCGATTGACTCCATCGTCTTGCCCAGACCCATCTCGTCGCCGAGGATTACCCGCTCCTGGACAAGCGCGAACTTCGCGCCGAAGGCCTGGTAACCGCGCAGCGATGTCTTGAGGAGGGACTGGTCAAGGGGCAGTACGCGGACTCGCTCGGCGATGTCGGCGGGGAGGAAGCCCTGGCTGGCCTCCCGCCCAGGGGCGAGCTCGGCGACCTCGATCAGCAGGCCGTTGTAGGTGACGGGGCGGGCGAGGTAGTCATTCCACAGCCGGGCTGCCCGTTGTTCCTTGCCGGCCTTCTCCAGCTCAGCCTCGGCCCTGGACAGCCGCTTGCGTGCCGTGGCGGCGTGCTTGGAGCTGAGGATGGCGCCCAGCTCGGTGAGGGCGTCGCGGGCTTCCTGTTTCCTCGGCCCGGAGAACGTGAAGAGCATTCTCGGGCGGCTCGCGGCGCGGGCAGCCGGGTCAAGGCGACGCCCGATCTCGCTCGCAAGCGGACTCAGGTCCGGACCCTTCAGCGCGGACCTGGCGCGCTCGTAGCGGCGCAGCGCCGCGATGAGCGCAGTCTGCTCGGGGGTGCGGGCGTCCGGGTCGATGCGAACGCGGGTCCCCTCCAGGGCGGACTCCCGCATCAGCGACGCGGCGGCCATGATGCGCCTGGCCGTTCTACGGCGAACCCCTGGGAGTCGCCTGAGCGCTTCCGCTTCGGTCGCGAGGACCTTGCCGACCGTATCGAGGCCCGCGTCTATCAGGGGGGCCAACGTGACCTTCCCGGCGATGAGGTCCCGCAGTCGGTCTACCGGCGTCACGGCCAGCGCGTCGGCGACCATCTGGTCGCGCACCGCCTCATACGCTCGCCGTGCGACATCGCGGGATTCTCCCGGCGCGGCCAGCACCGCCTCGATGGCATCGCGGACCGCGCGGCCGTCGGAGACGACAGCGCGGGCCGCCTGCCCCGGGCGGAGCGACCCGGCTTCGATGGGCTTGTCCGTCGCCGTCACCGGTTCGGGGGTCTTGGACAGTTCTGCCGCGCGTGCCACCGTGGTGCGAGCCTCCGTATTAGAACTGGCGATCGGGGTGATTATGGCGATAGAGGATATCGCCGACACACCGGGAATCTCGCCAGATTCCTTGTCGGGAAGACCCAGTTGGGAAGACTCAGCGTGGGTGAGGCCGGCTGGCCGCGCGTGGTCAGGTATTAGTTCCGGCTGCTTGGCGGGCAGGGGACGGTGGCCTTGAACTCCGGGTGGGCACCGGGGGTGGGGTCGGTGAACCGGCAGCCGAACAGCGGTGATGACACCGTCCGCGGGCTGAGGATGTTGTCGCCCGCGGGCCGCTTTCCGGTGTGGATCCACGACACGAGGGCGGAAAACGCGGACGACAGCTCGTTGGTCGTGTAACCGCAGTGCGTGACTTCGCGGATGGCCCGGTCCACGAACAGGCCGCCCTGGCCGTGCGCCGCCATCATGGCGTCGTACTGCTGATCCATGGAGAGCGGAACGAACAGGTCGCCGATCCCGTGGACCGACAGCACCGGGATGCCCGGGTCGCCGTGGATCACCGGCAGCTCGGCCGGCGACAGGGCGTCGGCCGAGGATGTGGCCGTGACCGGTACCCGCAGCACGGCGCGGTTGAGCGCGATCTCCTGCGGGAGGTCGAACAGCGGCTGGTCGCTGAACGTGTAGAACGTGCGCTGGTTGCCGGCCACGCTCCCGTTGGCGAAGCCGAGGGTGCCGCCGTTGGTCCCGGGGTAAAGGCCGAATAGGAACGGGATCTGGGTGAGCGGGGCGAACCCGAAACTGTCCCAGTAGTCGATAGCGCTGGCGAAACCGGGCCGGCTACCGCCGGACAGTTGCTCGACGGTGTCGGCCCACAGCGTCCCGGTCTTGGTCAGGCTGGTGGTGAAGGTTTGGTCGCCGGTGGCCGGATCGGGGGTAATCCCGAGGGCGGGCAGCTCGGACTGCACGGTGGACTGATACGCGGGCGCATAGGCTTGGCCGGCCGCCAGCGTCGTCGGGTAGCTGATCGTCGTCCCGGTGAGGCCCGCGGCCGTGACGTTGGCGCCCAGGTAGTAGTCGAACAGGTCGTTGCCCGCCAGCACCCCGCAGTAGGGCATGGCGCCGGCGAACTCGCCCTTGTAGGCCTCAATCTCGGCCGTTGTGACCTCGCCGCCCATCGACAGGCCGCTCATGATCACCTGCCGGGCGTGCAATCCGGTGATCGACGGGAACGCCTGCAGCAGGTCGTGGGTGTCCACCACGCCGTCGCCGGGGTCGTATCCGTTCATCGCATAGCTCGACGCGGCCCAGGCGAACCCGTTATCGACGAAGTACTGGCGAAGCTGCGGATCGTCGACCCACACCTCGGTGCCGGTCCCGTCGTAACCGTGGGCGAACATCACCAGGGTCCCGTTCCAGTGGGGCGGAACCTCGACTCGGTAGGCGCCGCCATCGGCGGCGATGCCGGTCCAGACCCGGGACAGCTGGCCGCTGCCGTTGGCGATCGGGCTGAACGGCCCGGTGTACGCCACACCGTTGAACTCGCAGGCCGGGTCGGTGATCTGGACGCTTGGGACCACGGTGCTTGGTGTGGTGACGCAACTGCTGGGGCTGAACGCCATCCCGGCCGCCCGGGCCGGCCCGGGCCAGCCGGCCAGCGATCCGAGGAGCAAAAGGCTGCCGGTAACGAGCGTGACGATGAGGCGGCGTGAGTGAGAGCGAGCCGACATTGGCATTCCTCCCGAGATGGCAGTGCGCTACCCGTAGCTTGCTCTCGTGTTCAACTGTCTTCAAGCCAGCCTTCAGCATAAGTTTTCAGTTTTACGGCGATATCCGACAAGAATCGCGACATTGTAGGCCTATCGCCCATAAATCGGCCTGCCCTGAACGCGGAAGATTTGCCTGCTAGATGGTCCATAGCGCTTGGGTGGGGGACAGGCGGGCGGCGCGGATGGCGGGCAGGAGGCCTGCTATGGCGCCGACGACGATCGCCGCGGCCAGGCCGCCAGCCCAGGCCTCGGCCGGGATGACGACGGTCTCGGCGTGGGTGCGGGCGTAGACCGTCACGGTGGCCGCGCCGAGGATAACCCCGGTGGCGCCGCCCGCCAGGGCCAGCAGGATGGCCTCGGCGAGGAACTGGACGCGGATCTGGGTGCGGGTGGCGCCTAGGGCGCGGCGCAGTCCGATCTCCTGGCGGCGCTCAAGCACGGAGATGATCATGATGTTGGCGACACCGATCGCGCCGACCAGGAGGGCGACGGCGCCGAGGCCGAGGAACAGGGTGTCGAGGGCGCCCTCGGTCTCGGCGCGGGCGGTGAGGACGTCCGAGGGACGGGAGACGTCGACCTGGCTGGGGTTTTGCGGGTTGGCCTGGTCGCCGAGGAGGGAGTCGACGCGGGTGACGACGGCTTGGGTGTCGGTGGTGCGGACGTAGATCTCCGACGGGTTGCCGTCGAAATGCAGGTATTTTTCTGCGGCGGGGAAACCAACCAGGACGGCGGAGTCGATTTCGGGGGCGTAGCTGTCAGGGTTGAGGATGCCGGTGACGTAGAGCCACTGGCCGCTGGGACCGCCCGGGCCGACCCAGATCCGCATCCCGGGCCGGACCCGGTCGATGCCAAGCAATTGGGCAGCCTCTGCGCCGAGCACCACGACGGGCTCGCGGGCGGTGGCGGCGTTGAGGAACCGGCCCTGAGCGATGCCGGTGCCGGCGGCGGCGGGCAGCCCCAGCGTCGCGGCGTCCACGCTGATGGCGTTGGTCTCGATCATCGGGATGAGCGGGGACTTGTAAGCGTTGACGCCGCTGACGGTACCGGTGTCGCTTACGTCGGTGACGCCGGGCAGCCGGTCGATCATGCCCGGCGCGGTTACCGGCAGTTCCGCGCTTGAGCCGCTGAATGTCTGCCCGTTGGTGACGGTCAGCAGGTTCGTGCCCAGGCGGGCGATCTCGGCCAGCAGCCCCTGCTTGGCGGAGGCGGCCAGGCCGAGGATGGCCACGATCGCGGCGACGCCTATCGCGATGCCCAGCGCGGACAGCCCGCCGCGCAGCTTGCGGGTGCGCAGTCCGATGCTGGCCAGGTCGGCTAGGTCGGAGGGGCGCAGCCGGGCGGCGGACGGTACGGCCGGGGCGGGCGGACGCGGTGATGTGGTGGTCATAACGTTCCTTCCTGACCGGTGTCAGCGGTGGCCGCGGTGTCGTCGACGATGTGCCCATCGAGCATCTCGATGCGCCGCCGGGTGCGGGCGGCGATGGCGCGGTCGTGGGTGATGATGATGACCGTGGTGCCGTGGGCGTTGAGTTCCTCAAGCAGGGCCAGGATGGACGCGCCGGTGGCGGAGTCGAGGTTGCCGGTGGGCTCGTCGGCCAGCACCACCGGCGGGGCGCCGGCGACCGCGCGGGCGATGGCGACCCGCTGCCGTTCCCCGCCGGACAGCTGGGTGGGCCGGGTGGCGGCCCGGTGTGCCAGGCCGACCAGGTCCAAGGCGCGCAGCGCCAGCCGCCGCCGCTCGGCCCGGCGCACCCCGGCGTAAAGCAGGCCGTCGGCGACGTTGCCGAGCACGGTCTGGTGCTCGGCGAGAAAGAACTGCTGGAATACGAACCCGATCCGCAAAGCCCGCAGCGCGGACAGTTCCCGGTCGCTCATCCGCGCCGCGTCCAGGCCGGTGACCCAGACGGTGCCGGCGGTCGGCCGGTCCAAAGTGCCCATCAGGTGCAGCAGCGTGGTCTTGCCCGACCCCGATGGGCCGACCACCGCGACCAGTTCCCCGGCGGTCACCGCCAGGCTCACGCCGTCCAGTGCCCGCACCGGCGGCCACCCGGGGTACAGCTTCGACACGTTCTCCAACTCCAGCACCGGTGTCGAAGCAAGATCTGCCGACGCCGTCCCGCTGCCCGGAGCGGCCCAGGCACCGCCGTTCACGACGACGCCACCACGACGCGCTCGCCGGGGGTCAGCGCCCCGGTCACCTGCACAAGTCCGGAGTTGTCGTCGAAGACCGGCCCGGCCTGCACCGGGACCCAGCGCCCGGTGTTCCCCGGGCCGACGACCTCCACTTCGTACCCGCCAGCCGCCTCCCCTTCCCCCCTCACCTCGGCGACCAGCGCCGTTACCGGCACCGCGAGGACGTTCCTGGCGCTGGCGGTGGTGATGTACACCGTGACCGGTTCCTGGTCCAAGGTGCCCGCCGCCCGCGGGTAGGTGAGCTTCACCTGCACCGAGATCGTGGCGCTGCCTGACGAACCGCCCGAACCGGGCGGGCCGGACGCGGTCGCCACCGGGTCGACAGCAGACACCACACCGGGCGTGCTCGCCCCGTCCGGCAGCGTCACGCTCACCGCGTCGCCGGCCTTGACCTCCGCCTGGTCAGAGGCATCGAGGCTGATGGTCACCACGTGCCGGTCCGAGGTCGCCGTCAGCACCGGCCCGTCCGCCGGGGCGCCCAGACGCCCGGTCACCTGGGCGACGCGCAGCGCCTCCGGCTCGAACACCACCTGCCCAAGCGACAGTGATCCCGGCGGGGCGGCGACCCCCAGGTGCTCTTCTAGCTTCTGCACCGCAGAGGCCGTCTCCCAGGAGTAGTAGTCCCAGCCAAGCGCGACGATGTCCGCGCGATCGCTATAGCCGAGGGTCGCCAGGTCGTGGTTGAGCTGGGACACGTCCGCGCCGGTGGTTCCCGCCGACATCGCCCGCCAGTCCGGCACGCTGCCGTACAGCAGCGCCACCGGGCTGGCGTTGTCGACCCGGTAGAGCGCCTGCCCCTGGCGGATCACCTGCCCCTGCGACGGCAGCGAGGTGAACGTCCCGCCGCCCTCCCCGGTGACCGTGTACGAACCGGCGTACCCCAGCGTCGCGGTGACCGGAGTCGTCGCTGACAGATCCTCCCGCATCACCACCTGCGTCGCCGGCGGCGGCGCCCCCTGCTGCCCTGACCCGGACGAGGCCGCCGGGGCGAATGCCACCGCCCGCCACGCCGCCATCGCACCGGCAGCCACCACGACCACCACGCCAAGCGCCACCCAGCGGCCACGACCCCGCGGTCGGCCCGACGGCGCCCCAGGCGCCACCTACGACCCCCCTATAGGGATCCCCGGAAGCGAGTTGGGCAGCAGGTGGCCGCATTCGTTCATCGTGGCCAGGAGCTGCGGGGAACGCGCCTCGCTGCGTGATATGCCGGCCCTGCCGAGATCGAACACGGGGCGTCCCTGGGAATCGACAATGGGGTCGGGCCAGTTCGGCACTCCGTGGGAGCGCACGCACTGGCTGAAACTCCGCATGCCGCTGAGTTCCTGCTGCACCTCGGTCTGGGTCGGCGCGCTGCCGCCGTTGGGGAGCAGGTGCTGGCAGGCGTTCTGGGCTGTCTGGTACAGGGAGGTGCTGACCCCGAGGTCTTGCGCGCTGGGGAACTTTACGGTGACCTGGCCTGGCAGGGGGTCGGGGAAGCCCGGCAGGCCGTCCGCGCGCATGCAGCGGGAGAAGGCAAGCAGCTGGGAATTCACCGGTCCTCCCGTCCCCGCCGAGCCGCCGGAACTGGTGGCTGACGGGCTGGAACTGCATGCCGCCAGCAGGGCAGTCACGGCAACGGCCGTGCACGAACACGGCGTGCGCGCCCGGCTGCCTCGCAGCGTCTGGCGTCCCTGTTTCACAAGAGGTCACCTTCCCCGGGTATGGAGAGCCGGATAACTGCATCCAGGCTGGCCGCCGGGCAGCCGCCTGTCGTCAGTCCACGGGCGGGAAACCGGACTCACACCCATGGGTCCCCCAAGAGCGCCGCCATCGGCCTGATCACCCCTGGGCGTGACATTCCGTGGTGTGATGACCGCCCGGGCGGTGCCGCCTATCGTGAGATCGTGCATCACAAGCCGGGCGGAGCGGCCGCCCTCGCGCGCGCCGGGCGCGCGGCGGTCTTGGCCTGGCACCCGCTGACCCAGGTGGCGGTCGGCGCGGACCCGGTCCCGGCGTGGCAGTGGCGCTCACCCTGGCAACGCCGTGCCGTCGTCTGGGGACTGGCGGTGTGGACCGCGGCGGCGGTCACGGCCAGCGTCGTCTACGTGACGTTCAGCGCCGCCGGGACGAAGGCGTTCGGCCTCGCGGGGAAGGCCGGCGGAAAGATCGCACCACCGCAGACTCCCAAAGACCAGCTAATCAACGATCTTGGCCGGAACTCAGCGCACCACGCGCAAGGGGGGCTGATCGGTTTCCTGAACCTGCCGTCAAACTGGGCGATAGTGCTGCTCATTATCGTGTCGCTGGTCGGGGTGGCGCCGTTGCCGCTGGCGGTCAGGCGGCCGCTGCTTGGCTGGCGGATCGGCTGGCTGGCGCTGGCCGTGATGCCATGGATGGGAATCGAATCGCAGCAGGAACCCGGTTCAATCCCCGCCGACTGGCCGTGGAACCCGGTGCAGGTGGCGGTGCTGGTGGTGGTGTTCGCCGTGGCGGGGGTGCGGCACTCGCGGGGCGTGCTGTGGTGGATGTGGGCGCTGACCCTGCTGCCGTGGTGGCTGCAGGCCGCCCGGACGGACCCCGGGCCCGTGGTGCTGGCGGTCGGGACCATCGTGTTCACCGCGGTGGCGCTGGCCGCCGACGCGTTCGGCGGCCGCTACCGGGCGCGGCTCGAACTAGCGGAGACCGCCGACCGTGCCGAGGCCGAGGCGGGGCGCCGTGCCGTTTTGGAGGAGCGGGCAAGGATCGCCAGGGAGATGCACGATGTGGTGGCGCACCACCTGTCGCTGATCGCGGTGCGGGCCGAGGCCGCCCCCTACCGGCTGGACCGGCTGGCCAGCGACGCCCTGGCCGAGTTCGGTGAACTGGGCGGGACCGCCCGCGAGGCGCTGACCGAGATGCGCCGCCTGCTCGGCGTGCTGCGCACCGGCGAGGCCGCCGAGCAGGATCCGCAGCCGGGCCTCGGTGACCTGCCCGGGCTCGTGGCTGCCGCGCGCGGTGCCGGGCTGGCCGTGGAAATGTCCCGCCGGGGGCCGCTGAACGGGCTGCCCGCGCCGGTCGGCGTGTGCGTCTACCGGATCGTCCAGGAATCGCTATCCAACGCCGGACGGCACGCCCCGGGCACCACGATCTGCGTGACCGTGGACGTAGAACCAGCGGCCGTTCGGCTGAAAATATGTAACGGGCCGCCGGGCGCCGCGCGGAACGGGGCGAACGCGCCCGCCGCCAGCGGCTGCCGGCGCGGGCACGGGCTCGCGGGCATGCGGGAGCGGGTGACGCTGCTCGGCGGCACCTTCTCGGCCGGGTCGGCGCCGGGCGGCGGCTTCGAGGTCGCCGCCCAGCTGCCGACCGGGGAGCCGCCGTGACCAGCGCCGACGGGCCGGGCGAGCCGGGCGAGCCGGGTCAGGCGGGCGGCCGGGCGGCGATCCGGTGCCTGATCGCGGACGACCAGACGATGGTGCGGGAATCGTTCGCGGCGATCCTGGCCGCCCAGCCGGGCATCACCGTGGCCGGGCAGGCGGGCGACGGCGCGCAGGCGGTATCGCAAGCTCGGCGGCTGCGGCCCGACGTGGTGCTGCTTGACGTGCGCATGCCGGTCATGAACGGGCTGGCCGCGGCCCGTGAGCTGCTGTCCGGCGGCGAGTCCGCTCCCCGCGTGCTGATGCTGACCACATTCGACCTGGACGAGTACGTGTACGAGGCGCTGCGGGCAGGGGCTAGCGGATTCCTGCTCAAGGACGCCACCACCGCCGAGTTGGTGCATGCCGTCCGCGTCGTGGCCGCCGGCGACGCGCTGCTGGCGCCGTCGGTCACCCGGCGGCTTATCGCCGACTTCGCCCGGCAGCACCGGGATCCCCGGCCTCCTGCCAGGGCGCTGGACGAGCTCACTCCCCGCGAGACGCAGGTGCTGCGGCTGATCGCCCGCGGGCTGTCCAACGCCGAGATCAGCGACGCCCTCGTCGTCAGTGAGGACACCACCAAGAGCCACATCCGACACATCCTGGCCAAGCTGAACCTGCGTGATCGTGCCCAGGCCGTCGTGGTCGCCTACGAGACCGGCCTCGTCAGCCCCGGCGGCTAGCCCAGCCGAACCTGGCCGGCCGGACAGGTTCCCGGGTTCCGGCGCGGGCACGCCGGCGGAGCAGCCGGAACATGGGTTTACCCTGGTGATCTGGTTACGGTTGCCTCCAGGTGTCCCCCCGCGGGTTACCTATCCCGGATCCAGCGCTATCCCAGGCGATGGCTCCATCCGCGGTGCTCCGCGACGCACCTGGGTAAATCCTGCCCGCCCAGTCCTGACGGAGGATGAGAGAGTCCTGTGCTGATCCGCCTGCTGCGCACCTATCTGCGCCCGTACCATAAGCCGCTCGCGCTCCTGCTGGTGCTGCAGCTTGCGCAGACGCTGGCCACGCTGTACCTGCCGACGCTGAACGCGGACATCATCGACAACGGCGTGATCTTCCACAACACGCACTACATCCTGACGACCGGCGGCGTGATGCTCGCGATCACGCTGGTGCAGATCCTGTGCGCGATCGGCGCGATTTACTTCGGCGCGCAGGTCGCGATGGCACTCGGCCGCGATGTCAGGCAAGGAGTGTTCCGCCGGGTGCTGATGTTCTCCGACCGGGAGGTGAGCCACCTTGGCACCTCGTCGCTGATTACCAGGACCACCAACGACGTCCAGCAGGTCCAGATGCTGGCGATCATGACGTTCACCCTGCTGCTGTCCGCGCCGATCATGTGCGTCGGCGGGATCATCCTGGCGCTGAACCAGAACGTGCCGCTGTCGTCGCTGCT
>JBEKEK010000056.1:0-46243 GCA_050013875.1 Trebonia sp. | reverse complement strand
CCCCGCCGCCCCTTCCCCCAGCATCCCCGCCGCCGCCCCACCCAGCGCGGACGCGGAGCAGTGACCACGCCCGAGCGGCTGGTCTTCGTTCCCGATGGGCTGGACGGGGAGCGGCTCGACGCCGCGATCGCCCGGATGTTCGGAGTGTCACGGACCGGTGCCGCCGAGCTGATCGGCGACGGCAAGGTGCTCATCGACGGCAAGCTGGGGATCAAGTCCGACCGGGTGCTGGCGGGCGCGGAGCTGTCGGTGACGCTGCCGCCACCGCCCGGGGCCGAGGTCCCGGTGCCGTCCGAGCCGGTGCCGGGGATGGGGATCGTCTACGAGGACGACGACATCATCGTGGTGGACAAGCCGCGCGGCGTCGCGGCGCACCCGACACCCGGCTGGACCGGGCCGACGGTGATCGGCGGGCTGCTCGCCACCGGGCACCGGGTGGCCACCTCGGGTGCGGCCGAGCGGCAGGGCATCGTGCACCGGCTGGACGCCAACACCACCGGCCTGATGGTCGTCGCCAAGAGCGAGTCCGCCTACAGCGCTCTCAAGCAGGCGTTCCGCGACCGCACCGTGTCGAAGACCTACCACGCGCTGATCCAGGGCCACCCGGACCCGCTGCGCGGCACGATCGACGCGCCGATCGGCCGCCACCCGTCCTCCGGCGACGGGCGGTTCGCGGTCGTCGCCGACGGGCGGCCGTCCGTCACCCACTACGACACGCTCGAGGCCTTCCGCGCGGCGTCGTTGCTTTCCATCGGCCTTGAGACCGGACGTACCCACCAGATCCGGGTGCACATGTCCGCGCTGCGCCACCCCTGCGTCGGTGACCTGCTCTACGGCGCGGACCCGACGCTGGCCGCCCACCTGGGCCTGACCCGCCAGTGGCTGCACGCCGTCCGCCTCGCCTTCGAGCACCCCGGCACCGGCCGCGAGGTCATTTTCGAGTCGGACTACGCGCCTGATCTGCAGCACGCGCTGGACGTGCTGTCGGCCGAGAGCTGATTCCGGCCGGGAAAATTGGGTGAACATGCAGGTTCAAGCTAGCCTCCGTCCATCGCTTGCGGTCTGCCTCGGTCTGGCCGTGGCAGCCCTGGCGGCCGGCTGCGGCGCCTCGCCAGACGGTGGTCAGGCGGCGGCCGCGTCGGCCACCGCCTTTCCCGCGTTCCCGGTCGCGTCGTCCTGGACCGGCAATGACGGCAAGACGTACGAGCCTATCCTGGGACCGCGGTCCGGCTCGGGGGCGCGGCGCTTCAGCATCGGCGCGGAAGCCGACCTGGCGTTCTGGTTCGGCTGCATCGGCACGGGCAGCGCCCGGCTCAGCAGCCCTGGCATCGGCCTTGGCTGGAGCATCCCCTGCGACGCGGGCACCGACCCCGACGGAATCATGTTCACCCCCACCACGCAGGCCAGCCCGGGGCGGAAAGTAACCCTGAGCATCTCCGTCACCGCCCCCGCTACGTCCCAGTGGGAACTCCGCGTCGACGCACCCGTGGCGCAGGGCTAGACAGGCGCAGGGCTGGACATGGCCGAAGCCTGGCCGGAAGTACTCGAAGGTCTCGGCGCGGGGTCACCACCCTCGCTCCCCAACCCGCTAAGGTAGTCGCACGCCGGTTGAGCCACCCCGACCACTGTGCCCCGGCCCGACGATTCATGGGCAACGGAAAGCAGCGAGGCGGAGCGTGCGCCGAGCGGGCGACAACTTCAGGCGCAAGCAGGAGGCGATGAACGCACATGGCTGACACCCCCTACGCCCACCTGCACGTGCACACCGAGTACTCGATGCTCGACGGTGCCGCCCGCCTCAAGGAGCTGTTCAAGGAGGTCGCCCGGCACCAGATGACGCACGTGGCGATGACCGACCACGGCAACATGTACGGCGCGGCCGAGTTCCACCGACAGGCCAAGGACGCCGGCATCACCCCGGTCATCGGCATCGAGGCGTACGTCGCGCCGGAGAGCCGGCGTAACACCAGCCGCATCCTGTGGGGCCAGCCGCACCAGAAGCGGGACGACGTCTCCGCCTCCGGCTCGTACCTGCACAAGACGATCTGGGCCAGGAACAACGAGGGCCTGCACAACCTGTTCAAGCTCACGTCCCGGTCCTACGCCGAGGGCTGGATGACCAAGTACGCGCGGATGGACAAGGAGATCCTGGCCGAGCACGCGGCCGGCCTGATGGCCTCCACCGGCTGCCCCTCGGGCGAGCTGCAGACCAGGCTCCGGCTCGGCCAGGTCGGGGAAGCACTGCGCTCCGCCGCCGAGTACCAGGACATCTTCGGCAAGGAGAACTACTTCCTCGAGCTGATGGACCACGGCCTCGACATCGAGACCCGGGTCCGCGACGGGCTGCTCGAGATCGGCAAGAAGCTCAATATCCCGCCGGTCGTCACCAACGACAGCCACTACAGCAAAGAGACCGACGCCCAGGCGCAGGAGCTGCTGCTCTGCATCCAGACCGGCAAGACCCTGGCCGACGAGGACCGCTTCAAGTTCGACGGCACCGGCTACTACATCAAGTCCCCGGACGAGATGTACGCGGTCAACAACAGCGACGTCTGGCGCGAGGGCTGCCGGAACAGCCAGCTGCTGATCGCCGACCGGGTCGACACGGCCGGCATGTTCGAGTTCGTCAACCTGATGCCGCGGTACCCGATCCCGGCGGAATTCGAGTCAGAGGACGCGCTGTTCACGGCCGAGGTGTGGCAGGGCATGGACCGCCGCTACCCCGGCGGCTACGACGAGACGCGCAAGAAGCAGGCCGAGTACGAGCTCGGCATCATCATCCAGATGGGGTTCCCGGCCTACTTCCTCGTCGTCGCCGACTTCATCAACTGGGCGAAGAACAACGGCGTCGCGGTCGGCCCGGGCCGCGGCAGCGCGGCGGGCTCCATCGTCGCCTATGCGATGGGCATCACCGACCTCGACCCGCTCGACCACGGGCTGATCTTCGAGCGCTTCCTCAACCCCGAGCGCATCTCGATGCCCGACATCGACATCGACTTCGACGAGCGCGGCCGGGCGGACGTCATCCGCTACGTCACCCAGCGCTGGGGCAGCGACAAGGTCGCCCAGATCATCACCTACGGGACGATCAAGGCGAAGGCCGCCATCAAGGACTCGACCCGGGTCCTCGGCTTCCCCTACGCCCTCGGCGACCGCATCACCAAGGCGTTCCCGCCCGCCGTGATGGGCAAGGACATCCCGCTTAACGGCATCTTCGACGAGAGCTACCCCCGCTACGGCGAGGCCGGCGACCTGCGCAACCTCTACGCCACCGAGCCGGAGATCAAGCAGATCATCGACACCGCCAAGGGCATCGAGGGGCTGATCCGCCAGCCCGGCGTGCACGCGGCCGGGGTGATCATGTCGGCCGAGCCGCTCACCGACCACATCCCGGTGTGGACCAGGCACGCCGACGGCGCGGTGATCACGCAGTTCGACTACCCGACGTGCGAGGGCCTCGGCCTGCTGAAGATGGACTTCCTCGGCCTGCGCAACCTCACCATCATGAGCGACGCGGTCAGGGCCATCGAGGACAACCGGAAGACCAAGATCGACCTGCTCAGCCTCCCGCTGACCGACAAGGCAACCTACGAACTGCTCTCCCGGGGCGACACGCTTGGCGTGTTCCAGTTCGACTCCTCCGGCTACCGGACCCTGCTGCGCGTGATGAAGCCGGACAACTTCGAGGACATCTCGGCCCTCGGCGCGTTGTACCGCCCGGGCCCGATGGGCGTCAACAGCCACACCAACTACGCGCTCTTGAAGAGCCGCTGCGGGAGATCCTCGAGCCCACCTACGGCCTGATCGTCTACCAGGAGCAGGTGCAGCGTGCGGCGCAGATCCTGGCCGGCTACACGCTCGGACAGGCCGACCTGCTGCGGCGGGCCATGGGCAAGAAGAAAAAGGAGATCCTGGACAAGGAGTTCGTCCCCTTCCGGGACGGCTGCAAGGAGCGCGGTTACTCCGACAAGGCGATCCAGGCGGTCTGGGACGTCCTCGTCCCGTTCGCCGGCTACGCGTTCAACAAGGCGCATTCCGCCGCCTACGGGCTGGTCTCCTACTGGACCGCCTACCTCAAGGCGAACTACCCGGCCGAGTTCATGGCCGCCGTCCTCACCAGCGTCGGCGACGACAAGGACAAGTCCGCGCTCTACCTGTCGGAGTCCCGCCGGATGGGGGTGAAGGTGCTGCCCCCGGACGTCAACGCGTCGATCGCCACCTTCACCGCGGTCGGCCCGGACGTCCGCTTCGGCCTGGCCGCGATCCGCAACGTCGGCATCAACGTGGTCGAGGCGATCGTCGCCACCCGCAAGTCCAAGGGCGAGTTCACCAGCTTCGCCGACTTCCTGCGCAAGGTCCCCGTCGTTGTCTGCAACAAGCGGGTCATCGAGTCGCTGATCAAGGCGGGCGCGTTCGACTCGTTCGGGCACCCGCGCAAGGGCCTGGCGCTCATCCACGAGCAGGCGGTCGACTCGGTCATCGACATCAAGCGGAACGAGGCGATCGGCCAGGACTCCCTCTTCGGCGGGGACGAGGAGGCCGACGCGGTGTTCGAGGTCGCGATCCCCGACGCCGAATGGGATAAGAAGTCCCGGCTCAACTTCGAGCGCGAGATGCTCGGCCTGTACGTATCCGACCATCCGCTGCTCGGCATCGAGCACATGATCGCGGCCGGCACCGACGTCTCGGTGGCCGAGCTGATGGCCGTCGCCGACGACGCGTCCGAGGACGAGGAGCGCCCGGCGGTTTCGCTGCCCCTGCCGACCGGCCGCAACGGCGACCAGATCGTCAAGATCGGCGGCATTCTCTCCGGCGTCACCCGCAAGGTCACCAAGAAGGGCGACGCCTGGGCCGCCGCGACCCTGGAGGACCTGGGCGGCGCGATCGAGGTGCTGTTCTTCCCCAACAGCTACCAGCTCTACGCCACCGCGATCGCCGACGACGCGATCGTCATCATCAAGGGCAAGGTCGACCGCCGCGACGACGTGCCGAAGCTCATCGCCATGGACATGACCATCCCCGATCTGACAGCCGGAACAGACGGCACCGCCCCGATCGTGCTTAACCTCCCGGTCACCAAGTGCGTCCCGCCGGTGGTGGAGCAGCTCCGTGACGTGCTCCGCACCCACCCGGGCCCGACCGAGGTCCACCTGAAGCTCCGCGGCAACCAGAAGACGACCGTGGTCCGGCTGGACGACAAGCTCCGCGTCACCGCGTCACCGGCGCTGCACGCCGACCTGAAGCAACTCCTCGGGCCGTCCTGCATCGCGAGTTAAGCATCGGGGTGCGCCCCCAGGGCGGGAACCAAAATCAAAACCGCTGCTCCGGTTGCCGGGAGCACCGCTTCCAGGTCCTCGGGTGGTGACCGAAATTCAAAAACCGCGGGGGTCGCGGGGGTCGCTGGGCGCGGTGGTGCTTCCCGCGCTGTCGGCCCACCGATGAACCCGATCGGTAGGCCGAACGCGCGGTGGCGCACTACTCGCGCCCCGCTTCGACGTGTCCAGGACAGTGACAGAAATCAAGAGCCGTCCGGCTGGGCCGCGCATGCGCACAGGGCGGGAGGCCCACCGGACTCTCCGCATGCCGCAGTCCGACATATCGGATATTTGCGGGCATGTCATCACGTCGCCACCCGACCGCTGACGCGGCAGACGTCTTGGGGCCAAAGTTGTGCGTTTAACTGCCGGAAATGTGACCAGAATGCACCATTTGCCCCTTTTAGGGCGTACAACTTTGGCCCCAAGGTTGATCGCTGGCGGCTGCGGCCGGCGCGCCGGGGGCTAGCGGGGCGGGAACTGAGCGGGGACTAGGCCGGCTTGGCGGAGGAAGCCGTAGAGGTCGGTCTCACCCCAGAGTTCGACGATCTTTCCGTCGTGCAGGCGGTAGCACTTGGTGCCGGTCATGGTCAATTCCCTGCCGGTCCGCTCCTGGGTGTAGCTGAGCGTGAACGAGACGGTCACCCGGTCCCGGGCGGCGAACAGGTCGTCCACCCGGACGGCGCAGGCGGAAAGGCCGGGGGACAGGACCGCGTCTTCGACCACTTGGCGTCCCTTGACGGTGTGACCGGCGCCGTGGCCGACTACGTTGGGATCGACTAGCTCCGCCAGCTCGACGAGATCGTAGGTCTCGAATACGCGCAGGTAGCGGAGGACGACTTCGGTGTTTTTCGTTTCCAGAGCCTCGGCGGCGGGGGTAGCCATGCCTGATTTTTACCCTCGATTGGGGACAGCTATACCTTCTCTTTACCTGACTAGGCGGTGCGGGCCGAGTGGCGGCGCTGGGAAATCACGTCGCGCAGCTTCGCGTATCCCGAGCCGTTTGACCCGGTCTGACGAAAGGCAATCAGCCAGGGCGACGGGAGGGTCTGGCTCCCATCGGCCTGGCTGAAGTAGCGGCGCCGTGCGCCTTCTACAGGGCGCAGAGCTGGTTGAACAGGGCGCGGTAGCTCTGCATCAGGTGCCGGAGCTCTTCGGTGTCGACCGTGTCAGTCGTCCCGTTGGATCCGTTGACGCCGGTTTCTGTGCCGTTCTCCCACTGGCCGCGCAGCTGGCGCTGGCGCTGCTGCAGGGCGCCGACTAGTGTCTGCGCCGTGTGCTCGACCAGGTCCGCCGCTTCCGCGACCGCTGCCCGCGGGTCGTCGACGAATTCCGCCGCCGCCTGCTGCCAGCTCGCCTTCAGGGTGACGGAGTCGCCGAGCAGGGGCGCGTTCACGTCGAACGCGGCGACCGGGGGGGTAGTCGCCTCGCTCGCCGGGACCGCGTCGTTCACCGGGACCGCCTCGCTCGCCGGGAAGGTGCTGGTGGTGTCGTCCAGCGTGGACGGCTCGTAATCAGCATCCGCGGGAGTCACAACCTCGGATACGACCTCGCCCTGGACAACCTGCCCGTCCTCGGGAGCAAGCAGGGTGGTGGCCGGCCCGCTGTCGGAGGGGGTGAAGGTGGGCTGCGGGTCGTCCGTGTCGGCGTCGACCACATCGGGGTTGTCGGACCGCTGGTAGACGGAGCCGGTGTCCACGGCGTCGTCAGCGTCTAGCTCGTCGTCGTCAGCGGCGTCCTGGTCGTCGAGGTCCCGGTTGACTCCGTCCTCATCGACACCGGTGTCCGCGTGCCGGAAGCCGAACCGGTGGCGGCCGGCGGTGTCGTCCCCGTCATTGGGCTGGTTCAGCTCATCGGTTTCTAGGCTCATAGCCAGGTTTCCTTTCTCAGGTTCTTCTCAGGGGTGGCGTTGTCAGGTCAGGGGTGGCGTTGATCAGGTCAGGGGTGGCGTTGATCAGGTCTCGGGTGTTGCGTCTGGCGTCCGCACGGCGTCGGTGCCCGGTGCGGGCGCCGCCCGCGCTTGAGCCGGGCGATGCCCGGTTAGGACGGCTGGTTCAGCTCTTCGCGCTCGCGCCGGGTCAGCCGGGTCTGCCCGCGGTCGGCGTCGGTGTTGGTGTCGGTGCCGATCAGGTCGTTGAACAGGGCGCGGTAGTCCAGCAGGGCCTGCCGGAATTCCTCGGTAGCCCCCTCCACGGCCTGGTCGGTGGTGCGGCGCGCGGTCCGGTATCCCTCCAGGTAACGCCCATGGCGAACGGAGAGGTCGGCCAGCAGCTGCTCCTGGTTGTCGATCGGGTAGCCGACCTCGGCCGCTACCGCGGTAACCAGTTCGGCCGCGTTCTTGGTGGCCTGGCGCGGGCTGTCGATGAACTGCTCCTGCGCGGCTTCCCACCTGGCCTCGTATGCCGCGCGCTGCTCGGCGGAGAGCGGCTTCAAGTCGAGCCCGTCGACCCGCCTCTGCCGCTTGGCGAACTCGGCCTTGGCGCGTCGGGGCCCAACCTCGCTCGCCAGTTGGTCGTACTCGGGTCCGAACTGGCGCTTTTGTGAGGTCTGGCGGACGTAGAGCGCCCCCCCGACCACAATCACCACCAGAACCAGCACGATGATAAGGACGATGGTCACGGTAACCTCCTACATTGGGGGCTTAGCGCCCACCGACTGCCCGGCGCTAAAGCGGCTAAACCATCGGCGTGTCCCGCGTGCGCGGGCATTCACTTTCGCCGCTACGATCGCGGGAGGAAAGCGAGGTGGGAAGTCGCGGATGACTACCGTGCCCGAGCAGTTCAGCTTGTCAGGAAAGGACGCATCGCCGCGCTCGACCGTCGCCTGGTTCGCGGCGGCGCTGGCCGGCAGCGCGGTGCTCGGCCTCCTCGGCGGGCTCATCTGGGGTGAGGTGGCCCCCCGGGCAATGCTGCAGGAGATCAGCGCGGGCACAGCCGAGCTGATGAACACGGAGACACGCGCGTTCATCGGGGCGGATGCCTGGTTCGCCGGCATCGCCGCGATCGCCGGGCTGCTCACCGGCCTGATCGGCTTCCGCTTCGGGGTGTCGCGGCGACGCGGGGGCGGCCGGGCCCTGGTGGCGGCCGGCCTCATCCTGGGCGGCGTGGCGGGCGCATTCGTCATGCTCTGGCTCGGCCAGCAGATCGGCCTGTCCGCCTACAACCATGACCTGGCGTCCAGCGCCAACGGCACCGTCTTCCCCTCGTCCCTCGCTCTTGGCGCCTCCAGCGCGCTGGCCTTCTGGCCCATGCTGACCGCGATCGTGATCCTGATCGCCGAATGGGGCACCCGCCCCGCGGCCGAGCCCGCCGCCGTCTCGCCGCGATAACCGCTTCCTGTCACCGACCTTCTGTCAGCTACGCCATTGACACCAGCAGGCGATGACATTGGCGTAGCTGACAGGCGCCAAACCTGTCGGCTACGCCAACGACCTGCCCCAACCTGTCGATTACGCCATTGACCTGCTCGAACCTGTCAGCTACGCCATTGACACTAATAGACGATGTCGTTGGCGTAGGTGACAGGTCGCGACCATGTCGTTGGCGTAGGTGACAGGTCGCGAAGCCGGGCCGGGTGCGCCCTAACAGCGGATAACAGCAACAAGCGCTGTGCGCTAAGGCCTGCCGGTGGGGAGCGCTGTGCGCTAAACCCCTGCCGGCGGGGAGCGCTGTGCGCTAGGCCCTGCCGGTGGGGAGCGGGGAAGCGCTCGCGGTTGGGATTGCGGAGGGGGTCGCCGCTGGCGCGGTTGGGCTGGCGGTGGGCTCCGGCTGGGCCGACGTCGGTGTCGGCGAGGGGTAGGGCGTGGCGCACGCGCTGAGGCTGGTGGGGACCGGCTCGGGCGTCGCCGACCCGGCTCCGCCGACGGGGCTCGCGCTGGCGCGGGGCACCGGGCTGGCCGCCGTCGTTGGTACCGCCGTTGGCACCGGCGTCGGGCAGGCCTCGCTGGGAACGGGTTGCGGTGTCGCCGGGTTTCCGGTTGGGCTCGCCGAGGGAGCGCTCGCGGACGCCGAGGCCCTCGGTGCCGCGGATGCCTTGGGTGACGCCTTCGCGCTGGCGTGAGCAGCGTGACTGGCGTCGACCGCGGCCGTGGCGGCGCCGCAGCCTGCCAGCAGCGCCACCCCCGCCACCGTCCCAAGGGCCCAGGCAGCGGTAACCCGCCTCCGCCGTGTCGTGAACTCCATATGCTCCTCCTCGAAGTGACGATCAGACCGACAGGTGGAGATACGTCCGGCCCCGCGAATAGTTGTGACGTCCGGGCAGCAACCTTTTGCACCCTCCGCCCGTATAAGCACGGGCGGAGAATCGGCGGAAAGGACGGCATTGGCACGCGGTGACGAGGAGTTCGTCGAGTTCGCTACGGCAAGTTCAGCCGGCCTGCGGCACGCCGCCTATCTGCTGACCGGCGACGGGCACGCGGCCGAGGAGGCGGTGCAGACGGCGCTGGTGCGGACCTACGCCGCCTGGCCCCGGGTCCGTCGCGATGACGCCTTCGCCTACGCCCGGCGGACCTTGGTCAACTACGTGACCGACCGCTGGCGGCGGAAGCTGAAGGAGTACCCGACCGACGCTCTCCCCGAGCATCCGGCCGGGCCCGATATCGCGGACGACGTCGCCCTCCGCCAGTGGGTGACCGGCGCGCTGGCCACCCTTACCGCGCGCGAACGCGCGGTAATCGTGCTCCGCTATCTGTTCGACCTGCCCGAGGCGGCCGTTGCCCGCGACCTGGGGATCACCGCGGGGACGGTGAAGTCCACCAGCTCCCGGGCGCTGGCGAAGCTCCGGGTATCGGCGGCGGCCGACGGCTCCGGGGGGAACGGGCTTCCCGCATCGGGGGCTGCCCCCTCGCGAGATCCCCGTGCCTCCACGATCGGAGGGGAGCGGTCATGAACGACCTGGACACCAACACGCTGCGGCGCGCGCTGCGGGTCACGCAAGACCCCGGGTACCCGTCGCCGGGCGGCAACGGGCGCGCCGACATCGCCGGAATCGTCGCCCGCGGACGGCGGCTCCGCTGGCGCCGGCGGGCGGTGGCCACCGGCGGCAGCCTCTGCCTGGCCGCCGCCGTGGCCGGCGCGGTGGCCGGGATCGGCAGGCTCACCACGCCGTCATCGGGGCCGGCCCAGCACACGGTCAGCCCGGTCAGCCCCACCCGGGCGGTACTGGTACCGACCCCGTCGCCCGGCCGGGGGCACGTCACGCCCTGGCCGTCCCCGTCGGCCACCGCCGTGCCAACATCGCCCTCGTCGTCATCCCCTCTCCCAACAGCGACAGCGCTGCCGACACCGACAACGAGCCGGACACAGCCGACGCCGACGCCGACGCTGCGCACCACCACCGGCGCCAGCAGCGGACACGGCCCCTCGTCGCCCCCAAGCGCCAGCGCCGCCAGCACGTACGCCGGCCAGCCGAGCGCCACCCCGAGCGCCACCGGATAACACGCTCCCGGATAACACGCTCCAGGAACGAAGTTGTCCAGCATGCGGACAGTTCTGCGCCCGGCACGCCGCGTTCATAGACTGGGCGGGTGACTTCGGACAGCGGGGCGAGTCCCGTTACTACCCGTATTGACCTGCGCGGCCGCGACGCGGCCGGGCTCACCCGAGCCGCCCTCGACGGCCTGCTGCCGCGCGCGGCCCTCGATGTCGACCACGCGGTGACCCTGGTGAAGCCGGTGACCGAGGACATCCGGCTGCGCGGCAGCGCCGCGGTCCGCGAGTACACCCGTCGCTTCGACGGCGTGGACCTGGAGCACACCCGGGTACCGCAAGAGGCCATCGACAATGCCCTCGCCACGCTGGACCCCCAGGTCAGGGACGCCCTGCAGGAGGCCGCCCGCCGTGCCGCGGTGGTCCACCAGGCCCAGCTCCCGGACCGCAGGGATACCGAGCCGGCACCTGGCCTCAGCGTTTCCACCCGGTTCATCCCGGTCGAACGCGCGGGTGTCTACGTCCCCGGCGGCCTCGTCGCCTACCCGTCGTCGGTGGTCATGAACGTCGTCCCGGCGCAGGCGGCCGGGGTCAGCCAGATCGCCGTCGCCTCCCCGCCGCAGCAGGAGTTCGGCGGCCTGCCGCACCCCGCCGTCCTCGCCGCCTGCGCGCTGCTCGGCATCACGGAGGTGCACGCGGTCGGCGGCGCGCAGGCCCTCGCGATGTTCGCCTACGGCACCGGCGAGTGCGCGCCGACCGACGTGATCACCGGCCCCGGAAACGTCTACGTCGCCGCGGCCAAGCGCATCCTGGCCGGCATCGTCGGCATCGACGGCGAGAACGGCCCGACCGAGATCGCCATCATCGCCGACCACACCGCCGATCCCGCCTTCGTCGCCGCCGACCTGATCGGCCAGGCCGAGCACGACGAGCTCGCCGCCTGCCTGCTCATCACCACCGACCCGGACCTGCCCGCCCGGGTTGACGCCGAGCTCGCCCGCCAGCTGCCCCGCACCAGGCACCGCGAGCGCGTCCTCACCGCGCTCAACGGCCAGGCCGGTTACGTCCTGGTCGATGATATCCCGGCCGCCCGCGCGGTCTCCGACGCCTGGGCGCCCGAGCACCTGGAGGTCCAGACCGAGGACGCGGCCAAGGTGGCAGGCGACATCCGCAACGCGGGCGCGATCTTCGTCGGCCCCTACAGCCCGGTCTCCCTCGGCGACTACCTGGCCGGCTCCAACCACGTGCTGCCCACCGGCGGCACCGCCCGGCACACCAGCGGCCTGTCGGTCTACCCTTACCTTAAGGTCGTCAACGTGATCGAGTGCGACCGCGACTCGCTGGCCGATGTCGCGCCCCTGGTCGACGCCCTCGGCGGCGCCGAGGACCTGGCCGCCCACGTAGCGGCCGTGCGGGTCCGCGTACCGAAGACCGGCCAGGGCGGGGAGTGACCGGTGACCACTGACCGGCCGGCCCTGCCCATCCGGGACGACCTCAAGCACCTTGACCCCTACGGCGCACCCCAGCTGGACGTCGCGGTCCAGCTCAACACCAACGAGAACCCCTACGGCCCGAGCGAGAAGCTGCAGCGGGCGGTGGCCGACGCGGTGCTCGCGGTGGCGGGAACGCTGAACAGGTACCCCGACAGGGACGCGGTGGAACTGCGCCGCGACCTGGCCGCTTACCTCGGCCACGGTCTCACCGAGGCCAACACCTGGGCGGCCAACGGATCCAACGAGATCATCCAGCAGCTGCTGCAGGCGTTCGGCGGCCCGGGCCGCACCGCGCTCGGGTTCGAGCCGTCCTACTCGATGCACCCGCTGATCTCGCTGGCCACCTGCACCGGGTGGATCGCGGGCACCCGCGACGCCGACTACGGCCTCAGCACCGCCGCCGAGCAGGTGGCGCGGCACTCACCTGACGTCGTCTTCATCACCTCGCCCAACAACCCGACCGGCACCTCCGTCCCGCTCGGCGTCATCGCCGACGTCTACAGCGCCGCCGGCGGCATGGTCGTCATCGACGAGGCCTACGCGGAGTTCCGGCGGGACGGCACGCCAAGCGCGCTGACGCTGCTGCCCGGCCGGGAGCGCCTGGTCGTCTGCCGTACGATGTCCAAGGCGTTCGCCGCGGCCGGCACCCGCCTCGGCTACCTGGCGGCCGACCCCGCGGTAGCGGAGGCGCTGCTGCTCGTGCGGCTGCCGTACCACCTGTCCACCGTCACCCAGGTGGTGGCGCGGGCGGCGCTGGCGCACGGCGACGAGCTGCTGTCGTCGGTCCAGGCACTCCGCTCGGAGCGGGACGCGCTGGTGGCGTGGCTGCGCGGCCGCGGGATCAAGGCCGCCGACAGCGACGCGAACTTCGTACTGTTCGGCCGATTCGACGACAGGCACAAGGTGTGGCAGGCGATGCTCGACCGAGGGGTGCTCATCAGGGAGACCGGTCCGTCGGGTTGGCTGCGGGTGACGGTGGGGACGCCGGAGGAGATGGCGGCATTCCGCTCCGCGCTCGATGAGGTGCTCAGCTGATGGAAGGTACAGGCATGCCGGAAGCAACAGAATCGGCCCGAGTCGGCCGCGTGGTCCGCGAGACGAAGGAGACGCAGCTCCTCGTCGAGCTCGACCTCGACGGCCCCGGCCCGGTGGAGGTCGAGACCGGCGTCCCGTTCTTCGACCACATGCTCAACCAGCTCGGCAAGCACGGCTGCCTCGGCCTCACCGTCCGCGCCAAGGGCGACACCGAGATCGACGCGCACCACACCGTCGAGGACACCTCGATCGCGCTCGGCCAGGCGCTCCGCGAGGCCCTGGGTGACAAATCCGGAATCTCCCGGTTCGGTGACGCGCTCGTCCCGCTGGATGAGACCCTCGTCCGCGCCGCGGTCGACCTGTCCGGGCGGCCCTACGTGGTGCACTCCGAGCCGGAGGGCATGTCCCCGGTCATTGGCAGCTACGACACCACGCTGACCAGGCACATCTGGGAGTCTCTGGCGCATTCGGCCGGCATCTGCCTGCACGTCCATGTGCTGTACGGCCGCAACCCCCACCACATCGTCGAGGCCCAGTTCAAGGCGGTCGCCCGGGCGCTGCGGGCGGCGGCCGCGCTCGACCCGAGGTCCGCCGGGGTCCCGTCGACGAAGGGCGTGCTGTGAGAAATGAAAACCGCTGCCATGGAACGGTCCGTTCCTTCGCGCTGGCCGCCCAGTGACTAGCCGCATCGTGGTCCTCGACTACGGCTCGGGGAACCTGCGCTCGGCCGAGCGGGCGCTGGCCCGGGCCGGCGCCGCGGTGACCGTGACCGCGGACCAGGACGCCGCGCTGGACTGCGACGGCCTGGTCGTCCCCGGCGTCGGCGCGTTCGCCGCGTGCATGACGGGCATCCGCTCGGTCGGCGGGGAGAAGGTGATCGCGCGGCGGATCGAGCTCGGCCGCCCCGTGCTCGGCATCTGCGTTGGGATGCAGGTGCTGTTCACGGCGGGCGTCGAGCACGGGGCCGCCGCCGCCGGCTGCGCCGTCTGGCCCGGGACGGTCGAACGCCTGGACGCCCCGGTGCTGCCCCACATGGGCTGGAACACGGTAACCGCGGCCGCTGGCTCGGCGCTGTTCGCCGGGATCGGCGCGGGCACCCGCTTCTACTTCGTGCATTCCTACGCCCTGCGCATGCGCGACGCCGGCCCGCTGCTGGCCGACGGCGCGAGGATCACGGTGACCGAGCACGGCGAGCCGTTCGCCGCCGCCGTCGAGCAGGGCGTGGTCGCCGCGACCCAGTTCCACCCGGAGAAATCGGGCGACGCCGGCGCGGCCGTGCTAAGCAATTGGCTGGGCACGCTGTGACAGCGGATGACGCCGTGGCGGTTGGATACTGCGGTGAGCCCGCAGTGCCTAATGATCTTGGAAACTTTTTTCCTGACGGAAGAAAAGCACGCTATGCGCGTGCAAAACTTCCACGATCCAGGGAGGGGAAGCTGTGAGCTTGATATTGCTGCCCGCCGTCGACGTGGCCGGGGGGCAGGCGGTCCGCTTGGTCCAGGGTGCCGCCGGGTCCGAGACCTGCTACGGCGACCCGCTCGAGGCGGCGCTCGCCTGGCAGTCGGCCGGGGCGCAGTGGGTGCACCTGGTCGACCTCGACGCCGCGTTCGGCCGCGGTTCCAACGCCGATCTGCTGGCGCGGGTGACTGGCAAGCTGGACGTCAAGGTGGAACTGTCCGGCGGCATCCGTGACGACGACTCGCTTGCGCGGGCGCTCGCCACCGGCTGCGCCCGGGTCAACATCGGCACCGCCGCCCTGGAGCAGCCCGGCTGGGTGGCGGAAATCATCGCCAAGCACGGCGAGCAGATCGCCGTCGGCCTCGACGTGCGCGGTACCACCCTCGCCGCCCGCGGCTGGACGGCCGACGGCGGCGACCTCTACGAGACGCTTGAGCGGCTCGACGCCGAGGGCTGCGCCCGCTACGTGGTCACCGACGTCCTCAAGGACGGCACCCTCCGCGGCCCCAACCTCGACCTGCTCAAGACCGTCTGCGCGCGCACCGACGCCCCGGTCGTCGCCAGCGGCGGCGTCTCCTCCCTGGCGGACCTGCGCGCGCTGGCCTCGCTGACCGATGTCGGGGTGGAGGGCGCGATCGTCGGCAAGGCCCTCTACGCCGGTGCCTTTACCCTGACCGCGGCGCTCGCGGCGGTGGCGGCATGAGCCCGGCACGGCGGCGGGTGTCGTCGGGCGTCCCGTTCGAGCAGGCCGTCGGCTACAGCCGGGCGGTGGCGGCGGGCGGCTTCATCTTCGTCAGCGGGTGCACGTCGATCGCGGACGGCAAGATCGTGCACGAGGGCGACGTCGCCAAGCAGACCGAGCAGGCGCTGCTGAACGTGAGCGCCGCCCTCGGGCAGCTCGGCGCCAGCCTGGCCGACGTCGTGCAGACCAGGCTGTACGTCACCGACATCTCCCGGTGGGAAGAAGCGGGCGAGGCCCACCGGCTCGCCTTCGAGCTGGCCCCGCCGGCCACCAGCATGGTGCAGGTGGCCGCGCTGATCGACCCGAGGCTGCTCGTCGAAGTGGAGGCGGTGGCGCACCGGGAGGGCCGCCCCGACGCCGACCAGCAGGAGCCGGGCGAGTCCGAGATGCCTCCTGACGCGATCCGCCTGGACGATCCTTCCGCGGACGAGACCGTATGACGGTCGCGGTGCGCGTCATCCCCTGCCTGGACGTGGACGGCGGGCGGGTCGTCAAGGGCGTCAACTTCGCGAACCTGCGTGACGCGGGCGACCCGGTCGAGCTGGCCGCCCGCTACGACGCCGAGGGCGCCGACGAGCTCACCTTCCTCGACATCACCGCCTCGAGCGGCGGCCGGGCGACCATGTACGACGTGGTCGCCCGGACCGCCGAGCAGGTGTTCATCCCGCTGACCGTCGGCGGCGGGGTCAGGACCACCGGCGACGTGGACGCGCTGCTGCGGGCGGGGGCCGACAAGGTCGGGCTGAACACGGCCGCGATCGCCCGCCCCGGGCTGCTGGCCGAGGCGGCCCGGCAGTTCGGCTCGCAGTGCGTCGTGCTGTCGGTCGATGCCCGCCGGGTCAAGGCGGGCGACCGGCCGACCCGCAGTGGCTTCGAGGTGACCACCCACGGCGGCCGCCGTGGCACCGGCATCGACGCGGTGGAGTGGGCGCGCCGCGCCACCGACCTGGGCGCGGGGGAGATCCTGCTCAACTCGATGGACGCCGACGGCACCACGGCCGGCTTCGACACCGAGCTCATCAGGAAGGTCCGCGCCGCCGTGACCGTCCCCGTCATCGCCAGCGGCGGCGCCGGCGCCCTCGCCCACTTCCCCGCGGCGATCGACGCCGGCGCCGATGCGGTGCTGGCGGCGAGCGTGTTCCACTTCGGCACCCTCCGCATCGGCGAGGTCAAGCAGACCCTGCGCGCCGCCGGCCACCCCGTCCGCTGACCGGCTACTCTTCCCGGTCTTCCGCGGCGACGCCGCGCCCGCCCGCCGCCATCGCGGCGCCGACGATGCCGGCGTCGTTGAGCAGGGCGGCGGGCACGATGCGGGCGTGTACGCCGGTCAGCAAGGGCACCCACTTCTCCGACTCCTTGCTGATCCCGCCGCCGACGATGATCAGCTCGGGGCTGACCAGCGCCTCCACGTGCTGGAGGTACTCCGAGACCCGGTCGGCCCACTCTTTCCAGCCCCAGCCGTGCTCGATCTTGCCGTGCTCGGAGGCCCGCTTCTCCGCGTCCTTGCCGCGGATCTCCAGGTGCCCGAACTCGGTGTTGCGGACCAGCAGGCCGCCGGTGAACAGCGCCGACCCCACCCCGGTGCCGAACGTGAGCATCATCACGGTCCCTCGCACGCCCTTGCCCGCGCCGAACGTCATCTCCGCCACCCCGGCCGCGTCCGCGTCGTTGAGCAGTGCGATATCGGTCCCGATCGCCTTGCCGAACAGCGTCGCCGCGTCCGTGCCGATCCAGCTCTTATCGACGTTAGCGGCGCTGCGGATGGTGCCGTTGATCACCACGCCGGGGAAGGTCGCCCCGGTAACGCCCGTCCAGCTGAACGACGCCGCGACTTCCTTGACCACCTCAGTGACCGCCTCCGGCGTGGCCGGCTGCGGGGTGGCGATCTTCTTCCGGTCGGCCAGCAGCTTCCCGGTGTCCAGGTCGACCGGCGCGCCCTTGATCCCGGTCCCGCCGATGTCGATCCCCAGTGCGTGCATCGTTAGCTTCCTTCCCAGCCGGCTGCCTGCGCCAATTCTCCGGGTTTACCCTGAGTCTTCCCTGAGACTGCCCTGGCCACCAACACTTACGTCGTCAACGTGACTATTATCGATGTTGCCCAACGAGAAAGGGGCATCGTCATGAACCTGCTCAAGATCGCCGCGGTCGTGGTCGGCGGGATCATCGTATTTTTCGCGCTTGATTTCGTCGTGCACGCAGTGTTCGCCCTGCTCACCACGCTCGTGATCGTCGCCCTCATCGCCGGCGGCGGCTACGTCGCGTACAAGGTCGTCGGCAGCAGCCGAAGGCGCGAGATCAGGCGCGGTCAGCGGTACTGACTGGCGTTACTGTCGCCAGGCGGTGAGCCTGGCGACAGCCTCGCCCGGGCCGTCAAGCTGCACGTGCGCGGCGGCCGCGCGGCCCATCGACCACAGGGTCAGTTCGGCCGGGCTGCCGGTGACCGTTACCGACGGTGCCGCGTTCTTGGCGATGACCGGTGGCACGCTGGCGTCGGCGCGGGCGAACACGATCCCGGTCGGCGCGGACCGCAGGAACAGCCGCGAGCCCTTCAGCCGCTTCCAGAGCGCGTCGCAGAGACCGGCCGGGAGTTCCCGCTCCGTCCAGCCCCGCGCCGCCCGCCGCACATCCTCGTGGTGGACGAAGTACTCGACGGTGTTGACCGTCTCATCGAGCCCGGGGATGGCGAACGGCGACAGCCGCGGCGGTCCGCCGGAGAACAGCTCGATAAGCTGCGGGTAGGAGTACCGGTCGAGGTACTTGCGCTGCACCCGCGCGGTGTAGCCGGCCAGCGGACCGCCGATCATCCCCGCCCCCGCGTCGGGACGGCGCTCCCTGAGCACCACGTGCGCCGCCAGATCCCTGGTCTGCCAGCCCGCGCAGAGCGTGGGCGCGTCCGGGCCGGCCTGGGCGAGAAGTGCCGCGAGCGCGAGGCGCTCGTCCAGCGAGTAGGTCACAGTGAGATCGTAGGCTGTGAGAGCGACAGACCGCCTCGTGAGGCCCAACCAACTGAGGCCCGACCCTAATGAGGCCCAATCAGGAGGACAACCAACGATGCCAAACGCCGCGCGCCCGTCGAACCTGGACCCGAAGATCGCCTCGCGGCTCAAGCGCGACGCCGACGGCCTGGTGCCGGCCGTCGCCCAGCAGTACGACACCGGACAGGTGCTGATGGTCGGCTGGATGGACGATGAGGCGCTGCACCGCACGCTGACCACCGGCCGCTGCACCTACTGGTCGCGCAGCCGCCGGGAGTACTGGGTCAAGGGCGACACCTCCGGGCACCAGCAGTGGGTCAAGTCGGTGGCGCTCGACTGCGACGGTGACACCATTCTGGTCAAGGTGGACCAGGTGGGGGCGGCCTGCCACACCGGCGACCGCACCTGCTTCGACGCGGACGTGCTCGACGCCGCGACGGGCGAGCGGCCGGAAGCGGCGAGCGTGTGACCGCCAAGCGCGAGTATTCCTACGCGCTGCTGGTCGGCGCCGTCGGCGCGGTGGTCGTGCTGTTCGCGGTGCGGGAGCAGTGGGCGCAGGCCGTCTTCACCCCGCCCAAGCCGCTGACGACGGAGGTCGTCAGCGTGTCGGGCACCGACCTGGTGCCGCTGGCGGGCGGGCTCGGGCTGGCCGCCCTGGCCGGCCTGGTCGCCGTGATCGCGACCCGCGGGGTGGTCCGCCGCGCCGTCGGGGTGCTGCTCGCGCTGTTCGGCGCGGGCGCCGGGGCGGCCGTGCTGACCAGGGTCAGTGCCCAGACGGTGGTGTCGGTGGCCGCGGGCAAGGTCGCCTCGCCGGAATCGGCTGCCCTGTCGGGCGCGGCCGGCTCCACCACCGGCGGGTCCTCGGGCGGGAGCGCGCTGGTGATCACCGGCTCCAGCGGGCACGCGATCATGACCGGCACCCCATGGCAGCTGGCGGTGATCATCGGCGCGCTGCTCATCTTCGCCGCCGGGCTGGCCACGGCGCTGCGCGGCCAGGACTGGCCGGTGATGTCCGCCCGCTACGACGCGCCCGGCGCACAGCACGCGGCGGCCGGTCGGCCCGCGCGCGCAGCGGACGCGGCGACGATGTGGGAGTCGCTCAACGGCGGCGAGGACCCGACCGACGACCCGGGCGATGATCCCGCCGGGGATGACGCCGATGACCCGGCCGGCGCGGCAACGCGAAGGTAAGCCGCAGGCATTGCTAAGGCAAAGCCAAGGGGGGTCCGGACGGGCCCGTCGCGGCGGCGGCTAGCATCGGTGGCGCAACATTTCCGATTTGAGGAGACGGCGGAACCGCTGTGAGTGTGCTCGACGAGATCCTTGAAGGGGTGCGTGCCGATCTCGCCGACCGGCAACGAAGCGTCTCGCTTGAGCAGCTCAAGGACCTGGCGCGACGTGCCCCGTCGCCCTGCGACGCCTTGGCCGCCCTCAAGGGGGAAGGTGTCAGCGTTATCGCCGAGGTCAAGCGGGCAAGCCCGTCGCGCGGCGCGATGGCCGCGATTGACGACCCGGCCGCGCTGGCCGCCGACTACGAGGCAGGCGGCGCCGTGGTGATCAGCGTGCTGACCGAGCAGCGCCGGTTCGGCGGCTCGCTCGACGACCTGGCGGCGGTCCGCCGGGCGGTACAGATCCCGGTGCTCCGTAAGGATTTCGTGGTCAGCGCCTACCAGCTGTGGGAGGCGCGGGCGCACGGTGCCGACCTGGCGCTGCTGATCGTCGCCGCGCTTGAGCAAAGCGCGCTGGTCTCGCTGGTGGAGCGGGCGCTCTCGATCGGCCTGCTGCCCCTAGTCGAGGTGCACGACGAGGACGAGCTCGACCGGGCGGTGGACGCGGGCGCCACCGTCATCGGGGTCAACGCGCGGAACCTGTCGACCCTGGAAGTGGACCGCTCGGTCTTCGCCCGGCTGGCGCCGCGGATCCCCGAGGGGGTCGTGAAGATCGCCGAGTCGGGCGTGCGGGGACCGCACGACCTGCTCGCCTACGCCGCCTCCGGTGCGGACGCGGTGCTGGTGGGCGAGTCGCTTGTCACCGAGAAGGACCCCAGGGCGGCGGTGGCCGACCTGGTGACCGCCGGGTCGCACCCGGCCCTGCGGGGAGAGCGCGGCCAGGCTGAGCGGTGACGGCCCCGACGCCGTGAGCGCGGTAGGGTAGCCGCGTGAGTACCGTACCCGTGCAGCCCGCTGAGCCCGACATTTCCCCAGTTCCTGATACCTCCGGACACTTCGGGGTCTACGGCGGGCTGTTCGCGCCCGAGTCGCTGATGGCCGCCATCGAGCAGTTGGCCAAGGAGTACGAGGCGGCGCGGACCGACCCGGCGTTCACCGCCGAGCTGGCCGGTCTGCTCAAGAACTACGCCGGGCGGCCGACCCTGGTCACCGAGGCCAAGCGGTTCAGCCAGGAGTTCGCGGGCGGGGCACGGGTGCTGCTCAAGCGCGAGGACCTCGCGCACACCGGCTCGCACAAGATCAACAACGTGCTCGGCCAGGTGCTGCTGACCAAGCGGATGGGCAAGACCCGGGTGATCGCCGAGACCGGGGCCGGCCAGCACGGCGTGGCCACCGCGACCGCGTGCGCGCTGCTCGGCCTGGAGTGCGCGGTCTACATGGGCGAGGAGGACACCCGGCGGCAGGCGCTCAACGTGTCCCGCATGCGGATGCTCGGCGCCGAGGTTATCCCGGTGACCGCGGGCACCAGAACGCTCAAGGACGCCATGAACGAGGCCTTCCGCGACTGGGTGACCACGGTGGAGACCACGCACTACTGCATCGGCTCGGTCGGCGGCCCGCACCCGTTCCCGATGATGGTCCGCGACTTCCAGCGGATCATCGGCGTGGAGGCCCGCCAGCAGGTCCTGGACCTGGCCGGCCGGCTGCCGGACGCGGTCGTCGCCTGCGTCGGCGGCGGTTCGAACGCGATCGGCGTCTTCCACGTCTTCATCCCCGACGCCGGCGTGCGGCTGATCGGCTGCGAGGCCGGCGGGGACGGCGACGGCAGGCCCGAGCGGACGGCGGCGACCCTTACCCTGGGCTCGCCCGGCGTGCTGCACGGCATGCGCACCTACCTGCTCCAGGACGACGAGGGGCAGACCCTCGACACGCACTCGATCTCGGCCGGCCTTGACTATCCGGGGGTCGGCCCCGAGCACGCCTGGCTGAAGGACACCGGCCGCGCCGAGTACCGCTCGGTCTCCGACGCCGAGGCGATGGAGGGGTTCTCGGCGCTCTGCCGGACCGAGGGGATCATCCCCGCCCTGGAGTCCTCGCACGCGATCGCCGGCGCGATGGCGCTCGGCCGCGAGCTTGGCCCGGACGCCCTGCTCCTGGTCAACCTGTCCGGTCGCGGCGACAAGGACGTGGCCACCGCGTCCGCGTACTTCGGAGTGTGAGCGCCACCATGTCCACCGTTAGCACTGCCTTCGAGAAGGCGAAAGCCGAGGACCGGGCCGCCCTGGTCGGCTACCTTCCGGCCGGCTTCCCCGACACCGGCACCGCGATCAAGGCGGCCCTGGCGATGTGCGAGGCGGGTGCCGATGTCATCGAGGTCGGGCTGCCCTACTCCGACCCGCTGATGGACGGCCCGGTGATCGCCGACGCCGTCTACCACGCGCTGAAGGGCGGCACCCGGATCGCGGACGTCTTTGACATGGTGGCCGCGATCGCCGAGACCGGCACCGCCGCGCTCGTCATGACCTACTGGAATCCGGTCGACCGGTACGGCGCCGACGCGTTCGCCCGCGACCTCGCGGCGGCCGGCGGGGCCGGCCTGATCACCCCGGACCTGACCCCCGAGGAGGCGGGCACCTGGCTGGCGGCCTCCGACGATCACAACCTGGACCGGGTCTTCCTGGTCGCGCCGTCCTCCACGCCGACCAGGATCGAGGAGATCACCAGGCTCTGCCGCGGCTTCGTGTACGCCGTCAGCCTGATGGGCATCACCGGCACCAAGGAGGCCGTGAGCTCGGTCGCCGGCGGCACGGTGGCGCGGATCCGCGAATACACGGAGCTGCCGGTCGCGGTCGGCCTCGGCGTCAACACCCGTGAGCAGGCGGCCGAGGTGGCCGCCTTCGCGGACGGCGTGATCGTGGGCTCCGCCTTCGTCCGCCGGCTGACCCAGGCGGCCAGCCCGGACGACGCCATCGCCGCCGTCCGCGCCCTCACCGGCGACCTGGCCGAAGGCGTCCGCCGCGCGCGCTAGGCAGTATCTCCCCCGGGGGAGATGAGAACTTCGCCACGTTTACCCCGATCTTCCTCTACCACGCGATCTGGTACGTGACGGCGGGTATTGCCGTCCTGGCCGTCGCGCGGCGGCTCACGCTCTCAGGGAGGAGGGTATTCGCGCTCGGCGCGGCCGCCTACGCGGCGGCCGGTTTCGCTCTGTTTTGGCTGGGTATCGGTCATCTACCGATCATCTTCTGCCTACGTGCAGGGGAGCTCGGGGACGTCGTCGTGCTCGTCGGAGCTGCCGCTTACCTAGCGCGCACCCGCCGCACACGTATCAAATCCGCCCAGGCTGCTCACAAGCCGGCTCTGGAAAGCGATTCACCACTCATGTAATCTCTACGTAACTTACGTGTAGCGGCAGGGCCAACGTCGTCCCCACAGCAGCAAGCGCATTTCAGTGGAGATTAGACGACAGGAGTATTGATAGTGCCTGCCGCATCGGACGGACTATACGACAGCCGTTTCGAACATGACGCCTGTGGCGTGGGTTTTGTCGCCGACCTTACCGCCAAGGGCGGCCACGACGTGGTGGCGAGCGCGCTGCGCGTGCTCTGCAATCTGGAACACCGAGGCGCGGCCGGCGCGGACCCGGACACCGGTGACGGTGCTGGCATCCTGACCCAGCTGCCTCACGCGTTCTTCCGGGAGGTCGCCGGTTTCGGCCTGCCGGCCGCGGGCGGCTATGCCGTCGGCATGGCTTTCCTGCCCGTCGATCCCGATGATCGGGCGGTGGCCTGCGGGCGGATCGCCGGGCTGGCAGAAGACGAGGGGCTGACCGTCCTCGGCTGGCGTGACGTCCCGGTCAAGGACACCGCCTGCGGTGAGGGCGCCCGCGAGGTGCTGCCCCACCTGGCCCAGCTGTTCGTGGCCGGACAGGCGGGCCAAACCGGCCTGATCCTCGACCGGATGGCCTTCTGCCTGCGCAAGCGGGCCGAGCACGAAACCGGCGTCTACTTCGCCTCGCTCTCCTCGCGCACCATCGTCTACAAGGGCATGCTGTCGGCGCCCCAGGTCGAGCCGTTCTTCCCTGATCTGTCTGACAACCGATACGCGTCCAACCTCGCCCTGGTGCACTCGCGCTTCTCCACCAACACGTTCCCGTCCTGGCCGCGGTCGCACCCGTACCGGTACGTCGCGCACAACGGGGAGATCAACACCGTGCAGGGCAACCGGAACTGGATGCGGGCCCGCGAGGCCATGCTTGACTCCCCGCTGATCCCGGCGTCGAAGTCGGGCCAGGGAATCGAGCGGCTCTTCCCGATCATCGATCCCGAGGGCTCGGACTCAGGCTCGTTCGACGAGTGCCTGGAACTGCTGCACCTAGGCGGCCGGTCGCTGCCGCACGCGCTGCTGATGATGATCCCTGAGCCGTGGGAGAACCACGACGAGATGGACGCCAAGCGGCGCGCGTTCTACCAGTTCCACTCGACGCTGATGGAGCCCTGGGACGGCCCCGCACTGATCGCCTTCACCGACGGCTCCGTGATCGGCGCCGTGCTCGACCGCAACGGCCTGCGCCCCGGCCGGTACTGGGTGACCAGCGACGGCCTCGTCGTGCTGGCCAGCGAGGTTGGCGTGCTCGACATCGAGCCCGCCCGGGTGGTGCGCCGGGGACGGCTGCGGCCCGGGCGGATCTTCCTGGTCGACACCGCCGAGGGCCGCCTGCTTGAGGACGAGGAGGTCAAGACCGAGCTCGCCGCCGCCCATCCCTACGGGGACTGGCTGCACGCCGGCCTGGTCCACCTCGACGAACTGCCCGAGCGCGAGCGCCATGTGCCCACCGCCTTCGACCTGCTAACCCGGCAGCGCGCCTACGGCTACACGGAGGAGGAACTTCGCATCATCTTGTCCCCGATGGCGAGGACCGGGGCCGAGCCGATCGGGTCGATGGGCACCGACACCCCGGTCGCCGTGCTGTCAGACAAACCGCGGCTGGTGTTCGACTACTTCACCCAGCTGTTCGCCCAGGTCACCAACCCGCCGCTGGACGCGATCCGCGAGGAGCTTGTCACCTCGCTGTCCACCACGACCGGCCCCGAGCAGAACCTGCTCGAGCCGGGCCCGGCCTCCTGCCGCCAGATCGTGCTGCCGTTCCCGGTGATCGGCGAGCAGGATCTGGCCAAATTGGTGCACATCAACGACCAGGGGGACCTGCCCGGCTTCGCCGGGCACGTCATTGACGGGCGGTTCGACCCGGCCGGCGGCGGTGAGGGCCTCCGGCGGCGCCTGGCCGAGATCTGCGCCGAGGTCAGCGCCGCGATCGAGTCGGGCGCGCGCCTGATCGTCCTCTCCGACCGCGACAGCCTCGGGACCGGCCTCGTGCCGATTCCGTCGCTGCTGCTGACCGGGGCGGTTCACCACCACCTGATCCGTGAGAAGACCAGGACCCGGGTCGGCCTCATCGTCGAGTCCGGCGACGCCCGCGAGTGCCATCACGTCGCGCTGCTGGCCGGGTACGGCGCCGCCGCGGTCTGCCCGTACCTGGCGATCGAGACGGTCCGCGAACTGGCCGAGGTCGGCCAGCTCGGCCCCGTCACCGCCGACAAGGCCGAGGCCAACCTGATCAAGGCGCTCGGCAAGGGCGTGCTCAAGATCATGTCCAAGATGGGCGTGTCCACCATCGCCTCCTACACCGGGGCGCAGATCTTCGAGGCGATCGGCCTCGGCGACGACATCATCGCCACCTGCTTCCGCGGGACGTCATCCCGGCTCGGCGGCGTCGGGTTCGAGGTGCTGGCGGAGGAGGCGGCGCGCCGCGCCGCCGTCGGCCGGGGCGGCCCCGGCCTGGCCCACCGGGAGCTGGAGACCGGCGGCGAGTACCAGTGGCGGCGCGACGGCGAGCCGCACCTGTTCAACCCGCAGACCGTCTTCAAGCTGCAGCACGCGACCCGCACCCGCCGCTACGAGATCTTCAAGGAGTACACCGCGCTGGTCGATGACCAGGCGGCGAAGCTGGCCACCCTCCGTGGCCTGCTCCGGATCAAGGGAATCGAGGCGGACGAGGCGGAGCACGCGCTCGTTAAGAAAATCCCGATTGACGAAGTCGAGCCGGTCACGTCGATCGTGAAGCGGTTCGCCACCGGGGCGATGTCCTACGGGTCGATCTCGGCCGAGGCGCACGAGACCCTCGCGATCGCGATGAACCGCCTGGGCGGGCGGTCCAACACCGGCGAGGGCGGCGAGGACGCCGACCGGTTCAGCCCCGATCCCAACGGCGACCTGCGGCGCTCCGCCGTCAAGCAGGTGGCCAGCGGCCGGTTCGGCGTGACCAGCGAGTATCTGGTCAACGCGGACGACCTGCAGATCAAGATGGCGCAGGGGGCCAAGCCGGGCGAGGGCGGCCAGCTGCCCGGGAACAAGGTCTACCCGTGGATCGCCAGGACCCGGTACTCCACGCCCGGTGTCGGCCTGATCTCCCCGCCCCCGCACCACGACATCTACTCCATCGAGGACCTGGCCCAGCTCATCCACGACCTGAAGAACGCCAACCCGGCCGCCCGGGTGCACGTCAAGCTGGTGGCCGAGGTGGGCGTGGGCACCGTCGCGGCGGGCGTCTCCAAGGCGCACGCGGACGTCGTGCTGATCTCCGGGCACGACGGCGGCACCGGCGCCGCCCCGCTGACCTCGCTCAAGCACACCGGCACGCCCTGGGAGCTGGGCCTGGCCGAAACCCAGCAGACGCTGCTGCGCAACCGGCTCCGCGACCGGATCACCGTCCAGGTGGACGGCCAGCTCAAGACCGGCCGCGACGTCATCATCGC
Organism: Trebonia sp.; assembly: GCA_050013875.1. Taxonomy (GTDB): domain Bacteria; phylum Actinomycetota; class Actinomycetes; order Streptosporangiales; family Streptosporangiaceae; genus Trebonia. The sequence goes on along the minus strand of JBEKEK010000056.1, from coordinate 19,815 downwards.
GGCCATGCTCGGCGCGGAGGAGTTCGGCTTCGCGTCCGCGCCGCTCGTCGTCTCCGGCTGCATCATGATGCGCGTCTGCCACCTGGACACCTGCCCGGTCGGGGTCGCCACCCAGAACCCCGAGCTGCGCAAGCGGTTCACCGGCAAGCCGGAGTTCGTGGTCAACTTCTTCGAGTTCATCGCCGAAGAGGTCCGCGAATACCTGGCGCTGCTCGGGCTGCGCTCCCTGCGGGAGGCGGTCGGCCGGGTCGATCTGCTCGACACCGCCCGCGCCGTCTCGCACTGGAAGGCGGCCGGGCTCGACCTCACCCCGGTGCTGCACGCGCCGGAGGTCAGCGGGCCCGGGGCTCAGCAAGCACTGCACCAGACCATCGGCCAGGACCACGGCCTGGACCGGGCGCTCGACAACACCCTCATCCAGCTGGCCGAGGGCGCGCTCGAGGAGGGCAGGCCGGTCCGCCTTGAGCTGCCGATCCGCAACGTCAACCGCACGGTCGGCACCATGCTCGGCTACGAGGTGACCAGGCGCTGGGGCGGTGAGGGGCTGCCGCCGGACACCATCTCGGTGGCGTTCACCGGCTCGGCGGGCCAGTCGTTCGGCGCGTTCGTGCCGCACGGCATCACCCTGCGGCTGACCGGCGACGCCAACGACTACCTGGGCAAGGGGCTGTCCGGCGGGCGGCTGATCGTGGCGCCCGCCGCCGACTCGCCCTTCGACGCGGAGACCCAGGTCGTCGCGGGCAACGTGATCGGCTACGGCGCGACCTCAGGGGAGATCTTCCTGCGGGGCAAGGTAGGGGAGCGGTTCTGCGTCCGCAACTCCGGCGCCCTCGCCGTCGCCGAGGGCGTCGGCGATCACGGCTGCGAGTACATGACCGGCGGCCGGGTGGTGGTCCTCGGGCCGACTGGGCGGAACTTCGCGGCCGGCATGTCCGGTGGCATCGCCTACGTGCTCGACCTCAACCCGGTCAGGCTCAACCGCGAGATGGTCGACGTCGACCCGCTGGACGAGGCCGACGTGGATTTCCTGCGCGAGGTCGTGCTCTGGCACCAGGCGGAGACCGGGTCCACGGTGGCGGCCGGGCTGCTCGCCTCCTGGGAAGACACCCCCGGCCGGTTCGCCAAGGTCATGCCCAAGGACTACAAGCGGGTCCTGGCGGCGGCATCGGCCGCCGAGCGCGAGGGCCGCGACGTCAACGAGGCCGTCATGGCGGCTGCTCATGGTTAATAGGAGTATCTCGTAATGGGTGACCCCAAGGGCTTCCTGAAGACTGCGCGGGAGACGCCGCGGCGGCGCCCGGTCGACGTCCGGCTGACCGACTGGCGTGAGGTGTACGAGCCGTTCGCCGCCGAGCGGACCGAGCGGCAGGCGGCGCGCTGCATGGACTGCGGCATCCCGTTCTGCCACAACGGTTGCCCGCTTGGCAATCTCATCCCCGAGTGGAACGACCTGGTCTACCGCTCCGACTGGACCGAGGCGGCCGAGCGGCTGCACGCCACCAACAACTTCCCCGAATTCACCGGGCGGCTGTGCCCGGCGCCGTGCGAGGCGGCCTGCGTGCTCGCCATCAACGCCGAGCCTGTCACCATCAAGCAGGTCGAGGTCGAGATCATCGACCGGGCCTGGGCAGACGGCGGGGTGGCGCCGCTGCCGCCGTCATCGCTGACCGGGCACACCGTCGCCGTGGTCGGCTCCGGGCCGGCCGGCCTGGCGGCCGCCCAGCAGCTGACCAGGGCCGGGCACCAGGTGACGGTCTTCGAGGCCGATGATCAGCCCGGCGGCCTGCTGCGCTACGGCATCCCCGAGTTCAAGATGGAAAAGCGCCAGCTGGACCGGCGGATCGACCAGATGACGGCCGAGGGGACGCGGTTCTCCTGCGGCGTGCCGATTACATCGACCGCCCAGCTCGACGGGTTCTCCGCCGTCGTGCTGGCCGGCGGCGCGCGGGTCGCCCGTGAGCTGCCGGTGCCCGGCCGGGAGCTGGCCGGCATTCACCAGGCGATGGAGTACCTGCCGCTGGCCAACCGGCTGGGCCCCGACTCGCCGATCACCGCGGCGGGCAAGCACGTGGTGATCATCGGCGGCGGCGACACCGGCGCTGACTGCCTTGGCACCGCGCTTCGCCAGGGCGCCGTCTCGGTCACCCAGCTGGAGATCATGCCAAGGCCGCCGAAGACCCGGCCGGCCAGCCAGCCGTGGCCGACCTACCCAATGATCTACCGGGTCGCATCCGCCCACGAAGAAGGCGGCGAGCGCGTCTACGCCGTCTCCACCGAGGAGTTCCTTGGCGACGCCGGCGGCCACGTCAGCACGCTCGCGCTGACCGAGGTGGTCTTCGAGAGCGGCCGGTTCGCTCCGGTCCTGGAGAGCCGCCGGGAGTTCGCCTGCGAGCTGGTGCTGCTGGCGATGGGCTTCACCGGCGCCGAGAAGCCCGGCCTGCTGACCGACCTCGGGGTGGAGTTCGACCCGCGCGGCAACGTCGCACGCGACGCCGACTACCAGACGTCGGTTCCCGGCGTGTTCGTGGCCGGGGACATGGGCCGGGGCCAGTCGCTGATCGTCTGGGCGATCGCGGAGGGCCGCAGCGCCGCCGCCCGCGTCGACCAGTACCTGGGCACCCTCGACCGCCCCCGCCTCCCGGTCGCCGTCCCGCCGACCGCCCGGCCGCTGGTTTTATCTCCAACCCCAGACCGGCCGGACACAAGGTCACGCCCTGGTTGCATCTCGAGCGACTAGGGCGTGAACGTTCTGTGACCCCAGTCACCCGCGGCCCGGGATCGCGATAAGGTGGTATAGACCACCGGAAGGGGATCCACGATGAGCCGTCGTGCGAAGATTGTCTGCACTCTTGGGCCCGCGACCTCCAGCCAGGAGCAGATCACCGCGCTGATCGGCGCCGGCATGGACGTTGCCAGGCTGAACATGAGCCATGGCACGCAAGCCGACCACCTGGCTGTTTACCACCGGGTACGGGCGGGCTCGGACGCGACGGGCCGCTCCGTCGGCATCCTCGCCGACCTGCAGGGGCCGAAGATCCGCCTCGGGGTGTTCCCCGACGGGCCGGTCCGGCTCGTCGCCGGTGAGGAGTTCCAGATCACCACCGCGGACATCCCCGGTAACGTCCACGAGGCGTCCACCACCTACGAGGGCCTCCCTGATGACGTGCAGACCGGCGACCGCGTCCTGATCGACGACGGCAACGTCCAGCTCGACGTCACCGGCGTGCGCGGTAACCGGGTGTACCTGCGCGTGGTGATCGGCGGGAAGATCTCCAACCACAAGGGCATTAACCTGCCGGGCGTGAAGGTCAGCGCGCCCGCGCTGACCGAGAAGGACGAGGCGGACCTGCGCTGGGCGCTGGCCACCGGCGCCGACATCATCGCGATGTCCTTCGTCCGCTCACCCGACGACGCCGGCCTTGCCCGCAAGATCATGACCGACGCCGGCCGGGCGGGGGTCCCGCTCATCGCCAAGATCGAGAAGCCGGAGGCGGTTGAGTTCCTGCCGGACATCGTGGACGCGTTCGACGGGATCATGGTCGCCCGCGGCGACCTCGGCGTCGAGCTGCCGCTCGAGCAGGTGCCCACCGTGCAGACCCTCGCGATCAAGCTCGCGCGGGAGCGGGCCCGCCCTGTCATCGTGGCCACCCAGATGCTCGAGTCGATGATTAACGCTCCCCGCCCGACCCGGGCCGAGGTCTCCGATGTGGCGGGCGCGGTCTCGGCAGGCGCGGACGCGGTGATGCTCTCGGCGGAGACCGGCGTCGGCGCGTACCCGATCGAGACCGTCGCCACCATGAGCCGGATCATCGTCGCGGCCGAGGAGAGTTCGCTGGTCGCGGAGCACCACCTGTCCCGGATGCCGACCACCACCGGCGGCGCGATCGCCCGTGCGGCCGCCGAGGTTGGCGCGATCGTCGGGGCCAAGGCCCTGGTCGCCTTCACGCTGACCGGCGAGACCGCGCGCCGCCTGGCCCGGTACCGCTCGCCGATCCCGTTGATGGCCTTCACCACCAATCCGGCCACCCGCAGCCAGCTCGCGCTCACCTGGGGCGTCGAGACGTTCGTGGTCCCGACCGTCTACCACACCGACGAGATGGTCCACACGGTCGACTCGTCGCTGGTCGAGCTGAACCGGTGCGCCATCGGCGACAAGATCGTCATCGTGGCGGGCAGCCCGCCCGGCAGCCCGGGCAAGACCAACGCGCTGCGCGTGCACCGCATCGGCGACGCCATCAACCTGCCTTATCCGTGATCGATGCCCGGTTCCTGTCTTATCCGTGATTCCTGCCCGGTTTTGGTCCGTCGATCGAAAAAGCCTTTCGGAATAGGCCAAAAATGGCGTCCGGACACGGGGGGACATAGGCTAATGTCCTGGCGAGCGGGATACGCCGCCGACGGACAGGAGCGGGGATATGAGCACGTCGCGGGATGATTCGCCTAGCGCAAGGCAGTGCCCGACGTGCTCGGCGGATTCCGGCGAGCCGGTCCTCGTCGGACCCGATGGCCGCTGCTCGTCGTGCGGCCAGACTCTGGTCATCAACGCCGACCACGTGGAGAAGGATCTGGGTCAGGTGGTCGGCGTCAGCGACCGCGGCCTGCGTCATCAGCGGAACGAGGACGCGTTCCACATCGCGGTGGTGCCCACCGACGCCGGCCAGGTGGCGGTTGCGATCGTCTCCGACGGCGTGTCCTCGGCGCCGCGCCCTGATGAGGCGTCGCTGACTGCGGTCAGGACCGGGATGAAACTGCTCGCCGAGGGCGTGCAGCAGGGCGAAGACCCGGCCATGGCGTCAGAGAAGGCCGTTCAGGCGGCGGCGCGGGCGCTGACCGAACTCGCGGGCCCGGATGGGGCCCCGGCCGCCACGTACGTGTCCGCCGTGGTGAACCGGGAGCTGATCACGATCTGCTGGCTCGGCGACAGCCGCGCGTACTGGCTGGCCGCCGACCCGCTGCCGCACGGCGGCCCCAACGACACCCTGGACATCAACGCCGGGTCGAGGCGGATCACCAGGGACGACTCGCTGGCCGAGGAGATCGTGGCGGCGGGCCTGGCGTCGATGGACGAGGCGATGGCATCACCACAGGCGCACGTCATCACCCGCTGGCTCGGTGCGGACCTGCCCGACCCCCAGGCGCACATCGAGCGGTTCACCCCGTCCGGCGCAGGGGTGCTGATGATCGCCTCCGACGGCCTGTGGAACTACCGTCCGGAGGCCGCCGAACTGGCCGACATGGTAATGCCGGCGGCGCTGACCCGCCCGCTTGACGCCGCTGCCGATCTGGTCAAGTTCGCCGTCGACTCGGGCGGCCTGGACAACATCACGGTCGTGCTGATCCCGTTCCCGCCGGTCGAGCGGTTCGAGCAGCCCGGGCGGGCCGAGCAGCCAACCCGGGTGGATCAGTCCGAGTACCCCACCCGCGTCGACTAGGAACGCCGGTCAAGAAGGGCTTGCGATGGTGACCTGCCCGTCCGGTCACGAATCGGCCGACTGCGACTTCCTCCGCGAGCCGTGAGCTGACGATCGCCCGCGAGGGTGACGTGGGCCGCAGGTGAACGTTAGGTGCCCAGTAGATGAATATATCCCGCGTCGTCCCGAGTGCCGTCGGCGGCGGGGTCTCGATTGCCCTCGCCCGTGGGAAGAATGACGGTAAATCGTGTTAATCGGCCCTACCAGGCACACCTGGCTGCACGAGTGAGGAGCCACCAACGGTGGCGGGGAGAGAACGACACGACACCGGGCAGGCCGTCGCCCGTCTGCGCATCGCGGCTGCGGCGGCGCTCGTGGGACTGCCCGTCGGGCTGGTCGCGGCCTGCGGAACCGCCGCGAGCACAGCGAGCGTCGGCCGGACCGCCGTCGACCTGCCGGCCGCGGGGCCGGCATCGGGCACGACGATCACCGAGACGGGCAGCACCCTGCTCTACCCCCTGGCGAGCACCTGGGCGAAGGCCTATGAGCAGCAGCACCCGGGAGTGACCGTGACGACCGCGGGCACCGGCTCGGGCACCGGCATCAAGGACGCTTCCGACGGCGCGGATGAAATCGGCGCCTCGGACGCCTACCTGTCAAGCGGCGACCTGGTGAAGAACCCCGCCCTGCTCAACATCCCGCTGGCGATCTCGTCTCAGACCGTCATCTACAACGTGCCCGGGCTGCCGTCCGGCAGCCACCTCCAGCTGGACGGCACGGTGCTCGCCGGGATCTACTCCGGAACCATCACGAGGTGGGACGACCCGGCGATCAAGGCGCTGAACACGACCCTGCCGCTGCCGGCCCTCTCGGTCGTGCCGGTGCACCGCTCGGACAGCTCCGGTGACACGTTCCTGTTCACCAGCTACCTGTCGACCCAGGACCCAGGGTGGGACGCCTCGATCGGCTACGGCACCACGGCCGACTGGCCGCCGGTCAGCGGGGAGCAGGCCAAGGCGGGGAGCCAGAATGTGCTGCGCGCCTGCGAGACGACACCCGGCTGCGTCGCCTACAACGGGATCAGCTACCTGGCGATGGCGCGGGCCGGCGGGCTCGGCGAGGCGGCGCTGCAGAACTCCGCGGGAAGATTCACGCTGCCGACCCCGACCGCGATCACCGATTCGGCCGACAGTTTCGTGTCGCTCACGCCGCCCGACGAGACGATCTCGATGATCGACGGCCCGTCGGCCGAGGGGAGCGGGTACCCGATCGTCAACTACGAGTACGCCGTCGTCAGCACCAGGCAGCCGGACGCCGGCCAGGCGAGCGCGATCAGGGCCTTCCTGAAATGGGTGATCACCACCGGCAACAACCCGTCGTACCTGAACACGGTGGGATTCCAGCCACTGTCCGCCTCGCTGGTGACGCTCGGCGAGGCGCAGATCGCGGAGATCGGCTCGTGACCGCCGCGGTTGAGCAGCGTCCCCCCGCGAGCGCCGGCGCCCCCCGCGCCGCCCGTCGTCGCGGCATCACGACGCCCGCCACGATGCGGGCCATGCTGGCCGCGCTGGTCCTGCTCTCGCTGGCCTGGGGCGCGTTCGGCGGCTGGGTGGCTAGCGTGCACGCCGCCGCCGCGGGCGCCATGGCGACCGTGGACGAACCGCTCAGCCTGGACGCGCAGCAGCTGTACGAGTCCATCGCGGACGCCGACGTGACCGCCACCACGATGTTCCTGGCCAGTTCCCGGCCACCGCTGCCGTCGTTGCAGGCCTATGCGGGTGACATCGGCACCGCTTCAGCCGCGCTGTCCAGGCTGCGCGCGGCCGGCGGCCAGAATCAGGTGACGAGCGCCGCGCTCGCCGCGCTCGGCGGTGACCTGCCCCGCTACACGGGCTACGTCGCCGAAGCCAGGAGCGCTTATGCGCTCGGCTACCCGCTGACCGGCGGCTCGTTCGTCCAGGTGGCGTCCGAGGAGGCGCACCTGGAACTGCTGCCCGCCGCCAAGACCGTCTTCGACCAGGAGAACGACAGGCTCACGGCGGCCAGCGGCCAGGCGACGGGGCTGCCGCTCGTCGTCGGCGCGCTGCTGCTCGCGATCGTCGGGGGCGTCCTGCTGTACCGGGCGCAGCGGTGGCTGACCCGGCGCACCAACCGGGCGGTCAACGTCGGCCTGGCGCTGGCGTCGGCACTGCTCGTCATCAGCGCAGGGTGGCTGGTGGCCGGATTCCTCGGGGGGCGCTCCGATCTGGAGGCGGGGATCGGCCACGGCTCGCAGCCGGCCGAGCAACTGGCTCAGGCGAGCATCGACGTGCAGCGGATCAGGGGCGATGCGGTGCTCAACGTCATCTCGCGCAGCGGTGACACCTCCTTCCAGAGTGACTTCACCACGACCAGCGGGCAGGTCGGCCCCGGCCGCCTCAGCCTGCTCAGCACCGCGGCCGCCGCCGAAAGCCGTGGCTCGGCGGCCGCCTCGCTGGTAGCCGCGGCCGAGCGGGAGGCGGCCACCTGGTACACGGCGAACGAGGACGTGTACCGCCTCGGCGCGGCGGCTCACTACGCCGACGAGCGCGCCCAGGTCATCGGGACCGGTGCCGCCAGTTCGGCGGCCGGGTACGACGTGCTTGAGCCCGACATCATCCAGGCGATCAATGACGACCAGTCCGCCTTCCAGACCGCCGTCAGCGCGGGATCCGGCGCGTTCAACCCGGTTGAGCCGGTGGTGGTCACCGCCTCGCTGCTGATGGCGCTCGGCTGCTTGTGGGGGCTCAGCCGACGGCTTGCGGAGTACCGCTAAGTGCACGATTGCTGCCGCGCTGCAAGCAGCTTGCGCAGGATCAGCGGATGGTAAGCGCGGGCCGCGCGCCCCCGTGCATGGCCGCCGTTAAGGATCACGATCGAGGAGCGAGTAATCCGGAAATAGCGGCAGAATGGACCCTACGGAGCTCGGATTCGGTGACTGGAGCGGGCATTGGTGATGGCCGAATCGGCCGCGGGGCAGGCGGCCGCCGCGGTGATCGCGGAGCGGGACGCCATCCAGGCGAACCTGCTTGAGCTCGATGGCGGCTTCACCAGGCGGATGCTCGACGGCGCGACGCTGACCGGCCTGACGCGCGAGCGCTGGGCCGCGGCATCCGCGACGCTGGCGGACCTCTGGGAGACTTACCTGGCGTACTCGGCCGTCGTGGACCGGGTTGCCGAGCTCGGCGCCGGTGCGCGTCGGCCGGCCAAGAAGGACCTCCCCGAACTCGACTCGCTCCTCACCGGGGCCTCGGTCCGGATGGCCGGCATCCCCGTGCCGCTCGCGCACAGGAACCTGCTTGACACGGGCGTCCACGCGGTCACGCTGGCGGCCGCGGTCGCCGCCATGCGCCGGTCGTTCAGCGACGTGGCCAAGGTGACCTCGGCCGTCGAGGCGGTCTGGGCGCAGGTGGGCGAGCGGCTTGACGCGGCGGCGGCGGAACTGGCCGACGGACGGCTGCGGGCGGCGGGCCTGGGCGAGGAACTCGAGGCGGCGGTGCGCGACGCGCAGGCCAGCCTCCAGGCCACGCGGGAAGCGGTGAACGCCGATCCCCTTGGACTGTGGAGCGGCGGTCGCGTCGACACCTCGGCCGCGGATCTGGTGCGGCAGCAGGTGGCGGGGCTCACCGCCCGGATCGCAGAGCTTGACCGGGTCCGGTCGGAGGCGCAGCGCCGCATCGACGGGCTCAGCGCGGGGGTCGCCGCGGCCCGGGCCGCCCGCGCGGACGCGCTCGCGGCGTGGCACCGCGCCGCGCAGCGGATCGCGGCGCTGCCGCCGCTGCCGCCCGACATCGCCGAGCCGCCGCTGGCCGGCCTGGCCGCGCTCGCGGCGGCAGGCCGCTGGACCGCGCTCGCGGCCGAGCTTGACCGGTGCGACGGCGCGCTGGCAGCGTCCATCAAGCAAACCGGGGACTGCGAACGATCCGCGCTGACTAGCCTCGCCAGCCGCGATGAACTGCGCGGCCTGCTCGGCGCCTACAAGGCCAAGGCCGCCCGCCTTGGGGTGGCCGAGGACGCGGACCTGGTAGCGAGCTACGACCAGGCACGTGACCTGCTGTGGACCGCGCCGTGCAACCTGACGACGGCCGCTGACGCCGTCGCCGGGTATCAGCTGGCGATCCAGAGGACGACGAAGGAAGGAGGCCGCCGATGAGGGCTGCCACGTGCGCACAGCCTGGGTGCGACGGAATAATCGAGGACGGGTACTGCACGGTCTGCGGCATGGCGCCGGCGCCCGCGAGCGCCCCGAGCGCCCGGAGCGTCGGCCGGGGGTCGGCGTCCAGGTCCGGGAGCACAAGCACCAGCACCAGCACAGGCACCGGCACCGGCAGCAGGCGCGGCACTCGTGGCTCGCGGGGCGGCAGCACCCGGTCCGCGCGCGGCGCGCTCGGGGCCGGGCTCGTGGAGGTGCCGCCTGTCCCGGCTCGCGACCCCACGACGGCGATCCTCGCCAACCCGCAGGTGTCGGAGAGCAAGCGGTTCTGCGGAAACTGCGGGCAGCGCGTCGGCCAGTCGGTGAACGGCCGCCCCGGCCTGACAGAAGGATTCTGCAGGCAGTGCGGTACCCGGTTCTCCTTCAGCCCCAAGCTAGAGCCCGGGGAGCTGGTCGCCGGACAGTACGAGGTCCTCGGCTGCCTCGCGCACGGCGGGCTCGGGTGGGTGTACCTCGCGCGGGACCGCAACGTCAGCGACCGGTGGGTGGTGCTCAAGGGACTGCTCAACACCGGGGACGCGGACGCGATGGCCGCGGCGGTCGCCGAGCGTCAGTTCCTCGCCCAGGTCGAGCACCCGAACATCGTGCGGATCTACAACTTCGTCGAGCACGTGAGCGCGCGCGACGGCGAGAGCGCCGGCTACATCGTGATGGAGTACGTGGGCGGTAAATCGCTGAAGGAGATCAGGCTTGACGCGCGGCAGGGCGGCGGCGCGGTCCCGCTGGCCCACGCGCTCGCCTACGCGATCGAGATCCTGCCCGCCCTCGGCTACCTGCACGACCGCGGGCTTGTCTACTGCGACTTCAAGCCCGACAACGTGATCCAGACCGAAGAGCAGCTCAAGCTCATCGACATGGGCGGCGTCCGGCCGATCGAGGGTGACGACCCCATCTACGGGACGGCCGGCTACCAGGCACCCGAGCTCGAGACCGCCGGCCCGTCGCCGAGCTCCGACCTGTACACCGTCGGCCGTGCGCTTGCCGTGCTCACCTTCGACTTCGTCGGTTACCAGGGCGAGTACAAGTACCGGCTGCCGGATGCGGTGCCGCTGCTGGCCGGGCAGGAGTCGTTCGCCCGCCTGCTGCGGCGTGCGACGCACCCCGACCCGGAGCGCCGTTTCCAGTCGGCGGCCGAGATGGCCGAGCAGATCACGGGGGTGCTCAGGGAGGTGCTCTCCGCCTCCGACGGCCAGCCCCGCCCGGCGTTCTCCCGCCTGTTCAGCCCCGAGCTGCGCGCGATCGGCACCGAGCTGACCCCGGTCAGCATGGCCGACGATCAGGGTGATCATGCGCGGGGCGGGCGCGAGGGTCAGAGCGGCCACGCTAGCCACGGTGGCCAGGCCATCCAGGGCGCCCAGGCAGTCAAGCGCGTCCAGGTGAGCCCGCCGTCGGCCGCCGAGGCGATCGCCGGGCTGCCGGTACCGCTCGCGGACGGCACCGACCCGGCGGCGGGCTACCTGGCCACGCTCGGCGCCCTGGAGCCCGAACAGCAGGCCGCGGCGCTGCTCGCAGCCGTCGCTGGCGGCGCCGCCGCAGGTGCGAGCGGCGTCCCGCCGACGGTGGCCGCGTCGCCGGAAACCAAGCTGGCCCTGGCCCGTGCCCTCATCACGACAGGCGACCTGAACGCTGCCGAGGGCTGCCTGGCCGAACTGGCCGCGGCCGATCCGGGGGACTGGCGAATCGCCTGGTATGGCGGGCTGCGCGAACTCGCGGCCGGCCGGCCGGACGCGGCCAGGGCGGCGTTCAGCGCGGTCTACGACGAGCTGCCGGGCGAGCTCGCGCCGAAGCTCGCCCTCGCCTTCGCCTCGGCCGCCGTGCGGGACGAGGTCGCGGCGCGCCACTATTACCAGCTCGTATGGACGATCGACCGGTCCTTCGTCAGCGCCGCGTTCGGTATGGCCAGGGCCTGCCTCGCCGTGGGCGACAGGCCCACCGCCATCGCCGCGGTGGCCTCCGTGCCTGATACCTCGAGCTATCACGCGGCGGCGCAGATCGCCGCGGTCCGGCTGCTGATCGTCGGCGCGGCCAGGGTGTCCGCGGCCGACGTGCGCCAGGCCGACGGCAGGCTTGTCCGGCTGTCCCTCGATGACCTGCGACGGCAGCAGCTCACGGTGGAGATCCTGCACGCCGCCCTCGACTGGGTGGCCGACGCGCCGGCGCAGCGCGCGCGACGCGGCGGGGCTGGTAACGGCGCGGCGGCGGTTGACGGCGGCGGGACCATACTCGGCTGCGAGCCGAACGAACGCGCGCTGCGGTTCGGCCTCGAGCGCGGCTATCGGGCGCTCGCGGGCCTCACCCAGGATCCCGCCCGCCGGGTAGAACTGGTGGACATGGCGAACAGGGTTCGGCCGAGGACCCTGACGTGACCTACCCGTGCCCCGCCTGCGGCGAGCTGGCCGGCCCCGACGACGGCTACTGCGAGGTGTGCGGCGCGGAGCTGGCACCCGCGGCGGTCAGCTCCGGCGTCGGCGGGGCGCATGAGTGCCCGGTCTGCTCGGCGGATGGCCGCAGGACCAGCAACAACCCGCCGGCCGGGATCACCCCGGAGGGTTACTGCGAGTCCTGCGGGCGCAAGGTGCCGTCCGGCCGGGACCGCGAGGAACTCGACGTGGGACTGGCGGCCGGCGTGACCGACCGCGGGCTGCGGCACGCCCGCAACGAGGACGCGATGGCGCTCGCGGCCGTGCGCGTCTCAGGCGAGCCGGTGGCGCTCGCGGTGGTGTGCGACGGCGTGTCGTCGGCGCCGCGCGCCGACGAAGCGTCGCTTGCCGCGGTGCGGGCGGCGGCCCGGTCGCTGCTTTCCGCGGTGCGCGCGGGCGGTGATCGGGCGGCCGCTTCGGCCGCCGCGGTGCGGGCGGCGGGAACGGCGGTCGGTGACCTGACATCCCCGGCGGGCGCGCCCGCCGCGACCTACGCGTCGGCGGTAGTAGACGGCACCGTCGTGACCGTGTGCTGGCTCGGTGACAGCCGCGTCTACTGGCTGGCCGCCGACGGCTCGAGCTCACGCTGCCTTACCGCGGACGATTCGATCGCCGAGGAACTCATCGCGGGCGGCCTCGCCACCGTCGAGGAGGCGATGGCGTCGCCGCAGGCGCATGTCATCACCCGGTGGCTTGGCGCGGACCTGCCAGAACCCGAGCCGCACGTGGCACGGTTCGAGCCGTCGGGTCAGGGCGTGGTGCTGCTCTGCTCCGACGGGCTATGGAATTACCAGCCCGAGGCGACGGAACTGGCGGCGATGGCGCTGCCCGCCGCGCTGACCGATCCGGCCGCCGTGGCCGCCGCGCTGGTGAAGTTCGCGGTGGACGCGGGCGGCGCCGACAACATCACGACGGTACTCATGCCGTTTCCGCCCGCATGGCCGGAGACTTCACCGAGGAGTGAGCAATGACGAGCCTGCCCGGATTCACCGTGCAGATCGACCAGAACCCTTACCTGCCAGTGGGCGGACGCGACGTGAGCGCCGTCGTCACGGTGAGCGCCGATGCGGCCGGCGGCGAACCGTCCTGGGCCGGCAGCGCCGACGACAGCGCGGAGATCATCATCGTCGACTGCTCCGGGTCGATGGACTTTCCGGCGGAGAAGATCCTGGCGGCGCGCGCGGCGACATCGGCCGCCGTGGATGTGATCAGGGACGGCGCGCGGTTCGCGATCGTCGCGGGCACGAACACGGCGTGGCCCGTCTACCCGGCCGACGGGTCAATGGCGGTCGCGGACGCGCGCACGCGCACGGAGGCCAGGCAGGCCATCGGCGGGCTGCGGGCCAACGGCGGGACGGCGATCGGCCAGTGGCTGCGCCTCGCGCACCGGATATTCCAGTCCTACCCGGCCACGCTCCGGCACGCGATCCTGCTCACCGACGGCAAGAACCAGCACGAGACGCCAGAGCAGCTCGCCGCGGCGCTAGGTCTGTGCGAGGGCGCGTTCACCTGTGACTGCCGGGGGATCGGCACGGACTGGGTGGTCGGCGAGCTGCGCAAGATCTCCACCGCGCTGCTCGGCACGGTCGACATCGTGCCCGACCCGGCCGGGCTCGCGGCCGACTTCGAGGAGATGATGCGCGGCGCGATGAGCAAGCAGCTGCCCGACGTCATGCTGCGGGTATGGACACCGCAGCAGGCAATCGCCAAGTTCGTGAAGCAGGTCGCCCCGGCCATCGATGACCTGACCGGCCGCCGGTCGCAGACAGGCCCGCAAGTGGGTGACTATCCCACCGGTGCCTGGGCGCCGGGGGAGAGCCGCGATTACCACGTGGGCGTCCAGGTGAACGTCGGGGGAGTGGGCCAGGAGATGCTCGCCGCCCGGGTCAGCCTGGTGGCGAGCTTGCCGTCCGGCCAGCAGGTTCTCGGCCAGGGCCTGATCCGGGCGACCTGGACCGATGACGAGGCGCTGTCCACGCGGATCAACCCGGGGGTCGCGCACTACACCGGGCAGGCCGAACTGGCCGCGGCGATCCAGGATGGACTTGAGGCAAGCAAGCGGGGCGACGAGGAGGCCGCCACCGCCAAGCTCGGCCGGGCGGTCGCGCTGGCGCACGCGGCCGGCAATGAGGACACGGCGCGGTTGCTCGCCAAGGTGGTGGACATTGTGGACGAGGCGACGGGCACGGTCCGGCTGAAGAAGAAGGTGAGCGCCGTGGACGAAATGGCGCTCGACACCAGGTCGGCCAAGACGGTCCGGGTCAAGAAGGATTAGCGATGGCGACCTGCCCGTCCGGCCACGAGTCGGCGAGTGACGACTACTGCGACGTCTGCGGCATGCTGATTGGCGCCGCGGTGCTCGCCCCGCCCGTCCGGGCACCTGGCCGGCTGCCCGGCCAGCCACCACCCTTGCAGGCACCCGGCGGCATCAGCACCGCCGAAGGCGCCTGCCCGCGTTGCGGCGTCCCGCGGGCCGGCCAGTTCTGCGAGTCGTGCGGCTTCGACTTCACCGCCGCCGGCACTGGCAGCGCCGCCAGGACGGGCATCGCCGGCCCGGGCATCCCCCCAGCACCGCCCCCGCTGACCGCACCGCTCCCGCCCGACCTGTCACCCTCGCCGTCCCTGCTAGTCCCATCGGCCCCATCGGCCCCATCGGCCCCATCGGCCAACGGTGCCGCCTGGACCGTCGCGGTGACGGCCGACCGCGCGTACTACGACAGCGTCCAGGCGGCGGGCGGCCCGGACGCCGCCGCGATCGGATTCCCCCCGTACTGCCCGCAGCGGCGGTTCCGCCTCGCGGGGGCCGAGGTCCGCGTCGGGCGGCGAAGCGAGTCCCGTGGCATCCACCCGGAGATCGACCTGACCGGTCCCCCGGCCGACCCCGGCGTGTCGCGCCTGCACGCGGTGCTCGTCGCGGCCGCCGACGGCACCTGGTCCGTCGTCGATCCCGGGTCGGCGAACGGCACGCTGGTCAACGGCGCAGAGATCGCGCCTGGCACTGCCGTCCCGCTGCGCGACGGCGATGTGATCCACCTCGGTGCCTGGACCGCGCTGACGATCACCAGCGGATAGCAGGGCAGCGGGAACTGAGACAGGCTCACCCGGTCCCGTTTCCGGTGCGGATCGAGCTTGACTTAGCGGTATTCGGCGAGCCGCGGCCGGACGCCGACCAGCACCAGCAGGGCGATCAGCGCCGCGCCCGCCGCGGGGAACGCGAAGTTCCAGTTGGCGGCCTCGCTCTGGCCCGCCTTGGCCGCCCTGGCGAAATAGGTTGTGTTGATGTTGATGACCGAGTTCAGGGCCGCGATGTAGTTGTTGAACGCCCAGTCGGACTGCCCGGGAGAGGTTCCGATGTCGTAGGCGACCGCGGCCGGCAGGTTCGTCTTCACCAGCTTGCGCAGGATCCTGTCGTCCCGTTCGTAGACCTGATAGGCGAGCAGCGTGGCGGTCGCCGCCGCCCGCTCGCCCGGGAACGTGATGTTGTCGAACTCCGCGCCCAGGTCGCCGCCGAACGGCACGGGCACGCTGTGGTTGCGGTCGTAGGCGTCGATCTTGGCGGCGAGGGCCGCGTCGTAGTGGAAGATGCCCACGTTGTTCCCGACGTAGGTGATCTCCTGCGACTTGGTGAGGAACGCCTGCTGGTACTGCGCGGCGCGGGCCGGGAGCACCACGAACCTGGTCTCATCCGCGTTGGCGTCGAAGCTCGTGGCCCGAGCCTGGGTGAGGGCGATGACGGAGTCGAAGGCCTCCACCTTGGCCAGGTACATGTTGCCCGACTCGGCCGAGAGCCTGGTCCACCCCGTGATCGAGAGGGCGAGCGCGACCAGCGTCGCGGCGGCGAGCGCGGGGCTCACCCGCCGTCGGAAGCGCCTCGACAGGTAGAGCTGCAGCCCCACGAGGATGACGAGCAGCGCCGCGCCCACGGCGATGGTCTCGACGGTCGCGGTCCCCGCGGTGGACCTGCCGGCCGTGTAGGTGGCGTCCAGCCTGGCCGCGCTGACGTTGGTGAGCGAGGAGACCACGGGCAGGATGGTGGTCTGCATCAGGTCGGTCGCCTGCTGATAGTAGGCGGCCGCGTTCGCGGGGTCCATGCCAACGGGGCTTTGCGTCTGCTTGTCGGCGAGCAGCGCGTCGGCCGACAGAGCCTGGAACTGGCCAAGGCCGTCGAGAGCCGACCTGAGCTGGCGCTGCACCACCGGGTTGTCGGCCTCGATGGCCATCGTCTGGGTGAGCTCCGAGTTGGCGGTCGCGAGGTCGCTGTCGTACGTCGCTATGTCCACCTTGTTGTCGGCGGCGAGGGCACGGTCGTTCCCGACCAGCAGGACGTTGCCTACCTGTGCGTCCATGTCGTTGACCGAGTAGTACAGGCCGGTCGCCGCGTCGACCGCCGACTCGTCGAGGCCGCCCATGGTATGGAACTGACCGCCGAGCGCGCCGAGCGCGACGGCTAGCACCGCGGCAAGGCAGCAAGCGACCGCCACCGCGGCCACAGCGGCGGTTCTGATCTTGGCTGGAGTGGACATCGGTTAGAAAGTACGCCGACAGGCCGTTTTGACGGGCTGCTTTGAGGGGGCGTGCGCCGTTAGGATCTTGTTAGGGGGTATATGTGCGGGTTCCGGGCGACGGTTTCGCGACCCGAGCGTGAACCTTTTGTGACCCCGGTCACGCGCCGCGGGCTCCCCGGACGCCGCGCGTTCAGGCGCTTTGCGCACTATGGTGGTGGACGTCGTACACGAGGCCACCGGCACCGTCCGGCTGAAGCAGGTGGGCGCCGCGGACGAGACGGCGCCCGGTGCGCGGTCGGCGAAGACGGTCCGGGTCACGAAGGGATAGCGATGGCGACCTGCCCGACCGGTCATGAGTCGGCAAGCGACGACTTTTGCGACGTGTGCGGCATCATGATCGGCGTCATGGACGGCAGTGAGCCCGCCGTCCAGCCCGGCCCGCCGGCCGGCGCCGGGTGGACCGCCGTGGTGACCGCCGACCGCGCCTACTACGACAGCATCAGGGAGACGGGCGCCCCGGACGCCGGCGAGCTCACGTTCCCCGCCTACTGCCCCAAGCGACGGTTCCGGCTCGCGGGCACCGAGGTCCGCGTCGGACGGCGCAGCGCGCGCGGCGGCATCGACCCCGAGATCGACCTGACAGGACCGCCGGCCGACCCGGGCGTGTCGCGGCTGCACGCGGTGCTGATCAAGGCCACCGACGGGTCGTGGTCCGTTGTCGATCCCGGATCAGCGAACGGAACGCTGGTCAACGGCACCGAGATCGACCGCGACCAGATCGTGCCGCTGCGTGACGGTGACCGAATCCACCTGGGCGCCTGGACAGAGCTGGAGATCGTCCGCGAGAGGTAGCGGCATCTCGCTGACATCCCCAAGACAATCGATGACGACGAGGCCGTCTTCCGGTACGCTGCCACGCAGGGTTCCGGCGCGCTCAGCCCGCTTGAGCCGGTCGTGATCGTCGTGTCGCTGCTGATGGCGCTCGGCTGCTGGCGGGGTTTAGCGGACGGCCCGCGGAGCATCTTTGGGTCCTGCGGAGAATCGTGAAGCGTGGTGCAGCTAGGTGGTCCCCTGATTGAGCTCGGTCCCGGTTCCCGTGTGGCCGGGTACCTGATCGAGGAACGGGTCGGCGCGGGCGGGATGGCGGTGGTGTTCCGCGCCCGCGATGAGCGGCTCGGCCGGACGGTGGCGCTGAAGGTACTCGCCGGGGATGAGGCCATCAGGAAGCGGTTCGCGGGCGAAGCGCTGGCGGCCGCCGCGGTGGACCATCCGCACATCATCCCGGTGTACGCGGCCGGCGAGGCCGATGGCTACCAGTACATCGCGATGCGGTTCGTGGCGGGCGACGACCTGCAGGCGGTGATTCGCCAGGATGGTGCCGTGCCGCCCAGGCGGGTGGCGGCGTACATTTCCCCGGTGGCGTCCGCGCTCGACGCCGCGCATGAGGCGGGGCTGGTGCACCGTGACGTCAAGCCGGCCAACATCCTGGTGGACGCCAGGCCGGGCAAGCCCGAGCACGTGTACCTGTCGGATTTCGGCTTGGCCAGGCGCATGCGGTCGGTCGGCCGGCTCACGACGCCGGGGACGTTCCTCGGCACGCCCGACTACGTGGCACCCGAGCAGGCCGGCGGCCGGCCGGTGGACGGCCGCGCGGATCAGTACGCGCTCGCTTGCGTTGCCTACCAGTTGCTGAGCGGGACCGTGCCGTTCACGAGGGAGAACCCGATACTGGTGCTCTGGGCGCACATGTCGGCCACGCCGCCGAGGCTGGCCGATGCGCGGCCCGACCTTCCGGATGCCGTCGGCGCGGTGCTGGCCAAGGCAATGGATAAGCACCCGGACCGTCGGTACGAGAGCTGCGGTGCCTTCGCTGACGCGCTGCGGGAGGCGCTCGGGCTTGAGCCGTACGACCCGAGGCGGCCGGCCGCTCAGGAGTCCGTTCTGTCGCCCGGGCCTGAGCACCCGGCGGAGGAACCCCGGTCTGGGTCTGAGCGCCCCGCGCAGGAGCAGTCGGTAACCCGCCCTGAGCCGCCCGGGCCACCGCCGTCGGCCCGGCTGCCGGCGCCGGACGCGACCGGAACCTGGACCGCGGAGGTGACCCCCGATCGCGCCTACTACGACAGCATCCACGCGGTGGACGCCGCGGACGCCGCCTCGATCAGCTTCCCAGAGAACGTCACGACACGGCGGTTCCCGCTGTCAGGGACAGAGGTCAGAATCGGCCGCCGCAGCAGGTCCATGCGAGTCGAGCCGGAGATCGACCTCACCGGGCCGCCCACCGACCCGGGCGTGTCGCGGCTGCACGCGGTGCTGACCAGGGCACCGGACGGTACCTGGTCGGTGGCCGACCTCGGTTCCCCGAACGGAATCCAGGTCAACGACAGGGATGTGCCTTCAGCCAAAGCCATCCCTCTGCGCGTCGGCGATCGCATCCACCTTGGCGCCTGGACCCTCATCAGGATCGTCCAAGACTAGGAAAGATCAAACCGTCATAGTGGAACGGACCGTTGCGTTGCCAACCCGTTTCATGATCACGCCCGTGGCGGCAGAAGCAGGACGGTCAGTACTTCGGCCCAACGAACTCGTCCAACCGCCCCACCGCGTCACGCTTGGCCACCGAGGTCGTATTCGGCTTCGAGAACCGCCACTCCACACCGAGCCGGTCCAGCGTCTCCCCGCAGAGCCGCAGGATGTCCGCGGACTCATCGACGAACAGGTACCGGTCGTACCGCCCGGATTACCCGCGCGCATTCCTGGAGGAGCCCGGGCCTGGCATCGTCACAGAAAATCGAGATCTTCCACACGGCCTTGGCTCGGTCACCGCCCAGTGTCGCTCGGACCGCTGACATTTTCGGCTCAAGCCAATGAACTGCGATAACGGTGCCGGAAGCGGGACTCGAACCCGCATGCTCTCTCGAGCAGACGCTTTTGAGACGTCCGTGTAAGCCGATTCCACCATTCCGGCAAATTTTAGAATAAAATCAAACATTTCATTGGCGCAGTCTGGCCCGCCGTGGTGCGGCGCGCCAGACGACAATCTACCCCAGGTCCGCGCCTGCGGCGCGATCCTGGCGCGGAACGCCGCGCCCGTTCCGAGCGCGCCGAGTGCTCTCCGGTAGGCTCTTGGGCGTGAGCCAGAATGCGTTGCGTGTCGTTATTGCGGAAGATGAGGCGCTGATCCGCCTCGATCTCAAGGAGATGCTCGAAGAGGAAGGCTATTCGGTGGTCGCCGAGGCGGCCGACGGCGA
>JBEKEK010000055.1:0-43849 GCA_050013875.1 Trebonia sp. | reverse complement strand
CGATCCTCCCTGTAGAGCGCCTGCTCGATCTGCTCGAGCTGACGCTGCTCATGCTCAGAGAGCGGCACGACGCCTCCCATGGAACCCGGGGGGTGGGGTGACTTTCACCTCACTTAGCTACCAGGTTCATTTCCCAGAATACGAGGCTCCTCACGTGCCGTGGAAGAGGCGTCGGCCTGACCTTCGCCAGAAGCTCTCAGCAGGGTGGCCGGCCGGACCGCGTCGGTCCCGAACCGGCGGGCAATCCGGTCCACCGCCTGCTCCGCCTCGCGCCAGCCAACTGGGCGGTCGTCGAACGCGAGCTGCCGGGCGGCGCCCTCGGCCGGGCGCAGGCCGGTGGCCCGGACACCGACCAGCCGCAGCCGGGCCCTGGTGTCAAGTCCTGACCCCTCGTACAGCTGGCACGCGGTCGCGTAGATCTCCCTGGCCACGTCGGTCGGCTCGGACAGCGTTCGTGACCTGGTGATCGTCTTGAAGCTGGCCAGGCGGAGCTTGACCGTCACCGTCCGCGCGACGCAGCCGGCGGCGCGCAGCGCCCGCGCCGTCCGGCCGGACAGCCGGAGCAGCTCCCGGCGGATCACCTCCGGGTCATCGACGTCGGTATCGAATGTTTCTTCGGCGCCGACGCTCTTCTCCTCCCGGGTCGTGGTCACCCGGCGCTCGTCCCTGCCCCAGGCCAAATTCCACAGCTGCTCGCCCGCCGCACCCAGCTCCCGGCGCATGGTGGCCTGCGAAACGTGCGCGATATCACCCACCGTGCGCAGGCCGAGCCGGCCGAGCACCTGCTCGGCGTGGCCGCCCACCCCCCACAGGGCGGAGGCCGGCAGCGGGTGCAGGAAGCCGAGCAGTCCATCGGCCGGTACCACCAGCAGGCCGTCTGGCTTGCAGCGGGCCGACGCGATCTTGGCCACGAACTTGACCGGCGCGATCCCGACCGAGCAGCTGATGGACTGCTGCTCGCGCACCTGCGCCCGGATCAGCTCCGCGATCACGCGCGGCGAGCCAAGCCGCCGGACCGCGCCGGACACGTCGAGGAACGCCTCGTCGAGGGAGAGCGGCTCCACCTCCGGGGTAATCGTGCGGAAGATCGCCATCACCTCCCTCGACACCTGCGCGTAGAGGTCGTGCCGGGGCGGGATGAAGATCGCCTGGGGGCACAGCCCGCGCGCCCGCCCGACCGGCATCGCCGAGCGGACGCCGAACGCCCGCGCCGGGTAGGTGGCGGAGAGCACCACGCTGCGCGGTCCCAGGCCTGCCACCACCACCGGCTTGCCCTGCAGTTCGGGCCGGTCGCGCAGCTCCACGCTTGCGTAGAAGGCGTCCATGTCGACGTGCAGGATGCGGCAGCCGGTGTCGTCAGGGCCGGGGGCCCTGGGCTCGCGGCCGTCGGGCGGCCCGGTCATGAAATCCCGGCCTGCCCCGGTGGGTCCTCCTCCCGGACCGCGAGAACGTGCAGCCGGGTGGCGATGTCGCGCAGTGCCGGGTAGCCTGCCGCCGCCGCTTCCAGCTCGCGCAGCCCGTCGGCGGCGTTGGGGTCCGCGCCGGCCCCGGGCAGCAGGCCGGCGAAGACCCGGATCCCCTGCGCCGCCCCTACCCGCAGGCCGGACCCCTCGATGAGCGCGGTGAGCTCGGCCAGCGTGAACCGGCGGTGCTCAGTCAGGCCGGGGGCGGAGATGCCCGCGGCGGGGGCGGGAAGCAATGGCCCGGCCGACTGCGACGGCGGCTCAAGCAGCCGGCGTGCCTCGTCGTAGCGGCCGGCCAGCGCGCGCTGCAGCACCGCCGCGACCACGTTGGCGGCGAGCACGCTGACGGTGCCGCCAGCCCGCAGTACCCGGGCGATGGCGGCCATCGCGGCGGCGGGCGAATCGACGTACTCAAGCACGTTGTGGCAGACCACGAGGTCCGCCGCGCCCTCACCGACCAGCCCGGCGAGGTCACCCGCCTCGCCCTGGACGGCGGTCAGGGTGACGCCGAGCTCGGCCGCCCGCCAGCGCGCGGCCGCCAGCGCGTCCGGGCTTGGGTCCACCACGGTGACGTGGTGCCCGAGAGCGGCCAGCCGGACCGCGAACCCGCCGGTTCCCGCGCCGACGTCGACCACATCGAGCACCGTCTGGCCGGTCTGCGCCGCGCGGGCGGCCAGGGCCGCGTCGAGCGCGTCGGCGACCAGCGCGGGCGGCGCCGCCCGGCGGCGGTCGCCGTCGAACCCGGCAGCGCGCTCGGTTGCCTGCGGGTGCCCCAAATCCTTGCCTCTCATCGGACGCCCTTCCGAGAGATATCGGCCCCGAGGTGCCGCGGGAGCGCACCCGGGGTGTGGGCCAGGGGGAATCCGTCCCCCGGTAGACCACTGTAGTGCGCCGGAGGCGGTGCCGCCCCGCAGGGCACCAGGCGTTTCCTCACTTTAAGTATGCAATAAACAGCAAATTGTCACTGCTACTTCGAACCGGCCTGACAGCGCTGTCGTTTTAAGAAATATGAAAGAAAGTTCAGCTGAATCTTCGGATTGCTCAAATCCGATATGCCGCCCTCATGAAATGCCCAGCCAGGACCCAGCCATGCCACGTATGCTCATCCGCATGCCAGCCCCCGCACATATCGATCTCCCCCATCCACGCCGATTGCTGCGGACAACCGCGTGGTCCATGGCGGAGTCCGTGGGGCTGCCCTTCGGCACCTACGTCGCGGTCACCGACCTCGTCAGCCCGGACGCGGGGCTGCTGGCGGGCACCGCGGTGGTGTGGCTGCTTATCGCGACCCGCCGGATCGTCACCGGCTCGGTCACCTCGCTGCTGATGATCTCCGCGGTGGTGCTCACCATCCAGACCGCGGTCGCGGTCAGCACCGGCGACCTGTGGATGTTCAAAGCCCAGTTCCCGCTGGCCAACCTGGCGATGTGCCTGGTGTTCGCGCGGACCGCGCCGACCGCCAAGCCGCTGGTCGCGCAGCTGGCGGCCGAGGTGGTCGCGCTGAAGCAGACCGAGGACCACAACCCCGGGCTGCACCGCTTCTTCCAGGGCGCGACCTGGTTCTGGGCGGGGCTGTTCCTTGTGCTGACGTTCGGCATGGCGATCATGATGGTCACCGAGCCGTTCAAGCTGTTCATGCTGCTTTCGACGGTCGTCACCATCGGCCTGACGGTGGTCGGCGCGGGTGTGTGCGCGCTGTGGTTCTTCGCCGTGATCCGCCGGCTTGGCCTCAGGCTGCGCTTTACCGCAGCCTGAGGCGGTGCGTTAACCAGGCCCGCTGGGCTCTCAGGCCTGCGGGCGGCGGGCGGGCTCGGCGCCGCTGGCTTCGGTGTACGGCGCGGGGTCGTCGAGACTGGTGTCGTCCGGGTCGGCCCCGTCGAGATCGGAGCCGTCGAGGTCCTCGTCATCGCTGAGCGGCTTGGGGTCCAGGTCGAGCGTGGGCTTCTCCGCCGCCAGGCGGGCGAGCACGCCGTTCACGAAGCTGGGGGACGCGTCCGTTGACAGGTCCTCGGCCAGGGCCACCGCCTCGCTGATGGCCACCCCGTCGGGCACGTCATCGGCCCAGAGCAGCTCGTAGACGCCCAGCCGGAGCACGTTCCTGTCCACCGCCGGCATCCGCTCGAGCGTCCAGTCCACCAGGTTCCACGAGATCAGCGCGTCAATCCGCTCGCTGTGGCTGGCGACGCCGCGGACCAGGTCCGCCGCGTAGGGGGGAACCGGCTGCTCACCGAGCGTCTGGCGCTCGGTGAGCAGCTCAAGCGTGGGCAGCCCGCGCTGCTCGGACTCGAAGAGTATGTCGAGCGCCCGCTTACGTGCCTTGCTGCGAGCGGCCACCTACGCGCGGCCGAGATAGTCGCCGGTGCGGGTGTCGACCTTGATCTTCTGACCGGTGGTGATGAACAGCGGGACCTGGACCTGCGCGCCGGTTTCCAGGGTGGCCGGCTTGGTGCCGCCAGTGGAGCGGTCACCCTGCAGGCCGGGGTCGGTCTGCGAGATCACCAGCTCGACCGCGGCCGGCAGGTCCACGTACAGCGGGACGCCGTCGTTGAACGCGATCGTCACCATCTGCTCCTCGAGCAGGTAGTCGGCGGCGTCGCCGACCACCGCGGACGGGATGCGCGGCTGGTCGTAGTCGGACATGTCCATGAAGACGAAGTCGTCGCCCTCGCGGTAGAGGTACTGCATGTCCCGCTTGTCGACGTTGGCCACGTCCACCTTGATGCCGGCGTTGAACGTCTTGTCGACGACCTTGCCCGACATCACGTTCTTCAGCTTGGTGCGCACGAAGGCCGGCCCCTTGCCCGGCTTGACGTGCTGGAATTCAACGACATTCCAGAGCTGCCCCTCAAGGTTAAGCGTCATGCCGTTCTTCAGGTCATTCGTGCTTGCCACGGATCTTCTCCATTTACGTCAATAACAGGACCAGCAGTTCCCTGGTGGTCGAAGTCAGGATTCGGGCTCGGTCGCCCGCCGTCACGACCAGCACGTCCTCGATCCGGACGCCACCCAGTCCGGGCAGGTAGACACCAGGCTCGACGGTGACAGGAACCCGATCGCTCAGCTTACCCGTTCTTCCGTACCCAAGCATCGGGGCCTCGTGGATCTCCAGCCCCACGCCGTGCCCGAGACCGTGCTGGAAATGCGCCGAATGCCCGGCCGCCTCGATCACATCCCGCGCGGCCGCGTCGACCGCCCCCGCCTCCACGCCATCCTCGAGCACCGCGATGCCGGCCTGCTGCGCCAGCGCCACCAGCTCGTAGATCTCGCGCTGCCAGCCGGCGACCGCGCCGATCGCCACCGTGCGGGTCATGTCCGCGTGGTAGCCGTCGTAGAGCGCCCCGAAGTCCATCGTCACCAGGTCACCACGCCGCAGCGGGCGGTCGGTGGGGGCGTGGTGCGGGATGGCGCCATTGCCCCCGCTGGCGACGATGGTGTCGAACGCGGTGCGCTCGGCCCCGAGGGCGATCATCTGCGCATCGAGGCGGAAAGCCACCGTCCGTTCCGTGTCGCCTGCTTTGATCCCGGGCAGGACCTGCGCCAATGCCGCATCGCTGAGCTCGCAGGCGACCCGCAGTTTCTCTAGTTCGGCGGTGTCTTTGATCATGCGAAGAGATTCGATCTTCATTCCGAACGGGACCGTGGCCACGCCTTCCAGCCGCGCCGTGAGCTCACGGTGGCGGTCGACGGTCATCTCGTGCGACTCGAACGCCAGCCTTCCGATCCCCCGGCGGGGCGCCTCGGCGGCGAGCCTGCCCTCGATGAACCGCTCGATGGCCAGCTCCAGGTCGCCGGCGTCGCGCTGCGCGGCCCCCGCGTAGCGCGAATCGGTGGCGAGCAGCGCCCAGTCGCCGTCGGCGGGCAGCAGCAGGGCGGCGTTGGAGCTGGCCAGGCCGGTCAGGTAGCGGACGTTGGGGCCCGCGGTGATCAGCGCGGCATCCGCGTCTGTTTCCCTGATGAGCTGCTGGGCGCGGCGGCGGCGGGCGGCGTGTGTCTCCGGCATGCCCTCGACTCTAACCCGGCGGCCGCCGCTGCCCGCCGCCGGAGATCGGACGGGTTTCCGGCCGTACGCGGAAATCGTTGTCATCAGGCCCGAATTCAACCAATCCGGTAGCCATTTTCCCTCTATGTTCGGGAATGCGTGCGCATACACTGACCTCATGCCGGAGATCGACACAGCGGAGATCGGCACAGCCGAGATCGACACAGCCAAGCCGCATCCGGCGCGGATGTACGACTACTACATCGGCGGCAAGAACCACTTCGCCGCCGACCGCGCCGTCGCCGACAAGGCACTGGCGGCCTGGCCCGCCGGGCGCACCGGGCTGCGCGAGAACCGCGGCTTCCTCGGCCGTGCCGTCCGGTTCCTGGCGGCCGAAGCCGGCGTCAGGCAGTTCCTCGACATCGGCTCGGGCCTGCCGACCACCAGCAACGTGCACGAGGTGGCGCAGGCGGTGGCGCCGTCGTCCCGCGTCGTCTACGTGGACAGCGATTCGATGGTGCTCGCGCACGCGCGGGCGCTGCTCGCCTCGGCACCGGAAGGGCGGACCGCCTACATCCAGGCCGACCTGCGATCACCGGCCGAGATCCTGGCGTCGCCGGCGGTTCGGTCGGTACTCGACTTCAGCCAGCCGGTCGCCCTGATGCTGGTCGCGGTGCTGCACTTCGTGAACGACGATGACAAGCCCGACGAGGTGCTCGGCACGCTGCTTGACGCGCTGCCGCCCGGTTCCTACCTGGCGGCCTCGCACATGACCTTCGAACACGAGCCGGGCGTGGCCACCGGCCAGCGGATCTACCGCGAGGCCGGCCTGTCGATGCAAATGCGGGACGCGGATCAGTTCGCCCGGCTGGCTTTCGGCGGTCTCGAGATAGTCCCGCCCGGCGTGGTGCTCGTCTCCGAGTGGCGGCGGACCGCCACCGGACCGCGCCCGACGCCGGCCGAGGTGTCCTGTTACGGCGGCGTCGCCCGCAAGCCGTTAGGCGCTGTGCTTCCCCCGCTCGCCGCCGGGCGCTTTCAGCCCTTTGGCTCGCGGGGTGCTTTCCCGCGTCGTCGCCGTCCGCTTCCACGGTTCGCGTAGCCGCTTCTTGCTGTTATTCGGCGAGGGCGCGGATGCTCTCGATGTCCTTGACCCTGGCCTCGTGGGTGGGCGACAGCGGGGTGACGTTGAGGGTGGTGACCCCGGACTGCTTGAACGCGGCCAGCCGCTCGGCCACGTAGCCGTACGGGCCGATCAGCGCGGTCTTCTCGACCAGCTCGGCCGGGACCAGGGCGGCGGCCTCGTCCTTGCGGCCCTCCAGGTAGTTGTCCTGGATCTGCTTCGCCTCGTTCTCGTAGCCGAAGCGGCAGGCGAGGTCGTAGTAGAAGTTGCGGCCGCGGGCGCCCATGCCGCCGATGTAGAGCGCGAAGACCGGCCGCGCGAGTTCGCGCAGCCCGGTGACGTCGTCGCCGATCGCGAGCGGGGCGGCGGCGATCACGTCGAGCGGGCCGAGGTCGGCGGCGCGCTTGGCCTTGCCCGCCGCCAGCGGCGCGTCCCAGGCGATGCCGGCCTTCTCCGGCAGGTAGAAGATGGGCTGCCAGCCCTCCGCGATCTCGGCCGCGAGCTCGACGTTCTTCGGGCCGAGGGCGGCGATGACGATCGGGATGCGCTCGCGGACCGGGCGGTTGATCAGCTTGAGCGGCTTGCCAAGGCCGGTGCCGCCCGCCATCGGGAGCGTGTAGTACCTGCCCTGGTAGTCGAGGCGGTCGCGGCGCCAGATCATCCGGCAGATGTCGATGAGCTCCCTGGTCCGGCCGACCGGCGCGTCATACGGGACGCCGTGCCAGCCCTCGATCACCTGAGGGCCGGACGTGCCGAGGCCGAGGGTGAAGCGCCCGCCGGAGACAAAGTCGAGGCCGGCCGCGGTCATCGCGGTCAGCGCCGGGGTCCTTGAGTAGATCGGCAGGATGCCTGAGGCGATCTCAAGCGTCGTCGTGCGGGCGGCGATGAAGCCGAGCTGGCTGACCGCGTCGAAGCTGTACGCCTCGGGCACGAAGACGATCTCAAGGCCCGCCCGCTCGAAGTCGGACAGCTCGGTGACTGTCTCGCTGAACCCGCCCGCGTAGTTGAGGAGCATGCCGACGCGCATCTGATGACCTCTCTGCCTGGTGCCGGCCACTGCCGTGACCGGGTGCCAATTTAACCCGCGCGTAGTCCGCTGGCTATCCCCGGGGTGCGTCCCGGACATCATGACTGGGTACCTTTGTTCCTGTGGTCTAGACCATTACCAGTGAGACCATCCGCGTAACACGGGAACGGCAAGCTAGTGCACATGGTGAGTACCGCTGATCCGCTGTCCGTCACACCTGCCGACCTGCGCGTCCGGAGACTGGGCGAGCCGGCCGTCGTTTCGCCGATGGCCGGGCTCGTGCAGGACCGGGTGAGCTCGCCGCACTACGTGCACGAGTCGGACCGGGTGCTGCTCGACGACACCATCGACGGGGCCGAGGCGCGACTGTGCGACGTCTCCGAGCTGCCGTCGCTTGAGCCGGGCGGCCCCCGCGAGTACATCTACTTCGACCCGGCGAGGACCCGGGCCGCGATCGTGACCTGCGGCGGCCTATGCCCCGGGCTGAACAACGTGATCCGCGGCCTGGTACTCGAACTGGCCGACAATTACGGCGTCACCGACGTGCTCGGGTTCCGTGACGGCTTCCGTGGCATGGTGGGCGGCGTCGAACCGGTCCGGCTGAGCCGGGAGGTGGTCGCGGGCATCCACAACCGGGGCGGCACCATCCTCGGCACGTCCCGCGGCGGCCAGGACCCGGCCTCGATGGTGGAGACCCTGGAGCGGCTCGGCGTCTCACTGCTGTTCGTGATCGGCGGGGATGGCACCCTGCGCGGCGCGGCGAAGATCGCCGACGAGGCGGGCCAGCGCGGCCTGGTGCTGTCGGTCATCGGCGTGCCCAAGACGATCGACAACGACATCCCCTACATCGACCAGAGCTTCGGCTTCCAGACCGCGTTCACCCGGGCCACCGAGTCGATCAAATCCGCGCACACCGAGGCCAGCTCCACCCCGAACGGGGTTGGCCTGGTCAAGCTGATGGGCAGGCATTCGGGGTTCATCGCCTGCTACGCGGCGCTCGCCAGCCATGATGTCGACTTCGTGCTGATACCCGAGGTGCCGTTCGCCTTTGACGGCCCCCGCGGGTTCACCGCCCGGCTGCGGGAGCGGGTGCGGCGGCAGGGTCATGCCGTCGTGGTGGCGGCGGAGGGCGCCGGCCAGGAGCTGCTCGACTACGACGGCGCGGTCGACGCGTCGGGCAACGCGCGGCTGGCCGACGTCGGCGCCCTGCTGCGGCGGCAGATCGCCGACGGCTTCGCGTCGGCCGGGGACGAGCTCAGCCTGCGCTACGTCGACCCCGGGTACGCGATCCGCAGCGTGCCCGCCAACGGGTGGGACGCGGTCTACTGCCTGCGGTTGGCGCAGGCGGCGGTGCACGCCGCGATGGCCGGGCGCACCGCGATGGTCGTGGGGCGCTGGCACGGCCGGTTCGTGCACATCCCGATCCCGGTCGCGACCGGGAGCCGCAACCAGGTCGACCCCAACGGCGACCTGTGGATGTCGGTGCTCGAGGCGACCGGCCAGCCCGCCCGCTTTAGCTGACTGGCTGACTGGCTGACTAGCTGGCGGCTGGCCAGCCGGACGCGATCGCGTATAGGGCCAGGACGTAGGAGCCGAAGCCGAAGCCGGCGATGATCCCGGTCGCGGCGCCGGTCAGCACCGACTCGTGGCGGAACCCCTCGCGGGCGGCGATGTTGGAGATGTGCACCTCGACCACGGGCGCGGTGCGCATCTTGACCGCGTCCATCAGTGCGTAGGAGTAGTGCGTGAGCGCGCCGGCGTTGAGCACGACCGGCGTCTGCTCATCGCAGGCCTGGTGGACCCAGGTGACGAGCTCGCCCTCGTACTCGGTCTGCCTGACCTCGACGTCGAGGCCGAGTTGCTTGCCGGTCGTGACGCACAGGGCGGACAGGTCGGCGTGGGTGGCGCTGCCGTACACGGCGGGCTCGCGCTTGCCCAGGCGGCCGAGGTTGGGCCCGTTGAGCACCAGCACCCGGCGTGGCACCGGGATCGTGGCTGGCGGCGGGGCGTCGGCGGTCATGCCGCCATCGCCTGGTAGGCCTGGGCCAGCAGGTCCTCGGGCGGGTTGTCATAGATGATCGGTGAGCCCACGCCGTCCAGGATTACCATCCGCAGCCGCGCGCCGCGCGTCTTCTTGTCAAGCGACATCGTCGCGCGCAGCTCCGGCCAGGCCGCGCGCGGGTAGGCGACCGGCAGGCCAACCTGCGTCAGCACCCGTTTGTGGAGGGCGACGTCCGCCTCGGTGAGGTGCCCGGCCAGCCGCGCCACCTCGGCCGCGAACACCATGCCGACCGCGACCGCGTCGCCGTGCCTGAAGGTGTACCGCTCGAGCTTCTCGATCGCGTGGCCGAGGGTGTGCCCGTAGTTGAGCGTCTCGCGCAGGCCCGACTCGCGCAGGTCGGCCGCGACCACCCGGGCCTTGATCGCGACCGCCCGCTCGACCAGCTCGCGGGTGTGCGGCCCGTGCGGCGCGCCCGCGCCCTCGGGGTCGGCGCTGACCAGGCGCAAAATCTCCTGGTCGGCGATGAAGCCCGCCTTGATGACCTCAGCCAGGCCGGCTACGTAGTCAGGCCGGGGCAGCGTCTCGAGGGTCGCCAGGTCGGCGAGCACGCCCGCGGGCGGATGGAACGCCCCGACCAGGTTCTTGCCCTCGGGGATGTCGATCGCGGTCTTGCCCCCGACGGCCGCGTCCACCATGCCGAGCAGCGTCGTCGGCATCAGCACCACCGGCACGCCGCGCAGCCAGCTGGCGGCGGCGAACCCGGCCAGGTCGGTGGTGGCACCGCCGCCAATCCCGACCACGCAGTCGGACCTGGTCACCTTGGACGCGGCCAGCCAGGACCAGAGCCCGGTGAGGACGCCGACGTCCTTGGCCGCCTCGCCGCTCGGGACCCCGGTCACCGCGACGGTGAGCCCGGCGTCGGCCAGCGCACGGCAGGCGGGGCGGGCGATCGCGCCGAGGCGCTCATCGTGGATGACGGCGACCGTCTGGGCCTTCTTGCCCACCAGGTCGGGCAGCGCGGCAAGCACCCCGGTGCCGATGACGACGTCGTAGGGCTGCTCGCCGCCGACGCGGATGCGGGTCTCGGTCATCCGCGCAGCCGCTTGGCCAGGTCGGCGGCCACCTCTTCCGGGGCCATGTCGTCGGTCGCGACGGTGATCGAGGCGAGCTCGGCGTAGACCGGCCTGCGCTCCTCCAGCATGGCGCGGAGCATGCCGCGTGGGTTGCCGGGGATGACGACCCGCGGACGGTCCATGCCGGTGCGCTTGGCGACGGTGGCGAAGCCGGCCTCCAGGTAGACGACGATCCTGCCCGCCAGCATCCGGCGCACGTCCGGGTCGAGGACCGCGCCGCTGCCGAGCGCGAGCACGCCGCCGCCGGGGCCGAACGACTCAAGCCCGCGGGCGACGGCCCCCCGCTCGAACTCGCGGAAGACCTGCTCGCCGTCGTCGACGAAAACGTCACCGACCGGTTTGTGGGCCGCCTTGGCGACGAGCGCGTCGGTGTCGGCGAACGGGACGCCGAGCCGCCGGGCGAGCAGCGCGCCGATGCTCGACTTGCCCGCGGTCGGCGGGCCGACCAGCACCACCCCGGCCGCCAGACTGGGCGCGCTCTGGGTCTCCGTATCCGGGGCGCTCAAGAGATAACCAGCGACTTGAGGTAGCCTTCGGCGTTCCTGCGCAGCTCTTCCACCGTGTCTCCCCCGAACTTCTCGGTTGCCGCCTCGGCCAGCACCAGCGCCACCATCGCCTCGGCGACCACCCCGGCGGCGGGCACCGCGGTGACGTCGCTGCGCTGGTTGATCGCCTTCGCGGTCTCGCCGGTGGCCACGTCGATCGTCTCAAGCGCGCGCGGCACCGTCGAGATCGGCTTCATCGCGGCCCGCACCCGGAGCACCTCGCCGGTGGACATGCCGCCCTCGATGCCGCCGGCCCGGTTGGTGCGCCTGCGGACCCCGTCGGGACCGAGGTAGATCTCGTCGTGCGCGGTCGACCCGCGCCTGGTGGCGGTGGTGATCCCGTCGCCGACCTCCACCGCCTTGATCGCCTGGATGGAGAAGAGCGCGCCGCCGAGACGCGCGTCGAGCTTCCTGTCCCACTGGGTGAAGCTGCCGAGCCCGGGCGGCAGTCCGTACGCCACGACCTCGACCACCCCGCCGAGGGTGTCGCCGTCCTTGCGGGCCGCGTCCACCTCGGCGACCATCCGCGCGCTCGTCTTTGCGTCGGCGCAGCGCACGGGGTCGGCGTCGATTCGCCCCAGGTCGGCTGGCTCAGGCACCGGCGCGGTGTCCGGCACCGCGACCTCGCCGAGCGACACCACATGGGAGAGGATCTGCACGCCGAGGGCCTGATCGAGCAGCCGCCTGGCGACCTCGCCGAGCGCGACCCGCGCGGCCGTCTCCCGCGCGCTGGCCCGCTCGAGGATCGGGCGCGCATCGGCGTGCCCGAACTTCTGCATGCCCGCCAGGTCGGCGTGGCCGGGCCGCGGCCTGGTCAGCGGCGCGTTACGCGCCTGGCTTTCCAGGTCCTCCTTGGTCACCGGGTCGGGGGACATGACCGTCTCCCACTTGGGCCACTCGGTGTTGCCGACCCGGATGGCGACCGGCCCGCCGAGCGTTACGCCGTGCCGGACGCCGCCGGTCAGCTCCACCTCGTCCTGCTCGAACTTCATCCGCGCGCCGCGCCCGTACCCGGCCCGCCGCCGGGCGAGCGCCGCCGCCACATCCTCGCTGGTGACCCGCACCCCGGCCGGCACGCCATCACAGATCGCCGCGAGCGCGCGCCCATGCGACTCGCCCGCCGTCAGCCACCGAAACATGAGGTTTACCCTACCGGCCGCGCTGCCTCGGCGCGGCGAGCGGGGCGGCCAGCGCGATGCCGGCCGCGACGACGGCGATGAGGGCGGCGGGACGCTTCTTGCTGCTATCCGCGAGGTGCCGTCCGCATTGCCGGTCGTGTTTAGGCGGCGGTCCTGATCTGGACGCGGCGCAGCCGCGAATGGAGGCGGGCGGCCAGCTGCTCGACGACGGCGCGGGCGCGAGCCGGGTCGGTGACCTTGAAGGCGATCGTCAGGTCGGCGTCGGGGCCGCCGGGCTCCAGGGTGAAGTCGCCGATGACCTCGGCGATGGCGGCGCGGATGTCGGGGTCCTCGTGCGCGGGCGGCGGCGGCTGGCCGGCCGCGAGCTTGCGCAGTCGCGCGCCCTCGACAACCAGCGGCACCGGGCCCGCGATGTCCACCACGACCGCGTCCGCTTCGGTGAGCGCGGACGGCCACAGGCGCGCCGCCGCGACCGGTACCGGGCGGGCGTCCTGGCGCCAGCTTCTGAGCGTCTCGGCGCTGGTGAACGCGATGACGGCGGCGCGCCCGTCGTTGCCGATCAGCGTCGGCAGCGCCATTTCGGTCTCCTTCTCGCTGCCGTCATCGTTGGCCTCGGCCATGATCGCGACCACGGGAATGAGCAGCCTGCTGGCGGCGACGGCGGTGAGCACCGCGTGCTCGGTGGCCTGGCCGGCCGCGTAGGCAGCGAGCACACCGGTGACGGCTGGGTCCGCTTCGCCAGCGTCACCGGCGGGTCTGGCCGGTCTCGGTCGCACGAACCCGACCCTACCGCCGGCTCCGGCCGGGGCGGCGCTCGCGCTGGCCGGGAGCCGACGGGCAGCCACTGGATGTAACGAAACCTATGAAAGCCGCACTTTGCCATGGGTACTGTCGATCTGCGCGGCAGAATCGGTTGAGCACACATGTCGGATATGAGAACCTCATGACCTGCGGCGACGCGCGGGCCTTGAGCAGACCGAGTATGCGGACCAGAGGTAGCGGCGCTAGCGGGAAGGAGCAGTCTTCGTGGGTTCTGCACGCGAGTCGGCGCAGCCTGCGCGGATATTTCCCGGCACGCCGATGCGGAAAGTCATACCGCCGCGCATGGTCGGGCCCTACATGAGCGGCCAGCGCGGGGTGATCGCCGGGTACGTGCACCGGGTGCGCGACATCCTCTTCCGGAACCCAGCAGACGCCTTCTATGCGCTCGGCCTAGGCTACGAGGGATCCGACTTTAAGCCCGACATGGCCGAGTTGTACTTCCTGTGCTGGCAGGCGAGGGAGATCGACGGGTACGTGCCGGTCACCGCGCGGGGAGCCGCCGGTCAGCCCGAGTTCTACCTCGAGCCGATCCAGATCCCCGTCGCAACGACACTGTGCAGGCTGGCGGATGCCGGCGAGGAACCGGTCGCCCGGTACGACGGGCTGGCCTGGCGACGGCCTCGGGAGGGATGAGTCCTTTATGCGATACCGGCTGATGGCCTCCTACCTGGGCGCGTCCTATCAGGCCGCGGTGGGCCCGTCCGACCGCGACGTCACCTTGTTCGCCGCGCCGCCGCCACCAGAGGAGCACGGCTTCTCCCCCGTGCCCGGCGGTGGCATCTGGCGCAAGCAGGTGCGACTCGACGACCTCGACGGGCTGTGGGAATCCCGCCCGATCGGCTCCTACCACGGCGAGCCGTGCCTGGTGCTCGACGACCTCGGCGACCGGCTGCACATTGTCTACCTGGGCATGGACGAGCGACGGGCCGGGCAACTGGGCTACTGGCAGGTCGACCGGGGCGTCTTCGAGGTCGTCGTGCAACGGCACGAGGTCACCGACCTGGCCGAGGAACGGCATGAGTTCCCCATCGCGCTGCTGCTGTCCGCGCTGCCGCGGGCGTCCGCGCCGCGGGCGCTGAACGCCGGCGCTGGCGGGGCCGGCAACGGCTCAGGTTCCGGTCTCGGGCCTGGCTCCGGGTCCCGTTCGGGCGCTGACGCGGGCAACGGCGGCAGCATGGCCGGGCGGATGGCCCTGGCGAGCGACGGCCAGGGCAGCAGCGCCCAGTGGCCCGGCGGTCCCAGCGCCAGCAGCGGCCTGGCGCCCAACGGCGGGCAACCGGGGGTCGCCGCGTGGAACGGCCAGCCCGCCACCGCGGGGGCGTACCAGCTGCCCACGGCCGGACCTCAGCCCCCGCAGCCAGCCGCGCAGCAGCCAATGGGACCGGCCACGCCGCAGCCGATGACCCAGCCGGGAGGTCAGGCGGCGGGCACCGCGCAGCCGCAGGCCCCGACCCAGGCCGCCCCGCCGCAGGCAACCGGCGGGCCGTCGGGCGCATCGCAGGCGCCAGTGGTCTCGCAGCAGTTTCCGAACGCGACGCAACCGCAGGGCGCACAGCAGGCGTTCATGGGCCAACCGACGGCGCAACCGGGCATGACGCAGCCGGGGCTGGCACAGCCGGGGCTGGCACAGCCCGGGATGGCACAGCAGTTCCCCGGGGGGACCGCGGCGCCCGCCGCGCAGCAGGCAACGGCCGCCCCGCTGGCTGCGAGCGCGCAGCCGCCGTCCGCCGTGGTCGCGTGGCACGGATCGCCGGTGCCCGACGGCAACGGCACGTGGTACTACCAGCCAAACATCGACCCGCAGACCGCCGGAGGGACCGCGCAGAGCGGGACCGCGCAGAACGGGATCTCGCAGAACGTCCTCCCCCAGAACCTTCTCCCTCAGAACGGCGTCCCGCAGAACGGTCTCTCGGCCGGCGGCTACGCACCGGCTGAGCAGGGCGTGCCAGCGGCGGTGCAATCCAACGGGCTGACGGCGGCCCCGCAGTTCGCACAGCCCGTTCAGTCGGTCCCGGCGGCGGGATACCAGCAGACCCCGCCGCCCCCGCCGACCGTTGCCGGGCAGCAGCTAACCCCGCCCGCCGCGCCGCCGGCGCCCCAGTTCCAGCCGCCGGCGGCCGCGCCGGCCGGGCTGGCCGACGCCGGCCCAAGCGGGGGGACGGCCGGGAGAACCGCCGCGCCGGTCAACCTCGGCATGCCGCTTTCCGGCCAGGCTGCGCCGGCCACGGCACCGACCGCGGCCATGCCCGCGCCGCCGGCGCCGGCCGCGCCACCCGTGCCGCCGGCCGTCGCACCGCCGGAGACCAACACGACCGGCCCACTCCCGGCGATGCCAGTACTCACGCCAACGCCGGCCCCGACGTCCGCCCCGGCGCAGGCACCCCGGCCGGCGACTGCGCCGGCGCCGCCCCCGGCCGCCGCCCCGCCCCGCCCCGCCCCGGCGGGCGCGCTGGGCAAGCTGACCGGGGCGGCCAGCGCGGTCAGGGGACGACGGGCGGCGCGCAAGCCGCGCCTCGCGATGTCCGCGATCTTCGCCGACCTCGTCGATATGGCCGACGTCCCGCGCTCCTCGTACGCGGTTGACGAGGAGGTCACGGGGGCCATGTGCCTGTTCAAGACCGACGGCGGGTACGAGGTGTTCAGCTGCGCGGAAGACGCCCGGCACGAGGTGCGCTTCTTCGAGGATGAGGAAGCCGCCTACTTCTACCTGTTCGGCGTGCTCGCCGCCGAGGCGCTCCGCAACGGGCGGCTTGCCCCGCGCCGTGGCTGACCACGGCGTGGCTGCGCGGCGGGCGCACCATTAAATCAACTGTGAAAAATTCGAATAACAGTTGCACATAACGGTTGCTTGGCATGACACCTATGCCAATTATGTGAGCCATGTGATAAACGCGAACTGCGTTTCCGATGGCACGGTTGTCCATTTCTGTTACCCGGGTTGCGCTGCCAGTTTGCATTTCCGTGAGGCGATGGTGAGGATCGGCGCACAACAGTATTGCGATGGTGGGCCGACGGGGCTGCTTGGGGAGCGGGGGACCGTCAGCCCCGCCGGCTAATTGATTTTAGCCGCAGATGCACGGCAAACGCGATGGGTTCCCACCATTCTGTTTGATCATGTTAACAATTCAATCTGTGCTATTCTCCGGCACTCTGCTTGTCCCGCCCGCTTCCGGGCGCTCGGGACCCTTTGGCTCGCGGGGGGTTCCACTGCTCGTGCTCGGACCCCTCCGGCTCGCGGGCTGGTGCGCGCCGGGCGCGCGTTTTCCGTATGCTGATCGGCATGACGATCCCGCTTACCGGCACGCAGTACGAGATCGAGGCAGGCGACTACCGGGCTACCGTAACCGAGCTCGGCGCCGGCCTGCGGGAACTCGAGCACGCTGGGACCCCGCTTGTCACCAGCTACGAAGCCGACGATCTGCCGCCGCATGGCGCCGGCGAACTGCTCTCCCCGTGGCCGAACCGCATTGACGGCGGCCACTACTCCTTCGGCGGCTCTCAGTACCAGCTGTCGCTCTCCGAGCCGGCCCTCGGCAACGCGATCCACGGCCTGACCCGCTGGGTTCCCTGGTCCAGGACCGCGCACGAAGAGGATGAGGTGACGCTGACCAGCATTCCGCACGGCGGTCAGGGGTACCCGTTCGCCGTGCAGGTCGACGCGACCTACCGTGTTGACGCCGAGTCCGGACTGCACGTCAGCATCACGGCCACCAATAAGGGCAGCCGCCCCGCCCCCTGGGGTTACGGCCACCACCCGTACCTGACGGTGACGTCGCCAACCGTTGACGACTGCGAGCTGACGCTGCCCGCCGACTACTGGCTGCCGGTCGACGAGCGGCTCATCCCGTCCGGCGCGCCGCTAGACGTGACCGGGGGCGATTACGACTTCCGGACCGCGCGCAAGATCGGCGACACCAAGTTCGACCACGCGTTCACCGGGCTGCGCCGCGAGCCGGACGGCCTGGCCTGGGTCCGGCTGGCCACCGGCGGCAGGCGCACCGGGCTGTGGATGGACTCCAGCTGCGGTTGGCTGCAGGTCTTCACCAGCGACGGCCTGGAACCCGAGCACAACCGCGCCGCGCTGGCGGTCGAGCCGATGACGTGCCCGCCCAACGCGTTCGTGAGCGGCGAGCAGCTGATCGTGCTGCAGCCGCGGGAATCGGTCACCGTCCGCTGGGGGATCAGGAACTTTCTTTAGAACGAACGGTGGCTTCGCGCCGGACCCGCGCTAGGTCCTCCGGGGTGTCCACGTCGTCCGGGCTGCCCGTGTCACCGCACTCGATGAGCGTGATGAGCTCGGGGTGCGCCCGCAGGAAGGGGCGCGCCCCGGTGTCCCCGGCCGCCAGCGCGAGCACGGCCGCCCAGTGCTGCCGGGCGATCAGGACCGGGTTGCGCGGCTTGCCGTCGTAGGCGGCGACGGCGACGGTGGCGCCGGAGCGGAAGGCCGCGATCAGCCTGCTGGCCGCCTGCGCGCCGATGAAGGGCTGGTCCGCGAGCGCGATCACCGCCGCCTCGGCGTCGCCGCTGCTGAGCGCGAGCAGTCCGGTCGCCAGCGAGGAGCCCATACCGCTCTCCCAGTCCGGGTTGTGCACCGCGATCACCCCGGGGATCTCCACCGGTACCGCGCCGGTCACCACGATCACCGGGTCGGTGCCGCCGTCGCGCAGCAGCGCGACCCCGCGCTCGGCCAGCGTGGACCCGGCCAGTTCCACGGTTGCCTTCGGCCGCCCGAGCCGGGAACCGCTTCCCGCCGCCAGCAGCACCCCTGCGACTCCCACCAGCCACCCCCGTTCCCGGCCGCGGCAGATAACCCGTCGCGCCGGCCGACCGACCCTCCTACCCTAGATGGATGCTCCCCACCACGCATCTGCCGGCCTTCACGATCACCGCGTTGGTGCTCATCGCGATCCCCGGTCCGAGCGTGCTATTCACGGTCAGCCGGGCCATCGCACTCGGCCGGGTGGCCGGGGTGGCCACCGTGGCGGGCAACACCGCCGGCGCGTTCACTCAGGTGGTGCTGGTCGCGTTCGGCCTCGGGCCGCTGGTCGAGCGGTCGGTGGCGCTGTTCACCGTGCTCAAGCTGGCCGGCGCCTGCTACCTGGTGTTCCTCGGCGTGCAGGCCATCAGGCACCGGCATTCACTGGCGGCGGCGCTCGGTGCGGAGGTCGAGCGGAAGACCGTGGTGCGGCTGGTGATCGACGGGTTCACCGTCGGCGTCACCAACCCGAAGGTGATCGTCTTCTTCGCCGCCATGCTGCCGCAGTTCGTGGACCGCCAGGCGGGTCACGTGCCCATGCAGATCATCGCGCTGGGCGCCATCTTCGCCGGAATCGCGCTGATCAGCGACAGCACCTGGGCGCTGGCGGCGGGCACCGCCCGCGCCTGGCTGGCCCGTTCACCGCGGCGGCTCGCCCTGCTCGGCGGCACCGGCGGCCTGGCCATGATCGCCATTGGCACCCGGCTGGCCTTCACCGGCCGCCAGGACTGACCCGGTCAGGCACTGGCCGGCGTCTCGGCGTGGATGCGGCCGTCGGTGCTCGTCAGGGCCTGGCCGGTGCCGCCCCAGCGAAGCTGTATGAGCTCGGCGGCGATCGAGATCGCCGTCTCCTCGGGTGTCCGCGCGCCCAGGTCAAGGCCGATCGGTGAGCGCAGCCGGGCCAACTCCGCCTCGGTCAGGCCGATGGCGCGCAGCCGATTGAGGCGGTCGGTGTGGGTGAGACGCGACCCCATCGCGCCGATGTAGCCGGCCGGGGTGCGCAACGCCACCTCAAGCACCGGCACATCGAACTTCGGGTCGTGGGTGAGAACGCAGATCACCGTCCGCTCATTGACCTCGGCGCCGGCCAGGAACCGGTGCGGCCAGTCGACCACGACCTCGTCCGCGTCGGGGAACCTGGCCTTGGTGGCGAAGACCGGCCGCGCATCGCACACCGTCACGTGGTAGCCGAGGAACTTGCCGACCCGGGCCACCGCGGCCGCGAAGTCGATCGCCCCGAATACCAGCATCCGGGGCGGTGGCGCGAACGAGTTCACGAACACGGCAAGCTCGTCGCCCAGCCGCTCGCCGTGCTCGCCGTACCGGCGGATGCCGGTCAGCCCGGCCGACAGCATGCCCCGCACATCATCATCGGCCGCGGCGTCAAGCCGCTCTCCGCCGCCAAGCGACCCGGTGGACGGCCTTGCGGAGTCGCCCCAGATCACCCGGCGCGCGCCCACATTCGGGGCCCCGCCAGGACCGGGACCGGAGATGACGGTCGCCACCGCCACCGGCTCGCCCCGCTGGACCGCGGCGGCGATCTCGCCAAGCTCGGGGAAGGTCTGCTTGCTGACCGGCTCGGCGAAGATATCTATGATGCCGCCGCAGGTCAGGCCGACCGCGAACGCGTCATCGTCGCTGAACCCATAGCGCTGCAAGACCGGCTTGCCAGCCTCGACGACCTCGTTGGAGAGCTCGTAAACGGCACCCTCGACGCAGCCGCCGGAGACCGAGCCGATCACCTCGCCGCCGGGTTCGACCGCCAGCGCGGCACCGGGGTCACGCGGCGCGCTGCGGAACGTGCCGACCACGGTGGCCAGGCCGAACGTCTCGTCTCCGTCCCACCACTTGACGATCGTGTCCAGGATGTCGCGCACTGCCCCACCTCGAAGTCTCACTGCTACTACTACTACGCTACGGGAGCGCCGCCAGATCGGGCCACCGTGGTTTAGCGATTGGTTAATTGAACGCGGAGCAGGCGCCCGATATGCCTACCCGAGGATCGCGGCGGCCGCCAGCCGCATCAGCCGCGGCAGCTCCGGGTCGGCCGGCCGCTCGCCTTCCCTGCCCAGATCCTCGGGGTACAACCACCCATGCTTGTCGATCGTCGCCCGTTCCAGTGCCTCCTGGCCCGCGAAGCTCACCGCGGCATCCGCCAGAGCGATCGCGTAGAACGTCTGATCCTGCAGGAAATGAAAGCCGCCCCACCAGAACTCGATCGGGGCGGTCTCGATCGGCTCGCCAAGCAGCGCGGGGTCGACGGCGATGCCGACCTCCTCCCACAGCTCCCGCGCGGCCGCCTCGGGCAGCGTCTCGCCGTGCTCGGCGGCGCCGCCGATCGTGAACCAGAACGGGTCGCCCGGCCGCTCCGGGTCCCAGCCGTGCAGAAGCAGCACGCGCCCCTCCTGGTCGACAGGAAGGACGCGCGCCGTGTTACGTCGAAAGCTCACTCCACGATCTTAGAGATCGGGATCTCCAGGATGTCGCGGGCGCCGGCCGCCTTGAGCGCCGGGATCAGGGTGTTGACGCCGCGCTTGGGCACCACCGTCTCAAGGGCGTTCATGCTCGTGTTGGCCAGCGCGGTCACCGTCGGCGAGGACATCGCGGGCAGCATCGCGGTCACCGCCTCAAGCTTGCCGCTCGGGACGTTGAGCTTGAGCAGCACGTGGCCGCGGGCCTGGATGGCTCCGCGCAGCAGCAGCGCGATGTCTTCCATGGCGGCCCGCTTCTCCTCGTCGGCGTAGGCGGCACCGCAGGCGACGAGCTCGGTGTAGCTGGTAAGGATCGTCTCCAGGATGCGCAGGCCGTTCTTGCGCAGCGACGACCCGGTCTCGGTCAGGTCGACGATCGCGTCCACGATGTCGGGCACCTTCGCCTCGGTCGCGCCGTAGGACGGCACGATCATCGCCTTCACCCCGTGCCCGGCGAGATACCGCTCGGTCAGCGACGGGAACTCGGTGGAGATCCTGATCCCGTCGGGCAGGTCGGAGACGGATCGCCAGGGCGCTCCGTCCGGCACCGCCAGCACCACCCGCACCGGGTTGGAGGTGGCCTTGGAGTACTGCAGCTCGCCGAGCGAGGTCACGTCCGCCTGCGTCTCGGTGATCCAGTCGCGGCCGGTGATGCCGATGTCGAACAGACCCCGTTCCAGGTAGGAGGGGATCTCCTGCGGGCGCAGGAAGCGCACCCGCTCGATCCTCGG
Organism: Trebonia sp.; assembly: GCA_050013875.1. Taxonomy (GTDB): domain Bacteria; phylum Actinomycetota; class Actinomycetes; order Streptosporangiales; family Streptosporangiaceae; genus Trebonia. The sequence continues at coordinate 22,661 of JBEKEK010000055.1, read as the reverse complement.
GTCATCGATCGAGGCGTGGTAGTCGCGGTCCGACGCCCGCCGCACAGTCAGGTCGGCGGCATCGAACAGGTCGAGGGTGGCTTTTTCAAGTGAGCCCTTGGGCAGTACCAACGACAGCATGGGTGAATCTCGCTTCTATGAAGGGCTTTCGCGGGGCTTGGACACGGAAAGCGCCACGTCATGCGCGACGGCCCTTGGCCCAGCGGACTCGCCTGAGCAATCGGGCGCGCTCTGGCGGCGCTGATTGCGTGATCGGTCGTGGCCGGGGGTGCGGGGTGCGGGCGCGGCTAACGCGGCGCCGCTAATGTCGCGAAGCGTCCTTCGGTAGGTCACCGCAACGGAGGGAGCGGAGCAGGATGGCGGTGTCAAGCGCTGCCACGACCGCCTCCCATCCCTTGTCTTCGCCGCTGTCGGGCAGCCCGCTACGGTCGCGGGCCTCCTCGATCGTGTTACACGTTAGCACGCCGTTGCCGACGGGCGTGCCGGAGTCGAGCGCCACCCGGGTCAGCCCGGCGGTCACCGCGTCGCAGACGTACTCGAAGTGCGGGGTGCCGCCGCGGATCACCGCGCCCAGGCAGACGACCGCGTCGTATCGCCTGGACAGTTCCTGCGCGACGACGGGCAGTTCGATAGCGCCCGCCACCCGGACCACGAGAACGTCGCTCACGCCGCAAGCCTTGGCCGCCGCGGTGGCCCGGTCGGTCAGCGAGTCGGTGATCTCCGCGTGCCACCGGGTGCACGCGATGGCCAGCGCCAAGTCGGAGGCATCGACGGTAGCCAGCGGCGGCCGGCCCTCTCCGCTCATGCGACCCTCTCCCCTATCTGCCTAGTCCGAATGCGAGTCTACTGGCGCATCATGCGATCTGGTGGCCCAGCCGGTCACGCTTGGTGGCCAGGTAACGGAGGTTGTCCGGGGTGATCTGCGGGGGAAGCGGGATGCGGGTCACGCTGAAGCCGTGTTCCGCGAGCGCGTCGACCTTGGCCGGGTTGTTGGTGAGCAGCCGGACAGAGCGGACGCCCAGGTCATCGAGAAGCTGGGCGGCCACCGAGTACTCTCGCGCGTCCACCGGGAGGCCAAGCTCGAGGTTGGCGTCCACCGTGTCGACGCCGGTGTCCTGCAGCTCGTAAGCCTGGAGCTTGGACAGCAGGCCGATCCCGCGGCCCTCGTGGCCGCGGAGGTAAAGGACGACGCCCCGGCCGCGCTCGGCGATCTTCGCCATGGCCGCGTCGAGCTGGGCGCCGCAGTCGCAGCGCTGCGAGCCGAACACGTCGCCGGTCAGGCACTCGGAGTGGACCCGGGTGAGCACATCTTCGCCGTCGTCCGCGCTCAGGTCGCCGTAGACCAGGGCCAGGTGCTCGGTGCCGTCGATGTCAGAGCGGTAGCCGTAGGCGTTCCAGCGCCCGTAGGCATTCGGGATGACCGTCTCGGCAACCCGGGTGACCAGGCGCTCGGTCCGGCGACGGTGGTCGATGAGCTGCTCGATGGTGATCAGCGCGAGGCCATGCTCGTCGGCGAACTTCCGCAGGCCGGGCAGGCGCATCATGGTGCCGTCGTCGTTGACGACCTCGCAGACCACGCCGACCGGCGCCAGGCCCGCCAGCGCGGCCAGGTCAACGGCCGCTTCGGTGTGGCCGGGGCGGACGAGCACCCCGCCGTCGCGGGCGCGGAGCGGGAAGATGTGGCCCGGCCGGGCGAAGTCGCCCGCGGTGGCCCGCGGGTCGGCCAGTTTCCTGATCGTGGTGGTGCGGTCGGCCGCGGAGATGCCGGTGGTGACGCCGGCCGCCGCGTCGACCGACACGGTGTAGGCGGTGCGCATGCGCTCGGTGTTCTGGGTGGTCATGAGGGGAATCTGCAGGTGGTCCAGGTCTTCGCCGCGCATCGGGACGCAGATCACGCCGCTGGAGTAGCGGATCATGAAGGCGAGTAGCTCCGGGGTGGCCTTGCTGGCGGCGAAGATGATGTCGCCCTCGTTCTCCCGGTCGGCGTCGTCGACCACGACGACTGGCCGTCCGTCCGCGATGTCCTTCAGCGCCCTGGTCACTTCGTCAAGCGGGATCGCGGACAGTTCGGCGTCCAAGTTCTGCATGTTCAGCTCATCGTCCAAAATCTGCGTTGGTGTGAGGTCCGTCACCTGGTGCCTCCGGTTAGCTTCTCCACGTACTTCGCGATCACGTCGACCTCGAGGTTGACCTCGTCGCCGGGCTGCTTAGCGCCCAGCGTGGTCCGCTTGAGCGTCTCGGGGATAAGGCTGATCTCGAACCAACCCTCTTCGATTCCTGAGATGGTCAGGCTGACGCCGTCGACGGTGATCGAGCCCTTGTGCACGACGTACCGGGCGAGGCTGGCCGGGAGGCTGACGCGGACGACATCCCAGTCCGCATGGGAGACGCGGCTCTGGATCGTCCCGGTGCCGTCGGTGTGGCCCTGGACAAGGTGGCCGCCGAGGCGGTCGGCGAGGCGGACCGAGCGCTCAAGGTTGACCTTGGTGCCAGGGCTGAGGGACTTGAGGCTTGAGTGCCGGAGGGTCTCCCCCATCACGTCGGCGGTGAATCCCCCGGGCCCGGAGGGGCCGGGGGGAATGGGGGGCTGTTGCCCCCCGCCGGGGGGAATGGGGGGCAGGTGCCCCCCATGAGCGGGGGGGGTTTGGGGGGGGCCGTCCCCCCCGGAGGAAAACAGACCGGTGACGGTCAGGCAGACGCCGCTGACGCAGATGGAATCGCCCGGGCGGGCATCACTCGTCACAACCGAGCTGCGGATATAGATTCTGGCGAAATCGCCTTGGTGGTCGATGGCCTCGACCTCGCCGAGGTCCTCAACGATGCCGGTGAACACCCGCGCCCTCCTCCGGTCAATGGCTCCGGGGGACGCGTCGCCCGCCGAGACGCCCGTGCCCGAAGACGCGGCGCGTACCGCGCCGCCGGGCACGGCCAGCATCAGCCGACCGCGCGCGTGCTACCTCCCATCCGGACTTTAACCGTCGGTCCCGGAGTTTCACCGGATCGGCCAGCCGCTGCTGCGGCCGGTTCGCGGACTATCACCGCCGGCTCGGAGTTTCACCGACCCCGGAGCACGCTTACCTGCGCCAACCAGTGTGCCACATGAGATATTCCGGGCATAGCGCAGGGTTTTGTGGAGTTGCTTACACTGATTTTTCAGCCGGAGAGCCGGGTGACGGCGCGCATCTTGTTGGTGGCGTCGAGGGCGGCGACCTTGTACGCCTCGGAGAGCGTCGGGTAATTGAAGACGGCGTCCACCAGGTAGTCGATGGTGCCGCCGCAGCCCATCACGGCCTGGCCGATGTGGATCAGCTCGGTGGCGCCGGTGCCGAACACGTGCACGCCGAGCAGCTTGCGGTCCTCGGGCGATACCAGCAGCTTGAGCACGCCGTAGGAGTCGCCGACGATCTGGCCCCTGGCGAGCTCGCGGTAGCGCGACACGCCTACCTCGAAGGGTACGCAGGCGTCGGTGAGCTGGTCCTCGGTGCGGCCGACGAAGCTGATCTCGGGGATGGAGTAGATGCCGATCGGCTGCGGCGCGTCGTTGGCCGAGACCGCCTCGCCGAACGCGTGGTGCGCGGCCAGCCTGCCCTGCTCCATCGACGTGGCGGCGAGCGCGGGGAAGCCGATGACGTCGCCGACCGCGTAGATGTTCTCCATCTTGGTGCGGTAGTACTCGTCGACCGTGATCCGGCCGCGCTCGTCCGCGGTCAGCCCGGCGGCCGGCAGGTTGAGCCCATCGGTCATGCCCTGGCGGCCCGCGGAGTACAGGACGGTGTCGGCCGGGATCTTCTTGCCGCTGCGCAAGACGGTGATGGCGCCCTCGGGGTGGGCCTCGACGGAGGCGACGGTCTCGCCGAAACGGAAGGTGACGGCCAGGTCCCTGAGGTGGTATTTAAGCGCCTCGACGACCTCCTCGTCACAGAAGTCGAGCATCCGGTCACGCTTCTCGACCACGGTCACCTTGGTGCCGAGGGCGGCGAACATCGACGCGTACTCGATGCCGATCACCCCGGCCCCGACCACCACCATCGAGCGTGGCACCCGCTCGAGGTTGATGATGCCGTCGGAGTCGATGATCGTCTTGTCGTCGAAGGCCACGCTGGACGGGCGGGCGGGGGTGGTGCCGGTGGCGATGACGATCTTGTCCGCGCTGATCTTGCGGGTCCGCCCGCCGCCGTCATCGATCTCGACCGCGTGCGGGCCGACGAAGTAGGCATGGCCGGGCGCGATCATGATGCGGTTGCGGGCGAGCTGGTTGCGGACGACGTCGCCCTCCCGGTTGACCACGTGCGTGGTCCTGCGGGTCAGGTCGGCGACGGTTATCTCGTCCTTGACCCGGTACGACTGCCCGTAGATCTCCCGCTGATCGATCCCGGTCAGGTAGAGGATGGCCTCGCGGAGCGTCTTGGAGGGAATCGTCCCGGTCTGGACGCAGACCCCGCCGATCATGGCCGGGCGCTCCACCACCACCACCCGCCGGTCTAGCTTCGCGGCCGCGATGGCCGCCTTCTGTCCGCCGGGGCCGGAGCCAATCACGAGCAGGTCATAGTCGTACACGTTTCAAGTGTGCCGTGTTATGGGAACAAACAGAAGCTTCGTAACGTAGCGTTCACGCCACCGGGAGAAAACTTCGGAGTTAATGGAAACCGATGACGGCTCGCGCGCCGTCTAATGGGTGTCCTTAGAAACGAGGCACTCACATGATGACCCCGATCGCATCGATCACGCGGTTCGCTAAGCAGACCCGGACCCTCTCCGTCCCCCTGCTCGTCGCCGGTGCGCTGGCCGCCGGGTGCGGGACGGTTCACGCGTCCGCATCCGACCCCGGCTCCGTCGGCAAGTCCACGGCTGCCACATCCACGGCCGCCCCGACGACGTCCCCATCGCCGACGAAGGCCGCCCCAGTGCCGACCGTCAGCGGCGGCCCCGTGATCGCGGGCGATACCGCCTGTGCGGGCTGGCCGTCGGACGCGCCGCGCGCGAAGCTGACGGCGTTCTTCCAGCCGGTCGCGGTGGAGCGGTGCGTGACCGGCTTCCAGGTGATCCAGGGGAAGGGCGAGTGGGAGACCGCGACCTTGGAGAAGTCGACCGACAACCTGGCGGCCCTGGTCGAGGTGCTGCTCCAGCCGTCGGCGCGGGTCCAGCCGGGCGTCTTCTGCCCCGAGTTCGCCGTTATCCCCCCGCAAGTGCTGCTCATCAGCTCGACCGGCAAGAAGCTGATCCCGCTGCTGCCGACGGGCGCCTGCGGCATCGCCGACGCCCGGGTGCTGACCACACTGGCCGCAATGACCTGGCAGCCCATCTCAGTCCGGCTGATCAGCAAGATCAGCTCGGCGGGGACGCCGCGGACCCTCCCGGGCGCGTCCATTGGGCCGGGATCCCCGAAGGTGCTCAGGACCGGCGCCCCGGTGGCGGCCAGCTAAGCTGGATTTGTGGCGGTTCGGGCGGTCAGCGCGGGAGATCTGCGCGCGGTTACCCGGCACGCGCCCGGCATCCTGCGCGCTGCCGGTTTCGGCGAGCGCCGGGTGGCCGAGGTGACCAGGCTGGCGGGCGGCAGCAAGAAGGGCGTCTACCGGCTGGCCGGTGGCGGCGGGTTGTCGGTGGTCCTCTACGTGTGGAGCGCGGCGGAGGACTACTGGCCGGCCGAGCCGGACGGCGGTGACGCCGGCGTCTTCGGGCATGCCTCCGGCATCGGGCTGTTCGAGGCCAGCGGCCGTGAGCTCGCGGCGGCCGGGGTGCGCGTTCCCGAGACCTACCTGCTCGACCGGAGCCAGGCCGCCTATCCGGCCGACATCGCCGTGGTTGAGGACGTGCGCGGCGGGACCCTTGAGACCCTGATCGAGACCGACCCAGTGGCGGCGGACCCGGTCATGGAACGACTCGGCGCGATGCTGACGCCGATGTGGGAGCGCCGATCGGCCCGGATCGGCAAGGTCGCCGAGGTTGCCGCCCCGAGGGCCTCCGCGCCGGCCCCGCCGCCGGAAGCCGACAGCGTGCAAATCGTGCTCGACCGGGCGCTGCGCCACCTCGCCCGCGCGGCCGACCGGGTGCCGGAGATAGCGGGCGCCCGGCGCCGGCTTGAGGACCGGTTGCGGGCGCGCGCCGCGTTGGCCGCTCCGCGCACCGGGTATGCCCTCGTCCACGGCGAACTCGGGCCTGACCATGTTCTCCTCGACGGCCAGCAGATGCCGGTGGTGGTGGACATCGAGGGGGCCATGTACTTCGACGCCGAATGGGAGCACGCGTTCCTCCGCCTCCGCTTCGGCCGCCACTACAAGCGGCTCGCCCGGCCGGGCCTCGACGAGCGGCGAATGAGCCTGTACGCGCTCGCCCTCGACCTGTCCCTCATCGACGGGCCGCTGCGGCTGCTCGACGGCGGCTACCCGGACCGGGACCCGATGCTTGCCATCGTCGGCTGGGCAATCGGGCGCGCCTTGTCGGCGGCGAGCGGGGGAAACACAGCTCACGGAAATTCCTGAAAAATTCGGCAGAAGTTGTTGGCGATTGCCCGCTCCCCTCCTCATACCTGCGTGGGACGGGGACGGCGGCCGCCGGACTGCCGCGAGGAGGTGGGCGGCAGTCCGGCACTCGCCAGCCCCAGCGGGGAGCCAGCAGAACCCCGGGCCGGAGTGGAGGGGGGCTTCGGCCGGGGCCTGCTGGCTGGCAAGGAAACCGACGGGGACGGCGGGGGGTCGGGTGCCTTGCCGAGGCGGCACCGGGGCGGAACCGTCGGCCACTGCGGCCCGAGAGCGGGCCAGGCCATACCTAGCCGAAGTAGGTATACCGACAATGATGCCGCTGTCGCTATATGTGAACGAAGGCGCCGATAGCGTCAACGCATGCGCGACAGCGAGGTTGTCGGATCGATCGTGGCGGGCGATCCGGAGGGGCTCGCCGCAGCATACGACAGGTACTCGGGCCCGCTATTCGGCTACTGCCAGTCACTGCTGCGGCAGCCGGAAGACGCCGCCGACGCGGTGCAGGACACCTTTGTCATCGCCGCCGCCAAGCTGGGCCGGCTGCGTGATCCGGAGCGGCTGCGGGCCTGGCTCTTCGCGGTGGCGCGGAACGAGTGCCTGCACCGGATCAAGTCAAGGAAGGAAGCGCCGGCACTGGACGACCTTCCAGAACAGCCCGATGACAGCGTCGATGTCGGCGGCGAGGCCGAGCGCGCCGAATCGCGCGCGCTCATCCGAGCCGCGGTCGGCGGGCTCAACGACGGCGAACGGGACGTCATCAACCAGCTCTGGCACGGCCTCGAGGTCCCCGAGGTGGCCCTGGTGCTCGGGGTGTCGAGAAATCACGTCCACTCGCTGTTCTCCCGGGCGCGCGGCCAGCTGGAGGCGTCGGTCGCGGTGCTCCTGGTCGGCCGCTCCGGGCGGCAGGACTGCCCCGCGCTCGACCAGCTGCTGCATGGCTGGGACGGGCGGCTGACCGCCCCGCTGCGCAAGCGGGTCGGCCGGCATATCGACGGGTGCGCGGTCTGCTCGGACCGGCGGCGCCAGGCGCTGAAGCCCGCGCTGCTGCTCTCCCTCGCCCCCGGGGCGCTGCTCGCCCCCGGCGCCGCCAGGGACGCGATCGGGCCGCTGGCCGGGGCGGGCGGCCTGGGCCAGCCGGTCGCGCCGCCGGCCGGGCTGCGCGCCAACGTGCTGCACTTGGCCACCGATCCAGGTCCGCACGCCGCCGCATACCGCGCGGCAGCGGGGCACAGCATGCGATCGTTCCATCTCAATGGTTTTCCGAGGCCACCGCAGAGCTTGCACCTCGGGCTCGCGCGGATGGCGCACCTGCCGCTCAGTGCGGCCGGCGGGACGGTCGCGGCGGCGACCGCGACCGCGGTGGTGCTGGCGGTCGTGCCGCACCACCACACCGTGACGGCCGGCGCCGGGCGGGGCGGCCCGGCGGCCAGCGCGGCGACAGCAGGCGCGGCGCGGACGACGGCCGGCCTCCCGGCCGCGAGCGGTGGCGCGCTGGACGGCCAGCCGACGGCCAGCGGCATCCGGGGCACCGCGGCGCGGCGCGGGTCAGGCCCCTCGCCGTCCCGAACGGCCACGGCCACCGGCCCGAGCACCGGCGCGACGACCGCCCCCGGCCAACCGCCAACCGCCAACCCGACCACCTCCGATCCGGCACCGACGGCGTCGCCGAGCGTCAGCGTGAGCGCTTCGGCGCCGCTGACGGGGGCGCTCAGCCTGTCGACGACCACGGTGGAGCTGACTTTGCTTGGGCACGGGACGCTCACGCTGACGGCGAGCGGCGGGCCGGTCGCCTGGTCGATCTCCGAGCCGTCATCCCTGCTCGGCTCGCTGACCGTCAGCCCGTCGTCGGGGACGCTGGCGGCCGGCCACAGCGTGACCGCGCAGATCAGCGTGACCGGGCTCGCCTCGCTCGACACCACGCTGACGGTCAATCCGGGCGGGCAGACGGTGGCGGTGCTGCTCGGCCTGGGCTGAGCTGCCCGGCTAGACCGTGCGCCAGCCCGCGCGCGCGGTCGCGCGTTCGGCCTGCTCGCGCAGGTTCCGCGCCGCCAGCGCCGGGTCGGTCGCGCCGTAGACCGCGGACCCGGCGACGAACACGTCCGCGCCGGCCTCGGCGCACCGCTCGATCGTCTCCTCGGCGACTCCGCCGTCGACCTGAAGCCAGATCTGGCCGAGCCCGCTGGCGGCCAGCATGGCGCGGGCGCGGCGGATCTTCGGGAGCACGAGGTCGAGGAAATGCTGGCCGCCGAACCCCGGGTCGACCGTCATCAGCAGCAGCATGTCGAGCTCGGGGAGCAGGTCGGCGAATGGCTCGACCGGGGTGGCCGGGTTGATTCCGAGTCCGGCCCTGGCGCCGGCCGCACGGATCGCCCGCAGCGTGCGCACCGGGGCTTGCGCGGCTTCCGCGTGGATGGTCACGCTGCGCGCGCCCGCCTCCGCGTAGGCCGGCGCGTCCCGGTCCGGGTCGTCGATCATGAGATGGCAGTCGATCGGCAGCGCGGTCGCCTTGAGCAGCGACTCGACGACGGGCAGGCCGATCGTCAGGTTGGGCACGAAGTGGCTGTCCATCACGTCAACGTGCAGCCAGTCGGCAGCGGATTCGACCGCCGCGGCCTCATCGGCGAGACGCGCGAAGTCCGCGGACAGGATACTGGGCGAGATCTGAACGGCCATGGCAGTAACCGAGTCTAGAGGCGGGCGGCCGGCGGTGTTGCGCGGACCCCGAATGTCAGACCCCGCCGTTAGCGTTGGGCAATGAGTTCGAATAATTTTGCTGCTGGGAGTTGCTCATGCAAACCGACTTGCTCGACCGAGTGCGGAAGCTGCTGGCCAAGGCCGAGGACGAAGGCTGCCCGCCGGCTGAGGCGGAGGCGCTGACCGCCAAGGCCGCGGAGTTGATGGCCCGCTACGGTATTGACCGGGCGCTGCTCGGCGCCGCACGGCCGGAAACGGATCTGCCCGCCGACCGGAAGTTCGGCTTCGACCGTCCCTGGGCCGACGTGAAGGCGCACCTGCTGGCCGCCGTCGCCACCGCGCTGCGCTGCCAGTGCGTGCAAACCCAGACGGCCGATGGCACCCGGCTGCACGTCTTCGGCTACGCCTCGGACCTGGAACGGGCCGAGATCCTCTACACCTCCCTGCTGGTGCAGATGGCGCGGGCGCTCGCCGCCGAGCCGGTGCCCGCCGCCGGGAACAGCGCGAAGGCGTGGCGGCGGTCGTGGATGCTTGGCTACTGCTCGGCGGTGGTGGCGCGGATCCGGTCGGCCGAGGAGTCGGCGGTGGCGTCGGCGGAACCCGGCGCGGACGCGGGGGCGGCCGCCGGGCAGTCGGCCGCGCTGGTGCTCGCCGACCGCTCCCTCACGGTCCGGCTGCAGGTCACGGCGGCCTACCCGCGACTGAAGAAGAAGCGCGTCACCTACTCGGGCGGCGGCTACGGTGCGGGCTACCGCGAGGGCCAGAAGGCCGACATCGGCGGGGCGAAGCTGCGCTCCCGCCCGGCCGGACTTCTCGGCCGCTGACCGCCGCAGTAGCGTGGGGTGCATGGAACATGTGAGGCTGGGGCGGAGCGGGCTGCAGGTGTCACGGCTCTGCCTGGGGACGATGACCTTCGGGTTGCAGAGCGATGAGGCGACGGGCGTCGCCGTCATGGACAGGGCCGCCGAGGCCGGGGTCGATTTCTTTGACACCTCGGACGCGTATCCCCTGGGCGGGGACCTGGCGAGCAAGGGGCGGACCGAGGAGATTATCGGCCGCTGGCTTGAGGGCAAGCGGGAGCGGTTCATCATCGCGACCAAGTGCTTCGTACCGACGGGGCCCGCGCCGTTCGACGGCGGCAACTCCCGCAAGCACATCCTGTCCGCGGTGGAGGCGTCGCTGCGGCGTCTCCGGACCGACTACATCGACCTGTACCAACTGCACGGCTACGACCAGAACACGCCGATCGACGAGACGCTGTCCGCGCTCGACGACCTGGTGCACGCGGGCAAGGTCAGGTACATCGGCTGCTCGAACTTCCTGACCTATCAGCTGGTGCGGGCGATCGGGCGGTCGGAGACGCTGCGGCTCGCCCGCTTCGACTCGGTGCAGCCCCGCTACAACCTGCTGTTCCGCCAGATCGAGCGGGAGATGCTGCCGTTCTGCGCCGAGGACGGCGTCGGCGTGATCTCCTACAACCCGATCGCGGGCGGGCTGCTCGCGGGCAAGCACGACCGGTCCGCGCCGCCGCCGGATGGCAGCCGGTTCACGCTCGGCAACGCCGGCCCGATGTACCAGGACCGGTACTGGCACGAGCGGATGTTCGACACCGTCGAGGAGATCCGCAAGCTCGCCGACGAGGCCGGGGTGAACATGGTGACCCTGTCGGTCGCCTGGGTGCTGGCTAATAAGGCGATCACCGCCCCGATCATCGGCGCCAGCAACCCCAGGCAGCTGGACGCGTCGCTGGCCGCCGCGACCTACGCCCTCGACCCCGGCCTCAAGGCCCGCCTGGACGACCTCACCTACGAGTACCGCCTGGGCGACGCCCCTCGCTGACGCCTGCCGGGCGGTTACTTCTGCTCGTCAATGAGCGTCGTCAGCACCATCGTCGTCACCGAGTCGGCCGGCAGGTAGATCTTGAAGTTCCCCGCCTCGCTGGTGGCGCTGCCCTTCCTGACCGGCGGCCCGGCGACCGCGGCAGTCTGGTGCAGCTGCCAGACGACGGCGGACTGCGGGTTGCCGCTGTTCACCCGGACGGTCACCCGCTCGCTTTTGGCATTGGTGTTGACCAGGACGATCTCGTCGGGTTTGGCCGAGGCGAACACGTCCACTCCGGGCAGTACCGAGGTGGCCGAGACGATCGTGGTGCCGAACCTCGGGAACAGGCCCTGCCCGGTGAACATGCCGATGGCCTCATACAGCGGCATCGGCGTATCTGAGTGGTAGCGGGCATTGGTCGGGTCCCCGGGGTACACGGCCCCGTAGAGCAGGCTCAGCAGGCTGTTCTTGCTGCCCCAGGCGAGGCCGTCGTCGCCCGCGGCGAGGACCCGGCCGAGCAGGTCGGCGTCGAGGACGGACGCGAACCCGGTGAACGCGTACTCGGCCAGGGTGCCGGGATCGGCGCTGAAGTTCCACTCCCCCACGTGGATGGCGATGGCGGCGGCCCGGTCGGGCACGGTCGCCTTGATCATGGCGCGCAGGGTGGCCAGATCCTGGGACAGGGCCGGCAGCTCCGCCAGCAGCTGGGCGGCGCTCTGGTGGCCCGGTGCCTGGTAGAAGTGGAAATCGACGAAGTCGGCCCGGGACCCGCAGTCCCGCAGGAACTGCTGGAGGAAGGACTGGTCGAAGCCGTAGGTGGCGGGGCCGCCGATCTTGATCTGCGGGTCGGCCTGCTTCATCGCCGCCTGCAGCGTGTTGAAGCGGGGGTCGTAGGTGGCGGCGCTCTCGCCGCTCGCGTTCGGCTCGTTCCCGATCACCCAGTACAGGACCGGCCGGCTCGCGCCGCCCGCCCGGTTGACGTGGGTCACGATCGCGGCGGCGGCGGCCGGGCTGAGCGTCTCAGGGATCTCCGCGACCGGCGTCTCGCCGACCGACTCCATCATCCGCACCCACGCCAGCGGGTCGATCGCGGTGTCGCAGCCGCTGGCCGCGCAGGTGACACGGCTCGCCGCGTTCGCCGGGTTGGCGAGCGTCAGGGCGAGCCGCGCGTAGCCGACGCCGAGCTTCTTCAGCAGCGCCTGGGCCTTCGGGTCGTTGACGTCCGACGGGGTGCCGTACGTGGACTCGTCCACGCCGATCGCGGCGCTGTCATCGGTGGCCGTCTGCGCGCCGAAATCCACGGTGACGTCGGAGTGGCTCACCGGAGTGGCGGTTACCGTCTTCGAGCCGAGCGGGACATTGCCCGTCGCCACCAGCGAAACGCCGATCGCGATGGTGCCCACGATCAAGGCAGCACCGACGAGCCGGGATCGCCTTCTAGACGGCGGCGGCCCGCCGGGATCGTTGACCCGCAGCGCGGCGGTCCGGTGCGACGGCGACGTGGAATGCATCAGTTGTTCCCGGGAGAATCTGGCCCAAAAAACCAATAGGTGGACTCATTGTGTACCACGGCGGAGCAACGCGATGAAGATCGCGTCGGTTCCGTGGCGGTGCGGCCACATTTGGGCGAATAGCGGGCTGGGCGAACGCAGCCCGGGAACATCCGCCAGCACCGCGGGCGCGTCGAGGATCTCCACACCGGGGTCCGCACTGGCCACGTCGGTCACCACGTCCCTGGTTTCCGCCGGGACCGGGGAGCAGGTCACGTAGGCGACCACACCACCGGGGCGGACCGCCGCGAGCGCGGAGCGCAGCAGCGCCCGCTGGAGCTCGGCCAGGGCCGGGATGTCCGACTCGGCCTTGCGCCAGCGTGCCTCGGGACGGCGGCGGAGCGCGCCGAGCCCCGAGCAGGGTGCGTCCACGAGCACCCGGTCGAAGACTCCGTCGGGCCATGGTGGCCTGGTGCCGTCGGCCACCACGACCTCGTCCCCCGCCTTGGATTGGCTCGCCCCTGGGCGGCTCCCGCGGGCCAGCGCCTCGGCCACCAGGACGGCACGGTGCGGGTGGAGCTCGGCGGCGATCAGGTTGGCTTGCGGGGTGGCAATGCTGGCCAGGCCGGACAGCAGCCGGGCCTTTCCGCCCGGGCCCGCGCACATGTCCAGCCAGCGCTCGGGGCGGCCGGGATCCGCCGGGGCGGCCGCCGCCGGGGCCAGCGGGGCGCGGGTGAGGGCGATGGCCGCGAGCTGGCTGCCTTCGTCCTGGACGGCGGCCTGGCCGCCGGCGATCAGGTCCGCGGGGTTGCCGGCGTCCAGGGTGAAGGCGTACGGGGACCAGCGGCCGGGCTCGGCGCCCGGCGGCATGACCTGCTCGCGGGGCTGGCCGCCGGGCAAGGCGGCCATGGTGACCCGCGGGCGCTCGTTGCCCGCGGCCAGCGCGGCCGCGAGCTCGGTGGTCTCGGGCTCGCTGGCCTCGGGGTCGGTGGTCTCGGGGTCGGTGGTCTCACCCAGAGCCGACCGGTAGGCATCGACGATCCAGCGGGGGTGGCTGTAGCGGATGGCAAGCCGGCTGTCGTGATCGCCGGCTGAGCCGGGGGCGACGATCTCAAGCCAAGCGTCGGTGTCCCGGGTGGCCACCCGGCGCAGGACCGCGTTCACGTAGCCCGCGGGACCGTGGCCGGCGACCGACTTGATGAGGTCGACCGAGGTCGCGACCGCGGCGTGGGCGCCGATGCGGGTGCCGAGCAGCTGATGGGCACCGAGCCTGAGCACCAGGCGGACCGGCGGGTCGAGCTTGCCAAGCGGGCGGTCGCTGCACGCGGCCAGCACCGCGTCGTAGGTCCCCTGGCCGCGCAGTGTGCCGTAGGTGAGCTCGGTCGCGAGGGCGGCATCGCGGCCGGTGATGTCGCGGTCGGCCAGCAGCTTGGGCAGCAGCAGGTTGGCGTAGGCCTCGCGGCTCTCCACCGCCGCCAGGACGTCGTAGGCGGCGCGGCGCGGGTTGCCCGACCGGCGGGCGGTGTCGCGCTTGGCCGCGCTGGCGTCGCGGGCCGAGCCGGGGCTGGCAGCCGGGCCGGCTGCGCGCTGCCGGGGGCGGGGACGCCGGTAGACGCCCACCTCAGCCGAGCCCGAGGCCGGCCGCGGACTCGGCCCGCAGACCGCGGGCCCAGTCGGCGGCCGGCATGCGGCGCTTGCCCGGCGGCTGCACGTCACCCAGGCGGACCGGGGTGGTGCCGGTGCCGGCGTAGACCGCGCCGCGCTCGACGCGGAGCTCGCCCGGGGCCAGGCCGGGCAGAGCCGCAGCAGCGGCGGCGGCCGTGGTGCCGGCGGCGGCCGGGCTGACCGGCCAGAGCTTGAGCCGGGTCGATTCGAAGTCGGTCCAGGCGCCGGGGTCGGGGGTGCACGCGCGGATCTGGCGGTCGATCAGGTGCGCGGGAAGCTTCCAGTCGACCCGGGCGTCGGCCGGGCTGAACTTGGGGGCCAGGCTGATGCCGTCGGCCGGCTGCGGCACGGCGCGGACGGTGCCTTCCTCGATCCCGTCCAGCGTGGCGACGAGCAGCTCCGCGCCGGCCACCGCCAGCCGCTGCAGCAGGTCGCCGCTGGTGTCGGTGGGGCGGACGGGCTCGGTCAGCGTGCCGTAGACCGGGCCGGCGTCCAGCTCTTTCACCAGCTGGAAGGTGGTCGCGCCGGTGATGTCATCGCCGCGCAGCACCGCGTGCTGCACCGGGGCCGCGCCGCGCCAGGCGGGCAGCACGGAGAAGTGCAGGTTCACCCAGCCGTGGCGGGGGATGTCCAGGGCGGCCTGCGGGATCAGCGCTCCGTAGGCCACCACCGGGCAGCAGTCGGGCGCCAGGTCGCGCAGCCGGGCGAGGAATTCCGGCTCGCTTGGACGGCCGGGCTTGAGTGCCGCTATCCCCAGCTCCCCGGCAAGCACCGCGACGGGGGAGGCCACCATCCGCCGGCCGCGCCCGGCGGGCGCGTCCGGCCTGGTGACGACCGCCGCCACCGTGTGCCGGGAGGCGGCAAGCGCGCGCAGCGCGGGCAGCGCGACCTCCGGTGTCCCCGCGAAGACAAGCCGCACCTGGCACGCTCCCTAGGAGATCCGCTGCGTGGAATGCGGGGATACCTTGACCTCAGGGATGGCCAGGCCGGACCACTCGGCTTCCCTGATCGCCTTCATCGCCAGCTTGCGCTGCTTCTTGTCGAGCCGGTCGATGAACAAGATGCCGTCCAGGTGGTCAGTCTCGTGCTGCACGCAGCGCGCCAGCAGCTCGGTGCCCTCGATCGTCACCGGGTCACCGTGCATGTTGAAACCGGTCGCGATCACCCGCGGCGCGCGCGGGGTCGGGAACTGCAGGCCGGGCAGCGACAGGCAGCCCTCGTCGTCTTCCTCTTCCTCGCCCTCGAGCTTCAGCACCGGGTTGACCAGGTGGCCGGGCTCGTCATCGACGTGGTAGGTGAAGACCCGCAGGCCAACCCCGATCTGCGGCGCGGCCAGGCCGACACCGGGCGCGTCGAGCATCGTCTCGGTGAGGTCGGCGACGAGGTTACGCAGCTCCAGATCGAAGTCAACCACCGGCTCGGCAGGGGTGCGAAGCACGGGGTCACCGAAGAGCTTGATGTCCCTGAGCAACTGGAGATCCTCCTCCGACGACGGCATAACGCCTGTCCCCCGATGGCAAGCGCGTGTTCACCATCAATTCTATCGGGGCGCTAGATCAGCTCTGCCGGATCGAGCTGCACCCGCACGCCGCCGCCTTCCTTGCGGGCGCTGCGTCCCGCCTGCGCTGCCGCCAGCGCGCGGGCCAGCTCCGCCCCCCGGGCCCTGGACGCCCGGACCAGGGCCCGGACCTGGTCGTCGGCCGCGGACTCGGGCCCGTGCGCTGGCCCGGCCGGCTCGACCGGGACCGGGCCGAGCACCTCGAACGCGGGGTCGGTGGCGGCCAGGATGCTGGCCACCGCGGCCGCCTCGCCGGTCACCGCCGCCATCCGGACCGCGGGCGGGAAGCCGAGCTCGGCCCGCTCGGCGAGCTCCCGCTCGGCAAACGTCACCGGATCCCAGCGGATCAGCGCCTGGGTGGCCGCCAGGGACTGGTCGGCGTGGACGAGCACCGTGCCGTCCGGCCGGACCAGGGCGGCGGCGGCGAGCCAGCGGCGGAGCGCCTCCTCCCCCGCGCGCAGGCTCGGCCGTCCGAGCAGCGCCCAGCCGTCAAGCAGCAGCGCGGCGGCGTAGGAGGCCAGCGGCTCGGCGCCGGGCGTGGCGATGACCAGCGCGGGCTGGTCGGGGACGCGCGGCAGCACCAGGTCCCCGCCGGATGTGCGCACCTTGACCCCGGGAAAGGCCCGGCCGAGTTCCTCGGCGGTGCGGCTGGCGCCGGTCACGATCGCGCGGATCCGGTCGTGGCCGCAGGCCGCGCAGCGCCAGCTGGTCGCCAGCGCGCCGCACCAGCGGCAGTCCGGCGTGGCGTGCTGGCCGGCCAGCCGCAGCGGTCCGTTGCACGGCCTTTCCCCGATGACGGCGACGCACCTGGCCTGGGCCCGGCAGCGGCCGCAGGCGATCGCGGCGAGGTAGCCGCGCCTGGGTACCTGGACGAGAACCGGGCCGCCGCTTTCCAGCGCGGCGCGGGCGGTGCGCAGCGCGAGGCCGGGCAGCCGGGCGGTGGTCGCCGCCTCGTCGCGGCCGAGCTCGCGCTCGTCGGCGGCGGGCCGGACCCGGGCGGCGGCGGCGCGGAGCGTGGCCCGCTCGGGAGCCAGGTCCCTGGCCCAGCCGGCCTGCACGAGCTGCGCGAGCTCGGCGGTGCGGGCGAACCCGCCGATGAGGGCGGCGGCGCCGGCCCGGTGGGCACGGAGCGCGAGCACCTCGCGGGCGTTCGGGTACGGGGCGCGCGGCTCGGCGTGCAGGTCGTCACCGTCATCCCAGAGCACCACCAGGCCCAGGTTCCCGACCGGGGCGAACATGGCGGCGCGGGTGCCGGCCACGATCCGTGCCTGGCCGCGGCGGGCCCTGAGCCAGCGGCGGTACCGTTCGGCCGGGCCGAGATCGGCGGTCAGCGTCACGTGGCCATCGGGACCGGCGCTGAGCGCCGCCAGGGCCTCGTCGACGCGGGCGAGGTCACGCGCGTCCGGCACGACGATCACGGCGCCGCGGCCCGCGCTGGCGGCGGTCACGGCGGCCCGGGCTATCTCCTCCGGCCAGGTCGGTCCCGGCAGCGCGGTCCAGGCGGCGCGGGCGGGGCGGCCCGCGGCGACCGCGTCGAGGAAAGCGGGGCCGGCCGGGTACCTGGCCCACGGGCCGGGTGCGGGCCGGGGCGGAGGGCCGCCGCCAGGGCCGGGACCGCCCGCGTCCGGCCGCGCGTCCGGCCCCGCGTCGGGGCCAGGGGCAGGCGGGCCGGCCGTCGCCTGGCCGGATTCGGTTGCCGCGTGCCGCTGCGGGATCGCGAGGCGGAGCACGTCGGCCAGCGTGCCCGCGTAGCGATCGGCGACGGCGCGGGCCAATCCGGCGATCTCCGGCGTCAGCACCTGCTCGGCCGAGACGACCCGTTCAAGGTAGCTGAGCCTGCCCTGATGCTCGCTGCTTTCGACCCGGTCAAGGATGAAGCCATCGGTGAGCTGGCCGGCGAACCTGACCCGTACCCGGACACCGGGCCTGGCCTGCGGCCCGAGCCGTTCCGGTACTAGGTAGTCGAAGGGCCGGTCCAGGTGCGCGAGCGGCAGGTCCACGGCGATCCGCGCCACCGGACGATCAGCCGCGGGCCGCAGAGTTCTTGGGTCTTTCGACCTTTTTGCCTTTTTTGTCCTGGTAGGGTTTTCTGACCCTTTAGGGACTTCCGCGTCTTTTGCGGTTTTTACAGGCGGCATGTCCGGCAACAGGTCGAGTGCGCCGTCGTTCCGAGTTTCCGCCACGCTCCCGTCCTACCAGATAACACATACGGCCGGGCACGGGGAGCCGCAATCACCCGTGCCCGGCCGCACGCGGACTCGCCTGGCCGCCCCGGAGAGAGGAACAGCCGCAATGAGCCAATCCGCGGGCCTTGCTGCCCGATCGGCGCTGATCAGCCGATCAGGTAGTCGAAGTCGCCGGAGCGGAGCGCGCCGACCATAGCACGGACAGCCGCGGCCGGGTAGATGAGGGCGGTACCCTGCGGGTCGCGCGAGTTGCGCATGGCGACCGTGGCTGAGTCCAGGCGAGCGAGCTCCACGCACGCACCCTGGGAGTTGCTGCGCTGGCTCTTGCGCCAAATCGCGCCGTCAAGCTCTGCTGCGCTGATCCCGTTGTGAATGTCCTGCATCGTTTCTCGTCTCCTGACGGGTATAACCCCGCCCGTTGCCCGGCAGATGCCGCTCACGGGACCAGGGCACGGGGGCCCCGGCGCGAAGCGCTTTCGACCCCGGCTTGTTCTCCTGTTTATGCCCCCCCGGACTTACAGGATTTATCTTAGCGCATGCACGTGCATCCGCATCGCATTTTGCACTTTCATACGCATACGCATCTGCACGGCTCGTTCAACCTAGGTAGCGGGCGACCCCATACACTTCCGCGTCCGCTATTGCCGCAGATCACCGCCGCCTAGAGGGCGGAGACAAGGCTTCGGCACGGACCGGCTACCCCAGATAAACGCCGGTATGCAGCAAGATCATTCTTCATCAATGATCACTTTAGATCACCATCATACACCGTTAAGTAACCAGTGTGAGGTACGCCACAATCCCGCGCAGGCTTTCCCGTGCGCGGGACTGGTGGTGGTGAAAACTACAGCTTAGACGCCGACCGCGGCGCGGAGCAGGGCGGCGCGGTCGGTGCGCTCCCAGGTGAAGTCCGGCTCGGTCCGGCCGAAGTGGCCGTAGGCGGCGGTCTGCGAGTAGATCGGGCGGAGCAGGTCGAGGTCGGCGATGATCGCCCGCGGCCGCAGGTCGAAGACTTCCGTCACCGCGTCCTGGATCCGCTCAACCGGCACCTTCTCGGTGCCGAAGCACTCGATGAACAGGCCGACCGGCTTGGCCTTGCCGATCGCGTAGGCCACCTGGACCTCGCACCGGTCGGCCAGCCCGGCCGCGACCACGTTCTTGGCCACCCAGCGCATCGCGTAGGCGGCGCTGCGGTCCACCTTGGACGGGTCCTTGCCGGAGAAGGCGCCGCCGCCGTGCCTGGCCATGCCGCCGTAGGTGTCGATGATGATCTTGCGCCCGGTCAGCCCGGCGTCGCCCATCGGTCCGCCGATCTCGAACCGGCCGGTCGGGTTGACCAGCAGCCGGAACCCGGTCGTGTCGATGTCGAAGCTCGCAAGCACCGGGGCGACAACGTAGTCCCTGACGTCGGGGGCGAGGAGTTCCTTGAGGTTGATGTCGGGGGCATGCTGGGTGGAGACGACCACCGTGTCCAGCCGCACCGGCTTGTCACCCGCGTACTCGATGGTCACCTGGGTCTTGCCGTCCGGCCGCAGGTAGGGCACCGTGCCGGAGCGGCGCACCGCCGACAGCTGCCGCGACAGCCGGTGGGCCATCATGATCGGCAGCGGCATCAGCTCGGGGGTATCCCGGCAGGCGTAGCCGAACATCAGCCCCTGGTCGCCCGCTCCCTGCCGGTCGTACTCCTCGCTGCCCTCGCCCTCGCGGTACTCAAACGCGTCCGACACGCCCTGGGCGATGTCCGGCGACTGCGAGCCGATGGAGACGGAGACGCCGCAGGAGGCGCCGTCGTAGCCCTTGGCCGAGGAGTCGTAGCCGATCTCCAGGATCTTCGACCGGATGATGCCGGGGATGTCCACGTAGGTCTTGGTGGTCACCTCGCCCGCCACGTGCACCTGACCGGTCGTGATGAGCGTCTCGACCGCGACATGGCTCTCCGCGTCGTCCTTGAGCATCGCGTCCAGAACGGCATCGCTAATCTGGTCGGCCATCTTGTCAGGGTGGCCTTCGGTAACCGACTCGGAGGTAAACAGCCGACGGGCCACGTTCGATCTTCTCCATCCATTAGCTCAACTGACATCCATTAGCTCAACTGACGAGCCGAAGTCTAGCCGGAACACGAGGGCGCACCGCGCGCCTTACCGGCAGCGCCCGTGCGCGGGCCGGTCAGCCGAGCCCGGCCGCGACCAGACTCCAGACGAAGTCCGCGAGGGCGTCCTTGGACCGGCGCGGGATCGGCGTGACGGTGCCGTCCGCGGCCAGCACGACCGCCTCGTTGTCGCCCGCGCCGAACCCAAGGCCGCCGCCGACCCGGTTCATGACCAGGAAGTCGCAGCCCTTCCTGGCCAGCTTGGCCCGGGCGACGTCCAGGTCCGGGTCCGTCTCGGCGGCGAAGCCGACGATCAACTGGCCCGCCGGGCCGCTCGCGGCGCGGCGGGCGGACAGGTCGGCGAGGATGTCGGGGTTCTCGGCCAGGGTGATCGGCTCGGGCAGCCGGCCGTCCTTCTTGATCTTCTGCCCGGCGCGGGCGGCCGGGCGGAAGTCGGCCACCGCCGCGGTCATCACGATCGCGTCCGCGTGCGGCGCCGCCGCCAGCATCGCGGCCTGCATGTCCCGCGCCGACACGACCCGGACGACCTTCGCGCCGGCCGGGTCGGGCAATTCCACGTTCGCGGCGACCAGGGTGACGTCGGCCCCGCGGGCGACGGCGGACCGGGCGAACGCGTACCCCTGCGTGCCGGTCGACCAGTTGCCGAGGAACCGCACCGGGTCGAGTTCCTCGCGGGTGCCGCCCGCCGAGATCAGCACCGAGCGGCCGGCCAGCCTTTGCTCGCCACCGGGGGCGGAACCCGGGCCTTGGGGGCGGAGCGACGCGTCCGTTCGGTACGAAAGGATTTTTTCCGCGAGCGCGAACAGTTCGGCCGGTTCCGGCAGGCGCCCCTGGCCGCTGTCCTTGCCGGTGAGCCGGCCGGCGGCGGGCTCGACCACGATCGCGCCGCGGCGGCGGAGGGTGGCGGCGTTTTCCTGGGTGGCCGGGTGCTCCCACATCTCGGTGTGCATCGCGGGGGCGTAGACGACCGGGCAGCGCGCGGTGAGCAGGGTCGCGGTGAGCAGGTCGTTGGACATTCCGGCGGCGGCGCGGGCGAGGACGTCCGCGGTAGCGGGGGCGACAAGCACCAGATCCGCGTTCTGGCCGAGCTTGACGTGCGGCACCTCGGCCACGCCGGTCCAGACGTCGGTGGTCACCGGCTCGCCCGACAGCGCCGACCAAGTGGGCTCGCCGACGAAGCGGAGGGCGTCGGGGGTCGGCACGACCCGGACGCTATGGCCCGACTCCTTGAGCAGCCGGAGCAGCTCGCAGGCCTTGTAGGCGGCTATTCCCGCTCCTACGCCGAGGATGACGCGCGCCATGACGGTCGGGCGGCGGGTGGGGCAGAGCGAGGGGGTCAGCCCTCGATCTGCTCGACCTTCAGCATGCCTTCGCGGGTCTCGCGGAGCGCGATCGACAGCGGCTTCTCCTGCACCCGGGTCTCCACGAGCGGGCCGACGTACTCAAGCAGGCCCTCGCCGAGCTGCGAGTAGTAGGCGTTGATCTGACGCGCCCGCTTGGCCGCCAGGATCACCAGCCGGTACTTGCTGTCAACGACGCCAAGCAGCTCGTCGATCGGCGGGCTGATGATGCCGTCTGCGCCTTGGGTGGCTGCCACGTGTCGCCTTCCTCACTGATTATCTGGCTGAACAAGCAACCTTACCATCTGCCGGCAAACCTCATCGACAGATGTGTTCACCAGCGTCACGTCGAACTCGCCGGCCGCGGCGAGTTCCTCCTTCGCCACCGCCAAGCGGTGCCGCACCACCTCGGGCGGCTCGGTGCCCCGGCCGGTGAGCCGGCGGACCAGCTCCGACCAGGACGGCGGCTCGAGGAACACCAGCAGCGTGTCGTCCCGCTTGGTGGCCGCCCGGACCTGCCTGGCGCCCGCGAGGTCGATCTCGAGCAGGGTTGGCAGCCCCTGCTCGAGTCGTTCCCGCACCGGGGCGGCGGGCGTGCCGTATTTGTTTCCCGCGAACTCGGCCCACTCAAGAAGTTCTCCAGCGGACGCCATGCGGTCAAACTCTTCGCGACTTACAAAGTAATATTCCCGCCCGTCCACTTCTCCCGGCCGCGGCCTTCGAGTGGTGACGGAAACGGAAATCCAGATCTCCGGTGAGCGACGCCGGAGTTCCGCGACGACTGTGCTCTTCCCGACCCCAGACGGCCCGGAGAGCACAGTCAGTCGCGAATTCTTAGGCGCTACGGGATGGTCGGCGCCGGCCGGCGCCGCATTCACCGCGGCGCCGGCTCCGCGCGCCTTACCGCCGGGCGCGCCGACCATGTCCTCGCGCCCGGGCCGGCCGCCCGCCCGGCCGGCTAACGGCGTCAGAGATCCGCACCGAACTCCTGCTCAAGCGCGGCGCGCTGGTTCGCGCCGAGCCCGCGCACGCGGCGCGACTCGGCGATACCGAGCCGCTCCATGATCTGCTTCGCACGGACCTTGCCGACACCAGGCAAGGACTCCAGGAGAGCGGAGACCTTCATCTTGCCAATGACATCGTCGGTTGAACCGTCCTTGATCACCTCGGACAGGGTCACTGCGCCGCGCTTGAGCCGATTCTTAACCTCGGCACGTTCCTTGCGCGCTATCGCGGCCTTCTGCAAGGCCTCTGCGCGCTGTTCGGGAGTGAGGGGAGGAAGAGCCACTCGGGGTCACCTCGGGTTTCGTCGTAAAAA
>JBEKEK010000054.1:0-70814 GCA_050013875.1 Trebonia sp. | reverse complement strand
ATCGCGGAGAAGTGAACGAAGACGTCACCGCTACCGTCGTCTGGGGCGATGAAGCCATAGCCCTTGTCCGCGTTGAACCACTTTACGGTCCCCTGAGCCATTTTTGCTATTTGTCCTTCTGGATGTGCCTGAGACCCACGCACTTCACGCGAGTCAGCTGTGGGATACCGCCGCCGTACGAGACTTGGGCGTCGACCTGTAAATCGTCCGTTTACTTGAAACCGCGAGCGAATTCAAGATCGCAAAGTCCGACAACAGCTACGGCTAATCTACCGCATCCTGCGACGCGGATCGGCGTTCTCTGGTCGGAAAACTAGGCCGACTCTCAAGCCCGCTGCCTGGGCCGATATGTCGGAAATGTCGTCAGCGCCCGTGGTCCCGCGTTTTGAAGGTCCCACCGCGGCCCGCGGAATACCCTGAACGGTCCCGCGCGCCGCCCGGGCGCCCGGGCGCCGGCGGCCGGGCGGCGCGTCCGGAACCGTCCCGGCTGTCGGCCGGCCGGTACCCGGAGAACGAGCGATTTCCGGTGCCGCTACGGCCGTTCGAGTCGCCCGACTGCCAGCCGCCGCTGGCACCTGGCCGCCGGTCACCGCCGGTCGGGGCGCTGCCGCGGTAGGGCCGGTTCTCGCGCGGATACCAGTCGCCACGCTCGGGCCGCGCATTACCGGCGCTCCCGGAGTCGCGGTAGTCCCGGTTGCCGCGGAACGGCGGGCGGTCCTGCGGGAACTGCCGGTCACCGCGGCCAGCCGGGGCGGCACCCTGGCCGTCGCGGAAGTCCCGGTCCTGCCGGTACGGGCGGTCCCCGCCGGACGGCCGGTCACCGGAGGCGGGCCGGTCGTCGCGGCGGAACGAGTTACCGCGCGGTGCGCGGTCGTCGCCGAACGCACGGTCGCTTCGCTCAGTATGCTGGTCCCGGCTGAACTCTCCGTCGCCACTGAAGCGGGCCGGCCGGTCGTCCCGGTCGAACCGCGCCGGGCGGTCATCCCTGGGCCGGTCGTAGTCAGCCGGGCGGCTGTCCCGCTGGAAGCGGCCTGGCCGGTCGTCCCGGTCGAAACGCCGTCCTTCGTTGAACCGGGCGGGGCGCTCGTCACGGCTGAACGTCTCGTTGCGCGCGGCCGGGGCCGACTGCCCGTCGGATCCGTGCGGACGGTCGCCGTCCACCCGCTCGGCCGCGGCGGGCCGCTCGTCGCGGGAGCGCGGCGTGAAGTCGCGGCGGTCCCTGCTGCCGGAACGGTCGCTGCTGTAACGGTTGCCACCGGGCTTGCGGTCGCGGTCGCGGCGCGGCCGGTCGTCGCGGGACCTGCCCGCGCTGCCGCGTCCGTAGCTACCACGCCCGCCGGGCCCGCCGGCCCCGTTGCCGGATAGCCGGTCCTCGGGCCTGACTAGCTCGGAGACCTTGCCGGAGACGGACACCCGCGGTGCGGGCGGCCCGGCGATCTCGCGGAGCACGTCCGCCTCGGGGTCGGCCGCGAAGGCCGTATGCGGTGCGATGTCGGCCCTGCGCATCATCGCGGTGACCTCGCGGGCCTGCGACCTCATCTGCAACGTGACCACCACGCCGTCCGCGCCGCCACGGGCGGTGCGGCCCGACCGGTGCACGTACGCCTTGTGCTCGGCGGGCGGGTCGGCGTGGATTACCAGGTCGATGCCGTCCACGTGGATGCCGCGGGCGGCGATGTCGGTGGCCACCATGACCCGGGCCACGCCGGAAGAGAACGCCGCGAGGTTGCGCGCGCGGGCGCCCTGGCGCAGGTTCCCGTGCAGTTCGGCGGCGGGGATGCCGAGTTCGGTGAGCTGGCGGGCAAGCCGCTCGGCGCCGTGCTTGGTCCTGGTGAAGACCAGCGACCGCTTGTCACCGCCGGTCAGCGTGGCCAGCACCTCGAGCTTCTTGGCCGGGTCGATGGTGATGACGTGGTGCTCGATCTCGGCCGGGGAGGAGTTCTCGTTCACCGAGTGCGTCGCCGGGTTGCTCAGGAAGCGGCGGACCAGCACGTCGATGGCGGCGTCAAGGGTGGCGGAGAAGAGCATCCGCTGCCCGTCGGCCGGCGTCGCCTCGAGCAGGCGCCGCACGATCGGCAGGAAGCCGAGGTCGGCCATCTGGTCAGCCTCGTCGATCACCATGATCTCGACGTCGGACAGGTCGCACTCGCCCTGGTTGATCAGGTCGGCCAGGCGGCCGGGGGTAGCGACGGCGATGTCGGTCCGCCGCCGCAGCGCGGTCACCTGCGGGCCGTAGGAAACACCGCCGTAGATGGTGGTGACCCACAGGCCCATTGCCCGGGCGAGCGGGCGGAGCACCTCGTACACCTGGGTCGCGAGCTCACGGGTGGGAACCAGCACCAGGCCGCGCGGCCGGCCGCTGGCGGTCTGGCCGTCGGCAAGCCGGGTGACCATGGGGAGCGAGAACCCCAGCGTCTTGCCTGACCCGGTCTGGGCCCGGCCGAGGATGTCCCGGCCGGCCAGGGCGTCGGGCAGTGTGGCCGCCTGCACGGGGAACGGGCTGATGATCCCGTCCCCGGCGAGCACCTCCACCAGCGCGGCGGGCACGCCAAGAGAGGCGAAGGTTACGTCAGCTCCGGTAGTGGCATCGGTTTCGGGCGCGACAGAAAGCTCTGCGGGCATGGCACTCAACAGGGATCGTCTCCAGGACTCGGGTGGTCGCGTTGCCGCAGGCTGTCATCGTGAACTTGCCGGTTACGTGGGGCTGTGGAGCCACATCTATGTGTCTAACCGGCGCCTGGGCTAACCGATGTCCGTGGAATCTGATTCCGGCTCACCGCGCGACCTACGCTTCGGTAAGTCTACGTTACGGCCTGACCGCCTGCGCACGGTGGCTCGGTGCGGTCCGCGGCGCGCGGACCGGCGCCAGCCGTACGAGTGCGTTGTAGGTGACCAGCGCGATCGCCAGGTGCATGAGGAACAGGCCGGCCACCGCCTTAGCGGGCTGGCCGTTGACCAGGATGTACACATCTGGCAGCCAGAGCACCAGCGTCACCAGAATGGCCATCCGCAGGAACATCCAGCGCGGCTCCGATGTGATCCTGGTGACGATCGGCCACGCGACGCAGGCGATGATCACGCCGATGACCGTCAGCTTGCTGTAATCACTGAACTGGTAGTGCACGTACCCCTTGGTCGATGGGAACACGGCCTGGAAGATGACCACGATGAGGGCGTCCGCGGCCAGCGAGCCGACGAGGGACACCAGGGTCGCCAGCACGACCCGCAGGCGGGACGGCTGCTGGTGGCGCGGCGCGAAGTCCAGGTGGACGAGGTTCAGGACGCGGTGAAGCATGGCCAAAGGCTATTGGCCGTGCATAGCTCCCGCACTCTCCGGCAGCTATGCGTTTCCTCTGACTTCCCGCGTCGCCGGGAGGTGAGGGAGGTGATGGACGTGACGGAAGGTGCGAAGGCCGGCCAAAATCCTCTCCCGGTTGCTGGAGGTTGCTGGAAATAGCGGGGTAGGCAAAGTAGCATCGGTCCGTGGCGGAGACTATTGAGGCGCTTGAACGCCGGATTGACGAGTTGCGGGTCAAGGTGCGGGAAGCGATGCTCTCCGGCCAGCGGACGCTCGCCTCCGCCCACCGCGCGCGCCTCAAGCAGGCCGAGCAGGACTGGGAGGACGCGCTCGCCGAGGCCACGCAGGCGCCGGCCGGCGAGACGCCCGCCGGGCCCGCGTCGTCCGCACCGTCTGAGCGGTCTGAGTCACCCGGCTCGCTGCTGCCGCTGCGCGAGCAGGTCTACGAGGCGCTCAGCCTGCTGCAAGTGCCCGCCGCGCCCAAGCTCATCGCCACCGTGCACGAGGCGTTCTTCAGCTCCACCTTTCCCACCACCCGGGTCACCAGCCTCAAGCGGGACGAGGAGCGGTCATTCCGGACCGCGCCGTTCGCCCGGCCTTATTACATCTGCGCCGCGCTCTCGGCCGACTACCTGGCCCAGTCCCGCGGCCTGCTCGCCGTCTCGACCTGGCCGCTTGAGCTCCGCGTCATCGGCTCGCTGTCGCCGCGGGTCGATTTCCTGACGGCGGCCAGCCGGGTGGCCGAGGCGATCGAGCGGATACCGGAGCCGCCGGCCGCCGCCTGGCGCCTGCTTGAGCGGTTCGCCGCCTCCATTCCCGGTGCCGGCGGGGCCGGCGGCGGCGGCGCGCGCCCCGCCGCCGTCAGGGAGGCGGCCGCCGCCGAGCTGACCGTGCACGCCGGCGCCGACGCTAAAACGCGCCGCGCGGCGGCCGAGCGGGCGCGCAAGCTGGACGGCGCCGAGCAGCTCTTCGGCACCATCGTCTTCAGGGAAATGGCCGGGAAGGCTGCCGCCGAGTGACCGGGCGCCAGCCGGGGAACCAGCCGGCCTGGTCCGGCCTTGACCGGCTCCGCGGCCGGGCGCTGCCGAAGAACCACGACGCGCGCACGATCTCCGCCCTCGCCGCCAACCCGGGCTGCGCGCGCCGGGCCCTGCTTGACGCGGCCGGGGTGGACAAGCAGCGAGTCGCCGCGCACGTGGGCTATGCCGCGCCGTTCGGCCAGTCGCAATTCGCGATCGCCCGCGGCAACGCGTTCGAGGCCCAAGTCAAGGAGGGTGGCGGCGCGCAGCTGCTCACCCTGCTGCGCGAGCACATCGACCTGGACGTCAGCGAGGTCGGCTACGCCGATCTCAACGACATCGGCGGCAACGACCAGCGCGAACTCCGCCACCGGCACACCGCGCACGTGCTCACCGCCGCCGACCAGCCGGACCGGACGCTGCTCGACCATCCGCTGCTCCGCCTCCGGGTCGGCGGCCGGCCCGCCTACCTGGAGCCGGACCTGATCGCGCTCCGGCTCGACGGCACCATCCACGTGATCGAGATCAAGTCGTTCGCGGTCATCGACGGCCAGGCCGACGGGGGCAAAGTGGCCGCGGCCGCGATCCAGTCCGCCGTCTACGTCCGCGCCCTGCGTGACCTGATGGCCGAGGCGGGCGCCGACCCGGCCGCCGTCAGCCACACCACGATCCTGGTCGCGCCGAAGGACTTCTCCAGCCAGCCGACCGCCACCAGCCTGGACGTGCGCAGGCAACTGGGTGTGCTCGACCGCCAGCTCGGCCGGATCGCCAGCATCGAGGAACTGCTCGCCCGATACCCGAGCACGCTCACCTTCGACCTCGATCCTGACGACAGGGGCCGGCCCCGCCGCCCCAAGGCCGACCTCGCGGCCGCGCTCGGGCAGGTGTCCGCCAACTACGCCCCCGAGTGCCTGGCCACCTGCGAGCTCTGCTTCCTCTGCCGCGATGAGGCGGCCGGCACCACCGGCGCGCTCGGGAAGACGGTCCGCGAGGACCTCGGCGGCATCGAATACACCGGGACGGCGCTGAGCCTCGCCCGCGGCAAACTCCCCACCCCGGAGCGGGCCGAGATCGCCGCCCAGCTGCTGCGTGCCGCCCAGCTGCGCGAGCAGGTTCTCGGGGCGGAGGTCTAACCGACGTGACCCTGCTGACCGCGCTCGCCCGGGTCGAGGCGGCCGCCGACGGCCGCGCCAAGCGGATCCGCACCGTCCGCCATGTCCACCTTAGCGGGCGCCCGCTGATGGTCATCCCGCTGCAACTGGCGGGCGAGGCGTGCGCGCCGCTGGCCGCCATGGTCGGCGACGACCCGGACAAGCCGCGGTTGCTCACCGTCTACGAGCCCCGCGACCGGGCCAAGCGGTTCGAGTTCGCGGCGGACCTGGCCGACGTCGTCCTCGGGCACCTCGACGGCTACATCCCGGCCGGCCCCGGCGACGCCGATCAAGACCCGGCCGCCACGGCCGACGGCGGCAGTGCCCAAGCCGGGCAGCCCGAACCGTTCCCGGACGCCCCGCAGCTCATTGTGCCCAACCCGAACGCCGCCCGGTTCCTGGGGTTGCTCGGGCGTTCGGCCCGGTTCCGGCGGACCGACGGCGAGTACCCGGTCCGCCCGGCCGTCCCGCTGCTCGGGCGCTGGCTTACCCACTACGCCGAACGGGCCGAGGTGCCGGGGTCGGCGCTCATGCTCCCGATGACCAGCGCGCTTGCCGAGCACTGGGCGACCGGGCAGTCCGACGTCGAAGACGCCAACCTGGCCGCGCTGCTCGGCTGGATCGACCCGCCGCCCGGCCAGACCGGCCAGCAGGCGGCCCGCGCCGCCGAGGACCCGCTGCGGTCACCGCCGGCCGGCCCGGCCACCGACCCGACCTTCGACAACGAGGTGCTGCAGGGGCGGATGGAGGCGATCAGGGACGCCGCCCTCAGCGCGGACGGCGCGGCCATGCGCCGCGCGCAGGCCGCCCTGGACGCCGTCATCCGCGATCAGCTCACGCCGACCTGGGGCCTGCTGTGGCATGGTTACGGGCTGCTGGCGGCGCTGCCGGAGGCAGCGCACGTCGCCGAGCACTGGTCGTGGGACCGCAGATCGTTCACCGACCAGGTCCGGTGGCAGCGGGCCGGCGGCGCGCCGCAGGCGCGCCGGGACAGTGCGGTCAGCGCGGCCCGCCGGCTGGCGAGCCTGGAGCGCACCGCCCAGCGCGTCGCGATCCACCGCGCCTACGACGACCCGTTGGTCATGGCCGAGTACCGGCTGACCGGCGAGGCGTTCGCCGGGACGGTCATCGCGGCCGACCCGGCCCGGCAGGACACCAGCGGCAAGAAGGCTAAGCTGCGCCCGTGGATCACGGTGGAGACCACCGATGAGGTGCTGGCCGAGCCGGACTCGCTGACGGTGCTCAGGTCCCCGGCCCGGCCGGGTCAGGATGCCTCCGTGGTCGAGGTCACCGCGGGCGGGGGCCGCACCCGGGTCCTGCTTGAGCTGGAGAAGGGCATGGGCCGGTCGCTGACCCCGCTTCCCGGCAGCGTGCCCGCGGTCGGCCAAGAGGTCACCTACACCCTGCTCAAGGACGAGTTCCAGCCGTCGGCCGACTTCCCGAGCCGGGAGACGACGCCGTGGACGCACGGCGGCCCGCCCCCGGAGTACGTCCCGGCCGACGACGACGCCTGGGAGGACTAATCGTGAGCATCGCCGAGGCCGCCGTGCGCGCCCGCCAGGCGACCGGCCAGATCCTGGCCGACCTGGCGACCGTGGAACAGGGCGTGGTGGTTGACTCCCCGCCCGGTGCCGGCAAGTCCACCCTGGTGGTCAGCGCCGCCGCCGAGCTCGCCCGCCACGGCGCGCGGGTCATGCTCGTCGGCCAGACCAACGAGCAGGTCGACGACCTGATCGACCGGCTGGCGGGCGACAACCCTGGCACCGCGATAGGGAGGCTGTCGGCCGGCGCCTATACCCCCTCGCAGCGGGTCGCCCGCCACCAGAACGTCACCGCCCGCAGCGCCGTCGCCGACCTCATCGATCACCCCGTCGTGGTGGCCACCGCCGCCAAGTGGGCCATGGTCAAGGACCAGCAGAGCACTTGGCCGTGGGCCATCATCGACGAGGCGTACCAGATGCGCTCCGACGCGCTGCTGCGGATAGCGCGGCTCTTCGACAAGGCGCTCTTCGTGGGCGACCCTGGTCAGCTCGACCCCTTCTCGACGGTGGAGACCGAACGCTGGCTCGGCCTGAACTGGGACCCCATGTCAAGCGCGGTGGCGGTGCTGCTCACCAACAACAGCCACCTTCCCACCCGCACGCTGCCGGTGTCCTGGCGGCTGCCCGCCTCGGCCGCGACGGTGGTCTCCGCGGCCTTCTACCCGTTCACCGGCTTCACGTCGGCCACCGAGGCGGACGATCGGCAGCTGAGGTGGAACACGCGTGCGTTCGATACGACTGATTTTGATCGCGTGCTTGAGACGGCGGCCGAGACCGGCTGGGCGCTCTACGAGCTCGGCCACCGGCACACGCTGCCGACCGATGCCGAGGCCGTGAGCGCCTGCGCCGGGCTGGCCGCCCGGCTGCTGCAGCGCGGCGCGGTGGCCATCTCCGAACTGTCGCCGCAGCCGCGTCCGGTCACCGCGGACCGCATCGCCATCGGGGTGACGCGCACCGTCCAGACGGCCGCGGTGAAAAGAGCGCTCCGTGAGCTTGGCGTGACCAATGTGGTGGTTGATACCGCGAACCGGCTGCAGGGACGCGAGTTCGACGTGACGATCATGCTGCACCCGCTCTCCGGCCGCCGCGACGCGACCGCCTTCCACCTGGAGGCGGGGCGGCTGTGCGTGCTGGCGTCCCGGCACCGGCACGCGTGCATCGTGGTGGCGCGCGCGGGCATACCCGGGCTGCTCGACGCGCACCCGAGCGCCGAGCCGGTCCATCTGGGGGTGCCGGTGAAGTTCCCCGATGGCTGGGAGGCGCACCAGGCGTTCATGGAGCACCTCGCCAAGCACCGCGTCTCCGCTGCATAACCTGGTCCCGCCCGTCGCGGTGCGGCCGCATTCGGCTGTCCCGAATGCCCTGCATTCGGCAGTCCCTAATGCCCTAATGGATAGTGAATCTAGGCGCAACCGTGTGCAGTGTGGAAATTGCTGGAAAACACTGTACCTGTGGTAGCCTACAGAGGTTGAAAGGGCGGGTGATGTGCGGTGCTCCTCGCGGAGAAGGACCTAGTCGGTGCCCAAGATGACGTGGTTCAGCAAGATCCGGAGGTGCGGCAGGCACGCAAGATCGCCGACGCCGCACGTTCCCGGTTGCTTACCTGCGTCGCCGGGGCAGAGGCGGCCGTCGATCTGTCGGAGACGCAGCGAATCTTCGAGCTGCTTGGCGAGGCCCAGGCGCTCGTCGAGGACGCGGAGGACCGGGTGCTGGTGCACCGCGGCCTGCTGACCCCGGCCGAGGCCGGGCGGCGCGCCGCCGCCCGCCGCCCGGCCCCGCCAGGCGCATCGGCGCCGCCGGCCCCGGAGCGCGCGCAGGACACGGCAGGGGTGGCGGGTCCTGCGCACGCGGCCGGCCTTGTCGCCCGCTGCGCCGAGGCGGGCACCCGCGCCCTCAAGTTCAGCCCGGGCCGGGTGCCGGCCCTGCCCCCGGCCGCGCGGCGCGTCACCGCCAACGTCATCATCCACGCGCTGATCCCGGCGGCGGCGGGCTTCGCGGGGGCCGCGATCGCGAGGCGGCGCCGCTAGCGCGCGCTCCCCGGCTGGCCGGGCGGCGGGTCAAGCGGCGATGCCCCTGCAACCGCCGCTTCGACCCATCCAAGATGTCCGGCACATCCCGCATTGGGTAATACGTCGGGCATCGTGGATCGGTTCGGCCGTCCGCCCGGTCCGCGCGATCCGGCCGGGGAGATCTCGCGTCACGATTGAGCTGAGCCGGCGCCGGCTAATGGCGCCGGCCGGGCCCCCGTATGCTTTGGCACGCGGGCAGTGCGCGGGGCGGAGGGTGGGCAATGCACGACTTCCGGACGCTCTTCCAGACCGCGACCGGCCACGCGCCCCATGGATATCAGGCGCGGATCGCGCGGGACGGGCTGCCCGACTTGGTCGCGGCGCCGACCGGGACCGGGAAGACCGGGGTGATCCTGGCCTGGCTGTGGCGGCGGCTGTACGGGCCGGACCCGGCCGGGACGCCGAGACGGCTGGTGTACGCGCTTCCCCAGCCTTCGCTCCTTGAGCAGGTCTCCGGGCAGGCGCGCGGCTGGCTCGCCAACCTCGGGCTCACCGACGAGGTCGCGCTGCAGGTGGTGATGGGCGCGCGCTGGGAGACCAAGGGGGAGTGGCGGGACGAGATGCATAAGCCCGCGATCGTGGTGGGCGCGGTGGACTCTCTCGTCAGCAAAGCACTGAACCGGGCGTGGGGGATGGGGCGGGCCAGCTTCCCGATCGACTTCGGGCTGGTTACCAACGGGGCGCACTGGGTCATCGACGAGATCCAGCTGTGCCCCGGGTCGACGACCACCCTGCGGCAGCTCGCCGGGATCGCGGCACAGCTCGGCACGGCCGAGCCGTTCGGTCTGACCTGCATGTCCGCCACAGCAGCGGATGGCCTACTGGAAACCCCCGCCAATCCGGCCGTGGGCGAGACCACCGGCCTCCGCCCGGAAGAACGGGCCGGAGAACTCGCGTCCCGGCTCGCGGCCGCCCGGACGGTCCGGCGGCTACGGGCGGACCCCGGCGACCAGCAGGCGCTGGCCGCCGCCGTGCGGGCGCTGCACCGTCCCGGTACGCTCACCCTCGTCGTGCTGAACACCGTCCCGGCCGCCCGTGCGGTCTACCGGCGGCTGTGCGGCGGCCCGGCCGAGGTGACCCTGCTGCATTCCCGGTTCCGCGGCATCGAGCGGGCCGGACGGATGGCGGACGCCCTGGCGGATGTTCTGCCGGATGCCGCCGCCGCCCCGGCGGGCCGGATCATCGTGTCGACCCAGGCCGCGGAGGCTGGCCTCGACCTGTCGGCGGCGGTCCTGGTCACCGAGGCAGCGCCGTGGCCTGCCCTGGTGCTGCGGGCCGGCCACTGCAACCGCACCGGCACGGTGCCGGACGCCGAGGTCTGGTGGCTTCCGCCGGCCAGCCCGCTGCCCTACCGCCAGCAGCACGTCGACGCGGCCAGCGCGGAGCTTGACCGGCTCGAGGGCGCGGCCGTCACCAGCGAAGACCTGCTGGCACTGGCGGTGCCCGGCACCGTGGCCGGCACTGGGGACCAGATCCGGGTGCTCCGCCGCCGCGACTTGGCCGGCCTCTTCGACACCTCGCCAGGCCCGTCGGGCGAGGACGTGGACATCGCCCCGTATCTGCGCGACGCCGGCGACCTTGACGCCGAGGTCGCCTGGGCGGTCTGGACACCCGGCGAGAACGGCGCGCCCGACCCGGAGATCAGGTACCCCGCCGCCGAGTACCGCTGCCGGGTCGCGATCGGCGACGTCGCCACGCTGGCGAAGGACCGGCCGGTCTGGCGGTTCGACCAGGCGTCGGGCTCGTGGCTGGCGGTCACCAAGCAGCCGCGGTCCCGGCCCAGGCCGGGGGAGTTGCTGCTTGTCAGCGCGGCCGACGGCGGCTACGACGCCGAGACAGGCTTCGACCCGTCGGCCCGCGGCCCGGTGCCCGAGAGCCCTGAGCTGCTGACACCGGCGGAAGCGACGGAACGGCTCGCCGCCCAGGCCGCTGTGCACCCCGAACTCGCCGAGGCGGAACTCGCCGAGGTAGTGGCCGGGGCCGGGGACGCCGGGCCGCGCCGGTGGCAGTCGCTCGACGAGCACAGCGGCCAGGTCCGTGACCAGGCCACCGCGCTGCTCGCCGTGATGGCGCCGCGCGGCATCCCCCCGGCGGCCGCCCGCAGCGCGATCATCGCCGCCTACCTGCACGATGCGGGCAAGGCGCACGAGATCTGGCAGGACGCGATCTGCGCGCTGGCGGGGGACGAGGAGCAGGCCGAGATCGCGGCCGGCCGTCCCTGGGCCAAGTCGGGCGGCAAGGGCGGCGCGCTGCTGTTCGCCGGTGGCGTCGCGTTCCGCCACGAGCTCGCGTCGCTGCTGCTCATCGACGGCCCGCTGTCGGCCCTGGTGGCCCGCTCGCCGGACCCGGATCTGACCCGGTACCTAGTACTCGCGCACCACGGCAAGCTCCGCGTCCAGGTCCGCGAGCACCACGCCGTGCCGCCAGCGGGGCAGACGGCCGAGAACGGGATCCGCGGACTGCGGCCGGGGGCGACAACCGCCGTCCCGGCCATGCTTGGCCAGCCCGCCAGCACCCTCACCGTTGACCTGGGCCAGTTCGGGCCCGGCGGCGGCCAGCCCTCGAATGCCTGGACGCGGACCGTGCTCGGCCTGCGCGACCGGTACGGCCCGTTCGTGCTCGCCTACCTGGAAACGCTGGTCCGGGTGGCCGACTGGCGGGCCAGCGGCGGCCGGGAACTCCCCGGCGCCTAGCTGGTGGCGCTGCCGTGTTAAGGGATGCTCAGCTCGACCGAGCCGCCGCGGGCCAGGTCCTTCAGCTGCTCCTTCATGTAGCCGACGCCGGACGCGTGCACGGCGTCATACCGTTCCTTGCCAAGCGCCTCGGTCGCCGCCCGCGCCGCTTCCCGGTGGAAGTCCATCATGATCTCGGTCCCGCTGAAGCGCAGGCCGCCGCGCTCCCAGAGCGGGTCGGCGGCGCCGAGCGTCCATGCGGTCCGTTCCGGCCTGCCGGTTTTGGCCGACAGCCAGCCGAGCACGTCGAGCCCGTAGCCCATGCCGATGACGTCCCCGAGCTTCTGCTTGCCGAGCAGCGCCTTGCGGACCACCGTCTCGCAGTCGGCCTCGCGGCCGGGCATCTGGAAGAGCGCGAAACCCTGCACCACCAGCAGGTAGCTCTGCAGCCACTGCTCACCGGAGTTCGGGCCGAGCATCGCCAGGCCCTCTTCGGCGGTGGCGACGGACTCGACGGGACGACCCGCCAACTGGTACAGGTGACCGTGCTGTGCCAGCAGCATGAGCTCGCCGTGCCGGTCGCCGCAGGCCCGCAGCCGCGGTCGCGCCTGCGCCCAAACCGCGAAGGCCTCCTCGTGCCGTCCTTCGAAGGTGAGCGCCAAGTGCAGGTGCTGGTAGCCGCGGGCGGTAACCGGCTCATCGCCAATGGCGAGGGCCACCGTGATGCCGGTCTTGAGGTCGGCAAGCGCGCCGGCGATCTCGCCCTGGAAGGATCGCAGGAACCCGCGGGTGACCAGCGCCCGGGCCCGTTCGTGGCCGTCATCGGGGAACCGCTCGAGCGCCTTGCCGAGCCAGTACCCGCCCTCGCTGAGCAGCCCGGAGATCTGCCAGTAGCCGTAGAGCGAGCAGGCCATGTCCAGACCGGAACGCCAGCGTGCGCCGGCCCCGCCGGCCGATTCCTGCGCACCGTCCGTCCCCGCCAGTTCCGGATCGCCGGCCGCCCCGGAACCACCGGAACCACCGGAACCACCGGAACCACCGGAAGCATTCGAGGCACCGGAAGACACAGCGGGCACCGGCGTGCCGACCCAGTCGTCGAGCGCGTACTCAAGCGCGGCCCGCAGGTTCGCGTGCGTCTGGTGCAGCTCGCGGTAGCGCTCCATCTGGTCATCGTCGGTGAAGTGCGCGCCGAAGTACCGCGCCATGCTCAGGTACCGCTCGATGTGCCGTGCCCGGCACGCCGCCTCCTCGCCCGACGCCGCGAGCTGCTCGGCGCCGAACTCGCGCAGCGTGTCGAGCATCCGGTACCGCGTGCCGACCTGCAGCACGACCGACTTGTCGACCAGCCCGATGAGCGCGTCGACCACCTCGGGCTGCTCGATCTCGACCTCGGCGCAGACCTCCTCGGCGGCCGCCAGGCTGAACGTCCCGGCGAAGACGGAAAGGCGCGCCCACAGCCGCCGCTCGGCCAGCGAGCAGAGACCGTGCGACCACTCGATCGCGGTGCGCAGCGTCTGGTGCCGTTCCAGTGCCCCAGGGTGCCCGCCGGTCAGCACCGCGAACCGGCGGTCGAGCCGCTGGGTCAGCTCTTCCAGGTCGAGCGCGCGCAGCTGCACCGCCGCGAGCTCGATCGCGAGCGGTATGCCGTCCAGGCGACGGCAGAGGCGGACCACGGTGGCCGAGTTATCCGGGTTAACCGTGAACCCGGGCACGGCGGCGGCGGCGCGCAGTGCGAGCAGCTCGACCGCGTCGCCGCGGCCGAGCACAACATCATCGGGGTCGGG
Organism: Trebonia sp.; assembly: GCA_050013875.1. GTDB lineage: Bacteria > Actinomycetota > Actinomycetes > Streptosporangiales > Streptosporangiaceae > Trebonia. The sequence continues at coordinate 57,280 of JBEKEK010000054.1, read as the reverse complement.
CACCGACAGCGGCTGTATTGCGAAGTTCTGCTCGCCTGGGGTGTCGAGCGGCTGCCTGCTGGTGGCGAGACAGGTCACCCCCGGGGCGTCGCCAAGCACCGCCTGGGCGAGCTCGGCGCAGGCGTCGAGCAGGTGCTCGCAGGTGTCGAGGATCAGCAGCAGCCGCTTGTCCCGCAGGTACTCGAGCACCGCGTTGAGCGCGGACCTGGCGTCCTGTTCCGGCAGTCCGAGGACGCTGGCGACCGTGTTGGGCAGCAGCGCCGGGTCCCGCAGCCCGGACAGCTCGACGATCCACACGCCGTCCGGGTGGTTGCCCATGGCCTCGGCCGCGGCGACGCGCGCCAGCCGGGTCTTGCCGACGCCGCCCGGGCCGACCACGGTCACCAGGCGCGACCGGTCGAGCAAGGCGGCCAGGCGGGCGAGTTCGTCGCGCCTGCCAACGAAGTCGGTGATCCCGTCCTGCGGAAAGCGTCCGGCCACTGCAGTTACCACCGCCAAGTTAGACGCACTTGAAGCAGGCCGGGTAACCGCCCCGACGACCTGCTCGTTCAGAGATATCACTGATCGAGACGCTCTGTCACACCGAAATCCCAGTCTGTGCTGCGTTTAGGTAAAACAACGCATACGCAGGCGCGCCAGCGCAGACCGGCGGATCACCTAGGTATAAAGGTCGCTAGGTATATATAAAGGTGACGACCGCGTGGCAGCCGCCGCGCGGACAACGACCGGAAGGACGATCATGCGTGATGCCGCGCTGCTAGGGGCCAGGCTGCTACTCGGCGGCTACATGGGCATCCACGCCTCGCAGAAGCTGTTCGGCAAGTTCAACGGCCCTGGGCTCGACGGGATCGGCGCGGTCTTCGAGAAGAACGGCCTTACCCCCGGCCGGGAGATGGCCATGGCCGCGGCCGCGACCGAGATCGCCGGCGGCGTCCTCACCGTCACCGGCATCGCCTACCCGGCGGGCCCGCTGGCGGTGGCGGGCGCGATGTCGGTGGCCGCCGCGCACAACCGCGAGGGCGGCCTGATGGCCAACCGCGGCGGGGTTGAACTGCCGGTCGCCTACCTGACGCTGGCGCTGACCCTGGCCGCGGCCGGCCCCGGCAAGTACAAGCTCGGCCCGGCGCTGCCCGGCAAGCTGGCCGCGGCCGGCTTCCTGCTCGGCGGCGTGGCCGCCGGTGCGCTGATCGGCAAGATGGTGACCGGCAAGCCAGCCCCGGCGCAGGCCGCCGACCAGCCGTCCGCCGCCGATGCCTGAAGATCTCCAAGATCTTTCGTCTGAACGGACCGTTGATGAATGGTCCACCGCCGAGCTGGACCTGGCCGCGTACTTGCGCCGGATCGGCTACTCCGGTCCGCTCGAGGCGAACGAGGCAACGCTGACGGCGTTGTACCGGGCGCACCTGTCAGCGGTTCCGTTTGAGAACCTCGACGTTTTCCTCACCGGCCGGGTCAGCGTGGAGCTGGCCGGCATCCAGCAGAAGATCGTCTCGCGGGGCCGCGGCGGCTACTGCTACGAGCAGGCGCAGTTGTTCAGCGCGGTGCTCGAACGGCTCGGCTTCGCGGTCGACCGGCTGCTCGCCCGGGTCGGCCCGGACGGCGGGCCGGCCAAAGCGCGTACCCATCTCACCGTCCGGGCGCGGTCAGTGGCCGGGGTCTGGCTGGCCGACGTGGGCTTCGGCTCGTCCCCGCCGGCCCCGCTGTCCCTGCGCCGGTACCGTTCCGGCGGCCCGCAGGAGATCGACGGCTGGGTCTACGAGGTCACCCCCGACCGGGACAACGGCGACGAGGTCTGGAAGCTTCGCGAGTATCAGGCGGGCGAGTGGGTCACCCTGCACCGCTGGGACGAGGTACCGGTCCACCCGGTCGACGTCGCGCTCTCCAACCACTACACGTCGACCCACCCGGACTCGTGGTTCACCTGGCAGCCGATCATCGTCCGGCGTGACCCGGACGCGATCCGGTCGATCATCGGCCGCGGCTACACGGTCACCCGCCCCGGTTACCTGAAGGAACGCCGCGAGCTGACCGACCGGGAATTCGCCGAGGCGCTGACCGGCGAGTTCGGGCTGACCCTGACCCCGGGAGAAGTCGAGATCCTGGTGGCCGCCCCGACCGGCCACTAGTGCTTGAACCACGTTCCGATGCGGGCACCGCGGCCGGCCGGCCCGTCACTCGGACTGGGCGGCGACCTCGGCCTTGTCCCCGGCGCGGCGTGGCAGCCCGGAGCGCAGCCGGGTGAACCCCGGCAGTGCCCAGGCCACCAGGAACGCGCCCGCGACGCAGGCCAGCCCGCCCGACACGACCGACACCGTGTCGCCGAAGGCGGTCGCGACCGCGCCCGCCTCCAGGTCGCCGAGTCGCGGCCCGCCGGCCACCACCGCCATCTGCACGCCCATCAGCCTGCCGCGCATCCCGTCCGGCCCGGCGAACTGGATGATCGTGTTCCTGAACACCGCCGACAGCACGTCCGCCCAGCCCGCGACCGCGAGCAGCAGCAGCGCGAGCGGCAGCCAGTGGGCGATCCCGAATCCGGCGATGGCAAGCCCCCAGGCGAGCACGGCGCAGATGACCGCGAGCCCCTGGCGGCGCACCCGGCTGACCCAGCCGGTGGTCAGCGCGCCGGCCAGCGCCCCGGCCCCGGGCGCCGCGTAGAGCAGCCCCACGGTGGTCGCACCGCCGCCGAACACGGTCGCCGCCAGCGCGGGGAACAACGCCCGGGGCATCCCGAACACCATGGCGTTCACGTCGATGAGGTACGCGCCCTGCACCGGCTGGGACCGCCGGATGAACCGCAGCCCCTCCAGCGTGGAGCGCCAGCCGGGCCGCGCGGTCGATGCGCCCTCGGTGCCCGGCGCGGGCGCGGGCTGCGGCGACATCGTCAGCACGGCCGTCATCGCGACCAGGTAGCTGGCGACATCGATCCAGTAGATGAAGTGCACGCCCGCTCCGGCCAGCAGCAGCCCGGCGATGGCGGGCCCGACGATCGCGCCGGTCTGGAAGAGCGACTGGAAGATCGCGTTGGAGGCGGGCAGCAGCTCCATCCCCACCAGCCCGGGCAGCATCGCGTTCCGCGCCGAGCTGTCGATGCCGCTCTGCGACGCGGTGATCGCGGGGAACAGGAACAGCGGCCAGAGCGCGGGCCCGAAGTCCGCGTTCAGCGCGAGTGAGGCACTGCAGGCCGCGCAGATCGCCTCGACGACGAGCAGCAGCTTGCGCCGGTCGACCGCGTCCACCAGCGACCCGCCGAGCAGCGAGCCGATGATCAGCGGGAACAGCTGGGTCAGGGAGACCAGCCCGACCATCAGCGACGAACGCGTGATCGCGTACACCTGGAACGGCACCGCGACGGTCGTCAGCTGGTTGCCGAGCACCGACACCCCGAGCCCGGAAAGTAGCGCCCGGTAATCGCGCGACCGCCGCAGCGGGGTGATGTCGAGCAGAACGTGCCTGGCCACCCACTGTGATGCTGGTGGACTCATGCGTGACTCAGGTTGCCGGCCATCTCTTAGAAGATATCCGGACTTTTCGCCGATAACGGATCCGGGCGACTCCTTACCTGCGACTTCCGCCTGCTCAGCGGCGCGCGCTCGGTCAGCCGTGATGCCGGGGTGGCGCGGGCGGTCGGTCCTGGATGCTCCAGGTCCGCGGCAAAACCCACTGAACCTACGGGTTAACACCGTCGGGCGGGGGCTGATTTGTCGGCTTGGCCAACGCGGCGGGTACCGACAGCCGGTTAATCTGCTCGTATGCCGGGCCGAACGGAGTTCGCGGTGGTGCGCCGGCCGCTGGGGTGGCGGCTGACGCCGACCGAGGTACTGCGCCTGGTCCGGGCGGACGCGCACCCGGTGGCGCTTTTCGGCACGTGGGCGGGCGGCCGCGATGTGGTCGCGGCCGAGCCCGCGCTGGTGCGGTCCGCGCCGGGGGCGTTTGACGAGGTGCTCGACTCGCCGCTCCCGCCCGCCGCCGGCGGTGCCTTCGGCGGCGGGTGGATCGGCTACCTGGGCTACAGCGCCGGGGGCGAGGCGCTGCGGCCGGCCGGGCCTGGCCGGCTGCCCGCGTGGTGGTTCGGCTGGTACGACCACGTGCTGGTGCATGAACCGGCGACCGGGGAGTGGTTCTTCGAAGCGCTCTGGACGCGGGACCGCACGGACGCGCTGGAACGCCGCTTCGCGGACCTGGCCGCCCGCGCGGCCAGGCCGGCGCCGTCGGCCGGCTACGAGTTCGCGCCGTTCCGGCTGAACCCCGGGCCGGCCGGGCACCAGGAGGCGGTCGCGCGGGCGGTGGAGTACATCCGCGGCGGTGACATCTTCCAGGCCAACATCTGCCTGCGGGCGGAGGCCGGGTTCGCCGGCGACCCGCTCGACGCGTTCTGCCGGGCCGCGGCCGATCTGCGGCCGCCCTACGCCGCCTTCATCGACGTCTCCGCCACCCCGGCCGCCAACGTCACCGGTGGTGCCCCGGCCGTCGCCCGCGCGGCCGTGGCATCGCTCTCGCCCGAACTGTTCCTGCACCGCGGCGGGGACGCGGTCACGTCCAAGCCGATCAAGGGCACCGCCCGGCGGGGCGGTGACGCGGCCGCGGCCGCCGGTCAGCTGGCCGAGCTTGAGCGGTCGGCCAAGAACCGGGCCGAGAACGTGATGATCGTGGACTTGGTCCGCAACGACCTCAGCCGCGTCTGCGTGCCCGGCACCGTCACCGTCCCCGGCCTGCTCAGCGCCGAGCCGCATCCCGGGGTCTGGCACCTGGTCTCGACGGTCGCCGGCACGCTGGCCGGCGGTGTGTCCGACGGTGACCTGATCCGCGCCGCCTTCCCGCCCGGCTCGGTGACCGGCGCGCCGAAGGTCCGCGCGCTCGAGATCATCGACGAGCTTGAGCGGGCCCCCCGCGAGGCCTACACGGGCGCGGTCGGCTACCGTTCCCCGGTGGCCGGCCTGGAGCTCAACGTGGCCATCCGCACCTTCGAGTTCGCTGCGGGCAGGTGCTGGCTCGGCGCGGGCGGCGGCATCGTCGCCGACTCCGACCCCGAAGCCGAATACGCCGAGTGCCTCATCAAGGCCGCGCCGCTGCTCGCCGCCATCGGCGCCCGCCTGGACGCGGGCCCGCCGGACGAGTCCGCCCTGGACGCGCTGGCCGCGCTCAGGCCCCGCCCGTCGGCCGGCGTCTTCAGCTCGCTGCGGGTCACCGACGGGCAGACCCAGGGTCTCGCTGATCACCTCGCCCGCCTGTCGTCGAGCGTCCGCGACCTCTACGGTAAGGACCTACCCGCGAGCCTCGACTCCGAGCTGGCCGGGTGCCTGGCGGCCCGGCCGACCGGCCGCCTGCGCATCAGCGTCCGCCCGGTCGGCGGTCCCCTGCAGGCGTCGGTCGAGGTCGTCCCGCTGCCGCCCGCCAGCGCTGCTGCCGCGATTAGGCTCCTGCCGGTGGTGGTGGCTGGCGGCATCGGCCGGCCCAAGTGGCGCGACCGGCGGCTGCTGGCCGAGTTGAACGCGCGAGCGGGCCCGGCCGCCGATGCGCAGCTGCTGATCACCGACGAGACTGGCGAGGTACTCGAGACCGACCGGGCGAATGTGTTCGCGGTCATCGACGGTGTGCTGCTGACCCCGCCCGCCGACGGCCGCCTGCTGCCGGGTACCGCGCGGGCCGCGGTCATGCGCGCGGCCCGCGCCGACGCGGTCAAGGTCGGCCAGAAGCCGCTGACCCTGGACCAGCTAACGGCGGCGACCGAGGTCTTCGTCACCAATGCGGTCGTGGGCGTGCTGCCGGTGACCGCGATTGACGGCTGCCCCGTCACCTGGACGCCAGGGCCGGTGGCGGCCGCCCTCGCCGCCGCCCTGACCGCCCGCCGGCCGGACCCGGCGGCCGGCCTGCCGCTCCCCGTCGGTTCGGACCACGGAGAACGACTTCCCATCAGTTCGTTGTCCACATATCGCGGCAAAACGCCCGGCAAAGTGGTCCTAACCGATGGGAGGTGCTCGACGGCGGCACCAACTGACCGGAAGTCGCCGCTTGTCGTCCTCATCGACAACTACGACTCGTTCACCTGGAATCTCGCGCACCTGCTGTCCATCGGCGGGGCGCGGGTCGAGGTCGTCCGCAACGACGAGGTGACCGCCGCCCAGGTCGCCGAGGCCGGGGCGGGCGGCGTGGTGATCTCGCCGGGGCCGTGCGCTCCGGCCGAGGCGGGCATCAGCATCGATGCGGTCCGGTCCTGTGCCGCCGCGGGCCTGCCGCTGCTCGGCATCTGCCTGGGGCATCAGGCGATCGCGGCCGCCTTCGGCGCGGCGATCGTCCGGGCGCCCCGCCCCGTCCACGGCCAGGCCTTCGACGTCACCCACGACGGCCTGGGCGTGCTGGCCGGCCTGCCGGACCCGTTCCGGGCCACCCGCTACCACTCGCTGATCGTCGACGAGGCCACGCTTCCGTCCGACCTGGCGGTAACGGCGAGGACCGGCCCGCTGCCGATGGGCATCCGCCACCTCGCCGCGCCCATTGAGGGCGTTCAGTTCCACCCCGAGTCGATCCTCACCCCCCAGGGCGAGCAGATCATCCGCAACTTCGTCACCGCCACCTGGATCGCAAGCACCCGCTAGTCCGGCGATCCGGCCTCCGGCGATCCGGCCTCCGGCGATCCGGCCTCCGGCGATCCGGCCTCCGGCCTCCGGCAAGATGGTAAAGAACTTCTTCAGGTGAGCTGCGTCACTCCCAGTAGACAGGAAACTTAGGTAAGCCTTACCTTAGTCTGCGTGACTTGGGCGGACAGCGTACCTAACCTGCTGATCGGGCTCCGTGAGGGCCTTGAGGCCGGCCTCGTGGTGACCATCCTGCTGGCCGCAGTGCGCAAGACGGCGCCGGCGCGGGCCGGGCGCGACGGCCAGGCGCGGATATCGACGGCGCCGATCTGGCTCGGCGTGCTCGGGGCGGTGACCCTCGCGGGCGCCTTCGCCGCGGTGCTGACGTTCTCGGTCAGCGTGCTGTCAAGCTCGGGCCAGGAGGCGGTCGGCGGCATCCTCAGCGTGTTCGCGGTTGGCCTGGTGACCGCGATGATCTTCTGGATGCGCCGTACCGCCGCCACCTTGTCGGCGCACCTGCGCGGCGAGGTGGCGCGGGCCGCCGCGGTCGGCACCGGGGCGCTCACGATCACCGCGTTCCTCTCCGTTGGCCGCGAGGGCCTGGAGACGACCCTGTTCCTGTGGACGGCGGCCCGGGCCTCCGGGCAGACGGTGGCGCCGCTCGTCGGCGCCGCGATCGGCATCGCCGCGGCGGTCACCCTCTGCTGGCTGCTCTACCGCCGGGCGGTCCACCTGAACGTCGGCGTGTTCTTCAACCGGACCGCGATCGCGCTCATCGTCATCGCCGCGGGAGTGCTCGCGTACGGTCTCGGTGACCTGCAGGACGCGAATCTGCTGCCCGGCCACGCGTGGACCGCGTTCGACCTGACCGCGCACATCGACCCGGCCTCGTGGTGGGCGTCGATCATCACCGGCATCACCGAGCTGTCCCCCAAGATGACCGTTCTCCAGGTCACCGCCTATCTCGCGTACCTCGCCGTCGTCATCCCGGCCTTCGTGAACGCGGGCCGGGCCGTCCGCCCCGCCACGAGGGGCGAGGCCGCCAGTCCCGGCGCAGCCAGCCTTGCCGCCGGCACCTCCGCGGCCGGGACCACCGCGCCCGGCACGGCGGTGCCCGGCACGGCCGCGGCCGCCAACTCCGCGGCCGCCAACTCCGCGGCCGCCAACTCCGCGGCCGGCACCGCCGCGGGCACTCCCTCCCCGGCACCCGGCCCGGGCCGCTGGGAGCGGCTGGCGGCCGGACGGCCGTGGGCGGTGGCGGGCGTCCTCGTCATCGTCCCCGCCCTCGCGGCCGGCCTGACGATCGCCGCGCTGCCCGCCGCGGCCAGCAGCACCGGCGCGGCGCTGTCGGTGACGGCGACCGAGTGCGCGCCGCAATGGTCGTCCGCCGAGGCGGGCACGCAGACGTTTACCGTCACCAACAAGTCCGGCCTGGCGGGCGAGATCAACCTCGACAACGCCGACGGCGCGATCGTGGGTGAGATCGAGACGCTCGGCCCTGGTACCTTCGCGCCGCTGACGGCGACCCTCGGCGCCGGCAGCTACACGTTCAAATGCCTGATGGGCTCTCAGCCGGCCATGGTGTCGCAGCCGGTCACGGTCAGTGCCACGGGCACGGTCGCGGCCCCGGTCGCGGTGCGGCCGGTCACCCGCAAGGAACTGACGCCGCCGAACGAGCTCTACCAGAAGTACGCCGCCGCTCAGCTGGCCGACCTGGCAGCGGACGTCAGCAAGCTCAAGCAGGACCTCGGCCAGGGCGACATCGCGCAGGCCAAGAAGGACTGGCTGCCCGCCCAGCAGGCCTGGGAGCGGGTCGGCGCGTCCTACGATAGCTTCGGCGACCTTGGGCTGGCAGTCGACGGGCTGGCCGGCGGCCTGCCGGGTGGCGTCAATGACAAGGGCTTCACCGGCCTGCACCGTCTTGAGTACGGCCTGTGGGCGGGCCAGCCCGCGAAGGAACTGCTTCCGGTGGCCAGCGCGCTGGCGGAGAACGTCGCCGCGGTGCGGCAGAACCTGACCACCGACGACCTCGCGGGCGACCCGACGCAGCTGCCGCTCCGCGTCCACGAGATCATCGAGGACGCCCTCCGCGACCATCTGTCCGGCGTCGACGACTACGGCGCGGGCGCCGCGTACGCGATGACGTACGCCGACACCCAGGTCGACCGGGTTGTCCTCGGGTACGAGGCCGCGCTCATCAACGCGCGGGACCCCGGCCTGGTGGCGGCCGCGGAAAGCGAGCTGGAGACGCTCGACGGCGCGCTGCTGGCGACCCGGGCCAGCGGCGGCCGATGGCAGCCGCTCACCGCGGTCACCCTCGGCCAGCGCCAGCACGTGGACGCGGCCATCGGTGCGCTGCTGGAAACACTCGCGACCGTTCCGGATCTGCTGGAAGTTCCCCCCACGCACTAATTCTTTCGCCCCCGGCCAGCATCCGTTCCGCTGCAGCAACCCCAGGAGAGCTTTCCCGTGAACATCAATCGCCGCAACTTCCTCAAGGGCACCGCCGCCGGCGCGGCCGGCACCGCGCTGGCGGGCGGCGTGCTGATTGGCGGTGCCCGCGCCGACGCGGACGCGGCCACCGTCAGCGGACCGGTGACCGAGGCGTCGTACCCGTTTCACGGAGTGCACCAGTCCGGGGTGCTGACCCCCGGGCCGGCCAGCAAGCAGGCGTTTACCTGTGTGGCCTCGTTCAACGCGGCGGCGTCGGGCAGGGCGGAGCTGGCGGACCTGCTGCGGGCGGTCACCGCCCGGGCGCGCTTTCTCACCGCCGGCGGCACCCCGCCCAACCTCGGCGTCAGCCAGCCGCCGTCGGACAGCGACGTGCTCGGCCCCGTCGTCCCCGCCGACGGACTGACCGTGACGATGTCGGTCGGCTCAACCTTGTTCGACGACCGCTACAACCTCGCCGGAAACAAGCCGCTCAAGCTCACGCCGATGGCCGCCTTCCCGAACGACTCGCTCGAGTCCGCCTTCCTCGGTGGCGACCTGCTGCTGCAGCTGTGCGCCAATCACCCGGACACCATTCACCACGCGATCAGGGACGTCACCAAGCACACCAGGGGCGGCATGCAGCTGGCGTGGAAGATGGAGGGTTACAACTCGCCGCCCCGCCCCTCGGGCACATCGCGGAACCTGCTCGGCTTCAAGGACGGCACCGCCAACCCGGCCGGCCAGCTCGCGAGCGCCCTGGTCTGGGTCGACGACCCGAAGGAGCCTGCCTGGGCGCGGGACGGAAGCTACGTCGTCGTCCGGTTGATCCGGATGCTGGTGGAGTTCTGGGATCGGGTGTCGATCAACGAGCAGGAGACGATGTTCGGCCGTCGCCGCGACACCGGCGCGCCGCTCGACGGGACCAGCGAGTTCGACACGCCCGACTACAAGGCCGACCCGAACGGCGACGTGATCCCGCTCGACGCCCACATCAGGCTCGCGAACCCGCGGACACCCGCGACCGCCAACCAGCGCCTCATCCGCCGTTCCTACAACTACGACCTCGGCGTGGACCTCAACGGGAACCTGCAGACCGGCCATATCTTCATCTGCTACCAGCAGGACGTGCAGCGCCAGTTCGAGACGGTCCAGCGGCGCCTGATCGGCGAGCCGCTCGTCGACTACGTGCAGCCGTTCGGCGGCGGCTACTTCTTCACCCTGCCCGGCGTCCGCGACGCGTCCGACTGGTACGGCAGGACCATGCTTGCCTAACCGGGTTCCCGAGGGCGACTGACTCAGCTACCGCCCGAGCGTCGGCCGCGACCTGTCGGTTACGCCAACCACGCGATAGACCTGTCGGTTACGCCATTGACACCACTGGGCGATGTCGTTGGCGTAGCTGACAGGGGCGTGACCTGTCGGTTACGCCATTGACCTGCTCGAACCTGTCGGTTACGCCATTGACACCACTGGGCGATGTCGTTGGCGTAGGTGACAGCTTTCTAACAGGTGGTTGGCGTAGGCGGCAGGGCGGGGCTTGGGCGGGCGTCGCGTGGGGGTGACGGTGGGGGTGACACCTGTGGAAGATTATGGACATGGTGCTGGATGAGTTTCCCCGTCAGCTGGCCAGGACCCGGCGCTTTTCGCTCGGGGTCCCGCGCGCGGTGACGATCTCGGCCGATGGCGAGCGCGTGCTTTTCCTGCGGAGCAAGGGCGGCGAGGATCCCGTCACCTGCCTGTGGCTGCTTGACCTGGCAGCCGGCCAGGGCGAGCAGCTGCTGGCCGACCCGGCCGCCGGGTGGAACGCCGGGTCGGGCGATGTTCCCGAGGCCGAGCGAATCCGCCGGGAACGCGCCCGTGAGCTGGCGGGCGGAATCGTCGCCTACTCGGCCGACGTGGACTGCCGCACCGTGGCGTTCGCGCTGGACGGCCGGCTCTGGGTGCTACTGCTCGGCCAGGGCGGCGCGCGGGGCGGCCGGGTGCGGCCGGATGAGCTCCCGCGGCTGGTGCCCACCGCCGGGCCGGTGACGGAACCGCGAATCGACCCCGCCGGGCAGCGCGTCGCGTATGTCACCGACGGGGCGCTGCACGTGGCCGAACTCGGCGACGGCACCAGTCAGGTGCTCGCCGAGCCGGAGCACGCCGAGGTCAGCTACGGGCTCGCTGAGCACGCCGCGGCCGAGTCCATGTACCGGGACCGCGGTTTCTGGTGGGCGCCCGACGGCCGGCGGCTGCTGGCCGCGCGGGTCGACAACTCCCCGGTGCTGCGGTGGTGGATCGCGGACCCGGCCAATCCGCAGAGCCAGCCGCGTGCGATCCGGTACCCGGCCGCCGGGACCGCCAACGCGGACGTGACGCTGCACGTGCTCCGGCTGGACGGCTCAAGGACCGAGGTCGGCTGGGACCGGCAGGCGTTCGAGTACCTGGCCGCCGCGAGCTGGGACGCGCACGGGCCGCTGCTCACGGTGCAGAGCCGCGACCAGCGGACCGTGCTCATCCTCGGCGCCGACCCGGTGACCGGCGCGACGACGATTCTGCACGAGGAGCGCGACCCGGCCTGGGTGCAGCTCACCTACGGGGCGCCGCTGCGGACCGTGGCCGGCCTCCTGGTGCGGGTATCCGATATCGGCGATGCCCGGCGGCTGGTCATCGACAGCACCCCGGTCACCCCCGACGGCCTGCAGGTCCGCGAGGTGAACGGGGCCGACGGCGAGACGGTCTACTTCATCGGCACCCAGGAGCCCACCGAGGAGCACCTCTGGCGCTATGACCCGCGGACGGGCCTGACCCGGCTCAGCGATTCACCGGGTGTGCACGGCGGTAGCGCGGCCGGCGGCACCGTGGTGCGGTTCTCGCGCACCGAGGCAGGGGACGCGATGACCGCCAGCCGGGCAGGCGCGGCCGGCCAGCACGCCATCGCCAGCCTGGCGGCCGAGCCCGTGCTCAGCCCGAGAATCACCTGGCTGACGGTTGGCGCGCGGGCGCTGCGGGCAGCCCTGCTGCTGCCCTCCTGGTACGAACCGGGGGTGCGCCTCCCGGTGCTGCTGAGCCCCTACGGCGGCCCGGCCGGTCAACTCGTGGTCCGGATGCGCAGCAGCACGTTCTGCGAGGACCAGTGGTTCGCCGAGCACGGCTTCGCGGTGCTGGTCGCGGACGGGCGCGGTACCCCTGGCCGGGGGCCCGCCTGGGAGAAGACGGTGTACGGCGATACCCTGTCCGCGCCGGTGGAGGATCAGGCCGACGCGCTGCAAGCGGTGGCGGAGCGGTTCGGTGACCTGGACCTGACCCGGGTCGGGATCCGGGGCTGGTCGTTCGGCGGCTCGCTCGCCGCGATGGCCGTGATCCGTCGGCCGGACGTCTTCCACGCCGCGATCTCCGGCGCTGGCCCGCACGATCAGCGGCTCTACGACACGCACTGGCGGGAGCGGTTCCTCGGCCGGCCGGCCGAGAACCCAGGTGGCTACGAGCGTTCCTCGACCATGACTTACGCCGCCGGCCTGACCCGGCCACTGCTGCTCATCCACGGGATGGCCGACGACAACGTTGTGGTGGCGCACACGCTCCGGATGTCGTCGGCACTGCTGGCGGCCGGCCGCCCGCACCAGGTCCTGCCGCTGTCCGGCTCGACCCACACGCCCACCGACGAGAACACCGTCAGCCAGCTACTGCGCCACCAGCTTGCCTTCCTCAACGACGCCCTAGGCATCCGTCATCCACTTGCCCGCCCAGGCCCGCACGGGCAGGAACACGATGCCCGAGACGATGCAACTGGCGAGATAGCGGGGTTGGCCGGCTTCGATATCGGGCAGGCGGTCGAGTAGCTCGCGCAGGATCGAGCGGAGGGTCACCCTGCCCAGGTTGGAGCCGACGCAGTAATGCGCGCCCGCGCCGCCGAAGGCGAGGTGGCGGTTCGGCGTCCTGGTGAGATCGAGCCGCTCGGGCTGGTCGAAGACGCGCTCGTCCCAAACTTCGCCAGCGCCAACTTCTACCACCGCTTCGGGCTCGAGTCCTACGCGACCTGGTTCGCCGCCGCCCGGCACACCGGCAAGTACCGCACACACCAGCGGGTCCTGCAGGAACTCCAGTGGAAGGGCCCGCGCGGCCGCTGGACGCTCAAGTCACCTGAGCACCTGTTCGGCTTGGCCGAACTCCTGGACACCTACCCCGACGCCTGCCTAGTGCAGACCCATCGCGATCCCGTGACCGCGATGGCCTCGCTGGCCAAGCTCATCCACACCAATCAGGCGATGTACATACCGCGGGCCGACCCCCGCCAGGTCGGCGCTGCCGTCCGCGCGCTGTGGGGAGCGGCCTTCGAGCGCGCGATGGCCGACCGGTCACTGCCCGCCGTGGACCGTGCCGTCTTGGACATCGCGTACCGCGACCTGCTAGCCCGCCCAAGGGACGCGGTGCACGCCATCTACGAGCGGTTCGGGCTGCCGTACACGAACGCATTCCATCGGGCGCTGACGGCCCATCTCGACCGGCAGCGACCCAGCCGCGGCGAAAGCAGGGTCCGCGGCGAGCATGTTCACCACGCCGCCGACTACGGCCTGTCGGACGCCGATCTGGCCGACGCGTTCCCCGCCTACCGTGACCGCTTCGCTGGGCTGATCTAACCGCTGAACCGATTCGACCAACGCTAGGAGCAGCCGTGACCCCCGTCGATCTGAGTGCGGGCCTTGGGCCGGCTCGTGAGCACTTCCTCGAGCACCGGCCGGCCGACCCGCGCCTGCGCCAGGCGACCAACATCTGGCTGCACGACGACCAGGGCCGTTTCGCCCTGCCCCGGTTCGGCGTCGAACGCGTCGGCCAGGACTGGGACCGCCCGGCCGTACAGGCCAATATCGCCTTCGCCGGCGGTCGTGTCCTGGTTGGCAACACCGTCGCCGACGCCTACCCCACGCAGGACGAGCACCGCGAGCCAACCGTCCTCGGCAGCGGCCCGGTCCGCTTCCAGTGCCTGGAGCCCTTCCGGCGCTGGAGCGTTCGCTTCCACGGCCCGGCCGTCGACACCAACGTCGCCGACCAGGCGGCAGGCCACGTCGCCACCGGGCCGCAGGTCGACGTCGAGATCCACGCGGAGCTCACCATGGCGGTCCCGCCCTGGGTCGAGCGCGACGGCAGTCCAGAACAGAAGCTGATTGATGCCGGCCACCGCCACGAGCAGCTGTTCACCGCGCGAGGCACGCTGCGCGTCGGCGACGACCCGACGATCGAGTTCACCGCGTCCGGGCTGCGCATCTACCGGTTCGGCGTGCGCGTCATGACGCGGTTCCACGGGCACACGTGGCAGGCGGCGGTGTTCCCGAGCGGCCGCGCGTTCGGCTACACCGCGTTCCCTGACCTGCCCGACGGCACCGCCGGTTACGCCCTTGGCTTCGTGTTCGACGGCGAGCGGATGTACCCGGCCACGCCGGTCGAGGTGCCGTGGCTGACCACATTCAAGCCCGAGGGCGGCGACGTCGGTTTCGCCCTGCGCAGTGAGCTAGGCACCCATCGCGTTATGGCCCGCACCACCACCAGCTGTGCCACCGCCGGCCGGGCCGCCCTCGCCGCCGTCCCCGCCCTCAACTCCGGCACCGCCGACCGGGACCTCTTCCTGCACCAAGGCGGCGCCCGTTACTCCTGGGACGGCGAGAACGCCTACGGCATGGTCGAACGCGCGCTGCCGATCGGTCAGGTCACCCGTTAAGCGGCTACTCCTGAGTCCACCGGGCGCGGCGGAACATGCCACCGTACATCTGGTTCCCGTACCGGCCGGTGAACGGGTTGGGCGGATTGGCCTGGTCGATCGCGTTGGCGTAGAAGACCGGCGCGCCCGTGGGCGGCGGCAGCGTCGCCGCCTCGGACAGGTCCAGGTCGCAGCGGATGTAGCCGACGGTGATCGCCGCGACCTTGTCCGCCTCGACGAAGCGCAGGTCCTGATGGCGGAATGCCTCCAGCCGGCGGGCGGCCGACAGGTGGCCCTGGCTCAGGTCACGCTGGATCCGGCGGTCCACCCAGCTGCCGCTGCCCACCCATACCACGATGCCCTCGAAGATGTCTTCCTCAGCCACCTCAAGAACGTGCTCAAGGAAACCGAACTGCTCGCCGTCCCTGGTCAGCACCGGAACGCCGGGGGGAACGCCCTCGTAGGAAACCGGGAACTCGTCGTCCATACGGCTCACAGTACCGGCCCCGGCCAGCCCTAGACGCTGTCCTCGGCCGGAGCGGGCAGCGGCTTGACGCCGGCCCGGCGGGCCGCCTCGTTGATGGCGGTCAGGCCCTTGTGCAGTTCCTCGAGGTCACCGAGGCTCATGCCGAGCTTGGCGACGATCGCCGGCGGGATGCGCAGCGCGTCCTCGCGCAGCGCGCGCCCCCGTGGCGTGAGGTCCACGCGCAGCTGCCGCTCGTCCCGCGGGTCGCGGGTTCTGGTGACCAGGCCGCCTGCCTCAAGGCGCTTGAGCAGCGGCGACAGCGTGGGGCCGTCCAGCTGGAGCATCTCGATGAGCTCCTTGACCGCCAGCGGGGACTTCCCCCACAGCGCCAGCATCACCAGGTACTGCGGGTGGGTCAGTCCCATCGGCTCAAGCAGCGGACGGTAAACGCTCAGCACGCTGCGGGCGGCGATCGACAGCGCGAAGCACACCTGTCGCTCCAGGGCCAGCGGGTCGCCCGCTATCTCAGGCCCGGGCGCTGTCTCCTGCGGCCCGGTCGCGCCGGCCGCGTCCGCGGTGATGTCCATAACACCAAGGGTAGCGCCGATCGCGGATCGATGTATGCTTTAATCATTAGTGCACTATCCATTAACACGCTAATCGTAGTCGGAGGTGCGGGACATGCCGGTCACGGGACTCATTTTCGCCGTCTGCGCGGTGCACTTCGTGCTGGGGATCGTGGGCTTCGTCTGGCTCAGGATCCGCCGGTGGTGACGCTCTGCCCCATGCGCTCCAGTGAGCTTCGCGATGGCAAAGTAGTAACCGCCAGAGTCAGCCAAGACCGGGAGGCGGTCGGCAGCGTGGACGAGCGGGTAAAGCAAGCCGGACTGCTCTACGAGCAAGCCGTCCACGCCGGTGATGCCGCGCCGCTGGCGCGAGCTGACCGGGAACTTGACGCGGCCGAAGCCGACCTGGCCGTGGCCCGGGGCCGGGTGATGCACGCGCGGTTCCTGCTCCGCCGCGACCTGGACCTTGCCGCCGCCGAGGAAGACACCGCCGACGAAGACACCGCTGAGCTTGCGCTGTTCGAGCGGGCCGCCCGGCTCTACCGGACGCTTGGGGACCTGCGCGGTGAGGCCGAGGCGCTGTTCTGGGTCGGCTGCCTCCACCAGGTCATACGGCACGACGACGGCACCGCGGTTCCTGTCCTTGAGCGGTCACTGGACCTGGCATCGCGGTCCGGCGACCCGGACACGATGGCCGAGGCACTGCGGCACCTGGGCATCGCCGCGCACCGCGCCGGGCATCTGGACGAGGCCCGGGGCCGGCTGGAAGAGGCCACCCGACTGCGCCAGCAGACCGGGCAACTGCCGTCAGCGGCCGCGAACATGATCGGGCTCGCCTACATCGCCACCGCCCAAGACCGCCGCAGCGATGCCCAGGCGCTGCTGGACGAGGCCGCCGCCATCGCCGCCGCCAGCGACGCTCACCGCATCCTTGCGCAGGTCACCGAGGCACGCGCGGAATTCTCTGGCCAGCACCCGCACCGAACGGCCTGACTTCCCGCCCCAGCCAGGAAAGCCGGTGCGGTAGAGCAGGAACTCACGGTCCGTTCCATGGCTGGATTTTGATCTTGCTCCAGCCGGTTAAGTTCACAATCATTACCTCGAACGGACGGTGGCTCCGCCTTTTCCGGCCGACCGCCCCCAGCTGCGGGGAAGCCGGCCCGCGGGCGGTCTAACTGTCCGGCTTGGACATCGACGGCGAGGGCTTGGCCGTCATCGACCGCGAAGCGCCGGCCGAAGACGTCGGCATGGGCGCTCCGGACATCAGCGGCGCCGCGCCGCCCATATCCATCGGCGTGCCAGGGAAGATGATGTTGTGATGGACGGCGGCCCACCACAGCCACACGCCCGTGTGCGATCCGGTTCCGATCGCGACGCCCAGCATCTTGCCATAGTCCGTGGTCCACACGATGTCTTCTGAGTGGCTGGCCGTCGCCAGGCAGGCCATCCGGCCCATAGCGGTCTCGACCGGCACCTTGCCCGCGATCATCTCGGCCGCGGTGTAGGCCCTTGAGTGCTTCTCCCGGTGGTTCCACGCGATCTCGCCGTAAGGGCTGGGCGCGGACAGGCCGCAGTTCGCCACGTTCTGCCGGTAATGCTTGTGGTTCAGCGAACGGATCGCCGCCTTGTAAGCGGAGTACAGGGCGGTGAGGGTGGGATAGGTGGTGAAGGTCGCGCTGGCGATCGCCGGCGACGGCGCCAGGCAGAGAACCTTCGCCTCGCCGCGCTGCGCGCAGCTTGACGGCGGCAGCATGCCCATCGCGATCCTGCTGGCATTGGCGGACGTCAGCACCTGCGCCAGCAGGCTGGCGGGCGCCCGCTGCGGCATCGGCTTCGACGCCATCGCCGACGGCGTCGAGGTGGTGGTGTTCTGGTGGGATGACAGCGCGGCGTAGGCGCCGGCTCCGCCGCCGCCGCAGACCAGCAGCAGCACCGCCGCGATCACCAGCCAGCGCCCCCGGCGCCGGCCGTTCCCTGACCCCGCACTCGCGGCTGGCGTTGGCACGTCGCGGGCGGGTTGCCACGGGTCGCCAGCAGGCTCGGGGGTAACTTCCGGCCCGGACTCAGCGCGGTCCGGCGCGGCTTCCCGCTGGTAGGCGACGGAGGCCGGACCGAGTTCCGGCTGCCGCCCGCCGGGCGCCGCCGCTGCCAGCTGGCTCGTTTCCGGCGCCGCGGCCGGCTGACCGCCGGCGGACTCCGGCGCGGGCGGAACCGGATGCGAATCGACGCCGGACAGCGGCACGGCCGCCAGGCCGGACAGCGGCTCCGCCGCCAGGCCGGCCAGGGCGACGGCGGCCGCGTCCATGAACTCGCGGCAGGTGTTGTAGCGGTCGCCGGGCCGCTCGGCCAGCACCCGGGCGAACAACTCCCCGGCCGCCGGCGGCAGCGCGGCCGGGAGCGGGGCGCGGCTGGCGTCCGCGTCCTTCCCGAACGGCACCCGGCCGGTCAGGCACTCGTACAGGACGCAGCCGAGCGAGTACTGGTCGGCCGGGCCGTACACGTACGGCTCGCTGATCTGCTCTGGCGCCACGTAGTCGGTGGTGCCGAGGAACTGCCCGGTCGAGGTGAGCCCGTTGCGCTCCATGCCCAGCCGGGAGATTCCGAAGTCGGCCAGGTACAGGTGCCCGGACCCGTCGTCGTCCCCTTCGATCAGCAGGTTCTCCGGCTTCACGTCCCGGTGCACTAGCCCCATGCGGTGCGCGGCGTCCAGTGCCTGGGCGGCCTGGCTGAGCAGGGCGACGGCGGTCCGCGGCGGCATCGGCCCGCTCTTGGCGATCCGCTGCCGCAGGTCACCGCCCGGGACCAGGCGCATCGCGATGTACAGCAGCCCGCCGCTTTCTCCCACGTCGTAGCTGGGGATGACGTGCGGGTCGTTCATTGAGGCGGCGATGCGCGATTCCTCGAGGAAGCGGGTGCGGAAGATGCCGTCAGCGGCCACCTCGGCTGCCAGCACCTTGAGCGCGATGCCGTTGCCAAACCGCGGATGCTCCGCCTCGTACACGACGCTCATGCCGCCGCGCCCGATGACGGATCGCAACTGGTAGCCGGCGAACTCGTCGCCGACCACAGGAAGCTCCGGCATAACCATCTCCCCACCGGGAATCGACGTCCAGCCCCGGGCACCCTGGACGGCGGCCCGCAGCCCACCCCACCCGTGTGGGCGGATCAAAACCTATAGCACAGTGAGTCCCGATATACGGGTAATCACCCGAATGATTCACCTCTGTGCCGGACTGTCGGTCAATCAGCAGGCGGCAATAGGCGCGGCCGCGCGGAAACGGCTGATATCGGTATTCCCAGGGAAAGTTCGCCTCGCGGTCAGTCCTTCGGCACCGGCATGACCTCGACGAAGACGCCTGGCTTCATGACGTCGGCGGGCAGGCTCGCGATCGGGCCGACGACCGAGCCCACTACCGGCCCAGCGGCCGTGAGCGCTGCTTCGACCATGTCCAGGGCCTGTTCCCGGGAATTTGCCCAGGCCATGAAGTGCTGTGCGCGGGCCGCGGACTTGACCGTGCCGTAGTAAAGGCTGAGCTTCCTCATGACGGCAAGCGATTCCCTCCGAACGGTTTGTCAGCGCGCTTCGGAAGCATAGTTCCGGTAACGTCCGATGCCTACCGGGCAGCGCCTGTGTCTGGCCGAAGTCGAGGCGGGAGGTCACCGACCACCATGCGGATAGTCGTCCTGTCCGACACGCACGCTCCCCGGCGCTGGAGATCGTGCCCGCCCGCGGTCGCGTCCCAGCTGCGCGGCGCGGACCTGATCCTGCACGCCGGCGACGTATGCACGGCCCCGGTGCTTGACGAGCTGGCGCAGTACGCGCCGGTGACGGCGGTGGTCGGCAACAACGACGGTCCCGACGTCGCCGCCTGGGGCGCGGCCGAGACCGCCTCGCTGGCGCCGGAGGGCCTGCGCATCGCGATGATCCACGACAGTGGCACTGCCGCCGGGCGGCTGCCGCGGATGCGGGCCAGGTTCCCCGAGGCCGAACTCGTCGTGTTCGGTCACTCGCACATCCCCCTCGACAGCGCCGAAGGGACTCTGCGGATCTTCAACCCCGGCTCGCCGACCGACCGGCGCCGTCAGCCGCACGGCACCCTCGGCGTGCTCCAGGTCGCGGACGGCGCCCTCATCGACGCCAGGATTGTCGAGGTCAGCTAGTCATGGCCGGTCACCCAGAGCGCTGGCGCGCCCCGTTCAGCCAGGTCGAGCTGCGCGAACTGTGGACCTACAGCGACGGCACCGCCGCGGTCAAGGCGTACCGGTGCCCGGATGACAGCGCCAGGGCCGGGAGCTGGGTCCTGGTCAACCAGGCGACAGGGAACATCGAGGGCATGGTCGCCGCGGCGGAGTTTTCCCGCCGGTTCCGGCCGGTGGACGTGTTCGCCGACGTGACCGGGTTTCCCACCTACCTGGGGACAATGACCGCGTCTGACGGCACCGCATTGGTGGACCTGATACTCGACCGCAATCCGTTCATGCTGGCTAACGGGCCCCGGCGGGCGGCTCGCCCGCACCTGCTCATGGTGCCCCGCAGCCACCGCGACGGATGGTCATCGGCCACGGCCGGGGAACTGGCGGCTCGTCAGACGGCGATGACCCTGGTCGCCGCGTGGTACCGCGGCCTCGATGGCGGGCACGTGGTGTTCTGTGCCAATGACAGCGCGGCGAACCTTGATTACCTGCGTGACCTGGAAGCCGGCCGCGGGACCGGCGACCGCGGCGGCGGCGGTGCCGCGGTCACCAGGAATCCCCGGCAGGAGGTGCAGCGCGCCCACTTGCATGCCTTCTACGCGGAACGCGACGCGACAGAAAACCACGAGTCGCCGGCCCTGGCCGGGCATCCCGTCGTTGCCCAGGGCTACCGGGCATTCAGCGGCACCCTCGGCAACGACGCCGTGCTGGTCGAAGGTGACGCCGCGCTGCTCGCCGCCGCGGTACGCGATGCGGCGCGGCCCTGGGGTGGCAGTTACTGCTCGTACCAGCCGGGCGCCGACGGCCCCGGCTGGGTCATGCCTGCCCTGGGGGCAGCCCAGGACGAGTTCAACCGGCGCCTCGCCCGGGCCGATGGCCTCAAGGCGGAGCCCGACCCGAAGCTGGGCGGCGCCGTTAACCTGGTGCGGCCCAGCCTGGCCGATGCGGGCAGGCGCCAGGCGGCGCAACGGGCCACGGCTGAGCAGCGGGCCAGTTTCGAGTCATTCGCGGCCCAGCGCGGACTGGACGCACGGTCGCTGCCCGTGGGGCTTGCGGCTGAACCGCGTCGCTGATCAGCACTGGCCCCGCCGGCCGTGCTCGCGCCAGTCCGCGCATTAGGGTTTGCGCCCGATGGCGGCGTACATGGGGATGACGTCCCCCGGGCCCGAGCCGGGGTCAGGGCGCCACCGCGGCATCGGCACCAAGCCCGGCTCCACCAGGGACAGGCGATCGAAGAACCGGGTGTATTCGGCGCCGCTGCGCGGCGTGAAAACGGCGGACCCGAGCTTGGCGTTGTAGCGCTGCGCGCCAGTCGTCATGGTCTCGGTGTCGATGTCCCTCGTCGTGTCGGACATCGCCAGGTAACTGCCCGACGGGACCGCGTCCATCAGGCGGGAGATGATGGCGTGCGGGTCCTCGGCGTCCGGCACGTACTGCATGGTGCACAACACCATGACGGCCACCGGCCGTCCGAAGTCAAGGGTCCCGGCCGCCCGGCTCAGCACCTTGTCGGTGTCGCGCAGGTCAGCGTCGATGTAATCGCACGCGCCGGCCGGGTCGCTGGTGAGCAGGGCCCGTGCGTGCGCGAGCACGATCGGGTCGTTGTCCACGTAGACAACCCTGCACTCCGGTGCGACCTGCTGGGCCACCTGATGGGTGTTCTGGGCGGTGGGCAGGCCGGTGCCGATGTCAAGGAACTGGCGGATTCCCGCCTGGCCGGCCAGGTACCGCACGGCGCGCCGCAAGAAGGCGCGGTTAGCGCGCACGCACGCGAAGACGACCGGGCTGACCTCGATGATCGCCTCGGCCGCGGCCCGGTCGGCGGCGAAGTTGTCCTTGCCGCCAAGCAGGTAGTCGTACACCCGGGCCGGGTGAGCGGTACTGGCGTCGAACGGCGGGAGTTTCCGCGACCAGTCAGGAACGCTGTTGTCCCAGCCGCTAACCGGTGTTTCGTGAGCGCTCAATGACGGACGCCCTCCTCGGATCGCTGGACCGCCAGACCCCGGATAACCGGTACCGGCACAAAAAACCTATCGCATCCGAAGGCCGTCGTCCCGGCCTCGCCGCGACCGGTACGCGGGCAGATCCGTTCCGACGGCCGTTGGTTTGGGTACTGAGCAGTCGGCTGGCGACTGCCTGAAGCCGCGGCGGCCAGCAGCAGAACCGGACAGCCGTCCGGCAGCCGGTTACCGGGCTAGGCGGGAGGGCCGCGTGGAAGCTGAGCAGGAGCGGCGGGCGGATAGCCCGCCCGGCACTTGGCAGGAGCACTGGTTCGACCACCGGCAACTGCTCAGGCTTTACCACGACGACGACGACTGCGCGATTTACACCGACCCTGATGTCCGCCGGGCCGAGGTCAGGTGGCTGCCCCGCTACGTCAACCAGGTCTGGCGGTATTCCAAGGCGGCCTATGGCGATGCGTTCGGCCCGGATCCGCGCATTTACTCCATTCACCACGGCGGGCGGCATGGCGGCGGCCACGCCGGCTATTACGTCAGCCCTGTCCACGACCACCACAACGTCAGCGACTGCGGCCTTGACACTTGGCGGGAAAGCAACACCCTCGCCCCGGAGCTGCCCGCTCATGAGATAGGGCATACGGTCGAGAGTGCCAACAACGGCACTCACGGCTCCCCTGCCTACGAAATCTGGGGGGACAGCAAGTGGGCCGAATTCTACATCTATGACCTTTACACCGCGTTGGGCATGCACCGCGACGCCCGGCGGGTCCATCGCCAGTTCACCAGCAATAGCGATGATTTCCCGCAGCCGGGTACGCGCTGGTTCCGCGACTGGTTCTACCCGCTGTGGCGGGACTGCGGGCAGGCCGCGGTGATGGCCACGTTCTTCAGGCAACTGGCCGCGAACTTCCCCCGCGACTCCGGCGGCACGTACACCCGGCGGCTGAATTGGGGCGAGTACATCCACTTCACCAGCGGCGCCGCCGCCGCTGACCTGCGCACCCAAGCCGCCCGTGCGTTCGGCTGGCCCCGCGAATGGAGCGAGCAGCTTGAGCGTGCACGTGCGCAGTTCCCCGGTGTTACGTACTGACCAGCCATAGCTGGCCGGCCGGCCACAGCTGGCGATATCTGGCTGATTTTGTTTATTCAAACAGATTGTCCGCTCTACGGACACTTGACCGTTTTTGCTGATCGTTCTACGCTCGCGTCACGGTGTTTAGCAAGCGCAACTTTTTGACCTCGCCTGTTATCGCGCGCGAAACACCGAGCCCCAGGGTCACCAATGGAGGAGTGGGCACGAGATGGACAGCAACGAGCAGGGTAAGAACCAGGTTTCCCGCCGGTCGCTACTGCGGACGGGAGCGGTAACGGGTGTGGTGGCAGCGGCGGCGGCGGGCGGCAGCTTCGCGGCTGCGGGGACGGCCAGCGCGGCCACCGGGCCGGGCGGCGGCTCGCATCGGGAGACGTCACCAGCCGGTGATCTGATCCTTTTCAACGGCAGGATCCACACGGTGGACAGCCGCGGCACGGTCGCCAGCGTCATCGCCATCCGCGGTGGCGTCATCGTCTACGTCGGGGACAGCCTGCAGGCGGCCCGGCAGCAGTTCAGCGCCGCCCCCCAGGCCATCGACCTGGCCGGCCAGGTCGCCGTGCCGGGGCTGATCGACTGCCACAATCACTTCGTCCTGATGGGCAACCGGCCGGGGCACCACACGCCGCTGGAGAACGCCTACTCGATCGCCGATGTCCAGGCCCTCTACCGGCAGCGCGCCCGCACCTTCCCCAAGAGCCCGAAGCCGCCGGTCAGTGCCGCGAACTTCATCACCACGATCGGCGGCTTCACCCCCAATCAGTTCGCCGAGGGCCGGCTGCCCACCCTGGCCGAGCTTGACGCGGCCGTTCCCGACCAGCCGGTCTTCATCCAGGTCGGCTTCACCGGCCCGGCGACCACCAACACGCTCGGCAAGGCGTTCTTCGAGAATGTCACCGGACCCTACGGGCCGGTCGCGGTGGGCGCCGACGGCTCGATCGCGGCGTCGCCGTTCGAGGGGACCGGGCCGACCAGCGAGGCACTGCTGGCGCTGCGCAAGACGCTCACGTTCGACCAGCGCAAGGCCAGCGTCCGGGATGCGTTTGCCTACTCCGCCAGTGTCGGGATCACCACGCACCTGGACCAGGGCGCGTTCCAGGCGACCAACACCCCCGCCGACGGGGCGGCGCACGAGGACAACTACACGATGTACAACCCCTTCCTGTCGGTGTACGGGGAAGGGGACCAGCGCGACGTGGATGCGCAGGCGCAGGCCATCGTCCGGCTGCGCACCAACTACCTGCTGTTCGACACCGACCCCACGATTCCCGTCGCCACCGCGCGGCTGCAGAACGCCTTCCCGTTCTTCGGCAGCGACCTGGTGCGGACCGGCGCCATCGGCGAGTTCCTTGCGGACATCTCGCTGTACGCCGGGGGCAACGCGACCTGGCAGAACGCCGCGCTCGCGGTGGCCAAGGCCGGCTGGCGGGCCGAGGTCCACTCGCTGACCCCGACGGACTTCCAGACCGAGATCGCCGGGTACGAGGCGGTCAACGCCGAAGTCGACATCACCGGCCTGCGCTGGGTGGTGGCGCATGTCCCGTTCATCACCGCCGAATACGTAGACCGGCTGAAGGCACTGGGCGGCGGCGTGAACCTGACGCCGTACGAGTACTTCAACACGGGCAGCCCGGCTGGGCCGCCCTACCGGCTGCTGGCCGACAGCGGCATCCCGTTCGGCCTGAGCTCCGACGGAATGCAGATCGCCCCGCTCAACCCGTGGATCCACGCGTACTACGCCACCACCGGGCTCAATGCGCTCGGCAAGCAGATCAACCCTGGCCAGCAGCTCACCCGGCCCGAGGTGCTGGCCGGGTTCACCTCGGCCAACCAGTGGTTCCTGGGCGGCCAGGACGAGCCTCTCCTCGGCTCGCTCGAAGTGGGCAGGCTCGGTGACGTCGTCGTGCTCAGCGACGACTACTTCTCCGTCCCCGACTCGAAGCTGCGCTCGCTGTACTCGGCGCTCACCGTGGTCGGCGGTGCCGTGGTGCACTCCGGCGCGGTCAAGTACTGGGCCTGAACCGGATGCCGCCGTCAGGCCCGTGCCCAGTCGCGAGGCCGGGCCCGGGCCTGACCCGGCCGCCGCCGGACAGCCAGCACCATCATCCAGAGCCGTTGCTCGCCCGCGGCCGCCTGGTGACCGTCGACGGTCATCCGGTCTGCGCGTCGTGCGGCTTGGTCGTACTGCCGCTCGACCCCGGCGGCTGGGAACACCTGCCCGAGGGCACCCCGGTCCCCAGCCGTTCGCACTGGTTCGCCCGGTTGGGCTGGCGGGAACTGCGCGACATCCGCGACTACCGCGACTTCACCCGGCGCTATCCGTGGACGGTCCGCCCGGAGCTGTGCGGCGGAGCCGTCAGCACTGAGGAAGACTGGGCCGAAGGGACACGGCGGCTGCGTGATTACCACGCGCAGCTGCTGGCGGCGCGCCGCCGGCGGCGGCTTCGCTCCGGCGAGAACCTCTACCTGGACCTCGCGCAGGTGCTGGCGGGCGGGCAGCGCCTTGCCTGGCAGGCGCTGCCCGGCGGCCTGCGCAACGTGCTTGACCTGCCGTCCCGGCGCAAGGAACTCGCCGCCATCTTCGCCTGGGCCATCCCGGACGACCCCGCGCTGGCCATGGTGGCCCGGTACTCGCCACTGCTCGAGTGCGGCGCCGGAACCGGCTACTGGGCGGCCCTGCTGGCCCGTCACGGAGCGGACGTGCTGGCCAGTGACCTGGCTCCGCCCGGCCGGGCGGTACCGGAGGACCGCACCGCGCTGTCCGCTAGCGCCCGGGGCAGCGGGGCCAACCCGTTCCACGGAACGCATCGGCCCTGGGCGGAAGTCGCGCCGCTCGACGCCGTGAGCGCGGTGCGCGCCCATCAGGACCGGGCTCTGCTCTTGTGCTGGCCGCCGTTCGAAGACGACTCCGCGAGCTACGCGCCGCTGCGCGCCTACCGCGGCGACGTCCTCCTCTACGTGGGTGATGTCCCCGGCCTCGATGGCCTGCGCGGGGCGACCGGGACCACCCGGTTCCACCGCGAGCTCGCGCTCAACTGGACCCAGGCCGAGCAGGCGGCACTGCCAAACTGGCCCGGCCTGAAGGACCGTCTGGTCGTCTACCGCCGCAACACCGTGCGCCGCCGGCAGGCACAACGGGACCGTTGCCCGGGATGCGGGCGGTACCGGCCGACTGGCGCGATAGGAAGGTGCGACCGCTGCTTCAGGCTGCGCCCGCCGGCGATGGCCCTGCAGGTCAACGGCTACCGGGTGGAGTACCCGGCCGAGGTCGTGGCGGCCATGCCCGAAGGCCTGCGCCGCGCCTTCTGGCGCAGCCCCTCCCTGCTGTGGCCGCCGGCCCCGCCGTCATCGGAAGCTCCTGGGCGCGATCTTCACCCCTGGTTACGGGACTTCGCCTGAAACGCGCCGTTGAATTCCCCGAAAGGCAGGGCGCCTGCCAAGTCGGCGTAACCGCCCTCGTCGATCAACCGCTGGGCCACCCGCCGCGCGTAGCTGTAGGCGGCTTGGAACAGGGCGGTGCCGACGCTGACGCGCGGCACGCCGGCCGTGAACAACTCCGCGGGGCTGGGCGCTCCGGGTAGCCACATCGCGTTGAGCGGGAGATCTGTTGCCCGGCTGATCCGGCTGAGCAGGCCAAGGTCAAGCAGGCCGGGCACGAACAATCCGTCGGCGCCGGCCGCGCTGTACGCCTGCGCTCGGGCGACCACCTCGTCGTAGCGGCCTTCCTCGGCGCCAACTCCGAACAGATAGACATCGGTGCGCACGTTGATGAACAGCCGGACTCCCGCACGCCGCGCCGCTTCGCGCGCCGCTGCGATGCGCGCCGCCTGGCCGGCGGCGGTGTAGAGGGGCGCGGCGGAGGATCCAGCCGGCCCCCCGAGTCCTCGAGGTTGATCCCGACCACGCCAGCGTCGATCACGGCGGCCACCGAAGCGCCCACGCCCTCGGTAGTCTCTGCGTAGCCGCCCTCGATATCCGCGGTGACAGGCAGGTCGCCGACAGCGGAGACGATCTCCCGCAAGACCGTGCAGACGGTGCCGAGGTCAAGGTTGCCGCCGTCCGGGACGCCGTGCGCCCAGGACACCGCCCCGCTTGAAGTCGCGACCGCCTTCGCGCCGGCGGCGGCCACGATATGCGCGCTGGCGGCGTCCCAGACGTTGGCCCCGCAGTTGCAGTTGGTAGCGGTACAGCGGCATTCCTTCGAGCCGCTGAAACACCTGGGTGAGATAGACGGGCGAACCTCCCACGGCGGACGCGATTTCGGCCAGTGCCCACCGGCGGCTCAGGTCCGAGACCAGGACCAGCTTGGCGCGATCCACCAGCTTGCGGGGCCCGGCTCCGGCTGCCGCGGCGTGCGGAGTGCGCTCACCGAGCGCGGTGCGCACCAGCGCGAGGGCCAGGCTCTCGGCTTCGAGTTTCTCGATGGCTCCGCGATCCAGGCTGTGCCGCAGCGATGCCGTGAGCGTTTGGGCGCCCGCACCGATGCGCAAACGCGACCGGTTGAATGTTCCGTACCCGTCACGGAAATATTCTTTTGGCGCCAGTTCGCGCAGCGCGGCCTCACTCACGCCAATCGATAGCGTGGAATCTCCGCCGTCAACGGGATGGCTGACCCGGTAAGGTTCGTCCTTATTGATAAAGATTACCTGGTTGGCTTCGGCGACGGACTCCGTACGTCCCACATGGTGCACATAGACCCCTCGGTAGGGGAACACCAGGTGTGTCCTGGTCGAGCATTCCTCGTCACTCTCATGCGCGCGCCCGCCCCGGCACACCACATCCCACACCGCCACGGTGTCACCGGTCACCAGGCAATGCGCATCGAAGTCAGCCATGCCGCGGTGCGAAGTTGATGCTGATCCGGGGGCCAGCGGGGGTGGCCTGCTTGGGCACCGAGTGGCGCCAGTCGCGCTGGCTGCGTCCGCCCATGACGATCAGGTCGCCGGAGGCGACTGCCAGCGACACGCTTTTGCCGCCCTCGGCGGGCCGGATCAGGAAGCGCCTGGTGGCGCCGAGGCTGAGCACCGGCACCGTGGAAGTCTCCTGGATCTTGCCGATGGGGTCGCCGTGCCAGGCGGTGGAGTCACGGTGAGTGCGGTACAGGTTCAGCCACAGATAGCGGTAGCCAGCACCGTAGTGCTGTGCGAGCGTGGCGCTGACGCTCCGCAGCAACTGCTGCGGAGCAGCGGCGATGTCTTTGTACTCGGCGGTCAGCCGTGGCTCGGTGACGCGGCGCGCGTAAATGTACCGGTAACGCTGTTCCCAGGGGGCGGTCGCCATGAGCTCGTCGAACAGGCTGCCGCCGGCGCGCAGCCAGCCGGGCACGTGCTCGATCCACGACGTCTCGTCCAGTTCGATCCGCCGCGCGGTGGTGAAGCCGGCATCGATGGCCGGCCCAAGGCCCCCGAACAGGTCGCCTTGCAGCATCGCCGGTGCGGGCACGCCGCCTAGTGCGGTATCGCTCATGTTACGAGTTATCTTACCCGACTCGGGCTCGAACACCTCATCGATACCGGCTCCGGCCGCGTCCCATGGCCGTTTGACTTTCCGCGTGCCGCTCGTGTGACGCTGGCCTGCGACCGTGATCCCACCAAGGCACAACGCCTGAAAGGGGAGGAACCATGGGAAAGGCCAGAATCCGGATCGGGAGGCCCGCCGCCGCGGCCAGCACGGCCCTGACGCTCGCGGGCGCCGGCGCCAGGCGCGGCCTGCCAGGGACTCGCGCGGCTAACATCCTGCTAGTGACCGCCGCGCTTGCCGCCGGGCTCGCGGTGACGGCCTGCTCGCCGGCCAGCGCGCCGGCCAGCGCGCCGGCCAGCGCGCCGGCCGGCCAGGGTGGCTCGGGGGCGGCCTCGCCGGCTGGCCAGGCCGCCGAGGACCCTGGCTGCCAGGCGGCAGCGTCGCAGGCCTCCACCTTCAGCAGCCAGCTATCGGCGACCTCAGGCAACTACAGTGCCCAGATCCCGGTCCTGCAGACCTGGTACAACGACCTCCTGGCGGCGCAGCGGGAAGCCCGCAGTGGGGTGGACGCCGGCGCGCTTGGGGACACGGCCTCCGGCGTGGCGAACGTCATCGTTGACGAGCAGAACCTGATGGACGATCCGAGCATCGGCTTCAGCCAGCTGGACAGCGACGACTCGGCCTACCAGTCCGACGTGAGTGCCCTTGAAACGGCGTGCGGCTTTTCCGGCTGAGCTTCGCGCATCGCCGGGCAGGTCCTGACGCTGGTTTTTCAGTTCCCACGCCCGGCCCCTGCATCCCCTGGCCCTCCCCGCGGGCCAGGCTCCCCGATGTTCAGCAGCACCGGCTTGCCGGTCAGCTCCTCCAGCTCAGCGCGGAGCCGGCGGGCCTCCGCACCTCCATGACCGGACACCAGGCCGGGCCGGGCAGCCTCGATATCAACCCAGACCTGGTCCATGTCCCCGCCGACCGCCACCGCCGATACCCCGGCCGCCCGTCCTATCCGCCGGCGCACCACCTCACCGATTTCCTCGATGCGCAGCGCCTGGACCGTCATGATCTCCGAGCCGGCGGCAACCCCTGCCTCCCCGGACCCGGCCAGCTCGATGTGCTCCGCCAGCAGCCGGCTCGCCATTTCCCGGCGGCCCGGCTCATCAGCCGCCGCATATGCCCGGCCCGCCTCGCCGGTCAGCTCCAGGTCCACCTGCGGATTCAGGTACACCCGCAACACCACCGGCGGCTGGCCAGGATCACGCCCGGCGATGACCATACGGCGGGCGACGGTGTACTTCTCCCCAGTCTCGGCCATCCGGGCCCGGACCTGCTTCTTGAACGCGCTGTCGTCAGTCACGCCATGTCCCTCGCGGCGACCCTGCCCCGCGCCCTGATCGCCTGGCTCAGCGGTGACTGATCTCTCCCAGCGAGCGCGAACCGGCGGCCCTTGTCCTCACCGCCACCGCGGGCGCGGGCCGCGGCAGCTCGGAGTGCGGCAGGCGCTGCTGCCAGCACACAGGCTACCCGGCATCCCGCCACCACCGACAAGGACACCCCGGCCCGATCACGATCAAATTGCGCGTGCCGAAGACCACACGCCGGTAGGGGTACTTAGCATCTTCCTGGCTCAGCCTTGACGGGCCGAGCCGGCTGGCCGGCCGTTACCACTGTCAGCGCCGCCGCCTTGCCAGCGCAGCATTTCGAGTGCGACGCCGACGTTGAGGACGTTCTCCGCCAGCGGTCGCGGCAGCAGCTGGTCGGCTCGCGCGAGGCGGCGCAGCAGGGTGTTGCGGTGCGTGTACAGCCGGGCGGCGGCGTGTGAGGCATTGCACTGCGCGGCGATGTAGACCCGGACGGCCTCGGTCGTCTCCGTTCCGGCGCTCGCCAGCTGCCCGAGAGTCCGCCGGACGAAATCCTCCGCGCTGTCGGGCTCGGATGTGAGCAGCGCGACCAGGTTCACCTCGTCGTGCGTGGCGAGCTGTTGCGGAGACTTGAGCCTCGCCAGCATCCGCTGCACGGTGAGGGCGTCGAGATGGCTGCGGCGGAACCCGTCCATCCCGGCGGCGGTGGAGCCGAGGGCCGCTCGCGCGGCCGGCCCGGCCGCGATCGCGCTGCGAAGCCCGGCCGTATCGGGCCGGCCATGCACCCACACCCACCGGGTGGCTGCGCTGGCGAGCACGGTGAGCGGGCGGGGGTCATCGGCGCAGGCGGCGATCAGGTCAGCGACGCGGTCCAGGGCTCCGAGGTCGGCCTGCGGGTCGTCGCTCCACACGATGGCCGCGGTGTGCAGGCCGCCCAGCCGGTAGGCGAGGCGCTGCTCGGCGCGTGCCTGCTGGATGGGAGCGCCGTCAAGCAGCAGGCTGACGGTCTCACGCCGCTCCGCATGGGTGCCCCGGGTGAGCTCGGCGCGCTCGCGGGCGATCTGGTCGCTGATCGCGGCGAGCGTGTCGTCGATGAAGGCCGAGATAGAGCGGCAGGAGACGTCGAGCAGCTCGCGCAGCTCGGCGGGGTCCGCGGTGAGCGACAGGCAGATCTGGATCCACCGCCGGAGTGCGACGGCCTGGCCGGCCCGGTAGGCGTCGAGCACGGACTCGTTCAGCCCGCGGCGGACCAGGTCACGCGCGATTGTGAGCGGCGCGTCCTCCAGGTTCGCGGGCACCCGCTGGCCGGGCGCCCGCACGTTCGCGGCGGCCCAGTGCAGCAGGTTGGACCGGTTCGTCCGCCGGGTGGCGGCCGCGAGCACCGGGTCATCGGCGATCTGCGGCCGGTGCCGCCCGGATAGCGTCGCCTCGTCGAGTTCCTCCAGCCAGTCGTCGGGCGGGTGCAGCGCCAGCTCCGCGCCCTCGCGGATCAGCTCGCGAACCCGCGGCGAAGGGATGTCCCACGGCATGGGGCCAGCGTAGCCGCCGGTGGTGCAAAGTGCCACAGTCAAACGCCAGAAGGATGCATTCTGTGCTATGCCGCGGGCTGTCCAGCCGGGATTATGGAAGTGTCCGGTGATCCCTACCTGCTGCTGGGAGCTATCCGTATGACTTCGGCTTCCCCCGATAACCCCTCCTTCGACGTTCTGATCGTCGGCGCCGGCATCTCCGGCATCGGCGCCGCGTACTACCTGCAGCGTGAGCAACCGCGGCGCAGCTACGCGATCCTCGAAGCGCGCGGCGCCAGCGGCGGCACCTGGGATCTGTTCCGGTACCCGGGCATCCGCTCGGACTCGGACCTGTACACCTTCGGCTATGAGTTCAAGCCGTGGCGCGACGAGCAGGCGATCGCGAGCGCCGACAAGATCCTGGCGTACGTGCGCGAGACCGCCGCCGAGAACGGCATCGACCGCAAGATCCGCTTTCACTCGAAGGTGGTCAGCGCGTCGTGGTCGTCTCAGGACGCCCGCTGGACGGTCGAGGTGCGGCACGCCGGCACCGGCGAGCGGACGACAATGACCTGCAACTGGCTGTTCTGCGCGGGCGGCTACTACCGCTACGAC
Organism: Trebonia sp.; assembly: GCA_050013875.1. Classification (GTDB taxonomy): domain Bacteria; phylum Actinomycetota; class Actinomycetes; order Streptosporangiales; family Streptosporangiaceae; genus Trebonia. The sequence goes on along the minus strand of JBEKEK010000054.1, from coordinate 25,386 downwards.
GAGGGGTTCACTCCTCGTTTCGAGGGACGCGAGCGGTTCCAGGGGCAGATCATCCACCCGCAGCGCTGGCCAGCGGACCTCGACTACGCCGGCCAGCGGGTGCTGGTGATCGGCAGCGGCGCCACCGCCGTCACCTTGGTCCCGGCGATGGCGGACACCGCCGCGCACGTGACGATGCTCCAGCGGACGCCGAGCTACATCATGTCGCTGCCGTCGGAGGATAAGCTCGCGAACCGGCTTCGCCAGTTGCTCGGCGAGGACCGCGCGTACAGAATCACGCGCCGCAAGAACATCATCCAGCAGCAGGCGATCTGGCGCTTCTGCCAGAAGTACCCCGGGGTCGCGCGCCGGGTCATCCGCAACCTGAATGCGAAGATGCTGCCCGCGGGCTATCCGGTGGACGAGCACTTCAACCCGCCGTACAACCCGTGGGACCAGCGGCTGTGCCTAGTGCCGAACGGGGATCTGTTCAAGGCCATCCGCGCCGGGCGGGCGTCGGTGGTGACGGATCGCATCAAGACCTTCACCGAAAAGGGCGTCCTGCTCGAGTCCGGCCGCGAGCTGGAAGCGGACATCATCGTCACCGCGACCGGCCTTCAGGTGCAGGCGATGGGGGGCATGTCGATCTCGGTCGACGGCCGGCCAGTCAGCCTGCCGGACACGATCGCTTACAAGGGCATGATGCTCTCCGGTGTGCCGAACTTCGCCTACGCGATCGGCTACACCAATGCCTCCTGGACCCTGAAAATCGGGCTGCTCTGCGAGCACTTCTGCCGGCTGCTCGCCTACATGGACACCCACGGATACGACACCGCGCGGCCCGAGCCGGCCGATCGCGCCATGCCAACGCGGCCGTTCATGAACTTCGGCGCGGGCTATATCCAAAGAGCGATTGGCCAGTTGCCGCGCCAGGGCAACCGGGCGCCGTGGCTGACGTCGGTGAGTTACGTCGGCGATGCCAAGCTGCTGCGCCGGATGCCGGTCCAGGATCCCGAGCTGCGGTTCAGCCGCAGCCGGGACACCGGCGACCGGCCCAGTCTCGTCACCGAGACGGTCGCCTGATGGACAGGTTCGATTTCACCCGCGGCACCGCGGTCGTCACCGGCGCCGCCAGCGGCATCGGCGAGCAGCTCGCCTACGCGCTCGCCCAGCGGGGCACCGCGCTGGCGCTCGTCGACCGGGACGCCGGGGGACTTGAGCGAGTCGCCAAGGCGGCGGAAGCGGTCAGCGGCCGGCCGGTGGCTGCCTACGTCACCGACCTAGCCGACGACACGGCCACCCATGCCCTCGGTGACCAACTGGCCAGCGCCCACCCGGACGCCACCCTGCTGATCAATAATGCGGGAGTCGCTCTCGGCGGAACCTTCGAGCAAGTCAGCGAGGAGGAATTCGACTGGCTCCTCGCGATCAACCTGGGTGCGGTAATCACCTTGACCAGGAAGCTGCTGCCCGTGCTGCGCGCCAACCCGGGATCGCACCTGGTCAACGTCTCCAGCCTGTTCGGGCTGATCGCCCCGGCCGGCCAAGTTGCCTACGCCACCAGCAAGTTTGCCGTCCGCGGGTTCACCGAGGCACTCCGGGCCGAACTCGAGGGCGAGATCGGCGTAACGGTTGTGCACCCGGGCGGGATCCGGACCCGGATCGCCGAGAACGCACGAGTCGCCGCGACGGCCACCGCCGCCGAACGAGCGGCCGGCCAGGCTTCGTTCGCGCAGCTGCTGACCTACCCGCCCGAGCGCGCCGCCGGGCAGATTGTCGCCGCCGTCGAAAACCGCCGTCCCCGGCTCCTCATCGCGCTCACCGCACACGTCCCCGACGTGCTCGCGCGGGTCGCCCCCGCTCGGTACCCGGCCTTGCTGAAAGCCTTCCAGCGCCTGCGGACCCGGGCCCGCTGACCCAGGCGAATACTCCGGGCTGGCGAGCCATCCGGACCTGAACCAAAACGACCCCGGACCCAATGAGGGTTCGGGGTCATTCGTCTGTCTTGCGATATCACGATGGTGGGCCGTACAGGATTTGAACCTGTGACCTTCTCCGTGTCAGGGAGACGCGCTCCCGCTGCGCCAACGGCCCGAGCGACAGGGAGAGCCTACCAGAGCCGACGGGTACCCCGCACACCCGGAACTCACCGTACACAGGGGTTCCATACGCCGGCCGGCCCGGTCCAGGCCGCGACGGCGGGCCATCCGCCGGCACCTCAGCGCACGAAGTCGAGCCCCAGGTCAAGCACTCGCGCGGAGTGCGTCAGCGACCCCACCGACAGGTAGTCCACGCCAGTTAGCGCGACCTCCCGCGCATTGGCGAGCCGTAGCCTGCCGCTCGCCTCCAGCAGTACCCCGTCATAGCGCCGCGCCACCGTCACCGCCTCCCGCAGCGAGCCGGCCGGCATGTTGTCGAGCAGCAGAAACCGGGCTCCGGCGGCGAGGGCTTCGCGCACCTGGGCGACCGAGTCGCACTCCACCTCCACCACCATCCCATCCGGTGCGGCCGAACGTACCGCCAGGACCGCGGCTCCCACCCCGCCCGCCGCCGCCACGTGGTTGTCCTTGACCAGCGCCGCGTCGCCCAGTCCGAGCCGGTGATTGGCCCCGCCGCCGCAGCGCACCGCGTACTTCTCCAGCGCCCGCAGCCCCGGCGTGGTCTTCCTGGTGTCGCGCACCGTCGCTCCGGTCCCTGCCAGCACGTCCGCCCAGGCCCTGGTGGCCGTGGCGATCCCCGACAGGTGGGTGAGGAAGTTCAGCAGCGTCCGCTCCGCGCCGAGTACCGCCACCGCCTCCCCGCTCACCCGCAGCACCGCATCCCCCGCGGTGACCCGCGTCCCGTCCGCCGCCAGCACCGTCCCGGTGGCCGGGGGAAGGCCGTTGAATTCACTCAGGTACCCCGCGATCGCGTCGAGCACCGCGAGTGCCACCGGGATCCCTGCCAGCACACCGGCCTCACGCGCCACCACCTGCCCGGTCACCGTCTGCCCCGCGACCGTCGCTGTCGACGTCACGTCCGGCCCGTACCGGAAATCCTCGTCGAGAGCCGCCCGCACCACCCGCGCGACGTCGTCGGCGTCCAGCCCCGCCGCCCGTATCGCCGCCAGCGTCCCGCCGCTCAGTCCGGTCACGCCCGGGCCGCCAGCCACCCGCGCCGTGCCCGGCGCGTCCTCGTGAATCCGCGCCTCACCAGTCATACTTCCTCCTCAGCCATTGCGAACTCCCGTCCATCCCAGCGCGACAGCGTGTGCCACGGCCGCTCGGCCGTCTCCGCCGCGTCCCGCCGCCGGTGGCACCCCCGGCTCTCCGCCCGGTGCAGCGCCGCCGCCGCGATCAGCCCGGACACCAGTCGCAGGTTCGCCGCCTCCACCGCCCCAAGGTCAAGCTCAAAAGCAAGATCCGCCGAGGGAACGCACGCGGCCTCCCGTGACCCCTCGCGGGTCTCTGATCCGGTGGCGAGCACCCCGCCGGCGATAACCGCGCCCCCCGTCGCGGAAATCACCCGGGCCAACTCGGTCAGCCCCTCCCGGTCCCTGATAACCCCCGCCCACCGCGACATCGCCAAGGCAAGCGCCTGCCGCCCGTCCGCGGCATCCGAGCGGCCCGGCGCTCTGCCTATCCCGCCGGCGTCCGGGTCCCCGGCAACCCCGGCCCGCCCCGGCATGACTGCGGCGAGCGCCGGCGGCACGCCGCCGGGCTTTTCGCTGTTCGGGTTCCGGGCCATGACCGGGGTGCCGTAGCACGCGGCAGTTATCGCACCGCCCACCGCGCTCTCGGCGCGGCTGCGCGCCCCGCCATTGCACTCGATGACCCGCCCGGCCGCCCGGGCGGCGGCCGCCCGCCCGGTGCGCCGCCCGGCGAGGATCGCCTCGGTGACCGAGTTGGAGGCGAGCCTGTTGGCGCCCTGCACCCCGGTCGACGCGGCCTCGCCGACCGCGTACAGCCCCGGGACGCTGGTCTGCCCGTCCAGGCCGGCCAGGATGCCGCCGCAGGAGTAGTGCGCGCCCGGCGCGACGGGGATGAACTCGGTCACCGGGTCGATGCCATGCTTGCGGCACGCGGCCAGAACGGTCGGGAACCCGGTTTCAAGGAAGCCCGCGTCGATCCCGGTCGCGTCAAGCCACACGTGCCCGGCGTCCCCCGCGCCGATCACCTCGGCCATCCGGGCGGCCACCACATCACGCGGCGCCAGGTCCCCGCGCGGGTCATGGCCCGCCATCAGCGGCCTCCCGTCCAGGTCGCGGAGCACCGCCCCGGCCCCGCGCAACGCCTCAGTGATCAGCGGGCACTGACCGCTCGCGCCCGGCCGCCAGAGCACCGTCGGGTGGAACTGCACGAACTCCGGGTCCCGCAGCACCGCGCCCGCCCGCGCCGCGATCGCGATCCCGTCCCCGGTCGCCCCGGCCGGATTCGAGGTCGTCGCGAACGCCTGCCCGAGCCCCCCGGCCGCGATCACCACCGCGGGCGCGTCAATGACCCCGGCCGCGAGCCGCCCGTCCGGCCCGATCACGCCCGCCAGCAGCCCCGTAGCCCGGCCGACGGATTCAGGGAAGAAGAGGCCACCGGTGCCCGCACGGGCGGAGACCGGCATCCGGGCCCGGCTGCCATCGGGGGCAGCGGTGGCAGCCGCCGCCCCGTCCATGGCCCGCGGTCCCGGGCCGGTCCCCGTCCGGCCCCCGTCGGCCGCCCACCGCACGGCCGGGTTTTTCACGATGAGATCGAGCGCGACCGTGCGGTCGAGGATCTCGATGCCGCTCGCCAGCAACGCCGCCAGCAGGACCCGGTGGACCTCCGCCCCGGTCGCGTCGTCCCCCGAGTGGACGATCCGGCGGTGGCTGTGCCCGCCCTCAAGCCGCAGTTCCCGCGTCTCCAGCCGAGCGCCAAGCCCGGCGAGCCAGTCGATCGCCCGCGGCGCCCCGGCCGCGAGTTCCGCCACGACCTCCGGCTCGCATAGCCCCGCCCCGGCCACCAGCGTGTCGCCGGCGTGCGCGGCCGCGCTGTCCTGCGGCCCGATCGCCGCCGCGAGCCCGCCCTGGGCCAGCGCCGTCGCCCCGCCGACGAGGTCCTTGGTCACCACCAGCACCCGCGACCCGGCCGCGACGGCCGTCAGAGCCGCCGCAATCCCCGCCGCGCCTGACCCTACGACGACTACATCCGCGTCCCGCCGCCACCGTGTCCGCGCAGTCGCCAGCTCGGCAACCACAGGATTCGCATCCGACACGTAAGTCTCCGATCCGCCTTCGTGCGCCGTTGCCGCGTCGGCGAGTTGGGCGGATCGTGGATCGTTGTGTACATCCCGATGCACACAACGATCCACGATCTTCGGGTCACGCCCAAGCGGCGGGCAAACACGCGCTCCGGTACCCGTCATCGCACGCTCGCGGCGACCGTTGGCAGGGCCGGGCCTGTCGCGATCATCGCCTGGACCGCGCGGCGGGCACGGGCCGCGACCTCCGGCGCGACCTGCACCTCGGGTGCCGCCTCACGCAGGCACCGCTCTAGCGCCGCCGGGGTGATCATCTTCATGTAATGGCAGGTCGCGTGGGGATTGACCGGTTCCCAGCGGACGGCCGGATTGGCCTTCCGCAGCTGGTGCAGCATCCCGGTCTCGGTCGCGACCAGCACCGCGGGGGAGCGGACCGACGTCGCGGCCGAGAGCATCCCACCGGTAGAAAGCACCCGGGTCCGCTCCGCGGGCAGGTCCCCGGTGCCCGTCTGCCAGAGCGCCGCGGTCCCGCATCCGCACTCCGGATGCACGAACAACTCCGCCTCCGGGTTGGCCGCCGCCATGTCGCGCAGCGCCTGCGGGCTGATCCCCGCGTGCACGTGACACTCACCCGCCCACACGTACAGGTTCTCCCGGCCGGTGACCCGGCGGACATGCGCGCCAAGGAACTGGTCGGGCAGGAAGAGCACCTCGCGTTCGGCCGGGATCGACGCCACGATCTCGGCCGCGTTGGCTGATGTGCAGCAGACATCCGCGAGCGCTTTGACTTCGGCGCTCGTGTTCACGTAGGCGACGACCGCCGCCCCCGGATGCCCAGCCTTCCACGCCAGCAGCTGCCCGGCCGTGATGCTGTCGGCCAGGGAACAGCCGGCCCCCGCATCGGGTATCAGCACGGTCCGTTCCGGAGCGAGAATTTTTGCCGTCTCCGCCATGAAGTAGACCCCGCAAAGCACGATGACCTGTGCGGAGCTAGCCGCCGCGAGCCGGGCGAGCGCGAGCGAGTCGCCGACGTGATTGGCGACCTCCTGAATCTCGGGCCGCTGGTAATTGTGCGCCAGGATCACCGCATCACGCTCCGCCGCCAGCCGCCGCACCCGCGCCGCCCAGCCCGGGTCAACCGTCGCGTCATCCGCCGGAATGGCCCCCGGCGGGAGAGCTCCCGCCGGAATGGCCCCCGCCGGAATGACCCCCGCCGGAATGACCCCCGGCGGAATGACCCCCGGCGGGAGGGCCCCCGGCGGAATGACCCCCGGCGGAATGACCCCCGGCGGGAGGGCCCCCGGCGGCGTCTGCCCGGCGACGTCCAGTCGGCCTGTTGCAGCCCGCCCGGTCGCTTCCGGCCGGCCTGTCGTGGTGCGCCCGGTCGCTTCCGGTCGGCCTGTCGTGGTGCGCCCGGTCGCATCCACCTGAACGTCCGCAGACCTCTCGGTGTCTTCCATGTTTTCGACTGTAAGTTGAAAACAGTTAGTTTTCAACCCCTGAGCGCAAACTTGGGCACAGGGCGGTGCCGCCGCGCGCGATCCCCGTCACTACGGGCTTATCGCGGGTGGGCTCAACGCCGGCCGACTTAACTGGCCGTTCATCACCGGCCGCGGGCGGGCGGCCGCGGCCGCCGTTACGATTACCGTGTGCCTGCCGGATGTTTCCGCCACGAGGCGCTCGGGGTCGTGTTCCAGGTCCGCGAGCAGCAGCTGAAAGTGCTGCTCTGGCGGCGCGCGGAACCGCCGTTCGAGGGGACTTGGGCGCTGCCCGGAGGCGTGCTCGATGCGAGCGAACGGCTCGGTGCGTCTGCCAGCAGGCACCTGGCGGCGAAGGTGAACATCCCGCAGATCGCGCATCTCGAACAGCTCGAGACCCGCAGCGACCCGGCCCGCGATCCGGCGGAACGGGTGCTCGCGACCGCGTACCTGGCACTGGTCACGCCGGACGCGCGGCCAGGACTGCCAGCCGACACCGCCTGGCACCTGGTCGACGACCTGCCGCCGACGGCCTTCGACCACGGGTCCATCATCGGCTCGGCCAGGAACCGGCTCCGCGCCAAACTCTCCTACACCAACATCGGCTTCGCCCTCGCCCCGGAGACCTTCACCATCTCCCAACTGCGCGACACCTACGCCGCCGCCCTCGGCCATCCCGTCTCGGCCACCAACCTGCAGCGCATCCTCACCCGCCGCGGCGTCATCGAGCCGACTCCGGACGTGGCCCGCCCGACCTCGGCCGGCGGCCGCCCCGCCACCGTCTACCGCTTCGCCGCCCGCGAGCTGGTGGTAACCAACCCATTCGCCGCCTTCCGCCCCCGCGCCGCCGGCTAACCAGGAAAGCGCCCCCGGCGGCCGGCCAACCAGGAAAGCGCCCCCGCGCCGCCGCCCGACCAGGAATGCGCTCCCGGGCGGACGGTGCCTGCCTGGTCGCCACCCTCACCCCGTCCCCATGATCGCCAAGACCGCCTCTTCCCCTGATAACAGCAAGAAGCACCATCCATGGCCGGTCCGCTTACGCCGCCTCGATCACCTTGGGGCCAAACTTGTACGCCAAATCGAGCGAAATGCCCCGTTTTGCCCGCCAAAAAGCGTACAACTTTGGCCCTAAGAGCCTGTGTAGGAATAACCCGTAGGCTTTCCGGCTCGTGGGCCGGCGTGCTGGCGGTCCGGGCCGACGGGTTATTTGCCGCAGGCTCTAAGCCTTTTCAGTGGGCTTCCCGCTGGGTGATCTGTTCTGGACAACAGAATTTCTTGCTCGCGACGCTGGGCCAGGGGCCAGTCTGGAGTCATGACGACCTCGCTTGACTTCGAATCGCCGGTGCGGCTGAAGGCCGTGGCGGCAGCGAACCTGCCAACGGTGACCCCCGCGCTCGAGGAGCTCTACCGGGGCTTCGAGAAGGAGCTGCTGATCCCGCTCTGGACCGAGATCGGCGACCTGATGCCGCTGCACCCGAGGTCCAGGGCGGTGCCGCACCTGTGGCGCTGGGACGCCCTGCGGACGCTGGCCGCCCGGGCGGGGGAGCTCGTCCCGGTCGGCCGGGGCGGCGAGCGCAGGGCGATCGCGCTGGCCAACCCGGGCCTGGCGGGGCGCCCGTTCGCCACCCCGACGCTCTGGGCGGCGATCCAGTACCTGATGCCGGGGGAGAACGCCCCCGAGCACCGGCACACCCAGCACGCCTTCCGGTTCGTGCTCGAGGGCGAGGGGGTCTGGACGGTCGTGGGCGGCGACCCGGTGGCGATGCGCCGCGGCGACTTCCTGCCGCAGGCCGGCTGGAACTGGCACGCCCACCACAACGCCACCACCCAGCCGATGGCCTGGATCGACGGCCTCGACATCCCGCTGCAGTACATCACCGAGGCGCAGTTCTTCGAGTTCGGCCGGGACGACATCAGCGAGCGGGAGCGGACCACGCCCGAGCGCTCCCGGGCCGAGCGCCTCTGGGGCCATCCGGGCCTGGCGCCGGTCGCGGCGGCCGCCAGGCCGACCGGGCCGGGCTCGCCGCTGCTGGCCTACCGCTGGGAGTACACCGACCGCGCGCTCAGCGACCAGCTCGCGATGGAGCGGGAGGGCTACCCCGGCACCGTCGAGCCCGGCCACGCGGCCGTCCGCTACACCGACCCCGCCACCGGCGGCGACGTGCTGCCGACGATCCGGGTGGAGATGCACCGGATCGCGCGGGGCGCCGAGACCAGGCCCGTCCGCGAGACCGGGTCCTCCGTCTACACCGTCTTCGACGGCTCCGGCACCGTCACCGTGGGCGACAAGACCTGGCCGGTCGGCCGCGGCGACCTGTTCGTGGTGCCCTCCTGGCAGCCGTTCTCGGCCAAGTCGCAGGCCGGCGCCACCGATTCTGACTCCGGCGCGCTCGACCTGTTCCGCTTCAGCGACTCCCCGGTCTTCGAGGCACTCAAGCTCAACCGGGCAAGCACCGAGCCAAGCACCGAGCCAAGCACCGGGGCAAGCACGGAAGGCGGTGCCCGGTGAGGCTGGCGACGATCCGCGTCGGGGGCACCAGCAGCGCCGCCGCCATCGAGCGGACCGGCCAGGCTGCCAACCGCGTCGCCAGGGAGATCGCGCCGTGACCGGTGAGCCAGCCGGAACCGACGAAGCTGGCGCACAGGCTCTCCAGCACCCGGCCGCGCAACCGGACGTCATCGTCGTCGGCGGCGGCATTGGCGGCCTGTCCGCCGCCTTCGCGCTGACCCGCAAGGGCCTCAACGTCCGCGTCCTCGAGCGCTCAGCCGAGTTCGCCGAGGTCGGCGCCGGACTCCAGCTCGCGCCGAACTGCACGCGCATCCTCGATGAGTACGGCCTGCTCGAGGAGGCCAAGCGGCTGGGCGTGCTGCCGCGGAACATGATCATGAAGGACGCACTCGACGGCCGCCTGCTGACCAGCCTCGACCTGGCCGACCTGCACCGCCGCTACGGCTCTCCGTACCTCGTCATCCACCGCTCCGACCTGCACGGCCTCTTCCTGCGGGCGTGCCGCCGGGCCGGGGTCGACCTGCGGACCAGCCAGCCGGTCACCGAGTACGAGACCTCCGGGCCGGGGGCGAAGGTGACACTGGCCGACGGCGCCGAGCACAGCGCGAGCCTGGTCATCGCGGCCGACGGCCTGCACTCCAAGGCCCGCGCCCGGCTGGTCGGCGACGAGCCGGTCAACTCCGCCTACGTCGCCTACCGCGGCGCCGTCCCGATCGAGAAGGTCCGCGAGAACAACATCTCAGAGACCGACGTCGTCGTCTACGTCGGCCCGCGTTGCCACTTCGTGCAGTACCCGCTGCGCGGCGGACAGATGTTCAACCAGGTCGCGGTGTTCGAGTCGGCCAAGGCGCTGGCGGGCGAGGAGGACTGGGGCACGCCCGACGAGCTCGACGCCGCGTTCGCGCACAGCACCGGGAACATCCAGCGCGGCCTGCCGCTGATGTGGCGGGACCGCTGGTGGCGGATGTTCGACCGCGAGCCGATCGCGACCTGGGTCTACGGCCGGATCGCCCTGCTCGGCGACGCCGCCCACCCGCCGCTGCAGTACATCGCCCAAGGCGCGATCATGGCGATCGAGGACGGTTATGTACTGGCCGAGCACCTGGCCGCGAACCCCGACCCGGACCGCGCGCTCGCCGCCTACCAGGCCGTCCGCCCCGAGCACTGCCGCCGGGTGCTCACCACCTCCCGCGCCTGGGGGAAGCTCTGGCACCTGGACGGCGACAAGCGCGAGCGCCGCAACCAGATCCTCCGCGCCCGCGATGTCCGCGACTACTCGTTCACGGACTGGCTCTACTCCACCACGGCCCTCACCCCGGACCAGGAGCCGGCCATGTTCAAGCCAATCCCGCTGGCCACGCCGACCCCGGTCCCCGCCGTCTGAATTCAAAATCACCAGGGGGAACGGGCGGTGGCTTCGCGCTGCCCGCGCAGGATGCCCGCGGTCTGCGGGCAGTACCAGCGCAGAGATTTTTCCTCAGCATTATTTTCGATAACGGCCATCTCGGGCCATTGGTGTGATACAGGTCACGTGCAATTTGTCAAGCCGTCTCGCCGTCGCTCCCGTAGTCACTGTGACCACAACACAGACCACAGGAGACGATGACAATGACTGCATCGGTGCGGACTCAGCGCCCAGGGACCGTCCGGCTAGGTGCCGTGCTCGGGGTGTCGCTGGGAGTGGGACTGCTCGCCGCCTGCAGCAGCGCCGCGAGTTCGAGCAGCACGCCCGCCGCCACGGCCAGCGGCGCGGGGGCCGGCGCGTCAACCACCGGCCTGGTCATCACGACGAGGACCTCGTCCGCGGGGTCGTTCCTCACCAACGGGTCGGGCCGGCCGATCTACCTGTGGATGAAGGACAGCATGAACTCCTCCGCCTGCTCCGGCGGCTGCGCCAGCGCCTGGCCGCCGGTGACCAGCACCGGCGCGCTGACCGCGTCGGGCGGTGCCAGCAAGGCCGACCTGTCCACCTTCACCCGTTCCGACGGCACCAAGCAGGTCGCCTACGACGGCCACCCGCTGTACTACTTCGAGGGCGATCCCGCGGCCGGCACGGTCACCGGGCAGGGCAGCGACGCCTTCGGTGCCAAGTGGTGGCTGGTCGCCCCCGCCGGGACCGCGATCACCGCCGCCGTCACTGTCTCCTCGGGTGCCACGCCATCCGCTTCCGCGTCGTCGGCGAAAGCCGGCGGCGGCTACTGAGTAATGTGCGACTGTGGGCACCCCAGCCGATCGGCTGCCTGATGAGACGCTCCTGGCCGGCCTGGGCGCGGGCGACGCGGAGCTGTCGGTCGCGTTCGTGCGCCGGTTCCAGGGGCTGGTGTTCGGCGTGGCGGTGACCGTGCTGCATGACCGGAACCTGGCCGAGGACGTCGCGCAGCAGGCCTTCGAGCGGGCCTGGCGGCATGCGCAGATGTTCGACGGGCGGCAGGGGACGGTCCGCGGCTGGCTGACCAGGATCACCCACAACCTGGCGATCGACACGCTCCGGGTGCGCACGTCGGCGCCGGTGGATCCGGTCGACCTGGCGGAGCTGCTGACCGAGGTCGCCGACTCAACCGAGCGGGTCGCGGTGGCGCGCGACAGCGCCGCCGGGCTGCGCTTCGCGCTCCGGCGCTTGCCAAGGGAGCAGGCCAGGGCGGTTACGATGGCCGGGATTTACGGGATGACGGCCCGGCAGGTCGCCGAGACGGAGGGGGTGCCCGTGGGAACCGCGAAGACCAGGATCAGGTACGGCCTGGAGAAGCTGCGGGCCGCTCTGCTGCCAGAGGACGCCGACGATGAGTGAGCCGACCGGCTACCAGGGCATGAGCTGCGACGCGTTCGCTGGGGTGGCGGCCGAGCTCGCGCTCGGCGTGCTGACCGGCCGCGAGCGCGCGGCCGCGCTCGCGCACCTGGATACCTGCGAATCCTGCCGCGAGCTGGTCCGGGAGCTGACGATGACCGGGGAGGAGCTGCTCGCTCTGCTGCCGTCCCGCGAGCCGCCGGCCGGCTTCGAGACCCGGGTCCTCGACCGCATCGGCGTGTCCGCGTCTACCCGGCCCCAGCCGGGCCCCCGTCGTCGCGCGAGCCATCGGGGTGGCCGCGCCACCGACCGCCCGGCTGGGGACCGCCCGCCCGGCCGCCCGCGCCCGCGGATTCGCAGCCTGCTGTCGGCCGCCGCCGTGGCGGTCGCCCTGGTCGTCGCCGGTATCGGCGGCTGGGGGCTGCGGGCCGCCACCGCGCCGTCGGCGACGTCGGCTCCGGCCGCGTCGTCGGTGAGTACCGCCGCCCTGGTTACCACCGCCCACCAGAACGTCGGCATGGTGTTCGTCTACAACCGCACACCGTGGTGGATGTACATGTCGGTGAACATGGACGGGGTGGGCAATGTGGCGGTGAAATGCCAGCTGGAGAATGCGGCCGGGCAATTCACCACGGTCGGGAGGTTCCGCCTCTCCGACGGGTACGGCAGCTGGGCGAGCCCGTATGACATCCGCGGCGCCATCGTTGGCGCCCGCCTGCTCAGTGCGAACGACACCGTGCTGGCCACCGCGTCCTTCGGGTAACGAGCGGAGCAGGCCGCCGAAGCGACGGCCCGCCCGGCACCCGTCGCGGCCCGTGGCGGCCCGTGGCGGCTCGCTCCTTACCCGGTAATTTCTCTTGGCTCCGGACCCGGTAACACCGGTTCAGTACGGGCCGTGCCTGGTCATGTCGAGGACGATCGGCACCATCACGATCATGGTGCGGATGCGTGACGAGACCGGGCCGGTGAACGTCACCGTGTAATGGTCGGACGAGGTGAGCAACTCCTTGCCGAGGCCGGCCCAGGTCTTGCGGATCTGGGCGAAACGCTCGCCGTCGGCCCCGGTCACGGCGAACTTGCTGGCGCCCAGGTCGCCGACCGCCTGCCCGGCGACCTGGCCCTCCTCGTCAAGCAGGGTGTAGTGCCGCCTGCTGAACTCGATCCGGATCTTGCCGATCGGCTGGCCGTCGGCGTCGGTCAGCGCCGCCAGCCAGTCCCCGTCGCTGTCCTGCCTGACCAGGGTCAGAACCGGTTCGCCGGCCGGGGTCCGCACGGCCAGCACCCGGGTGCCAGGCACCATGCCGATCACGCTGTTCAGGACGCCGCGGCTCTCGGTTTCCGCGGCAATGGCGAGCAGGTTCTTCTCGGTGTCGAAGATCTCATAGGTCGCGCGGCCGGGCAGCACCTTACCGGGCTGCCGGATCCGCAATTCCCGAAAGGCGAAGTGATCTGCCATGTTATCGAGTGTACGTGTTTGGTGTTTACCGTGGTGCGCAGTTACCACCGTCCGTTCGAAATAAAAGACTTTTATATCGAACGGACCGTCTATTTCACCCTCAGCCCCATTAATCTCTTCGCGCCCGACGTGTCTTATGGTTCGAGGCACCTAAGGAATGAGCACCGTCCGCAGTCCGGCCGGCTCGGGGGCGGTCCAGGCCGCCTCGACGTCGGCCAGCGGTACCGGGCGGGCGCTGACCGCGATGGTGCCCGCGTCGATCTCCGCCACCAGCGACGGCAGCTCGGCGAGGTAACGCCGGGGCGATACCGAGCCCTGCCCGCTGCCCTGGAGCCGGAGGTTGGCCGAGCGGAGCGCGGCCGACGGCAGCTGGACGTCGGGTCCGGCCATCGAGCCGATCTCGATCCAGTCCAGCGCCCGGCTGCGGTCGGCGCGGGCGGTGAGCAGCGCCGTGATGGCGACGGTGGCCGGCTCGCCCCACAGGTAGTCGACCACGATGTCCACCTCGGCGGCCGCCTTGGCCAGCCGCTGCGCCGTGACCTCGGGATCGTCGTCGAGCGCGACGACGTCATCCGCGCCGATGGCGGTGAGCTCGGCCAGCCGCGCGGGGTTGCGGCCCGCCCCGACGACCCGGCCGGCCCCGAGCCGCTTGGCCACCTGGACCGCCATCGCCCCCGCGCTGCCGGTGGCGCCGAGAACCAGGACCGACTGACCCGGCTTGAGCTCCACCCGGCGGCGCAGCGCGACCCAGGAGGACATGGCGGGGTTCATCCCCGCCGCGATCTTGGCGATGTCGGCGTCCTCCGGCAGCGGCAGCGTCCGCCGCAGGTCGACGACGGCCCGGTCGGCCATGGTCCCCCAGGAGTCATCGTCGGCGACGAAGTAGACCGGCCGGCCGTCGGGCAGACGGCCGACCCCGTCGATGCCGGGGATCATCGGCAGCGTGCCGGTGCTTGTGTAGTGCCGCCCGGCCGCGCCGGAGCGGACGCGGGGGTGCAGACCGACCGCGAGGACGTCGATCAGGGTCTCATCCGGGCCCGTGGGCTCGGGCGTGCCGTAGCTCTCGTAGCGGGGCGGGTGGTCGAAGGACCGGACCACGGCGGCGTGCATGCTCATGGCTGCTTGTCTCCGTTCTGGCGGCTGCCAGCGTTACCGATTTAGTTTGTGACACCACCTACTATAGATGGTGTCACAAACTAAATCACGCGTATACTAGGTGCTGTGCCCGCCGCTGATGACCCGCCACCGCGTGACCGCCGCCCCGTCCTCACCCCGCTGCCGGGCGAGGGGGACCTGGGCCTGGTGGACGCGCTCGCCCAGCTGAGCTTCGCCGTACAGGGCGCGTTCGGCCGGATCGCGGCCGATCATGACGTGTCGGTCCCCGCCGCCCGCCTGCTCGGGATCGTCCGGGACCGGCAGCCGACCATCGGCCAGCTCGCGAGCTACCTCCAGCTCGACAAGTCGAGCGTGACCGGCTTGGTGGACCGGGCGGCGGAACGCGGTCTGGTGGCCAGGACCGCTTCACCGGTTGACCGGCGCAGCGTGCGCGTCGCCATCACCGCCGCTGGCCGCGAGCTCATCGACCAGGGCGCGGCGGCCCTCGGGTCGGAGATCGCGGCCCTGGCGGCGGACCTGACCCCCGCCGAGCGCACCCGGCTGTCGCGGATCGCCAGCCGGGTCGTCGCCGCCGACGCCCGGCGCCGCGGCATCGACATCCACGCGACGCCGGCCGGCGACGGGTTGTGGGGTGGCGGAGCGCGGGCGTAGCGTCAGTGGCATGACTTCCGAGCCGGCGACACCGCCGTCCGCCGGGCAGCCGGCCCCGCCCGCCCGGGCCCAGACCATGGCCCTGCAGGGGCTGGCCAACAGCGTGGTCCGCGCGCTGCTGCGGGCGCCGCTGATCGGGCCGGCCATGGGCGGCCGTCTGATCACCCTCTACCTGGTAGGCCGCAAGTCGGGTAAGCGCTACGAGATCCCGGTCGCCTACACCCGCGACGGCGAGGACCTGCTCATCGGCACCCCGTTCGCCTGGGGCCGCAACCTGCGCACCGGCGAACCGGTCGACATCCTGCTCAAAGGCAAGCGCCGGCCGGCCGATGTCCAGGTGATCACCGATGAGGCCGGCGTGACCGCCCATTACGCGGCCATGGTGCGCGACAACCGCCAATTCGCCAAATTCAACAAGATTGGCGTTGACTCCGACGGCACTCCCAGCCCGGCCGATCTCCGTGCCGCCTGGGCCGCCGGAGCACGGGGCTTCCGCCTGACACCGCGCTAAACCGGGGCATAGCCTCTCTCTATGCGATATCTAGTCCAGGAACGGATTTTCTCCCTCAGAGCGGACTTCTGGATCGAGGATCAGGACGGCAACCGCGTCTTTGTCGTCGACGGCAAGGCGCTCAGCCTCCGTGAGACCTTCGAGCTCAAGGACGCCTACGGCAACCTGCTCATCGTCATCCGCAAGAAGTTCTTCGCCATGCGCGACACGATGGAGATCGAGAACGGCAGCGGGGTCGTCGCGACCGTCCGTCCGGCGTTCTTCTCGCCGATCAAGCACCGGTACGAGATCGACCTGGCCGGCGGCGCGCGGCTGGAGGCCGTCGGCAGCTTCGCCGATAAGGACTGGGAGCTGAAGGACGGGCAGCACGTGGTGGGCCGGATCTCGCGGCGCTGGTTCCGGATCAGGGACACCTACGGGGTCGAGGTCGAGCCGGGGGTCGACGACGCCCTGATCATCGCCATCGCCATCTGCATCGACCGCATCTACGAAGACGAGAAGCGCGAGCGGGAACACCACGACGGCGGCGTCTTCGGCAACGGCTTCGGTGGGGGCGGCGGCTTCGGTGGCGGCGGGTTCGCTGGCGGCGTCTTCGGCAGCTTCTGACCTCGGCTAACGCTGGCTCCGCCGGTCCCCGGCAGGCGGCCGGGCGAGCTTCAGTGCGTCTACTGAAGCGGGCCGGCTGGCGCCGTTGCACGATCAGTGATCACACGGCAGCAGCGTGGTGCCAAGCCGCGTAGAACAAGGTGAAACAACGACGTGTGGTGACTTCCCTGCCGGTACCCCCCGGCACGGGACGGGGCTACCCGCGGCAGCGGACAGGTTCTCAGGAAGATCAGGAACATCAGGTACATCAGGAAGACCGCCGGGAAGGGACGAACATCGCATGTCGCATCACCTCGATACACCGCTGGCGGCGCAGACGGGCCAACTGCTCATCGACGACCTGTACGTCTTTCCCGGAGAGGGCAGCACGGTCTTCGTGCTGGACGTGAATTCCGATGTCAACGGCCTCCATACCGAGCCGGGCTTCCATCCGGAGGCGCGTTACGAGATCAAGATCCACGTCAACGGCGCCGACTACGAGGACCTCACCTACCGGGTGTCCTTCGGCGAGCCCGATTCTGCTGGCCGGCAGGCCCTCCAGTTGCACGCCCTGACCGGGGACCAGGCCCGCGGCGACGCCGGCACCGGCGACCTCGTGCTCGAGGGCCGCACCGGCGAGACGGCTAACGGCAGCGGCGCCCGCCTCTGGGCCGGGCACGTCAGGGACTCGTTCTACATCGACCTGTCCCTGCTCGGCATCGTCAACGGCGCGGTGGCCAACGGGACCGCGGTGGACCTGTCCGGCTGGCACCCGGACAAGGCGCGGAACAGCTTCGCGGGCAGCACCGTCCGGACCATCGTGCTCGAGGTCCCGCACCAGAATGCGATCCTGCGGCCGGGGAATCGTATCGGCGTCTGGGCCGCCACCAAGCTCGCGACCGACGCGGGCGGCTGGCGGCAGATCAACCGATTCGGGTACCCGATGATGTGGCCCATCTTCTGGCCCAATGACATCCAGTTCACCGACCCTGCCAACACCCGCCACCCGTCGGAGGACTTCGCGGCCGAGGGCAGCCACCTGGCCGCTCACGTCGCCGCCGTGGCGGCCGCCTCAGGGACGTCGGCCGATCCCGGCGCGTACGGTCAGACGGTCGCCAGGGCGCTGCTCCCCGACCTCCTTCCGTACGTGGTGGGCACCCCCGCGGTCTTCGGCTTCGCCACCCGCAACGGCCGGACCCTGGCCGACAACGCCCCCGAGGCGATGATGTCGCTGGTGGTTGGGGCCGCGGTGCCGGGCGGGCTGAAGCCGTCCGTCGCCGCGCAGCAGCGTTCCGGCCAGTTCCCGTACCTGCTGCCTGCCTGACCGGTTCTCGTCCGCGCGGCCGCTCGCGTTCCTGGCGACCGCCCGGCCGGCTGGTCAGTGAGCCGTCGCCGGAACCGCGGTCAGTCACTGTGGCTCCGCTGCGCGGGTACCCGGGTGAGGACGACGGCGAGCTGGCTGCGCGAGGTCACCCCCAGCTTCGGGAAGACCCGGTAGAGGTGGGATTCGACGGTGCGGTGGGACAGGCAGAGGCGCTGGCCTATCTCGCGGTTGGAGAGGCCGTCGGAGGCCAGCTGAATGATGTGCAGTTCCTGCGGCGTGAGCTCGTCGATGGCCCCGGGGGAGCGGTGGCGGCTGGTCTCGCCGGAGGCGCGGAGCTCGCGGCCGGCCCGTTCGCTCCAGGGGGCGGTGCCGAGCGCGTCGAAGGCGTCGCGGGCCGCGCGCAGGTGCTTGCGGGAGTCCGCCGGCCGACGCTGGCGGCGGAGCCATTCGCCGTAGACGAGGTGCAGGCGGGCCCGGGTGAAGGGCCAGGCGGGCAGGTCGCGGGTAAGCACGTCCTGGTAGGCGGACTCGGCGTGTTCGTTGTCGGCGAGCAGGGCGGCGGCGTAGCGGGTGGCGGCGCGCGGCCAAGGTGCCCGCCCGGCCAGCGGGCGGACCCGTTCGAGCAATTGGCCGGCGTGCTCGCGGTGGCCGCTGTGGATGGCCGCCTCGGCCAGCTCGCCGATGGCGAGCAGCTGGCCGCGATGACCGCAGGCTGGGTCGCCGGGCTGGTAAATGCGGTGCAGCTCATCGTAGGCGTCGGCGTGGCGCCCCTGGCCGAGGGCGAGCAGACCGCGCGCGAACTGCACGAGGGCCAACGGCGCGGCCCCGCCGGCCGGCAGCATGATCTCCTCGACGCGGGCGGTGAGGTGGTCGACGGCGGGCTGGTCGCCGTTGAGCGCGGCCAGGGCGGCCTGGGCGGCCCAGCTCGCGGCACCCCACAGGGGCTGGGCGGTCTCCGCGGCGAGGCGGCCCGCTTCCTCGGCGGCGGGCCGGGCGACGTGATAGTCGGAGGTCATGATGGCGGCCCAGGCGCGGGCGGCCGTGGCGTGCGTCAGCACCCGCAGCCGTTCCTGCTCGCGCAGCCGCGCCAGGCAACTGCCGAGCAGCGAGTGGGCACGGTGGAAGTCACCCGACAGGCAGGACGCCGTGCCAAGCAGGTACAGCGCACTGGGGTCGTCGGGCGGCGCGGCCGCCAGCCGGGCCAGCACCGCCGGGTGGCCGGCCAGCGGATCCGCGTAGGCCCTGATCTGCAGCAGCAGCGGTTCGCCGGGGTCCGCGCCGGCCTGGTCAGCCGCGTTGAGCACCGCCGCCGCGGCCGGCCCGCCGATACCCGCCCAGTAGCAGCGGAACGCGGCCGCGGACAGCAGGTCGAGAGCGAGCTCGGTATCTTTCGCCTTCCCCGCCGTTAGCTGCCTGGCCGCTTCGACCAGGGCGCCGATCCTGACCGGATCGCCGGCCGGTTCCTCGCCGAGGGCGTCGCCAAGCGACATGGCGTAGGCCCGGTCGCGCGGGGTTAGCGGCTGGGCGCCGGCTTCGGTCAGCAGACGTGTGACGAGGTCGATGTGGCCCAGTTCCCTGGCGGCTTCAGCGGCCCGCAGCAGCAGGGCGCCGCGGCGGGCGGGTTCGGGGCTGAGGGCGGCGGCGCGCTCGAACGCGGCGGCGGCGGTGCTGATGCGGCCGCGGTCGCGGGCCCGGCGAGCAGCCTCCTCCAGGTCGGCCGCGACCGCGGGGTCGGGGCCGACGGTGGCGGCCGCGCGGTGCCAGGCCTGCCGGTCGGGGTCATCGGTGAGGACCTCGGCCAGCGCGGCGTGCGCGGCGTGCCTGGCGGCGACATCGGCGGCCTGGTAGATCGCCGCGCGGACCAGCGGCTGGCGGAACCGCAGGACCTGGTCGTCGGCTTCGATCAGGTCGGCCTCGATGGCGGGGACCAGGTCATCGACCGTCGGCTCGGCGCCCGCGACGAGGCCAGCCGCCTTCATGACCTGAGCCGGGGCGCTGCTGCCGTCGGCCGCGGCCAGCAGCAGCAGCGTCTGCACGACCGGGCCGAGCTCGGCGGCACGGGAGGCGAACGCCCGCTCCAGCCGCTCGGTCAGCCGCAGCCGGCCCGGCACCGCCGTGCCCACCCGGGCGCCGGCCCCAAGCGCGGCGGGAAGCTCGATCAGGGCCAGCGGGTTGCCCCGCGCCTGCGCCGCTACCCGCCTGCGGGCGGCCGGGGCCAGCCGTGGGTGCCGGGTGCCGAGCAGGTCCCTGGCTGGCTGCTCGCCCAGTCCCTCCAGGTGCAGCTCGGGCAGCCCGGCGTCAAGCAGCGGGCTGCGGTAGCCGGCCCGGACCGCGGCCAGCAGCAGCACTGGGTCGGACTCCACCCGGCGGGCGATGAACGCAAGCACCTCGGCGCTTGGCCGGTCGAGCCACTGGGCGTCCTCGGCCGTCAGTGCTACCGGTGCCTCGGCGGCCGCCTCGCTCAGCAGTTGCAGCGCCGCCAGCGCGATCAGGAACGGCTCGGCCGCGTCCGGGTCGGCGGTGCCGAATGCCGCGCCGAGCGCTGCCTGCTGCCGGGGCGGCAGGCAGCCGAGGTAGCCGAGTACCGGCCGCAGCAGCTGATGCAGCCCGGCGAACGGCAGGCCGGCTTCCGACTGCACCCCGGATGTGCCGAGCACCAGCATTCCCCGCCCGGCCCCCGCCCGCATCGTCTCCCCGATCAGTGCCGACTTCCCGATTCCGGGCTCCCCCCGCAGCACCAGCGCGGCGCCCCGGACGGCGACCCCGGCCAGCAGGCCGGACAGCATCCGCTGCTCGCGGGCACGGCCGACCAGCGAGGTGTCCGCGTCGACCGGGTTCGCGGCCGTTACCGGCGGATCAACGGTCAGGAAAGTGTCGGCACCGGTCATTGGCACTCTTCCAGCTCGTCAGAGGGTTTGGGCACATACCCTCTGACGATCGCTCTGCCAGCGTGCTTGTGTCTTCCCGGCAGACCCCCAGACCCCGCTACCGGGTAGCCGGAAGGCCGCCGGCGCCGTGGTCACCGGGCCGGCCTCAGTGCGCGTCGAGGAACGCGAGCACCGCGAGCACCCGGCGGTGCACTTCCGCCCCGTCGTGCAGCCGCAGCTTGATCATGATGCCGCGCACATGCTTCTCGACCGTTCCCGCGGTCACGTGCAGTGCCTGCCCGATGCCCGCATTCGACCGTCCCTCCGCCATCAGCCCGAGCACCTCGCGCTCCCGGTCGGTCAGCTTGCCCAGCGGGTCGTCGGCCCGCCGCGCCGCGACCAGTTCCCGCACCAGCCCCGGATCCACCGCGGAGCCGCCCCGCTCCACCCGCCGCAGCGTCTCGACGAACTCGGCGATGTCCGTGATACGGCTTTTCAGCAGGTAACCGGTGCGCTGTCCGTTGGCGAGCAGGTCCAACGCGTGGTCAACCTCCACGTGGGCCGACAGCACGACGACGGCCGTCTCGGGAAAATCGCGCTTGATCGCGCGGGCCGCCTCCAGGCCCTCGGTGGAATGGCCCGGCGGCATCCGGATGTCCACCAGCGCGAGCTCTGGCCGATGATGGCTGACCAGCCCGATGAGTTCACCGGAGTCGCCTGCCTGGCCGACTACGTCCAGCCCGAAGCGGTCAAGCAGGCTGGCCAGCCCCTCGCGCAGCAGGATGTCATCGTCGGCCAGCACTACTCTGCTCCGGCCCCGGTCCACACGATGATTATGGTCTATCACTGTGAGTAGCGGACATTGCCGGCCGCTTCACCCCCGGCGGCGACCGGGAGGTCCGCCCGCAGCATGGTCCCGGCTCCGGGCGGGCTTTCGACGCGCAGGCGGCCGCCAAGCGCCTCGATGCGGTCCCTGAGCCCGGTTAGGCCGGTGCCGCGGTCAGGGGAGGCGCCGCCGATGCCGTCGTCATGGATGGTAACGACGAGAACGCCGCCCGCGACCTCGGCGCGGATGATGACCGTGGCCGCGCGGGCGTGCTTGGCCGCGTTGGTGAGGGCCTCGGCGATCACGTAGTAAGCGGTGACCTCGACCTGCTCGGGCAGCCGGCGGTCGGTGCACTCGGCAAGGCGGACAGGGACCGCGGACTGGTGCGCGAGCGCGCGGACCGCGGGCCGCAGTCCGCCGCTGGTCAGGATCGCCGGATGGATGCCGCGGGCGATCGCGCCGAGCTCGTCGAGTGCGCTGTTCGCCGCGGTGACGGCGCGATCCAGCTCCGCGCCGAGCTCGGCCAGCCCGGGCGGCACCGCCGCCCGCGCCTGGCGGAGCTGCAGTGCGAGCGAGACCAGCCGCTGCTGCGCGCCGTCGTGCAGATCCCGCTCAATGCGCCGGCGCGCCTGGTCCGCCGCGGCCATTATCCGCGCCCGGGACGCGGCCGCCTGCTCCGCCGCGATCCCGGACTGCCCGCCGTCGGGGCTGATCTCATCCGGCCGCAATGCCGGGTAGGCCCAGTCCAGCTGCCTGGCCTTCAGGGTGGCCCCCCAGGCGAGGTACTCCCGGCGGGCACGGGCGAGCAGTTCGTAGCCGGCCTGCTCAAGACCGAAGGCAAGGTGGAAACGGGCCGCTCGCTCGGTGATCAGTGCCCGGTGCCACGGGCGCTGACTGCCCGCGACCTCTCCCCGGGCCGCGTCGAAGGCGAGCGCGGCGGCGCGGAAGTCGCCGTCGGTCCACGCCCGTTCCGCTTCGACCAGTCGCAGCAAGTGGAGAAAGTTATCCGGCTCTTCGGCCGCGCGGGCTGCCAGCCAGCGGGTGATTTCGTCCAGTTCGGCCAGCAGTGCCGCGCGCTCGGCGCCCTCGGCGACGCGGGCCTCCCAGGCAAGGCTCAGCCCGCGCAGAGTGCGACGGGGAGAATCCCAGCCGCCTGTGCCCATTACTTACCTCCGCCTAAGCCCCTGGGCAAGCTTATATCGGGCGATCTCTCAGGGGCGAGATGCAATTTATGAGGCGTACGAGCAGTACGTTTGTGCGGAGATAGGACGGAAATTCATATCAAATAATGGCGAACATGGCCACGCTGATTCGCTGGAAATTCCGTCATATCCGGCGATTCGACGACCAAGCCGCCGGTCACTGCCGGCTGGTCCACTGCGGGCCGATGACGGCCCAGGCCGAGCTCCACCGGGCGAGGCGATGCCGCTCGAGAACGCGCTGGCACAGGAGGTAACCGCCGGCCAAGACGGTGCCGGCCGCCACCAGGAACGCCAGCACGGCCATCGCCGCGCCGGTGATCATGCCTTCATTACCCTGCGGAGGCGGCTCAAGGACGCCGGACGGGCTCAGCCATACCCGGACCGAGGACCCGGGTGACTGCCGGAAGACGCCAGGGACGACGCCGGTCGTCAGCAGGCCCGAGCGCGCCGCCCCGTCGCTGAGCCGCCAGGTCGCCCACACCGCTGTCTGCTGCGGAGTCCTGCCCCGAGATGCACGCACTCTGAGCATCACCCGGGACACCCGGTCCCGCATCAGTCATGTGACTGGGCGCGGCCGCCAGCGACGCGCCGGAGGCTTGGCGCGCGGCAGAATAGTGCACATGCCGTCCGTCCCCCAGCCGACGCCGCAGGCGCAGCAGCCGCAGCCGCAGCAATGGAGTGTTGCGGTTCTCGACGGTGTGCTTGAGCGGGTTACTTTCAGCAATCCGGAGACCGGGTACACGATCGCGCGGATCGCGCCGGACCGGGGCACCGGGCGCGGGCCGGTCAGCGCGGATACCGAGCTGATCACCGCGGTCGGGCCGCTGCTGGGAGCGCAGATCGGCGAGTCGCTGCGGCTGCGCGGGCGCTGGACGTCGCATCTGAAGTACGGCAGGCAGTTCGAGGTCGCCTCCTACACCACCGTCCTGCCAGCGACCGAGCAGGGCATCCGCCGGTACCTGGGGTCCGGGCTGATCAAAGGCATCGGCCCGGTGATGGCCGAGCGGATGGTCAGCCACTTCGGCACCGACATCATGCACATCATCGACGACGAGCCCGGCCGCCTGGTCGAGGTTCCCGGCCTGGGCCCGAAACGCAGCGCGCGGATCAAGGACGCGTGGGCCGAGCAGAAGGCCATCAAGGAGGTGATGATCTTCCTGCAGGGCGTCGGCGTCTCCACGTCGCTGGCGGTGAAGATCTACAAGAAATACGGCGACGAATCGATCGGCACCGTCAAGCAGCAGCCCTACCAGCTGGCCTCCGACATCTGGGGGATCGGCTTCAAGACCGCCGACACGATCGCCGCGTCGGTCGGCATCGCGACCGACAGCCCCGAGCGCATCAAGGCCGGCCTCGCCTACACCCTGTCTGAGGCCGCCGACGATGGCCACTGCTTCCTCCCTGAGCACGTCCTGGTCGCCGACGCCACCAAGATCCTCGGCGTCCCCGCGGACCTGATCGCGCCCCTCATTCCCGCGCTGGCCGCGGCGGAACTCGCCGTCCGCGACGAGGTCCCGGTCCCCGGTGCCGCCGGCGCCGGGCAGCTGCAGGCCGTCTACCTGCCGCCCTTCTATCATTCCGAACGGTCGCTGGCTGCTTGTCTCAGCCGCCTCCTCTCCTCCCGCGCGGACCGCCTGGCAGCGTTCCAGGCGGTGGACTGGGAGAAGGCCCTGGGCTGGCTGAAGACGAAGACCGGCGCGGACCTCGCGCCCGAGCAGGCCGACGCGGTCAAGCTGGCGCTCACGCGGAAGGTCGCGGTGCTGACCGGCGGACCCGGCTGCGGGAAGAGCTTCACCGTCCGTTCGGTGGTGGAGCTCGCGCGGGCCAGGAAGGCGAAGGTCGTGCTGGCCGCGCCGACCGGCCGCGCCGCCAAGCGGCTGGCCGAGCTGACCGGCCACGAGGCGGCGACCATCCACCGGCTGCTGAAGCTGCAGCCGGGCGGCGACCCGGAGTTCGACGCCGCCAACCCGCTGGACGCGGACCTGGTCGTGATCGACGAGACGTCGATGGTCGACGTAATCCTCGCCAACAAGCTCGTCAAGGCCGTCGCCCCGGGCGCCCACCTGCTGCTGGTGGGCGATGTGGACCAGCTCCCCTCGGTCGGGGCGGGCGAGGTGCTGCGGGATCTGATCGGCGCGCAGACGCTCCCGGTCGTCAGGCTGACGAAGATCTTCCGGCAGGCGCAGCAGTCCGGAATCGTGGTGAACGCGCACAAGGTCAACGCGGGGCGGCCGCCCGCGCTGACCGGCTACCCGGACTTCTTCTGGTTCAACTCCGACGAGACCGAGGCCACCGCGGCCCTGGTGGCCGACATCGTCGCCCGGCGGATCCCGGCCAGGTTCGGCCTCGACCCGCGCCGCGACGTGCAGGTCCTGTGCCCGATGCACCGCGGCCCGGCCGGGGCGGGAAACCTCAACCTGCTGCTGCAGGAGGCGCTCACCCCCTACCGCGAAGGCGCGCCCGAGCGGCGCTATGGCGGCCGGGTGTTCCGGGTCGGCGACAAGGTGACCCAGCTGCGCAACAACTACGACAAGGGTGCGGCCGGGGTATTCAACGGCACCACCGGCGTCGTGACCGGCCTGTCGCTCGAGGACCACGCGCTCACTGTGCGGACCGACGAGGACGAGGAAATCCCTTACGACTTCGACGAGCTCGACGAGCTGGCGCACGCCTACGCGGTCACCATCCACCGATCCCAGGGGTCTGAGTACCCCGCCGTGGTGATCCCGCTGACGACCAGCGCGTGGATGATGCTGCAGCGCAACCTGCTCTACACCGGCATCACCCGCGCGAAGAAACTCGTCGTCCTGGCCGGCTCCCGCCGCGCCCTCGCCGCCGCCGTCCGCACCGCCGGCGCCGGCCGCCGCCACACCGCCCTCGCCCACCGCC
>JBEKEK010000053.1:0-46039 GCA_050013875.1 Trebonia sp. | reverse complement strand
AACTGGGCGGCCAGGCGCTGATCCGGGTCAGCGGTTAGCGTCAGCACCTTCCCCGCCAGCTCGCGGACCCAGCCTGCCTGGCCGCCCGGCAGCGCCAGATCGGCGGCGGCCAGCAGCCGCCGGGCCTGGTCCCGCTGGCTGGGGCTGAGCTCGGCGGCGCGCTCTAGGGCGCGAGCGGCCGCGCTAGTGCCGCCGCGGCGCTTCGCCTGGACGGCGGTGTCCTCAAGCAAGCGGGCAACCTGCTCGTCGGGCGCGAGCGCGGCGGCGGCCAGCTGCCACGCGTACCGATCGGGCTGGTCGCGCAGCGAGTCCGCGATCAGCAGGTGCGCGGCCGCGCGCTCGGCCAACGGCGCGGCGTGGTACACCGCCGAGCGGACCAGCGGGTGGGCGAACTCCGGGCCGCGCACACCGGATCGGATCAGCCCCGCCGCCTCGGCCGGGGCGAGGTCGCGGGCGGCTAGGCCAGGCACCGCCAGGGAGGTCACGTCGGGGCTGTCGGCGACCGCGGCCAGCAGCAGCGCGTGCCGGGTGGCCTCCGGCAAGTCCGCATACTGGGCGGTCATGACGGCCGTCAGCCTGCTGGCCAGCGGGAGCGGTTCGGCCGCCCACCGGCGACCGGCGTCCGGGTCGGCCGCGATGACCTTCGACAGCTCGATCAGCGCGAGCGGGTTCCCGGCGGCCTGAGCGAGCACCTGCTGGCGGGCCCGCCCGCGCGGCGGGCGCGGCTGGCCGTCGAGCAGGCGCCCGGCCGCCGCCGCGCTCAGCGGCCCCAGCCGGACGGGCTCGGGGAAGTCTCGCTCCAGGCGCGTCGGCGGCTCGGTCCCGCGCGCCGCCAGCAACAGGATGACCGGCTCGGCATCCAGTCGGCGGGCGGCGAAGGCCAGCGCGTCGAGCGAGGCGCGGTCCAGCCACTGCACGTCGTCGGCCAGCACCAGCACCGGGCCGTCCTTGGCCAGCAGGGAAAGCAAGGTCAGGACCGCAATTCCGGTGAGCAGCGAGTCCGGCGATGCCGGATCGGCGGAGATCGCGAAGGCGCCGCGCAGCGCCTCGGCTTGCCGCGCGGGCAGGTCGGCTACGCGGTCAAGCACCGGGTGCAGCAACTGGTGCAATCCAGCGAATGTCAGGTCTTGCTCCGATTCGCGGCCGACGGCCGCCAGGATCCGCATTCCCGAGGCCCGGGCGCGGCCGGCGGCCTCGGCCAGCAGGGCGGTCTTGCCCAACCCGACATCGCCGACGACCAGCAGGAGCCTGCTTTGGTTGTAAGGCGGCGCGAGCAGCCCCCTCAGCCGGGCCAATTCCACGTCCCGGCCGACCAGCCTGGTATCTCCGGAGTCCCTCACGGTGAACGCCGCGCTCACCCTGACCAATATAGGCACGGCCAGCTCACGCTCGGCACGACGCCCGGATCTGTGGTCGCGGCACCCGTTGGCCGGGCTATCAGGTGCAGGAGATCTCGCTCAGGTCAATCAAGATCAGCAGTGGCTCCGCCAGCGAGTCGCCCTGGGGCATTCGCGGCACGATGCGGTGTCCGGTTGGCACCATGATTCCCGAGATCTCCGTGTAGCCTGTCCGGTCCGCTGGACGAGATGTACCCGACAACCTGAGCGTGGGGGAATCTCCTCAGCGCACTCGGATGACGGCTTTCCCGCGCAGGCTCCCGTCGCGGAGGCCCGCCAGCACGGCCGCCGCTCCGTCAAGCCTGGCCGTTGAGCGGATGCGGGCGGTGATCGTCCCGGTCGCCAGCATCCGCGCGAGCTCCGCCAGTCCCTGCGGCGTCTGCCGGGGGTTAGGCGTGCCGCCGAACGGCGTCGGGTGCCCAATGATGTTGTACGCGGTGATCCGCCGTTCGGCGAACCAGGCCACGTCGGCTCCGAAAATGGTGGACACCAGTCTGCCGCCGGGCGTCAGGAACTCGGCGTCGCCTCTGCTGGCGTCGCGGCCGTTAACGATGTCGAGGACGGCGTCGGCGCCCGCGCCCTGCAGCGCCCTCGCGACACCACCCGACCCGACGTCGTGGACCTCGGCGGCGCCTAGACGCCGGGCCTCGGAAGCGTCGGCCGAGCCGCGCACGGACGCCACCACCCTAGCGCCACGGGCCACCGCCATCTGCACGGCGTAACCGCCGACCGCGCCCGCCGCTCCCAGCACCAGCAGGGTCTCGCCCGGGGCGACGGCGAGCAGCTCGAGCGCGCCCAGCGCCGCCACCGCCGCCACCGGCAGCGCCGCCGCCTGCTCGTCGGACACGCCGTCAGGAATCCGCGCCAGCGGCTCGGTCGGGGCACCCAGCGCCACGGCCGTGTACTCGGCGTACGACCCGTGGGTGCGCGCCATGCCGAACACGCGGTCACCAACGTGCAGGTCATGATCTCCGGCCGGTACCCGCTCGACCACCCCGGCCACGTCGACGCCCACGACGAACGGGAACGACGATCTGGCCGTGAGCTGCTCCACGAGCTGCTGGTCGACCGGGTTGACGCCGGCGCAGCTCACGCGGATCAACACCGAGTCGTCGGCGGCGGGAGCCTGCAGCTCGCAGATCCCCGGCGCGTCGCCGAAACTCTTGACCGCGAAGGCGCGCATCGGTCACCACCACTGCCGCTCGAGCGCCCGCGCGGTGCCATCGGTCTGGTCGAGCGCGTCGAGTTGCGCCATCGCGTCGTCGGGGAGCCGGAAGTCGAATACCCCGAGGTTCTCCTCGATCCGGTCCCGGTGCACCGATTTGGAGATCACCGGGACCCCTTGCTGCACCGACCAGCGCAGCAGCACCTGGGCCGGCGTCCGCCCGGCGGCGGCCGCGACCGCGGCGACGGCCGGGTCCGACAGCAGACGTCCGGTCCCCAGCGGGCTGTAGCCCTCGAGGGTCACGTCGTGCCGACGGCAGGCATCGTGCAGCGCCCGGCGGTTGGCGAACGGATTGAAGTTCACCTGGTCGACCGCCGGCGCCCGGCCCCCGACAGCAAGCACGCTCTCCAGTTCGGCTTCGTTGAAGTTCGAGACCCCGATCGAGCGGGCGTAGCCGAGATCGGCCGCCCGCTGCATACCCGGCCACGCCCAGGTCGGGCCGTCCTCCGGCCAGTGGACGAGGTAGAGGTCCACGTAGCCGGTGCCGAGCGCGCGGAGGCTCTGCTCGATCGCCCGCACCGGATCCTTGGCCCGGGGGAGGAACTTCGTCGTAACGAACACCTGGCCGCGTTCGACTCCGCTCTCCTTGAGGGCTTTCCCCACGCTTGCCTCGTTGTGGTAGCCCTGGGCGGTGTCGATGTGCCGGTAGCCGGCTTCGAGCGCCCAGCGCACCGCGTCGACGCACTCGGGTCCGTCGGGCACCTGCCAGACGCCGAGGCCGAGCAGCGGCATCACGGTGCCGTCAGCCAGCACCCGCGCCCTGCCGTTCTTTGTCACTGCGTCAGCTGTCATGGTGTCCTCCGGGCATCAGCTACGGTCAGGAACCCATCATCAGCCGCTCGCCGTCGACGGCGGAATCAGCATGATTACTGCACTCGTGCGGACTCATCGGAACCGTTTCCCCCTGCGCGTTCGCCGTCGGCAGGCGAAGCTCCACCGTCAGCCCGCCGCCGTCGTTAGCAGTGAGCGCCAGCGACCCGCCCAGCGCCTCCGCGATCGCCAGCGCGATCGGCAGCCCCAGCCCGTGCGAGTCGCCCTGTCCGGCCGGGCGGTAGCGCGGGCGGATGCGGTAAAACGGCTCGCCGAGCAACCCGATCACGCGGGGGTCGACGATCGGACCGGTGTTGCGAATACGGACCAGCGCCCATCCGGATCGAAGGTCGGTGCCGGTCTCGACCGAGACCGCGCCGCCGCTGACATTGTGCCGGACCGCGTTGGCGAGCAGGTTGCCCACCGCCTGCCGCACCAGCGCGAGGTTCGCGTTGGCCGAGCCCGGTGCCAGGCGGGGAGTGATCGCGACCCCGCGCTCGGCCGCCTCGGCGGCAAGGTCTGCCGCAGCCGAGGCGACGACACAAGCCACGTCGACGACCACGATGTCAACGTCGCCCCGGCCCGCGTCGGCCAGGTCGAGCAGCGCCTCGACGATCGCGATGCTGCGGTCGTTGGCCGCCGCGAGCTTCGCCAGCAGCGGGCCGGGCTCGACCGCCGTAAGATCCTGCCGGGCGACGTCGAGCAGCGTCTTCGTGGTCGCCAGCGGCGACCGGAGTTCGTGGGAGGCGTTGGCGGCGAACCGCTCGCTGATCGTCATCGCGCGCTCGGTCCGATCCAGCATGCCGTTGAACGCGCGGGTCACGGTGCCGAACTCATCCTCGCGCTCGGCGCCAGGTGCCCGGTGGGCCAGGTCGCCGTCGCCGAACGCCGCCGATACCCGCGCGAGCGCCTCCAGCGGGCGCAGGAACCGCCGGGCAAGCAGCTTCGCCGCCACCGCGCCCAGCGCCACCGTCACCGCCAGCACGATCGCGCCGATGATCACCAGCGTCGACACGACCGTGCCGGGCGAGGAGATGACGATGCCGAGCGGGCTCGCGGTGACCGGCCGCTCATCGTGGTCGCGGGCACCAACGTCACCCGGGTGACCGGGGTCAGCGTGGTGACGGGCTCGTATGCCGGGAGCTGATAGCTGGGCAGGTAGCGCATCCCGACGTACATCAGGCCGAGTGTGACCAGTCCGAACGCCGCCAGCAGAAGCGCGGTGGCCGCCGCCAGGCGCCCCCGGACGGATCTGGGCCAGCCGCGCCAGCCGGTCCGGTCCGGCCACGCCAGCAGCTCGCGCCGTCTGCACCGCGTCGGCCAGGTCTTCCTCGTCATCGACGACCAGCACTCTCATGACGTCGAGTACAGCACCGGCGGGCTAAGCGGAACATAAGGCGGCCGCTTTACGCCCCCGTAACGGGCGGCGACCTTGGCTGGGCTGCGTGGCCCGGTCGCGGGCCAGGCGGGCCGCGCGGCCCGCGCACCCAGGAAAGGAACGAAACGATGCAATTCACCAGGAAATGGGTCATCAGCGGGACCGTCGCCGCGGCAACGGCGGCCGCCGTTGCCACGGCGGTTCCGGCCATGGCCCAGCAGCCCGGCGCGCGGCCATCCGGTGCCGGGAATTACCCGCCCGTCCTTAGCGTCTCCTGCGGCACCGGGCGGCCCGTGCCGCCGTACACCCCGGCGAGTCCTGTCCCGGTGTCCGGCACGCCGGTCGTCATCGGGCCGTCGGGGAAGACCACCGCGCCGGTCACGATCACGCTCGTCCCGGTCCCTGGCAAGCCGCACGGCCCCATCATCAGGGCCACCGCTAAGCCGCTGAGCCTCAAGCCGGTCGTCGTGTGCGCGACCGGGACCACGACCGAGCCCCCGCTCGGCGCCCACACCCTGCAGGCCGCGAGCTAGCAGACGCCCGTCAAGGGGCACGGCGGTCCCCGCGGCGATGCCCGGGGACCGCCGACCCCGCGCCCAGCCGGGCCTGGCGCAGCTGGCCGGCGTCGAGCAGAGTCGCCTTGGGCGACGCCACCTGGCCCGTCGTCCAGCGCACGCTGTGCTGGCCGTGCAGCTCGGTCGCCAGCGCCCGGCCCGCCAGCGGGCTGTGCATTCGCTCCTGGGCCAGCCAGACAGCGAACTCGCCGTCCCGGTCGAAGCCGAGCCCGAGCCCGGCATGGCCGAGGATGTCGTGCACGGCCCGGAACCGGTCGTACTCTCCGCCCAGCCCGCTGCCCATCAGCGGATGGTGGCGATCGGGGTCGGCTGCGACGGTGTCGACCTCGAGCAGGCGGTCGCCGGTGACCGAGGCGATGAGCTCCCAGGCGTCGGCGTACGGCGCCGGGCAGGTCGTGAACACCACCCGGACCGGGTCGGGCAGCGCCGCCGACGTGATCAGTCCGAATAGCCGGTCCGTCTCGGCCACTAGCCGAGCGTAGGCCGCTGTCGTGAGCGGGTCGGGCCGGCTCGGCGCGTCCAGGTAGGCGGCCGCGACGTCGCGGGCGAGCGCCGGGTCTACTCGCGGGGCGGCGGTCACGGCCGGCTCAGCGTCCGCCATGGCGTCCCGCGTGCGGCTTTGCGGCGAGATTCTCGTGCATCCAGTGCTCCGCCAGCGTGGTCCACAGCGCCGCGTCGCCCGCCCCCTGGGCGAGGCCGAGGCTGTGCGGCCCGTGCGCGAAGACGTGGGTCGCGTGCGGCACCTCGTCGTCCGCCAGCATCCGGGCCAGCCGGTAGGTGTGCTCAACCGGAACGTAAGGGTCCTCAGCCGTGTGCCACAGGAAGAACGGCGGCGCACCCGGCGTGACAAGCGCGTCGAGCGAGGTGGCACGGCGCAGCTCCGGGCTCGCGTCCGGGCCCAGCAGGATCAGCCGCGAGGGCCGGTAGGTCTCGGTCTCCATCGAGGTGATCGAGTACCCGAGGACCGCGAACTGGACCGACTCTTCGGGCGCGGCATCGGGCGCCAGCGCCGCCAGCCCGGCTAGGTGACCGCCGGCCGAGAAGCCCATCAGCCCGATCCGCTCGGCCCCGGCCGCCCGCAGGCGGCGGATTTCGGCACGGACCGCCAGCAGCGGCACCGGGTGCCGGACGTTGAGCGGGTACCGGAACACGCTCGCCTCGATCCCGATGCCGGCCAGCCAGCTGACGACCGGCTCGGCCTCGTGTGGCGCGTGCTCGGCGTACCCACCCCCCGGCAGGACGATTACGTGCGCGTCGGCCACGGCCCTCCTTCCCTGAGCGGCTGAGCTAAGCGTCATGGGCCGCGGTCCACGACCCCACCAGCCCGGCGAACTGATCCGGGATTTCCTCCCAGGCGAAGTGGCTGGCGGGCAGGATCGTCAGCTCGCTGCCCGGGATCCGCTCGGCCAGATAGCGCCCGTTGGAGACCGGCACCAGCGGGTCCCTGTCGGACGCGAAGACGTGCACCGGCACCCGGATCCCCGGCAGCAGATCGCTCAGCACCGGGAGCTCCGTCGGGTAGCTGCGTACGTACCGGGTCGACTCCGCGAAGCGGCCGTTCTCGTAGCCTGACACGTAGTCTTCCCAGACATCGGGCTCCGACGCCCGGGGCGCGGCCGGCTCGACCGACGCGCCGACGGAGGCCCGGGCGTCCAGGCCGGCGAACGCCTCAATGCCCGGCGCCGCGATGATGTCGGCCAGCGCGCCGGTCACGTCGAGCGGCACGGCCGCCCCGCCGCCGCCGACGACCATGCTGCGCACCGCGTCCGGATGCCGCGCCGCCAGGAACAGCGCGGCGCTTGCGCCCACGTCCGGCGCGACCAGATGCGGCCGGCCGAGCTCGAGCGCGGCGATGAAATAGGACAGGAACTCCCCCATGGCGCTCGGCGTCAGCACGTCCGGGCGGCCCTCCGAGTGGCCGAAGCCGGGCAGGTCGACCGCGACCAGCCGCTTGGACAGCTTCGGCCACACCCGGCGGAAGGCGAACAGGCTCTCCGGCCACGGGCTGGTCAGCACCGTGACCGGGCCGCCCGCGGCGGTCCCGGAGTCGGCGTACCGGATCCGCAGCCCGTCAATCTCCGTCGTCTGCGTCTGCATGATGGCGACTGCGGTCACTGGGCATCACACCTTGTTTCTCGTATCGTCAAGTTGCCGCCTGTAGCTACCTTCCGTTCGAAATAAGAGCGTCTTTTTATCCCGAACGGAAGTTGGCCTTTTCTATTTAGCCGAGGAATGCCGCGACGTCGGCGGCGAACTCTGCGTGGTGCTGGAAGAGGAACCCGTGGGCCGCGTCCGGGTAGATCTTGAGCGAGGCCTGCGGGATCAGCCCGGCCAGGAGGTGGGAGTACTGCGGCAGGATCATCGGGTCGCTGTCGCCGTTGGCGACGAAGACCGGCACGTTGATCGCGCTGACTCGCTCGAGGGCCGCGTGGTCGGGGATGCCCCATGAGCACACGGCGTCGTACTGTGCCTGACGGGTGGCCCAGTCGGTTGCGGTGTCGCGGTCGTCCTTGCGCGCGTACATTCGGCCGAGCGCTTCCTTGCCGGCCTGCTGGCTGGTCGTCGACGGAGCGAAGAACACCCCGAGGTACTCTTCCGGGCTGGTCTGCGGGGTACCGATCGCGCCGATGACGGCGGGTGCCCAGCCGTGCATGCCCGCGGCCCCCTGCGGGGCCGACGACGCCAGCACCAGGCGGCGGACCAGCGCGGGCCGGCGCAGCGTGATCTCCTGGGCGACGAAGCTGCCGATGGAGAACCCGACCAGGTCGACCTGGTCGAGGCCGAGCGCGGCGATGAACGCGATCGTGTCCCTGGCGGTCTGCTCGATGGTGTCGGCGGTGACACCGCTCGACCCGCCGACGCCGGCGTAGTCGAACGTGATGACCCGGCGGGATCCGGCCAGCGCGTCGACTAGGGCCGGGTCCCAGCTGTCGAGGTTGCCGCGGAAGTGCTGCAGCAGCACCACCGGGGTGACCTCCTCGTGGCCGCCCGTGTCCCGGTACGCGTAGCTGACGCCGTTGGCGGCGCTGACCTTGTCGTTTGGTAGTTGAGCGTATGGCTGTTCCATGCCTCAAGCATCCGCCTCGCCCGACCGGCCCGGTATCCGCAGGATGACTGCACCGCGTCTCCGCAGGCGGCGGCCGGGTGCAGAGAGGGCTGCCCGAGACCGGGTGGCGGGTCCCGGGCAGCTTCAGGCTGGTCGGGCTGACACTACGACAGGCACAGACGCGGCGCACGGCCTCGTCGGGTGTTTGCCTGCGGGCTGCCTGCGATGTCGTCGGCGAGGTCTTTCGCCGTATCGTGCAGGAGCCCTGCGCAGGCCAAGTCGGGGACGCGGACGCGGAAGTGGCTGGTCATCCTCAAGGCTGGGTCAGCAGGCTGCTGGCCCTCTACCGGGCCGAGGGCAAGGCGGCGTTCGAGCCGCGGTCCCCATGGCCGAGGACCTCACAGTCGGCGATCGCCTCAGGCATGGTGGAGCTGGTGGTCGCGCTGCGGAAGGAGCTGGCCCGGCATGTCGGCCGGACGTCGGGCTGCATACCGTCGACTCGTCGCGGCCGTTGCGTGGGAGATCAGGCATGTCAGCACGCCATACACGCAAGTCTTGCCAGGTCGCGCGAGGACACGTGTCGGCGATCATGTAAAAGGCTCACTGACGACGCTCAAGTGACGACATGGGGGGCGATGTCGCGGCAGACGCTCGGCCAGATGGCCGGGGCGCATGCAGAGATCACCGACCCAACCCGGCACCACCGCGCGGCGGGAGCCACCGCCGCCACCATAGTTACCGCACCCGTACTCGGGCCGCTGGCCGTGCTCGGCGCGCTGTCGAAGAAGTCCAAAGCAATCGCCTTCGTCGTGTTCGAGAACGGCAAGGTGCACCAAGTGAACCTGGACGGCAACATGCAGATCCGCATGGCGCACTCAGAGGTGGTCAAGTTCAATGCGCTGGCGGCAAGCGGCAGCACATCGCTCAGCGACCCGCGCATCGAGGGCGGACCCGGTTTACGGCCAGAAGCGGCGCTGCCGCCACTGCGGACGAGACTACAGACTCACCGGATGGCTCCGTGCACTACGTGCACGTGGCGAACGGCAGCTTCACTTGCCCGAAGTTAGTGCCGCGAAGGGCACGCGGCGTCCAGCTCTCGGAGCGCCCACTTCGGCGATCGCCGGGGCTGTCACCCCAGAAGGTACAGTCTGCCCTAGCTCTGTCTGCGGACGGTCGCTAACTGCAGGCGCCCCGCGTGTGAGGACTACTAAAACCCCGGGGGTTCTGGTAGCTCATCCTCCTAAAACCCCCCATGTTTTGGTAGCTTGTGTGTATGCGGGACGATGAGATTCAGTCCAGGCTGCGTGAGGTAAACCCGTGGTGGCGGGCAGCCGCGGCCGGACTGAGGCCGGACGCCTGGGCGGCCGATGACCGGGTGCTCCGGGACAGGGATCGCTATGACCTGGGCTACCGTGCGGATGTTCTGCGTGATGTCGCTTCCGCGCCTCCGGATGACAGGATGGTCATCCTGCGCGGGCCGCGGCGGGTTGGGAAGTCGGTTGCCCTTAAGGACTGCGTTCTGGCGCTGTGCGCTCGCCCGGACGTTGACCCGCGGCAGGTGGTCTACCTCCCGGCCGACGGGATGCGCGCGAAGGATCTCGCCCGGGCGATAGCCCTGGGCCGCGCGCTTACCCGGTCGGTGGACCAGCCCGATGCCCGGCTGCGGGTTTGGCTGCTTGACGAGGTCACCAGCATCGACGGCTGGACCACCACGATCAAGTACTTGCGGGACAACACCATCTTCGGCGAGGAGACGGTGGTGTGCACCGGGTCGTCGTGGTCCGAGACCGGTGACGTCGAGCGCGACCTGCTTGCGGGGCGGGCCGGGAGCGGGGGCGGGCGCCGGTCGAGGCTGCTGCTGCCCATGGGCTTCCGGGATTACGTCAGGATCACCGACGGCCGCATCCCCGCGCCGGGCCCGGTCCCGCCGTGGGACCTGCAGGGCGCGGCGACCGCTGCGGCGGCCGAGTCGCTTGTCGCGTTCACCGACGAGCTTGACCTGGCGTGGCAGGCGTACCTGACGTCTGGCGGATTTCCCCGCGCGGTGGCTGAGCATTACCGGACGGGCAGCGTCAGCGAGTCGTTCATGCGCGATGTCGCGTCCTGGCTGCACATCGATGTCGACCGGGAGTCGCCCGTCGACTCCGTCCCGCTGCTCATGGCCGCGCTGCAAGCTCGGTCGACGTCGCCGCTTAACCGATCCAAGGCGTCCGAAGCACTTGGCTACCAGACGCGCGGGGCCTTTGACCTGAGGCTGAACCGCCTGGTGCGAAGCTACGGGGCGCTCTGGGCGCATCAGGTTAACGAGTCCGGCCGCCGCATTCCGGGGGCGCAGTCCAAGCTGTATCTGGCTGATCCGCTGCTCGCCTGGATCGGCACCAGCCTGCGTGCGGGCGCGCCCGATCCGGATATGACCTCGCTAACTGAGCAAGTCCTCGCGGTCGCGTTGGCCGCGGCGATCGACAACCTGCAGCCGGGACGCTGGATGACAGGCGACACCATTGGCTACGTCCGGACCGGATCGGGGCAGGAAATCGACTTCGGCCCCGTCGCCGTGCCGGGGCCGGGCGGCTCGGAATGGACGACGCCGGTCGAGGTGAAGTGGGTTGCCGACGGCTGGCGGGCCGAGGCGAGGACGATCGAGGGCCGCTATCACGCCGGCATCGTGGCCACCAAGACCGTCACACGCGTAGACACCCCCGCCTGGGCCATCCCGGCGCCCCTCCTTGCCCTCTTGCTGGCCTAACACCTGTGAGCCTCTCGCCGTGGCGCAGGCATAAATCGAAACTACGCGGCCAGCCCAGAAAGCTGGGTTGCGGATTTCGAGTCGGGACGCCCAGGGCCTGTGGTGCAGCGGAACCCCAGGTTCGCTCTGCGATTCGGGAAGCTCGATGGGTAGAAATCGGGTAGATGCAGAGGCCCGCGACGCGGCACGTAATGCGCAACTATGATCGAATTAAACTTCTCAAGTGCACAAATGAAAATTATTGCGAGCTGTGAAACCAGTCGATTAACACTCGATATTAGATTCTAAAAATATCTTTAGTCAGCTAAGATATGGAGCGGATGACGGGAATCGAACCCGCATGACCAGCTTGGAAGGTGTATCGCACATCGCCGTCAGGGCGGCTGAGCTGGGCGATTCGTTGTCCGGCCATGACCGTGACTGACCGCTGTTTACCGGGGTTAATGGCCCGCTAATGGCCCAACGGCGGCGGATCCGCCCTGGCGTGTCTTCCGGTTCGGAGTACGGAGAGTCATCCCACGGCAAGCCGACCCGGACCGGAGACGCGTCAGCGTCTGAGGACCGGAAGCGGTGCGGCAGCTCGTCTCCGTTGGGACACCATCTGATCCGTAGTCTCGTGCCGGACGTCCGGCAAGTCGGCTGGCTCCGGTTGCGCAGGTCAGGGCCTTCCGGGTGTCCGTTAAGTGTAGGAGCGGGCGCCCCGTCTTGAGTCGTCCATTGGCGTCTGTGTAGTGGGCCGATATTCCAGCCTTATCCGCCCGCGTCAATGGGTTGCCACCCGCTATGCAGCACTGTCGGCAGCAGTACATCCCCTAAGGTCATGCTATGACCCATCGACCGCTGCCGGCTGCGGCTATTGACCGAGCCGCGGCGCTCGCTGGGCCGAACGCGACGGTGCGAGGAACGCGAGCCTTGGCTGGAGGGACGCACGCCCGTACTTACCTGATCCAGACAGCCAACCCCGAGCGGGAGTTCGTTCTTCGTGAGTTCCCTGCCGGCGATCGTGCGGTCGACGACGAGATGCGGGTTCTCGGCGTGCTGGACGGACTCGGCGGCCTGGCCCCGCGGCTGTTGGCCGCTGACCCTGGCGGCCCGGTGGAAGAGCCATGGATTCTGATCTCCCGACTGCCGGGTTTCGCCGACATTACCCCGGTCGATCCACCGGGCTTTGCGCGGCAACTCGGCGAATCCCTCGCCCGCATCCACGCGACGGCCAGCGATCGCCTGGCTGGATTTCCCCGTGTGTCCGACCGACCAGGAGAGTCCCGTGCAGCCCTTCACGGTCCGGCAGCCAGTCTGGTCTCGGCCAGGTGGGAATCTCTCGCCACTGAGCCGGCTGTTCTGACACACTACGACTTCTGGTCCGGCAATACCGTGTGGCAGGACGGCACTCTCACCGGCGTTGTGGACTGGTCTGGTGCTGCCCTCGGCCCGCGCAATTTCGATCTGGGCTGGTGCCGGCTGGACCTGTATTTGCTGTTTGACCAGTACATCGCCGCCCGGTTCCTGGACTCCTACCAGGCGGCGAGCGGAGTCGCTTGCCCTGATCCGCTGCTGGCGGACCTGTGGGCCGCCGCCCGCTCACACGCCTCTGTGGAGTCATGGGTGCCGAACTACCGCGATCTTGGCCGTTCCGACCTGACCGCTCGGGTACTCCGCAAACGTCACGCCGCGTGGACCCGGCATCTGATCGACTGCTCGGCGAACACGACCACGTACCCCCCGCCCGGCTCCTAGTCCTGCCCATCGTCCTCAGAGGCGCCGAATCCGTGCGAGTGGGTGCCCGGTCTAGGCTGGCGAAGCCGTCGCGCAGCGACGCCCGGAGGGCGGCCTAGATCAGGAGTACTAAGGCTAATTCGGCACTGCGCGGAATGTGCTTTTGCTCAGGTGCGGTAAGCATCGCGGCGGTGAGCCACGTCTACTACCGTTACTACGCGGGCCTTATCGTCGATGCGGTAGATCACCCGGTAGGTGCCGCGGCGGGCGCTGAACCTGTCGTTCATCGGCGGGAGAAGCCTTTTGCCGATCCGGTGGGGGTCGGTGAGCAGCGGCCCGGTGATGAACTCATAGGCGGCCGCCGCAACGGCTTCCGGCAAAGTCTCACTCAGCGCGCGGCGGACGGTGGATGTCGTCCGCAGTTCGTAGGAATCCTCTGCCGGGCCGTCGCTCACTGCGCCTGGCGCCGCCTCATTGCCTCGGCGAGTTCCTCAGCGGAGACGTACTCGCCGCGGGCCAGTTCCGCGTCAGACTCGGCCAGGCGGTTCATCGTCGTGGCATCGCGCATGATCTCTAGAGTCTCCTCCAGCGCTTCCAGGTCCTCCGGGGCGATGAGGATGGCCGACGGCTTGCCGTGCACTGTGACGGTCACCCGCTCGTGATGGTCGTGGACGCGACCGACGAGCTCAGAGAGATGGGACTTGACGTCGCCCAACGGAAGCACGGTCATGGTCAAAAGTATGACCAAAAATCTGCGCTGCGTCAAAACGCTCCGCTGGGCGTCGTCGACGAGCAACTTAAGCTGGTGATGCCCGTCTCGCGTCGATCGGGCACGGGCCGCGCGGAATATCGCGTTGTCATCGAAAACAAAAGCGCTAAGAGTCTTTGAACTGGGAGCGGATGACGGGAATCGAACCCGCATGACCAGCTTGGAAGGCTGGGGCTCTACCATTGAGCTACATCCGCGCGCCCCGTCGGCGCGGGCCGACAGGCGTCCCACGTAGCGTACCGGCTCGCGCCGCTTCCCGCACGGCAGGGTCCGGTCACCCCAAAGCAAAACGCAAACAGTCAGCCCGAACGGTCCCGTGTTCCACCCAACCGCGGTCCGCTTTCCTGCCTGCCCCGCCACCGGGTCCCGCGACCTTGCACCGTCCGCCGCCGCTGCTGTTGAGCTGGTGGCGTCCCGTTCGCGGCCGGACGACAATGGGCATCATGGCCGACATCGTCACCAAGCTGCTGCCGATCCTGCACGTCCAGGATCCTCATGCCGAGCGTGATTTCTACCTCCGGCTCGGGGTTGGCCTGCGCACCACCTACGAAGGTTCGGAGTACCCGGACTTCCTGGCCGTTGGCAACGACATCGTCGAGTTTGGCCTCAGCCGCAGAGCGGACACCGACCCGGCCAAGGCCGGGATCACCTGGCAGCTGGGCGTGAGCGACATCGGGGCCGTCATCGGGGCCTGTGGTGACGCTGATATCCCCTTCGAGGTGACGACCGAGCACCCCCGGCCGGACTGGAGCTACCGGATCGTGACCGTGCGCGCGCCGAGCGGCATGGAAGTGCTGTTTGAGGAGCAGGGCCCGTCCGCCTGAGGGCCGCACAGGCACAGGCGCAAGTCACGCCCGCGGCCATGACTTCGTAACAACCTCAGCGAGGCCTTGTCCGTCTAGCGGACACACGTCCGAAAACTCCAATAAACGGGTTCAAGTCCGCCTTGCGTACCCGCCATACGCCCCGCCCGTCGTCCTGACCTGGCCAGTCACAGCGGCATCGAGGTGCACTGTCCGCGTGCCGGACATCACCGGTACATCTCATTCCAGCTGCCACCAAGGTTAGCTCTTGACACCCGCCGAAGAAACAGACACGCTTCCCATCAGGCCCAATGACCGTGTTGCGGACATTAGTCCGTTACACGGAAGCCCTCTTGACGGTAATAAAAATACCGGTGGACCGGGCTGGCACCCGGTCCACCGGCCTAGCAGCTAACCCACCTCCCAGTGAGCGAGCACAAAGGAGTTTAGCCGTGCCCTACTTCCCGGCAACGCGGTCTCTCCGCCGCAGTGCCGCCGTGGCAGCCTTCGCTGCCGCGGCTCTCGGCCTCGCTGCCTGCAGCAGCAGTAGCAGCAGCACGACCGCCCCGGCAGCGACATCCGCGACGGCCTCCTCGTCCGCGGCGGCGACCACGTCGGCGGCACCCAAGGCGCTGAACATCGCCTACCTGTCGTTCGCCGTTGACAACAGCTACGACGCCCCGATGCTGGCGGCGGCGCAGGCGGTGGCGTCGGCCGATGGCGCGAACCTGAAGGTGTTCGACGCGGACAACAACCCGCAGACGCAGTACGACCAGCTGCAGACCGTCATCAACTCCGGTCAGTACAACGGCATCATCACCCAGCCGATCGAGAGCACCGGCCTGGTCACCCTGGTCAAGCAGGCGATCGCCAAGGGGATCAAGGTCGTCAACATGGACCAGATCCTCGGCCCGAGCCTGAGCACGGCCGCGCCGCAGGTCGCGGGCCTGTCGGCCAACGTGACATTCGTCCCGACGCTGATCGGCACCCAGCTCGGCCAGCAGGTGGTCGCGGCCTGCGCGTCCAAGAAGCTGAGCCCGTGCAAGGTCGGCTACCTGTACGACATCAAGGCCTCCTCGCTTGACACGGCCATCTACGGCGGATTCAGCGCGGCGATCAAGGGCAGCCCGGTTCAGGTCGTCACCTCGGGCCAGTCGTTCTTCACCCCGACCACCGGCCTGAGCGCGGTGGAGACGATGCTCCAGGCGGTGCCCGGCCTTGACCTGATCGTCGGTTCCGACCAGGGCATCGAGGGCGCCATGACCGCGCTGTCGACCACCGACAAGTCCGATCACGTGCTCCTGGTCGGTTACGGCGCGAGTGCCGCGGCGGTGGCCGGCATCGAGTCGGGCGCGGTGTTCTCCGACGTCGCCCAGGCACCCTCGGCCGAGGGCACCCTGGCCGTCAAGGCACTGGTCGCGGCGATCCAGTCCGGCAAGGTCAGCGGCGCCATCAACCCGGTCGCCGCGTTCCCCGACAACGGAGTGGTCACCAAGGCGAACGCCAGCTCGTTCACCCCGGAGTGGCAGGGCTGACCGTGCCCGATAACGAAAGCAACCTCCAGGGCGTGCACGTCGAGCTGCGGGACATCACCAAGTCCTTCGGTGGCACGCGCGCCCTGGAGGGCGTCAGCCTGACCATCGGCCGCGGCGCCATTCACGCCCTCGTCGGCGAGAACGGGGCGGGCAAGTCCACCCTCGGCAAGATCATCGCGGGCGCGCACGCCCCGGATGACGGCCAGATCCTGCTGGACGGCGAGCCAGTGCGGTTCCACTCGCCGCGCGACGCGATCGGCCGCGGCGTCATCCTCATCGCCCAGGAGCTGGCGATCATGGGGTCGCTGACCGTCGAGCAGAACGTCTTCCTCGGCGTGGAGCCGAGCCAGGCGGGCTTCCAGAACCGTCGCGAGCTGCGCCGCAGGTACAACGAGCTGGCCGCCTCGGTCGGGTTCGCGCTCGACGGCGGCGCCAACGCCGGGTCGCTGCGCACCGCCGACAAGCAGAAGGTCGAGATCCTCCGCGCGCTCTGCCGTAACGCCCAGCTGATCGTGATGGACGAGCCGACCGCCGCGCTGTCCCGGCCCGACGTGGAGGCCCTGCACGCGGTCATCCGCCAGCTCGCGCGCACCGGCACCACCGTCGTGCTCGTCTCGCACTTCCTGGGCGAGGTGCTCGAGCTCGCCGACGAGGTGACGATCCTGCGTGACGGGCGCCTGGTGCAGACGGTGCCCGCCGCCGGGCAGACCGAGGAGTCGCTGATGGCGGCGATGCTCGGCCGGTCGCTGGACGCGACGTTCCCGCCCAAACGGCCGGCCCCGGCCGCCGCGCGCACCGTGCTCTCGGTCCGTGACCTGGTCGCCCCCGGCGTCAACGGCGTCTCGTTCGACCTGAAAGCGGGGGAGATCCTCGGCCTGGCGGGCCTGGTCGGCGCCGGCCGCACCGAGGTCGCGCGGGCGATCTACCGGGCCAACCGGGTGCACTCGGGAACGGTCACCGTATCGGCGGGCGGTGCGGCCGGCCCGCGTCAGACCGACGTCACCGGCAACCCGCGCAGCGCCATGCGGGCAGGGGTGCAGATGATCCCCGAGTCGCGCAAGGACCAGGGGCTGCTGCTCGGCCGATCGGTCAGGGAGAACGTCAGCCTGTCCACGCTCGCGCAGGTGAGCCGGGCCGGGATGGTCAAGCCCGGTGCCGAGCGGCGGACCGTGCGGGACGTGCTCACCCGGGTGGACGCGCGGGGCGGCGGCCAGTCGGCCCCCGCCTCGTCCCTGTCCGGCGGCAACCAGCAGAAGCTGCTCTTCGCCCGGTCGCTGCTGAGCGACCCCACCGTGCTGATAGCGGACGAGCCGACCAGGGGCGTGGACGTCGGCGCCAAGCGGGCGATCTACGAGCTGCTGACCGCGCTGACCGACGAAGGGCTCGGCGTGCTGCTGATCTCCTCCGATGTCGAAGAAATTCTCGGCTTGGCCCACCGCGTGCTCGTCATGCGCGGCGGCCGGGTCGAAGCGGAACTGACCGGCAACGACGCGACCGAGGCGGCGATCCTCGGGGCCGCGTTCGGCGCCACAGAAAGAGGTGCGTGAATTGAGTACGCCGCAGGCCGCCCCGCCGGCCCCGGAGAAGCCTGGCGACGCGGCGAAGGGGAGCGCCAGGCCGGGCGTCCTCAGCCTGCCCGGGGGCGGGTTCCTCGGCCAGGCACGGCAGGGCGGGATCGTCTACCCGTTCATCGTCTTGTTCATCATCCTCGCCATCTGGAAGGGCTCGCTCTTCTACGACAAGACCAACCTGCTCGAGCTCCTCGACCAGCAGTCCTCGACGCTGATCATCGCCGCGGCGGGCACGATGGT
This sequence comes from Trebonia sp., assembly GCA_050013875.1. Taxonomy (GTDB): domain Bacteria; phylum Actinomycetota; class Actinomycetes; order Streptosporangiales; family Streptosporangiaceae; genus Trebonia. The sequence goes on along the minus strand of JBEKEK010000053.1, from coordinate 28,228 downwards.
GCTGATCGCGGGCGGCATCGACCTGTCGGTCGGCGCGACCTATGCCCTCTGCCAGGTCATCGCGACCAAGATGGCGGAGACCGGCAGCCCGGTGGTCGCGATCATCGTCGGCCTTCTCGTCGGCGTCGCGGTCGGCGCGCTCAACGGCGTGATCGCGACCTTCTTCCGCATCAACTCGCTGATCGCCACGCTCGCTATGTCGTTTGTTATCACCGGCGTCGCCAGCCTGGTCACCAACGGGAACCTGATCATCGCCTACACCGCGCTCGGGTTCGCGAACTTCGCGCGGACCGAGTTCCTCGACGTGACCACCGCCGCCTGGACGATGATCGGCGTGGTGATCATCGTCGGCGTCGTGCTCGCCCGGTCGATCCTCGGCCGGTACATGTACGCCGCCGGGAGCAACGCCGAGGCGGCCAGGCTGGCCGGCGTCCGGGTGAACTGGATCAAGCTGGTCACCTTCGCGATCAGCGGCGGCGCGGCCGGGCTGGCCGGCATCATCGACGCCTCCCGGGTGCTCTCCGCCTCATCGTCGAACGGCGGCACGGCGCTGACCTTCACCGTGCTGGCCGGCATCGTCGTCGGCGGCACATCGATCCTGGGCGGCGAGGGAGCGATCTGGCGGACCGTGGTCGGCGTGCTGTTCATCGCGATGATCGGCAACGGCTTCACCCTGCTGGCCTGGAACCCGCTGTACGAGCAGATCACGCTGGGCGTGATCCTGCTGCTCGCCGTCGGCGGCGACGCCTGGTCACGCCTGCGCACCGACTAATCGCGATCGCCGACAAATAATAACAAATATCTAGAAACAGCGACAAAACGGTGTTAAGCAACACAGATGTGGTATGGCTTCACGATCGCGTAACAAATGGACTATTGACGTGAAACGTCATTGTCTTGTCCTATAAAGCATGGCGTTTCTTGTTGACACAGCGGATGCCGGGACGGGCCCGCCCGCCCCGGCGCCGCACCCGCTCGCTCCGCTGACCGCCGCCGAGATCGAGGCCGCGGCCGCCGCCGTCAAGGCGGCGCAGAGCCTGGCCGGCACCGCGCGGTTCGTCTACATCTCGCTCCGCGAGCCGGCCAAGCACGATGTCATCGCCTTCGAGAGCGGTACCGCCCCCGCGCCCGACCGCCTGGTCAAGGTCGTGCTGCGGGAGCGCGCCGAGCGGGCGACCTACGAGGGGCTCGTCAAGCTGCCGGAGGGCGGGGCGGCCGGGGCGGGCAGGGGAGCCGAGGTCATCAGCTTCCGCCGCGTCCCCGGCGTGCAGCCGAGCGTGATGTTCGAGGAGTTCCTCGCCGCCGAGGACATTGTCCGCAAGGACCCGCGCTGGCAGGAGGCCATGCGCAAGCGCGGCATCGAGGACTTCAGCCTGTGCATGATCGACCCGTGGTCCACGCCCAACGTCGAGCCAGGCGTCGGCCCGGACGACGGCCGCTTTGTCTCCCCGCTCACCTGGGTCCGGAGCGCGCCGGACGACAACGGCTACGCGCACCCGGTCGAGAACGTGCTCACCCTCGTCAACCTGGACACGCTCACCGTCGTCAAGGTCGAGGACCACGGGGTAATCCCGATTCCGGAGAAATCCGCCAACTACACCCCCGGCCAGATCACCGACCCCGATAACATCCCGTTCTTCCCCGACGGGCCGCGAACCGACGTCAAGCCGTTCGACGTCGTCCAGCACGAAGGCCCCAGCTTCACCGTCGAGGGCAGCCACCTCAGCTGGCAGAAGTGGGATCTGCGGATCGGCTTCACCCCCCGCGAGGGCCTGGTCCTGCACCAGATCAAGTACGCCGGCCGCTCCATCATCTACCGGGCGAGCCTGTCCGAGATGTTCGTCCCCTACGGCGACCCCGGTCTGACCCACTACCGCAAGCTGGTCCTCGACGAGGGCGAGTACGGCATCGGCCTGCTCACCAACTCGCTGGTACTCGGCTGCGACTGCCTCGGCGAGATCGTCTACCTCGACGGCGTCGTCAACGACAACGACGGCAACGCGATGGTCTTGCCCAACGCCATCTGCCTGCACGAGGAGGACCACGGCATCGCCTGGAAGCACACCGACTTCCGCACCGGCCACGCCGAGGTCCGCCGGATGCGCCGGATGGTGATCTCGTCCATCGTCACCGTCGGCAACTACGAGTACGGCTATTACTGGTACCTGTACCAGGACGGCTCCATCGAGTACGAGGTGAAGCTCTCCGGGGTCATCTCCGACGGCGCGATCGACGAAGGCGTCAAGCCCGAGTACGGCACGATCGTCGCCCCCGGCGTGTACGGCCCGCACCACCAGCACTTCTTCAACGTCCGGCTGGACATGGCGGTCGACGGCACCACCAACCGGGTCTACGAGGTCACCCCGACCGCGATGCCCGAGGGCCCGGGCAACCCCGTCGGCAACGCCTGGCGCGCCGAGGAGACGCTGATCGAAGACGAGGCGATGGGCCGTCGCGAGGCCGACCCGCTGGCCGGCCGCTACTGGAAGATCGTCAACGAGAACGTCAGGAACTCCCTCGGCCAGCCGGTCGGCTACAAGCTCGTCCCCGAGCACACCATCAAGTCGTTCGCCCACCCCGGATCGGCCGTGGCCAACCGGGCCGGGTTCATCGCCCACCCGCTCTGGGTCACCGCCTACGACCGGGACGAGGTCTTCGCCACCGGCGACTACCCGAACCAGTCGGCGGGCGGCGGCGGCCTGCCCGCCTTCATCCAGGCCGGCCGGAACCTCACCGACACCGACGTGGTGCTCTGGTTCACCTTCGGCGCCAACCACGTGGTGCGCCCGGAGGACTGGCCGGTCATGCCCGTCCACCCGATAGGCTTCCGGCTCCTCCCGGCCGGTTTCTTCGTCGGCAACCCCGCCCTCGACAACCCCGAGCCCGGCGGCGGCCACTGCCACCAGCACTAGTCGATCCGCCGAACCCCCGCGCAGAACCCCGTCGCACCCCCGCGCCCGACGTCCCAATTAAAAAGATCAGAAAGATCGATTAGAGGAACGCACGCATGACAACTGCCTCCACGGAAATTGCCGCCGATACCGGCATTACCCTGCAGAAGCGAGTTCTCTCCACCCCGGAGGTGCTCGCCCAGTCGGTGGCCAACATGGCACCGAGCGCGGCGATGGCGCTGCTCCCGTTCTTGGTCTTCCTCTCCGCTGGCAACGGCACCTGGCTGTCGTTCGGCATCAGCATGATCGTGCTGCTGATCGTGGCGTACTGCGCGGCGCAGTTCGCCACCCGGATCAACTCGGCCGGGTCGTTCTACGTCTGGGTGACCAGGGCGCTCGGCCCGGGCGCGGGAAGCGCCGCGGGCTGGGGACTGATCCTCGGCTACGTGTTCACCGGGATCGCCTGTGTAATCGGCTTCGAGATCTACGGCAACAACTTCCTCACCGGCTTCGGCGTCTCGTCGCCGGGCAACCACGTGGTCAAGGCGATCCTTTACATCGTGGGCGGCCTGGTCCCCGCCCTGATGGCCGTGTCGGACATCAAGTTCTCGCAGCGGCTCGCGTTCATACTCGAGTCCGTCTCGGTGACGATCATCCTGATCTTGTGCATCGCCGTCTACGCGCACAACGGCGGGGTCATCGACACCCACCAGCTGTCACTCAAGGGGTCAGGGGCCGGCGGCATCGTGGTCGGCATGGTGCTGGCCATCTTCGCCTTCGTCGGGTTCGAGTCGGCCGGCGCGCTCGGCCAGGAGGCGAAGAACCCGGCCCGCTCGGTGCCGCGCGCGATCATGTGGTCCTGCGGGATCATCGGGGTGTTCTACCTGATCGTGGCCTACGCCCAGGTCTACGGGTTCGGCGACGCCGCGTTCGGCAACGCGACCGCGCCGCTGCCGCAGCTCGCCTCCGTCGTCGGCCTCGGCTGGCTCGGCCACTTCATCGCGATCGGCATCACCTGCTCGATGTTCGCCTGCGCGCTGGCCTGCCTGACCGCGGGCTCGCGGATGCTGCTCTCGCTCGGCCACGACGGCCTGCTGCCCAGGGTGTTCACGCACACCACCAGGCACACCCGCGCGCCGGGCGTCGCCATCTGGTCGGTGGCCATCCCGATGACCGTCCTACCGATCGCCTACATCCTGGCGGGCTCCACCGACACGACGCTCACCGGCGAGGAAGGCACGATCGCCACCTACGGCTTCATGCTGGCCTACGGCCTGGTCTGCCTGGCCATGCCGATCTACCTGCGCAAGATTGGCGAGAACAAGCCGCTTGCCTGGGTGCTCGGCGTGCTCGGCGCGGTAACGATGGTGTTCGTCTTCTACGTGAACTGGATACCGACAGCCATTCCCAACCACATCTTCCCCGCGCTGACCTGGCCGTGGTGGACGTTCCCGTACGTCTTCATCGCCTGGATCGCACTCGGCCTGATCGCCTACTTCTACGTCAGGGTCCGCAAGCCGGAGGTCATCCACGCCGCCGGCACCTGGGGAGACGCCGCCGACCCCAACGCCGCCGCCGAAGAAGCCGCCGCCCGTCGCCTCACCTGACGGCCCCCATCACCCACGGCACCCGCGGCACCCGCTCGCGAGCCTCAGCGCGCATCTTAGGGCCAAAGTTGTACACCTGAACACGGCAAAGCGCGGCAAATGCACCTTTTGTCCGCCTGTTGCCCGTACAACTTTGGCCCTAAGCCACGTCGGCCGGGAATGGGCGCTAGGGACGGGCGGCATCTTCCGCGCCGCCTGTTCCGGATGATGGCCGTTATGCCCATAATGAGCAGCATGTCCGACGAGAAGGAGCAGCGCCCTGCCGGGGCGGCCGGGATCAGGATTATCGGTCTGCTCGAGCACGCTCAGGACCTCTTGTCGCTCGTCGTCGGCGTGCTGCTGGTCGCCCTGGCCGTCGTCGTCCTGGTACTCGGCGTGATCGATTTCTTCCACGACGTGCGGCACGGTTCGGTCGAGAACGCGGTCGTCAACCTGCTCAACCGGGTGCTGCTGGTGCTGATCCTGGTTGAGATCATGCACACCGTGGTGCTCTCGCTGCGCGCGCACCACCTCGTCACCCAGCCGTTGCTCGCGGTCGGCCTGGTCGCCGTGATCAGGAAGATCCTCTTCATCCTCAGCAGCGAGGAAACCGCGTCCACGCCGGAGCTCGCGCTGCTGATCGCCATGATCGCGGTATTCGTCGCCGCCCTGATCCTGGTCTCCCGCTTCGAGAGCAGCGAACCCTAGTTAGGGCCAAAGTTGGACGCCCATCCGGCCTAAACGACCGCTTCCCATGCCCTTGCCCGCAAGCCCTAAGGCGCATCGGAGGAGCCGACGGCCGCCTTGGCGGCGGAGTCGGCCAGGAAACGGGTGATGTCGCGGCGGCTGGTAAGGCGGATGAACGTCAGGTGGGCGTTGGCCGGGTCGGCCGCCGCCGCGGCGTACCGGTCGCGGTACTTGGCGTGGTTGTGCCAAGCCCAGGAGATGACGGACTCCTGCGGGTCCCAGCGCAGCACGTTGCTGAACGGCTCGCGGTTGCCGTTCCATAGTTCCTCGCGGGTGGCGACCCGGCGCAGCGTCCGCGCGACGACCTGCCGCATCACGGTCCGTCTGGGCAGGTCGAGCCAGACGACGGTATCCGCCCGGTCCCAGACGATCGGGCGCACGGCGGAGTAGTTGCCGTCCATCACCCAGCGGTCCCCGGCCGCGGCGGCCGCGACGATGCGGCGGAACTCGTCCGCGTCCAAGGGCACCCAGCCCGGCTGGTGGTAGACCCCGTCCAGCTCAAGGTGGGTGGCGCCGATGATGGCGGCCAGCTCCCTGGCCAGCGTTGACTTGCCCGAGCCGGAGTTGCCGACCACTGAGACGCGTCGCACGATTGCGGAACCTAACACGCGGGCGGACCCAGGCGATACTCATTTTCCAGCGCGGCCTCGGCCTCGGTCGCGGCGGCACCCGGCGGCGGCGCCTGGCAGCGGCGCCCGCTTACTCGCCGACCTTGCTGACGCTGGACAAGATCGCGGACAGCGTCTCCACCGCCTTCTCCGCATCGGGCCCGGCCGCGCGCACGGTGACCTGCTGGCCGCTGCTCGCGCCGAGCTGCATGACCGCGAGCACGCTCTTCCCGTCCGCCTCCCCGCCGCCCGCCACGCTCACCTGCACCGACGAGGCGAACTGGCCCGCCGCCACCGCCAGCGCGCCGGCCGGCCGCGCGTGCAGGTCCCCGGCCAAGGTGATCGTCGCCTCAGAGCTTTCTGGCATGACGTGCCTCCTGCGCGGCGTCAAGGACAGCCTTCAGGCTGCCGCCCGCGGCGGCGGTCACCACGGCCGCGACCGCGCCCTCCACGAACGGGGCGTCCGCGACCTCAAGCGGCCCGGGGAGGTCGTCGCCGTCATCGGCCAGCAGCGTCCGCACGGTCAGCACCGAGCTGCCAAGGTCGGGCAGGATCACCACGCCGGCGCCCGCATCGGCCAGCCGGATCGCGGCCGCGACCTTGTCAATGCTGGTGCCAAGCCGCCCGTCGTCGGTCCCGCCGGCGGTGGCAATGGTCACCGTTCCGCCGCCGACCTGGCCGGCCAGCTCGGCCGTGCCCTCGGCGAGCGAGGCGCTGTGTGAGACGAGCACGATTCCTACCCTGGCTGCCATGCTCTATGCCCTATCCTGATCTTGTTCGACATTACCGAAAAGGACCTTATGATCCAGTCTGTGGAGCGGGCCGCGGCCATCCTCGCCGCGCTCGGGTCGGGGACGCCGCGGCTCGGCGTCACTGAGATTGCGGAACGGGTCGGCCTCGCCAAGCCGACCGTCCACGGGTTGCTCCGCGCGCTGGTCGCGCATGACCTGGTCGCGCAGGACCCGGCCAGCGGCAAGTACTGCCTGGGCCCCGGGGTACTGCAGCTTGGCAACGCCTACCTCGACGGCTCCGAGCTGCGGGCCCGTTCGCTGCTGTGGGCCGAGTCTCTCGCCCAGCGGACCAACGAGGCGGTGTGGGTGGCGACCCTGTCCGGGACCCGGGTGATCGTGCTGCACCACGTGTTCCGCCCGGACAACACGGTGCAGATCCTGGAGGTGGGCGCGGCCATCCCGTGGCACGCGTGCGCCCTCGGGCACGCGATCGTCGCCTACCAGCCCGCTCAGGAGGCCGCCCGGGTGATGGCGGAGGAGCGGTCGGTGCTCACCGGCCGCACCAAGACGACCCGCGCGGCTCTCGGCCAGGCGCTCGCCCAGGTCCGCAGGCGCGGCTACGCCGTCGAGAACGAGGAGGCCACCGTCGGCGACGCGGGGATAGCGGCGCCGATCATCGGCCGGGACGCCGTGGTGGCGGGCGCGATCGGGCTGGTCGGTCCGGCCGAGCGGATCCTCGACCACGCCACCCAGGCCGAGCTGGCCCGCGCGGTCATCGAGTCCGCCCGCTCGATCTCCCGTGACCTGGGCGCGGGCCGCAGCGGAGCGGTGCTTTCGGTGCTGCGCTGAGGCGCTCATAGCGCCGGCACCAGGTCCCACACCTCGGCCGCGGTCGATGCCCGCAGCGCTCGTTCGGTCAGCTCCTTGCAGGCGAGGGAGTTCAAATTCGGTATCCATGAACGGACCGTGGGTACTCTGGCGGCCGGCACGCTCACCGCCCGGACCCCGGCACCGACAAGCAGTGGCAGCACCCTGGCATCGGCCGCCGAGTCCCCGCAGACGGAGACCGTGATCCCCGCCTCCCTGCCTGCCTTGGCAACCCTCTTGACCAGCGCCAGCACCCGGGGGTGGGCGGCCAGGGCCGGCCCCGCCGCCTGATCGCGCCGGCCGAGCCCGAGCACATCGCCGGTCAGGTCGTTGGTCCCGATCGAGAAGAAGTCCACCGCCGACGCGAAGGCCGCGGCGTTCGCGGCGGTCGACTCGAGCTCCACCATGATCCCGAGGGGCGGCGCGGGCACATCGAGCGCGGCGGCCGTCTGCGCGAGGACCTCGCGCACCCGGCTGACCTCGCGCAGCGAGCTGATCATCGGGATCAGCACCCCCAGCCGCGCGTCCCGGCCGGTTTCGAGGATGGCGCGCAGCTGGTCGGCCAGCGCGAACGGATGCGCAAGCAGCGCGGCCAGGCCGGCGCCGGCCGGCAAGGTGAGCTCCCCGTGGGCATCCCGGCCGGCTTCCCCGCCCGCCTTCCCACCCGGTTCCCTGGCCGCCGTCCCGTCCGCTTCCCCGGCCACCGCCGCGCCCGCGGTCTGGCCCAGGAACGGAGGGATCTTGTCGCCGGAGAAGTCGAGCAACCGCACAACGGCGGTCCTGTCCGTGAGCAGTTCGAGAATCGGCCCGAGCTGATCGCGGTCCTGCGCCAGCGTCGGCCAGTCCGCGGCCTGCACGTAGGGGAGTTCGGTGCGCAGCAGCCCGACGCCGGCCGCGCCCGCGGCGAGCCCCCGCCGGGTCTCGACCGCCGAGGCCACGTTGCACAGCACGACGACCTGGTGCCCGTCCGCGGTCCGCGGCGGTTCCGCGCCCAGCTCGTCGTCGGCAACCTCGCGGGGACGCCGGCGCCGCGCGACGGCCGCCCGCTGCCGGTCGGCAACCCCGGTTCCGCCAATCACGAGCTCGCCAGCATCGGCGTCGAGGACGGCGGGCAGGCCCGGTGACAGGTCAAGCACCTCAAGACTCGCGCCGGCGATCATCGGAACCCCGAGCCCGCGGGCGACGATCGCCGCGTGCGAGCTCGCGCCGCCCGCGACCGAGACCGCGCCGACCAGTCCCTCCTCGGCCGACTCGATGAGGTCGGCCGGGCTCACCTCGCGGCGGACGAGAATGAAGTCGCCGGGCTCGGTGCCAGCGCCAGCGTCCGGGGTGGCGGCACCGCCGCGGGTCCGCAGCCGCTCGAGGACGGCGCTGGCGATCTGCCGGATGTCGCCTGCCCGCTCGGCCAGTTCTGGGTTGCCGAGTTTCTCCATCGCCGCGGCGTGACCCTCGGTGGCCGCGCGCACCGCGGTGGCGGCGTCCGCGCCGTCGCGCATCGCCGCGATGGCGGGCGCCGAGAGCGAGGGATCGCCCGCGATCAGCGCACCGATCGCGATGATCTCAGCTTCCGGCCCGCGGCCGGCCCCCCTGAGCCGTTCGGCCAGCGCGGACCGCTCGGCCGCCACCGCGGCGAACGCGGCGGTTACATCCTCTTGGCTGGCACCGGCCGCCGTAGCGTCGTCGGCGGCGGTATCGCCGATGATCCGCAGCATGCCCGCTGCCGACCCGGCCGACACCGGCAGACCGCGGAACCGGACAGGAGGCCCCGTCGCCGCTGCCCCCTCACCGCCCATGCTGCCCCGTCCCCGCCCAGCCTGGGCTTATTCTCGCCCAGCCCGCCCGCATCTCCGCGCAGCCCGCCCGCATTCCCGCGCAGCCCGCCCGCATTCCCGCGCAGCCCGCCCGCATTCCCGCGCAGCCCGCCCGCATTCCCGCGCAGCCCGCCCGCATCCCCGCGCAGCCCGCCCGCATCCCCGCCCTCATCCCGCCTGGCGGGCCGCGACGTCGCGCAGCGCGTGCAGCATCAGCGCGGACGAGGCCGCGCCCGGGTCCTCGTGACCCACGCTGCGCGGGCCGAGATAGCTGGCCCGGCCCTTGCGGGCCTGCATCTCGATGGTGTCGTGGGCACCCGCGTCGGCCGCGTCGGTCAGTGCGGCGAACGCGGCCGGCCCGGCCGCCCCCTCGGAAACGGCCTTGCTGAACGCGGCGACGGACGGGGCGAGCACGTCGACCATGGTCTTCTCGCCCTCGGTGGCGGCGCCGAGCTTCTTGACGCCCTCCAGCGCCGCCGCCAGCGCGTCGGCCAGGTCGGGCAGTTGGACCTCGGGTTTGTCCCCCAGCGACTTGGCCGCCCGCCGGAACGCGGTGCCGTACAGCGGCCCGGACGCGCCGCCGACCTTGGAGATAAGCGTCGAGCCGGTCAGCAGCAGCACCGAGCCCGGGGTGGGAGTGTCGGCCGCGGCCAGCGCCGTTTGCACGGCGCTGAACCCGCGGGCGAGGTTGATCCCGTGGTCGGCGTCGCCGATCGCGGAATCGAGCTGGGTGAGATGGTCTCGCTGGACTTCGACGACCGCTGCGATCTCCGCGATCCACGCGCGGAAGAATTCAGCGTCCATAAGGGCTCCTCGCGGTAGTTGACAACGCTGTCGCGTCTACCGTCCCCAACGGAGCCCGGGTGTGTCCACAGGCGCGTCCCACAAGTCCGCGAGCGTATCTGTCAGGTGGCAGACGGTCACCGAGAAGCCCTGCATCTCCAGGCTGGTGATGTAGTTGCCCACCAGGTTCCTGGCGATCCGCGCGCCATGGCCGGTCACGTAGGTGCTGACCTCGTTGAACGCGCCGTAGAGCTCGATCAGCGGGGTGCCGCCCATGCCGTTGACCATGACCAGCAGGTCGCCGTCGAGCGCCATGTCCGTGTTGATCGCGTCCATCACGATCCCGACGATCGCGCTGGCGGGCTGGAGCGCCGCCCGGGTGCGGCCCGGCTCGCCGTGGATGCCGATGCCGAGCTCGATCTCCTGCTCGGCGAGCTCGAAGGTCGGCTTGCCCGCGGCCGGAACCGTGCACGATGTGAGCGCGACGCCGAATGACCGGCTGCGCTCGTTGACCTCGGCCGCCACCGCGGCTACCTGGGCGAGCGAGGCACCGCGCTCGGCCAGCGCGCCGGCGATCTTCTCGACGAAGACGGTCGCGCCGACGCCGCGGCGGCCGGCCGTGTAGAGCGAGTCCTGCACGGCCACGTCGTCGTTGACCACGACGGAGACGACCTCGATGCCCTCGTCGTCGGCCAGCTCGGCCGCCATCTGGAAGTTGAGCACGTCGCCGGTGTAGTTCTTCACGATGTGCAGCACGCCGCCGCCGCCGTTGACGGCCTTGGTGGCGAACAGCATCTGGTCGGGCACCGGTGAGGTGAAGACCTCACCCGCGCACGCGGCGTCGAGCATCCCGTACCCGACGAACCCGCCGTGCAGCGGTTCGTGCCCGGAACCGCCGCCTGACACCAGGCCGACCTTCCCGGCCGTCGGGCCGCCGGCCCGCAGAATCACCTTGTTTTCGATATCGACCGTGAGGGACGAATGCGCGGCGGCGATCCCCGCGAGCGCGTCGGTCACCACGGTGTCCGGGCTGTTGATGAGCTTCTTCATTGACGCCCCACAGGTCGCGCAGTCATCAGAATGTTGTTCGGTAATACAGAACGACGTTTTGCGAAAAACATAGGACTGTGCCGTTCACCCGTCAAGAGTCTGTCCGATTCGTTCATATTTTGCTAAAACTTTACTCGGCTAGCCCATTGCCGTTGATCGATCTGCGTCGTACTTTGGGCCGAACAGCACGTTCCGCCGGCAACGATGCGTGGCGGGGGCAGGAGGGCATCATGGCTGATATCACTCCGCTGAGAGGTGAGGGCCGCACGGTCGGACGCATCACCGGGCTGTACGGCGAACTCCTCGCCGAGTTCCTGGGAACTTTCGTGCTCATCGCTTTCGGTGACGGTGTGGTGGCGATGGCCGTGGCCGGGCTGCCGGGCTCGGGCCGGACCGCAGGGCCGACTGTAATTTTCGCGGCCGCGGGCGACTGGCTGCTGATCACCTGGGGCTGGGCGATGGCCGTCGCCTTCGGCGTCTGGGTGGCGGGCGGCGTGAGCGGCGCCCACCTCAATCCGGCGGTGACCCTGGCCTTCGCGGTCAGACGCAAGTTCACCTGGGCCAAGGTCGTGCCCTACTGGGGGGCTCAGGTATGCGGCTGCTTCGCCGGTGCCGCCCTGGTCTTCCTCGTGTACGACAACGCGATCAACGCGTTCAACACCGCGGCGCATACCCCGAGAGGCGGCGGCCAGGCGCTCGCGACCTACTCGATCTTCGCCACGTTCCCGGCCTCGTACTTCCACGGCGGGTTCGCCGGGCCGCTCATAGACCAGATCGTCGGCACCGCGTTCCTGCTGATCTTCGTCGTCGCGCTGATCGACATGCGGAACTCGGCCGTCGGGTCCAACCTCGCGCCGCTGGCCATCGGCCTGGCGGTCGCCGCGATCGGGATGTCCTACGGCGCGAACGCCGGGTACGCCATCAACCCCGCCCGTGACTTCGGTCCGCGGCTGTTCGCGTTCTTCGCAGGCTGGGGGCACGTGGCCCTACCGGGCAGTTACAACAACGGGGCAGGTTTCGCGTTCAGCTGGTACTTCTGGGTACCCATAGTCGGGCCCCTGATCGGGGGCACCCTGGGCGTGATCATCTACGACCTGTTCATCGGCGACGTCCTGCACGCCCGGCTCAAGATGTTCCAGAATGTCTCGGGCCCCATCGCGGAAACCCAGCCCGCCGGAGATGCCGCGGTGGACGAGGCGTCCGCGGACGTCCCGGGAGCCCGGTACCCGCACGCGGCGGAGACCAACGTCGATCCCAATGTGCAGACGCACCCAGACCAGCGTGCTGGCTCATAGGCGAGGAGGATAGTCATGCCGGATTTCGTCGGTGCCGTCGACCAGGGCACGACAAGCACACGGTTCATGATCTTCGACCACTCAGGCAACGAGGTGGGCAAGTTCCAGCTGGAGCACGAGCAGATCCTGCCGCAGGCCGGCTGGGTCGAGCACAACCCAATTGAGATCTGGGAACGGACCGCCGCCGTCGTCCAGTCGGCCTTGCAGGGAGCGGGCCTGACGGCATCGGACCTGGCCGCGCTGGGCATCACCAACCAGCGGGAGACCGCGGTCGTCTGGAACCGCAAGACCGGGCGCCCGTACTACAACGCCATCGTGTGGCAGGACACCAGAACCGACCGCATCGCCAGCGCGCTCGACCGCGACGACCGCGGCCAGGTGATCCGGCGCAAGGCCGGCCTGCCGCCCGCGACCTACTTCTCCGGCGGCAAGATCCAGTGGATCCTGGAGAACGTCGACGGGGTCAGGGCCGCCGCCGAGGCGGGCGACGCCATCTTCGGCAACACCGACTCGTGGGTCATCTGGAACCTGACCGGCGGACCCAACGGCGGCTCGCACGTCACCGACCCGACCAACGCCAGCCGGACCATGCTGATGGACCTGGAGACCCTGCAGTGGGACGACGAACTCCTCGGGTTCTTCAACATTCCCAGGTCGATGCTGCCGGAGATCAGGCCGTCCTCCGCGCCGGGCAGCTACGGCGAGGTCACCGGCCTGGCCGCGGTCCGCGGGGTGCCGCTCACCGGCGACCTCGGCGACCAGCAGGCGGCCACGGTCGGTCAGGTCTGCTTCGCCCCCGGTGAGGCCAAGAACACCTACGGCACCGGTAACTTCATGCTGCTGAACACCGGCGAGGAACTCGTCCGCAGCAAGAACGGGCTGCTCACGACCGTCTGCTACCAGTTCGGGGGGGACAAGCCGATCTACGCCCTCGAGGGGTCGATCGCGGTGACCGGGTCGGCGGTGCAGTGGCTGCGTGACCAGCTCGGCATCATCTCCGGCGCCTCCGAGGTGGAGAGCCTGGCCCGCCAGGTCCCCGACAACGGCGGGGTCTACTTCGTGCCCGCCTTCTCCGGCCTGTTCGCGCCCTACTGGCGCAGTGACGCCCGTGGCGCGATCGTCGGCCTGTCCCGCTTCAACACCAACGCCCACCTGGCCCGCGCCACCCTGGAAGCGATCTGCTACCAGAGCCGCGACGTCGCCGAGGCGATGGAGCAGGACTCCGGCGTGCACCTGGAGGTGCTCAAGGTCGACGGCGGCGTCACCGCCAACGACCTGGCCATGCAGCTGCAGGCCGACGTCCTCGGCGTCCCGGTCAGCCGCCCGGTGGTGGCGGAGACCACCGCGCTCGGCGCCGCCTACGCGGCCGGCCTGGCGACCGGCTTCTGGTCGACCACCTCGGAACTCCAGGCGAACTGGAACGAGTCCAAGCGCTGGACCCCCCAGTGGTCGGCTGAGCAGCGGGAGCAGGGCTACGCCGGATGGAAGAAGGCGGTGCAGCGCACCCTCGACTGGGTAGATGTCAGCTAACTAAACGGAGGTGTCGTGGTAGCTGCACTGTCCCCGGCGGCGCGCACTGACGCGATCGCCAAGATGACCGAGCGCGAGCTGGATGTGCTGGTCATAGGTGGTGGCGTCGTCGGGGCGGGTAGTGCGCTTGACGCGGTGTCGCGCGGGCTGACGACCGCCATCGTCGAGGCCAGAGACTGGGCAAGCGGCACGTCGAGCCGGTCGAGCAAGCTGATCCACGGTGGCCTGCGCTACCTCGAAATGCTCGACTTCAGACTGGTAGACGAGGCACTGCACGAGCGCGGGCTGCTGCTGAACGTCATAGCGCCGCACCTGGTGCACCCGGTCCAGTTCCTGTACCCGCTGCAGCACCGGTTCTGGGAGCGGCCCTACGTCGGGGCCGGGGTGCTGATCTATGACGGCATGGCCTATGCCTCGGGCACCGCCAAGGGGCTCAAGCGCCACCGTCACCTGTCCCGCAAGGGCGCGCTCCGGGAGGCACCGTGCCTGCGGAGCGACTCGCTCACGGGCGCCATCCAGTATATGGACGCGCAGGTGGACGACGCCAGGCACACGATGACGGTGGTGCGCACCGCCGCCGAGTTCGGCGCGCTCGCGGCCAGCAGGGTCAAGGTGAACGGCTTCCTCCGGGCGGGGGAGCGGGTCACCGGCGCCAGCGTCACCGACCTGGAGACCGGCCGGGTCTTCGAGGTCCGGGCCAAGCAGGTCATCAACGCCACCGGCGTGTGGACCGACGACACCCAGGCGCTGGCCGACACCCGCGGCCAGTTCCATGTCCGGGCGTCGAAGGGGATCCACCTCGTCGTGCCACGCGACCGGCTGACGTCCAACACGGGCCTCATCCTGCGGACAGAGAAGAGCGTGCTGTTCGTCATCCCGTGGGGCAGGCACTGGATCATCGGCACCACCGACACCGACTGGACCCTGGCCAAGGCGCACCCGGCCGCCAGCTCCACCGACATCGACTACCTGCTCGACCACGTCAACTCGGTGCTCAACTCGCCGCTGACCCGCGAGGACGTCGAGGGTGTCTACGCCGGCCTGCGGCCGCTGCTTTCCGGCGAGTCCGAGTCCACCTCCAAGCTCTCTCGCGAGCACGTGGTCGGGCATCCGGTCCCCGGGCTGGTGGTGGTCGCGGGCGGCAAGTACACCACCTACCGGGTGATGGCGGCCGACGCGGTCGACGAGGCGGCGCGGACGATGGACGCGAAGGTTCCCGACTCGGTCACGGCGAACCTGCCGCTGGTCGGCGCCGTCGGGTACCACGCACTGTGGAACCAGCGCCAGGGCCTGGCGGATAAAGCCGGCATTCACGTCGCCCGCGTCGAGCACCTGCTCAACCGGTACGGGTCGCTTATCCACGAACTGCTCGACATGATCCGCGCAGACCCGGCGCTGGCCGAGCCGCTGCCGGGGGCCGACGACTACCTGGCGGTCGAGGCCCGCTACGCGGCCACCCACGAGGACGCCAGGCACGTGGACGACGTGCTGGCCCGGCGCACCAGGATCTCGATCGAGAGCTGGGACCGGGGCGTGTCCGCCGCCCCGACGGTCGCCAACCTGATGGCCGACGTCCTCGGCTGGGACGAGGCAGAAAAGAAGAAAGAGGTCGAATACTACCTGGGCCGGGTAGCCGCCGAACGCGACTCGCAGACCAAGCCGGACGACGACACCGCCGAAGCGGCCCGCCTCGGCGCACCCGACATAGCCGGCGTTAGCTAGCCTCTGCCGGCCACCACCCCACCGGCTGCCGGTCGGGACCTAATCAAAAGGACCCTGAACGCTATCCAGGTTCAGGGTCCTGTTGATGTCTTGTGAGCTCACAGAGTCGGGCTGGCGGGATTCGAACCCGCGGCCTCGTGCACCCAAAGCACGCGCGCTAGCCAAGCTGCGCTACAGCCCGTTCCGCGACGAGTCTAGCGCCTCGCGCGCCCGTTCCGACTGGACCGAGGCAAGCACGGTGCGCGTTTGCCGCGCCGCGGGCAGGGACGGCCGGGGAACCTTGCCGTGCCGGCCTTCGTGAACGATGTGGACACGTTCGGTCCCGCGGAGTGCCTGGGTTCCGCCGGGGACCTGGATCGTGCGTCCTGGCGGACTGGTCATGAGGTCTGCCCGCTCCCCGAAGCCGAGCGCTTCAAGCTGGTGGACGGCCTGAATGAGCGCGCGGTGATCGGCGCGAATATAGCGACCACGTCGCCGTCCTGGCTTGGCTCCGGCGGTACTTGACCATACGCAAGGGCGTGGAGCAGCACCATCTGCCCGCCCACCAGCGTCCACGGCACTGCGAGGGCCTCGGAGAGGTCCAGGAGGACGTGCCAGAGCTGGTTGACAGGGCTGGCCAGCGGCGGCAGGACGATCATGCCAGGTACTCCCGCAGCAGCTCGTGGAGGCGCTCTGCTCCGGCTCTGATCGCGCGCGGCTCGGGTGAGTCAAGGAGGTCTGCGGCCAAGACAGAGTCGGGCAGCTCCGCTCGCTCGTCGAAGGGCCAGGGAATCCTGGGAAGATGCACAGTCATGTTCGGGACCAGGCCGGGGTTGCCCGGGACTGCCTCGCGGACCGCAAGGGCGCGCGATATGCCTGGCCACACTGCCGGATCGGCGTATACCTGATCGACTTCACGCGGGCCTGACACCAGATCGAAGGGACGCCCGGCGATCACGGCCAGGCCGGCCGGAAGCACCCCTTCGCGGCTGACCAGCCGGGAGATTCCGGCCGGATGAATCTGGCAGCGGAAGACGCGGCAGCGGCCCCTCAACGCGGCGCGCCACTTGTCCGGCGGAGCGTCGGCCAGCCGTTGCGCACCTGCCCTGAGCTGGCTGCGGGCGGATGGAGCAAGCCATGCGGCCCGCCCGTCGGCAAGAAGGTCAAGCAGCCCCCAGGCCCGCCGTGGCCCCAGGGGACGGCCTGACGGTCGGCCTTGCTGCTGCAAATGGGCCACGGATTCGTCGGAGACCAGCCAGGAGCGGCCCAGTCGGCGGCCCGCTAGGTCCCCTGATGACAGCAGCTGGCGTATGCGCGGCTCGGACAAGTCAAGCCGAGCGGCCGCATCCGCAACCGAGATCTCCACCGGCTTGCCTCCTTGCGTAAACGCTATCGTATCCAATAGGGTTTACGCAACATGATGCGCGAGGCCGCTCTGTGTGCGAATACGCCGTGCTCGACTATCAGCGTTGCACTTGGCTGCTGCTTGTTCAGGCGGGGTGCGCCCATAGGTGCAGCCGGGACCGGAAGGAATGGCCTGTGTTTGCGGCGGGTGTGGCGAGATGGCGCACGCGGCGGCTTTCGGTCCGGGCCTGACGCCCCCGGCGTAGCCGCGCCGCGGTCTCGTGGTGCTCGGTCAGTTGCGAGATGGCGAGGCTCTCGATCATCTGCGGGGCCATGATTCCTCCGGGTGATTGTCCGTTGGTTATCGCTCTCAGTAACTAGGACCGCGCGCCCATGCCGGAATTCATCGTGCGCGGGCCGATGAATCGGTGCCGTCGGTGGAGTCCTACGGGCATGGTCACTAGTGCCTTCGACGAGGCCGCCCTGCTGGAGAACGCCAGGTCAGGCGATCAGAACGCGTTCGCGGCACTGGCCGGGACATATCAGGGGGAGCTGCGCTCCCACTGCTACCGGATGCTCGGCTCGGTCCAGGACGCGGAGGACGCGGTGCAGAACGCGCTGCTGCGCGCGTGGCGCGGGCTGGACAAGTTCGAGGGCCGCAGCAGCGTCCGCACCTGGCTTTACGCCATCGCCACCAACACCACGCTCGACATCACCAGGCACCGCTCCCGCCGCGAGCTGCCCGCCGATTTCGGCCCGGCGGGCACGGTAGGGGAGGCGGTCGCGGAGGAGGCCGTCAACGACCCGATCTGGCTGGAGCCGTACCCGGACCAATGGCTCAGCGGCACCCAGACGTCGCCGGAATCCCGGTACGAGCAGCGGGAGAGCGTGGAGATCGCGTTCATGATCCTGCTGCAGGAACTGCCGCCGCTGCAGCGGGCGGTGCTCATCCTCCGTGACGTGCTCGGCTTCTCCGCGGCGGAGGTGGCCGTCCAGCTGGAGACCTCGGTCGCGTCGGTGACCAGCGCACTGCAGCGCGCCCGGTCAACGGCCCAGGCCAGGCTGCCGGAACGGAGCCAGCAGGAGACGCTGCGGGCGCTTGGCGACCGCGCCGTCGCCGACCTCGCGCACCGGTACGCGACCGCCCTGGAGACCGGCGACGTCGACGCGCTGCTCGGACTGCTGACCGAGGACGCCACCTGGTGCATGCCGCCGTACCCCACCTGGTTCCAGGGTCACGAGGCACTCCGCGCCTGGCTGGTCCGCGATCCGCTAACGGTGCGCTGGCGCCACCAGACCTCGCGGGCGAACGGCCAGCTGGCGGTCGGGTGCTACCTTTTCGACTCCAGCTCCGGCCGTTACCTGCCGCATGTCATCGACGTGCTGACTCTGGACGGCGCCAAGGTCGCCGCGGTAACCGCGTTCGTGTTCGGCGATGACCCCGACCCGGCCGGGATATTCGCGTCCTTCGGCCTGCCGCAATGGCTGCCCTGAGCAGCCGCCCCGCCCGCGGTAACGGGTGAGCGGATCTCGCCCGCAGCCCGGGCGGTGGGCTAGCGGGCACCCAGGAACGCCTCGACTTCGGCCCGGGTGGGCGGATTGGCGCCGGCCCGGCTGCAGGTGATCGCG
Organism: Trebonia sp.; assembly: GCA_050013875.1. GTDB lineage: Bacteria > Actinomycetota > Actinomycetes > Streptosporangiales > Streptosporangiaceae > Trebonia. The sequence continues at coordinate 9,655 of JBEKEK010000053.1, read as the reverse complement.
GCCCCCGCCCCCGCCTCGTCGAGGATCTCGCCAAGCACCGACGGGTCGGCCAGTGCGCCGACCGCCTCCGGCGTGGCCAGACCGCGTCGGCCGAGCCCGTCGAGTAGCCCGCTCATGAACGCGTCACCCGCCCCCACGGTATCGACCACCGTGGTCGGGAAGGCCGGCCGTTTCACCGGCGCGTGCCCGGGCACCCAGGCCGTCGACCCGTCGGATCCGGAGGTGATCACCACCAGCGCGGCGCCCTGGCGGAGCCAGCCCTCGGCCACCGACGCCACTTCCTGCCCCTCGTAGAGATAGTCGATGTCATCAGAACTCGCCTTGATCAGGTGCGCGAGCACCGACGAGCGCGCCACCTTCGCCCGGGCGGAAGCGGCATCACCCTGCAGCGTCGGCCGCGCGTTCGGGTCATAGCTGATCAGCACCGACCCGGCCGCCCGCAGCTCCGCCATGCGCTGGTTGACCACCTCGTCCCCTGGCGGTTGCCACGAGGTCAGCGACCCGAAGTGGACGACGGGCGCCCCCGCGGGCAGCGCCGCGATCTCCTCAGCCGTCCACTGGAAGTCCGCGGTTCCCGACGAGAACTCATACCGGGCCTGCCCGCCGGACAGCTCGACCAGCGCTATGGTGCTCGGCTCGGCCCCCTTGACGATGTAGCCGGTCTCGACCCCCGACCGCTCCAGGTGCCGGAAGAGCACGGTCCCAAGCGGGTCGCGCGACATCCGCCCGAAGAACGCCGTCCGGTTCCCCAGCCGCGCCAGCCCGATCGCGATGTTCATCGGCCCGCCCCCCTGATGGGCGACAGGGGCCGACCCGTCGCCCGGGTCAACCAGGTCAATGACGGTTTCCCCAATGACGGCAAAGGCCGCTGCTCCCGCTTGCTGCACAGTGCAGACTACTGCGGCAAGCTCCCCCGGTTAAAGCCCAAAACCGATGATCAGTAACGAACCGTCACTTCGCCCGCGCTGCCAAGTGCTCGCTGGGCAGGTGCCGGCGGCCGCTCGCGTTAGCGGCCCGCGCGGCGGGCGCGGAGATGCAACAGGATGACCAGGAGGACACACAGCACCGAGACCGTTGCCGGTGTCAGCGCGCCCGCCCAGCCGACGCCAGGCTGTGAGGCGTCGGTAACCGCGACGCTGGCGAAGCAGATGGCGGCGAGCGAAGCGGCGACGGTGACCCGGGGGACCAAGTAAATGTCGTCAGCTCGCGAGGTCACGGTATCCGCTGCGACGGCGTCCACGGGGCCGGGGTCGAGAGGCAGGTCCGCGAGCGTGGCGGTCAGTTCGCGCCCGGTCCGGGCGCCCCACGCCTGCGTGGACCGCTGGTCAAACTCCTCACTAGTGATCCGGCCAGCCCGGTAAGCCTGGCTCAGCTCATCCACCGCCCGGTCCCGCTCAGCGTCAGACACCCGCAGGTCACCCAGCGGAAATCCCCTGGCATCGGTGTCCATCTTCGCCGCTCCCTCGCCCCCTAGGCCCCCACCCAGTGTAAGCCCGTACTCCCCAGCGGACCGCGCGACGGGACCCCCGCTAGTCGCCCCCGAATACCCACTCCACCCACTCCACCCACTCCACCCACTCCACCCACTCCACCCACTCCACCCACTCGTGCCACCGCACCCCCGTCGCCCGCGCCAAACGACCCGATAAAAACCTGTCACCTACGCCAGCGACACCAATAGGCGCTGACGTTGGCGTAGCTGACAGGTCGCTAAGCGGTCGTTGGCGTAGCCGACAGGTCCGCAGGAGCGGTAGCCGGAGCAAAAGCCGCCCGCGTCAGCCCGAGAAACAAATTCGGGGCAGAGAAGCGCCGCGTCAGCCCAGAAACGCAGTCCGCGTGCCCCGTACCAACGGGTTTTTCCAAAGCTGGGTACAGACTGGGGGCCGGCAGGGAGATTCTCCGCTGACCTTCCGAAGGAGTGTCAGCGGAAATCTCCCTACGGCCCCCAGCCCCGCCGTGGGGTTTTGACTTTTGCCCTGCCCCCCGCCGTGGGGGTTCTGACTTTCGCCCTGCCCCCCGCCGTGGGGGTTCTGACTTTCGCCCTACCCCCGCCGTGGGGTTTTGACTTTTGCCCTGCCCCCCGTTAACGACAGGGGGAAGCTACGGCAGGGTCCACTTCTGGTTAGTCCCGCCGTTGCAGGAGTACAGGATGAGCTGCGTCCCCTCGGCGGTGTTGGAGCCTGGGTCGTCGAGGCACTTGCCGGAGGCTGGGTTGACCAGCTCGCCGCTCTCGGCTTCCCACTGCTGGTTGGCGCCGCCGTTACAGGACCACCACTCGATCAGCGTCCCATTGGAGTAGTTGGCGCCGGTGATGTCCATGCAGCCGCCGTCGATGGTGAGCGTCCCGTTGCTGTTGACGGTCCAGTTCTGCGCGCCGGTGTTGCCGTCGCAGGCCCACATCTGCACCTTGTTGCCGTCGGTGCCGCTGGCGTTGTTGTTATCGACGCAGTCGGAGCTGTCGTCGCCGGCCACGATCGTTCCGGTCGCCCCGCTGCTGCTTGACCCGCCGTAGCCGGCCGCGACGATGTTCGCCTGGACGGCGGCCTCGGTCGCTGCGGTCGGGTAGCCGCTGGTCATGACGCCCTCGTAGAAGGTGCCGGCCGAGCCCTTGCTGTTGTCGCCGCCGATGCCGAGGATGATCGCGCCCTGCTTCTTCATCGGGTTGTAGCCGGAGGGGCGGACTCCGCTGTAGTCGGTGGCGAGGGTGCCGGACTGGGCGTTGCCGCCGAGGATGGCCCACTGGTTCGCGCCGCCTTCGATCATGGCGGTGGTGTACCGGTAGCTGGTGGTGGGGTCGTTGGCGTTGTAGCCGGCGGCGGAGCCGGAGTACAGGCCGTTCTCCATGTCGGCCATGATCCAGGGGCCGTTGCCGGTGCCGTAGCCCCAGACCTTGATGTTGCCGAAGTAGATGGCCTCCATGGTGCCGTCGCCGTCGTCATCGTTGTTCGTCTCGGCGTTGCCATAGTCGAAGCAGCAGCCGCCGTTGTAGTGGGTGCCGTCGAGGACGTCGTACTCGCCCTCGGAGTTGTTGCCGGTGGCGATGTTCTTGGTGCTGTCGTCGCGGTAGCCGTCGCCCGCCGCTATGTACACGCCGTAGACCGGCTGCCCCTCGACCGTGGTGGGGGCGGCGGCGGCGTTGGCGAGGGCGTCGGGCCCGCCGGCCGCGCCGCCGGCCGGGGCGTCGGTGAGGTTGTTGCCGTTGCCGGACTGGTCGTAGATCTCGGTGATGACGCACGTCGTGCCGGAGCAGAAGGAGTTCTGGGTGGCGGCGTTGGCGGCCCCGCCTGCGCTCAGCGGGGAGATGTTGGTGGTGGTGTTGTCGGAGGCGCGGCGCACCTGGTACAGCGGGCCGTCATAGGCGGCGTAGAGCGCCCGCGTAGTGCTGTGCGCGGCCACGCAGGCCGTGCCGGCCGCGGCGTAGATGTCACAGGGCTCCTGCGTCGCCGCGGCGGCCGGCGTGGCACCCACGGTGACGCCCACGCCGGCCATGGCGCCGGCCACGAGCGCGACGGCCGCGGCCGCCACCACTAGTCTTCTCTTAACTTGTCGGAATCCTGCCCAGACGCTCAATGGCTTATCCTTCCATTGGGTTGCCTAAAATGTTTTTCGACACGATGCTGAGTCCGAGTGGCCGCTCTTGGGACAAGAATTAGTAATTCGGGGTCGCCAAGAACACCAGTTCACCACTCGGCCCGGGAACTGATAAATGTGACCGGTAACATTTTGCCGGAACCAGATTGACGGATAATCCTCCTGATGGGTATCCTTGCGCCCCGAATTGGGACTTGACTGACATCAATATGAACCCGCAGGGAAGTTACGTCAAGATTTCAGGAAAAATAACTGTGACCGTTCACAAGCGGTAAGACGCGGACATCCGTGACCACCGGAAACGCGAATCCCCAACGCCCGGTTGACGGCGGGACGATCGCTTACGCGAGTTGGCGGCGGGATGATCGCTTACGCGAGTTGGCGGCGGGATGATCGCTTACGCGAGTTGACGGCGAGGCGATCTCCAACGCCCGGTTGACGGCGAGGCGATCTCCAACGCCCGGTTGACGGCGGGACGGCGGTCAACGCCGCTTGACCGCGCCTTCCGGAGAGTCAAACCGGGCGGTTGGATGGCATGGGCGCCGGAAAACGTGTTGACTCTCCCCCTGGCCGCTCCCGGCCGCCCCCGGCGGGCTGGAACCGCTCCCGGCTGGAACCGCTCCCGGCCTGGAACCGCTCCCGGCCTGGAACCGCTCCCGGCCTGGAACCGCTCCCGGCCGAGGCGGCTCCCGGCCGAGGCGGCTCCCGGCCAGCCGCGGCCGGCCCCGGCTGCCCGCTTCCCGGCTGGAACCCGTGATTGTGTGTAGTTCAGGGCACTATACGACCTTAACTACACACAAAAATAATAATCAGCTGATATGTCTCAATGCTGAGTTCAGGCATAAGTCACAAGTGCCACACGCGGTCAGGCTGGAGGTCGCTGCACCGACGCGGACTCCCGCGGAAGGCGGCGTCAAGCGACAAGAGTGCGCCAAGTTAGCGGCGTTGGGACGGGAGTAACGGGGCCGACGCGGGCCGGCCGAAACCTCGGCGGACGCCGACGCAGACAGGAAGGGCGGACGCCGACGCGGGCCGGCCGAAACGTCGGCGGACGCTGATGCAAACAAGAAGGGCCGGCGGCGGCGCAGACAAGGGGCGGCGGCGGCGCAGACAAGGAGGGGCGGCGGCGGCGCAGACAAGGAGGGGCGGCGGCGGCGCAGACAGGAAGGGCGGACGCCGGCGCGGGCCGGCCGAAACGTCGGCGGACGCCGACGCAGACAAGGAGGGCGGGCGTCGATACCGCGAGGGGTCGGCATCGGCGCCCGCCCTGGTCGGTGGCGGGCCCGCGGGCTAACTCGGGTGGCTGGCCCGATTCCGCCCCGGCGGTCTCGCCGAAGGTGGCCGGCACGGGGCCCTGCGCTCCGAAGACCGGCAGCCCCCGCCGGGCGCGGCCGCGGCTGCGCGCGCGGATGCGGTCGGCCACGATGGCGATGCCGAGCACCAGGCCGAGCGCGACCTGCTGGTAGAACGGCGACACGTTGAGCACGATGAGCGCGTTGTTGATCAGCATCAGCAGCAGCGCGCCCGCGGCGGCGCCGACGATACGTCCCTCGCCCCCGTAGAGCGACACGCCGCCGATGACCGAGGCGGCGATCGCGTCAAGCTCCCAGCCGCTGCCGACGCTCGGGTCGCCGACGCCGATCCGCCCGATGACCAGCACGCCGACCAGGCCGGCGCACGCGCCGCTGACGATGTAGGTCAGCATCAGGCGGCGGTTGATCGGGATGCCGGCCAGCCGGGCCGCCTCCCGGTTGCCGCCGACGGCGTAGATCTGGCGGCCGATGTACGTCCGTTCCATCAGCACCCAGGCGAGGAACGCCACCACGATGAAGATGACCACCGGGATCGGCACCTGCCAGGCGTCGTAGAGCGTCAGCTTGTCGTAGAACGTCGAGACGTTGCTGATCGGCTGGCCCTGGGTCAGCGCCAGCGCGCCGCCCGCGGCCGCGGTCAGCGTGACCAGCGTGATCGCGAACGGCGGGACGTCAAGCCGGGTGATGAACCAGCCGTGCAGGAACCCGACGACAATGCCGATACCGATCGCGGCGAGAATGGCGAGGCCAACCGGCCAGTGCCAGTTGACGTTGACATAGGCCGAGCACATGGAGCAGAACGCCACCATCGACCCTGGCGACAGATCGATGCCGCTGGTCATGATGACCATGCTGACGCCGACCGCGAGGATGCCGTAGTCGGCCAGGTCGAGCCCGATGACCTGCAGGTTGGAGATGTCGGCGAAGTCATGGTGCACCGCGGTCACGATGACGAACACCAGCACGCAGGCGGCGACCACCCCGAATTCGGGAATATCGGTGATTTTCCGCACCAAGCCCCGTGCGCCGACGCTCGTCCCGGGGCCGACGGGCGTGTCGTTGCGGTTGTTGGACGTCTCCGCTTGTTCCGTTGTCACGGGCTTTCCTTCACTCCGGCTGCGGTGAGCAGCACGCGCTCTTTCGAGAATTCGTCTCTGGCCAAAACCCGGCCTATTCGGCCCTTCCTGAGCACCACGATCTGATCGGACAAGTGGAACAGTTCCTCGAGCTCCGATGACGCCACGATCACCGCCATGCCCCGGGCCCGCGCCTCGTCGATAAGCTCGTATATTTCGGCCTTAGCACCAACATCGACGCCGCGGGTGGGCTCGTCAAGCAAGAGCAGCTTCGGAGCGGCCGCGAACCATTTACCGAAGATGACCCGCTGCTGGTTCCCGCCCGATAGCGAGCCGATCGGCTGCTCGATGGACGCCATCCGCGCCCCGGTGACCTTGACGAAATCGGCGGCCTTGGCCTTCTCCCCCTTGGGCGAGAAGAACCCCCGCCGGGTGAGCCGCCGGAGGGTGGCGAGGGTGACGTTCCAGCGCACCGGGGCGATGGCGATGATGGACTGCTGCTTGCGGTCCTCGGGGACCAGGGCAACGCCGGCCGCGACCGCATCACCGGGGGAGCGGGGCGCGTAGCGCGAACCCGCGAGCGTCAGCTCCCCGCCGGTGCGCGCGATCGCGCCGAAGATCGTGTGCAGCAGCCGGCTCCGGCCGGCCCCCATCAGGCCGGCCACGCCAAGCACCTCGCCCTGGTTGACGCTGAGGCTGATCGGCCCAAGGCCGGGCGCGGTGAGCCCCTCGGCGGTGAACACCGGCACCGGGAGCACCGGCCCGGTCCGGTCGGCGGTCACCGACGCGAGATGCTCGACCCCGACCATCTCCCTGATCAGCCGCTCGTCGGTCGCCTCGGCGACGTCCATCTCGGCCACCAGCCGGCCGTTGCGGAGCACCACCACTTGGTCGGCGGCCTCCCTGACCTCCTCGAGCCGGTGGCCGACGAAGAGCACCACACCGCCCCGGGCCGCGTGGTCCCTAGCGATCCTGATCACCGCGTCCGCCTCGTTGGGGCCGAGCGCGGAGGTGGGCTCGTCCAGGATCAGCAGCCGCGGTTCCCGGCCGAGCGCCTTCGCGACCTCGAGCATCTGCCGCGACGGGATGGACAGCGAGGACACCGGGGCCCGCGGATCGAGGTCGAGCCCGACCGCGTCGAGCATCCGCTGCGCGGCGGCGGCGGTTGCCTTCTTGTCGTAGAAGAGACGGCGTGCGTCCTTCGGCCGGTTTCCCAGCGTCAGGTTCTCGGTCACGTTCAGCTGGTTCACCAGCGGGAACTCCTGCGAGACCATCGCGACCCCGGCCGCCTGGCTCGCCATCGGCGAGCCGGTCTCCAGCCGCTGCCCGCTGATGGACACCTCACTGCCGGGATTGGGGGCCACCGTTCCGGCCAGGATGCCGAGGAGGGTCGACTTCCCCGCGCCGTTCTCGCCGACAATGCCGACGACCTTCCCGAACGGGAAGAGCAGGTCCTCGACCTGAAGCACCGTCGCGAGTCCGTACGTCTTAGACACGTGGTGCAGGGAGACGCCGCCGGCGTCGCCCTGCACCCCATGCTCCATTGGTGAATCGGTCACTGCGCCGAGATCCCGATGCTGCTCCAGAAGCTGGTGAAGTCGCCGAGGTTCGACTTGGTCATGATGCCCACGCCGGTGCTCAGCGTGTTGCCCGGGCCCGCGACGAAGTACGGCTTGACCAGCGCCATGGTGGCGCTGTCACCCAGGGCCTTGTCCGCCGCGAGCACGTAGGCGGTCATGTAGCCCTGGTAGTACGGCCGCTGCAGGATCGAGGCGGCGATGACCCCGCTCTTCACATCGTTGATGGTGTTCTGCTCGCCGTCGTCGGAGACGATGGTGACCTTGCCGACCGCGTTGGCCGACTGGACCGCCTGGCCGGCGGCGCCGCCGTCGTAGGAGTACACGGCGTAGATGCCCTTGATGCTCGAGTTGGCCTGGAGGGAGGCCTGCAGGTCGGACACCGCGGTCGCGACGTCCTGGTTGTCGTTGATCTTCTGGATGACCTTGATCCCGGGGCCCGCGCACGACTCGAAGCCGGCCACCCGCTGCTGGGTGTTGGCCGCGGTCCACGAGCCGCTGATGGCGACCACGTCACCGGAGCCGATGGCCTGGGTCATCGCCTTGCCCGCGTCGCAGCCGGCGGTCGTGTTGGGGGTGCCGATGTAGAGCTGGGCGGCGGTGCCGGGCAGCGGCGAGTCGTACGCGACGACCGACAGGCCCTTGGCGACCGCCTGCGCGATCGGCGTGGTGAGGGACGACGCGGTGACCGCCGACACGCCCCAGCCGGTGTAGCCCTGCGCGCTGTCCGTCTCGAGGAGCGACACCTGGACGCTCGCCTCCGACGCGGTGGGCTCCTGGAACGTGCCAGACGCGCCCTTGGCGCTGAGCCACTTCATGGCGGCGTTCCAGCCCGCCTTGGCCTCGTTCCAGTAGGCCGAGTTGCCATTGGTGACGAAGGCGATCTTGACCCCCGACAGGCTCTTGCTGCCGATTGCCCCCTGGATCTTGCCGGTGAGGGCCGTCAAGGCCGCGTCGTTGAACGAGGAAGAGCCCACGATCGACGAGGCCCCTCCGCTCGACGCCGACGGCGATGCCGTGGCCGACGCCGAGGTCGACGCCGAGGCGCTGGTGCTGGCCGGCGCCGACGCCGAACTGCTCGATGAGCTTGAGCAGGCAGTTAGCGCGAGCAGTGCGCCCGCTCCTATGCCGATCGCCGTCGCGAACTTTCTGTGCACGGACAACCTCCTTGTTGCTGTCTTGAATTAAAAAAGACATGCCGAGATAACGAATGGGCGATGTGAGCGGTCACATCACAGTGACCGCTTAGGCGACTACCTTGGCTTTGTTAGAGATGTGAACGGTCACATGTGAACGGTCACATTGAGAGTAAGACGGCTCCGTCAAGTGCGTCAAGTGCGTGCACCCTGATTGTTACATTTAAGCGACGCGGGGCTTTCGGTGAGAAACTCCGAGCCAAAAGATCCGCTCCGCGATGAAACCTGCGGCCGGGAGAACCGCCGGGATGGCAGCCGCGGAAATCTGGCGGCAGAGACGGAGCCACGCGGCCGTTCGAGGGAAAAATCTTTTGAACTTTGAACGGACCGTGGTTTTACGTTACGGGGCCTATTTCAGATGCCGCGGGCCAGCCGGTAGTAGGCGGCGTTCCACCGCAGCTCGTTCTCGAAGGCGCGTACCGTCGTCGTCTGGTCGATGATCAGCAGCTCCGTCCCTGCCATCCGCGCGTAGTCGGCGAAGGTCTCGATGCCGACCGCGGTGGACATGGCGGTGTGGTGCGCCGCGCCGGCCGTGAGCCAGCAGGTGGCAGAGGTCTGGAAGTCCGGCGCGGGCCGCCAGACGGCCCGGCCGACCGGCAGGTTCGGCAGCGGGTGAGTCGGCGGGATCGCCTCGACGACGTTGGCGACCAGCCGGAACCGGTCCCGCACGTCGGTCAGCGCGACCACCACGCCGGGCCCGGGGTCGGCCGAGAAGACGAGCCGCACCGGGTCCTCCCGGCCGCCGATCGACAGCGGGTGGATCTCCAGCCGCGGCCTGGCCGAGGTCAGGCTGGGGCAGACCTCGAGCATGTGCGCGCCGAGTATGCACTCCTGCCCCGGCGTCAGGTCGTAGGTGTAGTCCTCCATCAGCGACGCGCCGCCGGGCAGGCCCGCGCCCATCA
>JBEKEK010000052.1:0-46984 GCA_050013875.1 Trebonia sp. | reverse complement strand
GCCGAGCGGGGTGCTCGAGCGCGGGCTGCTGCTCCGGCTCCGGTTCGAGCTCGACCACTACGTCAACCTGCGGCCGGTCCGGCTCTACCCGGGCGTGACGTCGCCGCTGACCAAGGGGACGCCGGAGACCATCGACATGCTGGTTGTCCGCGAGGGCACCGAGGGCCCGTACACCGGGGCGGGTGGCGTGATGCGCCGCGGCACCGCGCAGGAGCTGGCCACGCAGGAGTCCTATAACACGTGGTTCGGCGTGGAGCGGGTGGCGCGGTACGCGTTCGGGCAGGCGATGCTGCGGCCGCGCAAGAAGCTCACGCTGGTGCACAAGACCAACGTGCTCACCTTCGCCGGCGATCTCTGGCAGCGGGCGGTGGACTCGCTGGCCAAGGAGTTCCCCGAGGTGTCGGTCGAGTACCAGCACGTGGACGCCGCCTCGATGTTCTTCGTGTCCGCGCCCGAGCGGTTTGACGTCATCGTGACCGACAACCTGTTCGGCGACATCCTGACCGACCTCGGCGCGGCCATCGCCGGCGGCATCGGCCTGGCCGCGAGCGGCAACATCAACCCCTCGGGCACCTACCCGTCGATGTTCGAGCCGGTGCACGGCAGCGCGCCCGACATCGCGGGCAAGTCCAAGGCCGACCCGACCGCGGCGATCCTGTCGGCGGCCATGCTCTGCTCGCACCTGGGCCTTACCGCCGCCGCGGCCAAGATCGAGCAGGCGGTGGCGGACGATGTCATCGAGCGCCAGGGGCAGTGGCAGGCACGGACTACCGTGGAGGTCGGCGACGACGTCGCGGACCGAGTATCCGGATAGCGGCAAACATCCGACATATCCAGATGCTGCATTAGGAAGGAACGATCAGTGATGACCACCAGCCCCGCCGAAATCGACTTTGAGATCCACCCGTCCCAGGCACGGGTGCCAGCCGCCGAACGTGAGCGGGTACTGGCGGCGCCGGGGTTCGGCCAGGTCTTCACCGATCACATGATCACCCTGCGCTGGTCGGCCGAGCGCGGCTGGCACGACGGCAAGCTCGAGCCGTACGGCCCGTTCGCGCTCGACCCGGCCACCTCGGTGTTCCACTACGGCCAGGAGCTCTTCGAGGGGCTGAAGGCCTACCGTCAGTCCAGCGGCTCCGTCGTGATGTTCCGGCCGCAGGCCAACGCCGCGCGCTTCAACGCCGGCGCCCGCCGGATGGCGATGCCCGAGCTGCCCGAGGAGACATTCCTGCGGGCGCTCGAGCTGCTGGTGTCGCAGGACCGGGAGTGGATACCCGATGGCGAGGGGAACAGCCTCTACCTGCGCCCGTTCATGATCGCGACGCAGCGCGGCCTGGGGGTGAACCACCCGTCGTCTGAGTATCTCTTCTGCGTGATCGCGTCGCCCGCGGCGTCTTACTTCGGCGCGGGCAAGACCGTCCGGGTCTGGCTGTCGGAGGATTACACCAGGGCCGCCCCCGGCGGAACCGGCGCGGTCAAGTGCGGCGGCAACTACGCCGCCGCCTTCGCTGCCCAGCAGCAGGCGGTGGACCAGGGCTGCGACCAGGTCGTCTGGCTGGACGCGGCCGAGCACCAGTGGGTCGAGGAAATGGGCGGCATGAACCTGTACTTCGTGTACGGGGAGGGTGACGGCGCGCGGGTCCTCACACCCACGCTGACCGGCTCGCTGCTGCCCGGGATCACCAGGGACTCGCTGCTGCGGCTGGCCCCGACGCTCGGCATCGCGGCCTCGGAAGGCCGCATCTCGGTCTCCCAGTGGCGCTCGGACTGCGCCGCGGGCGAGCTGACCGAGGTGTTCGCCTGCGGCACGGCCGCGGTGATCACGCCGGTCGGCGCGGTGGACGGCGCCTCCGGCGGGTGGACGATCGGCTCGGGCGCGCCCGGCCCGGTCAGCCTCCGGCTCAAGGAAGAACTCATCGGCATCCAGTACGGGCACCGCCCGGACCCGTTCGGCTGGGTGTACAAGGTCGCATAACCGCGGCTCTAAGACCCCATCCCGCTGTACCTCGCCCGCCCGGCATTTCCGAAATGCCGGGCGGGCGTTTCTGTGACCGCTCCCGGGTGATGACAGCGTTGGCTGTAACACTCCGTGACTAACAGGGGAGGGTGCTGCCCTGCCGACATGAGGGATTTGCTGGCCGGTTGGTGGTAGTTGGCGCAGGTCTGGGGCGGCTGAAAGGCCGGCCTGCACGGGGTTCCCGGGCCTCGCGGAAGGATGGCCGCGAAAACTTTTCAAGTTTCTGATCACGCAAAGCAACCATCGGGGCACTCCTCGGCGTCTTAGGGGATGACTGAGGCTCGCTTGGGGGGTTGCGGCCCAGTCATCGTGAGAGCCGGGCCTCATCTCGGGGGAGGCCCGGACTTCATGGCCGGCTCCGACCCTGCCGGCCGGCCCCCGTGGGCGCGTCTCGGCCACCGCCAGCGCCCGCGGGGGCCATCTCTCTTTCTGGACCGCTACCAGAGCCGCAGGATAGCCGCAACCCCAGGCGCCCCAAGTGGGTCTCCGTCGCACCGGGAATCCCCGTTGGCTGACCGGTGTTGGACCGGGTAAGCTCATAGCTGGCGGGCATGCTTCACGTGGCCGTCTACAACTCAACAGGGGGATGAACGGTTTCGACTTCGGTGGTTGATCCTGGAGAAGCGAGCCGAGGGTGGCGGACGTAACCTCGTAAAAATGCGACCGCAAAACACAAGTGCCAACTCAAATAGCACTGTCAAGGCCCCTCGGGCCGCTCTTGCTCTCGCTGCCTAAGCGAGTTTAAGAGGACTGTCAGACCGGGAGTGCCTTCGGCCCGGACCCTGGCATCAGCTAGAAGGCTAAACTAGCCAGCCCGGTCACGGGGCAGGCTAGGAAATCAAACAGTGACTGAGCCCGTCGGCGTCTTGCCTGCGTGATCGCCGGGGCTGAGAAAAGCAGAGCAGGCTGCGCTCGGAGAAGAACAGGAAAGGTCCCGAAGGACCAGGGTTCGATTCCCTGCATCTCCACGATTCCCTTGTAATTTCCAGTGAGTTCCAGTGTGGATGTCACCGGAAGAGATTAGGCGGCCCCAGGGCCGTCTTTTTCTTTTGGTGAGCTTTCTTCGCCGTACCTGGCGATGATGCCGCGTGCCCAGGCGACGGCGTCACTGGCGCGGACGCCCTTGAACGAGTTGCGCGTGCGCTGAGCCTGCCTCCGCCGCGTTGGCGGTGTAATGTTCCGGCTAATGACGCACGAGCGATGAGGGGGTCTCGACCGTGGCTTACTCGCCTCCGCCGGGGCAGCAGTACTATCCGCCCTATCAGGGCTACCCGCCCTATCCGGCCGCCCGGCCGACGAATGGCCTGGCTATTGCCGCGCTCGTCTGCGGGATCGCCCAGTTCGTCACCGGGTTCACCTTCATTCCGGCGATTATCTGCGGCCATATCGCGCGGCGGCAGATTCGCAGGACCGGAGAGCAGGGTGACGGTATGGCGATCGCTGGTCTCATCCTCGGCTACGTCGGCGGAGCCATATTCATCGTGCTGGTGCTGGTCGTGGCCCTCCTGCTGACCAAGGCGAGCACGGCCGTGTCCGTCTCGCACGGTTTCCCTGGTCCTGCCCCCGTCGTCAGCGGCATCCCGGTCCCGGCGGTCCCGGCCCCCGGCAACTGACCCGCGGGGGTTGGCGTCGGGGTGGCCCGGAGTCGTCGCCCCACGTCCTGCCGCGGGAGGCGGCGGGGCCGCTGCCGCTGACAAACCCAGTTCTTAGGCGGCGCGCGTAGCCGATCATTACCATTCTGCGTCCGAACACGGGATAATAGGGCGACGGATCGACACGGTTGTTGTTGACCGGTGACGCCGTGGCGGGGCCTGGCCGTCTGCGGTTCGCTTGAGGTTTGCGTCAGGAAGGGGATGCAGCATGGCGGCGATGAAGCCGCGGACGGGCGATGGCCCGCTCGAGGTGACCAAGGAGGGCCGTGGCATTGTGATGCGCGTCCCGCTTGAGGGCGGCGGCAGGCTCGTTGTCGAGTTGTCCGCCGACGAGGCCGCGAAGCTTGGCGACGCACTGCAGGCGGCGGTCGGCTAGGGGCTATGTTGACTCATTCATGCGTCCACCCGCAGGTCCGATGTCATTGTGTCCATCGGGCCTGCCCCGGGGGGTTGCCCCGGGAGATGACTGTTCTTATCTCTTGATTGCGGCGAGCAGGCCGCCCGCGATGGGCAGCAGGAGCGGTACCAGACGCTCATCGGCGGCCACCATATCGGCCAGTTCGCTCGCGCCGTCTTCGGCCGGCCCCGCGCTCGGCGGCAGCGCGTCGTTGAAAACGACGATGCCGCCGACGCGGAGCAGTCGCAGCCCGGCGGTCAGGTAGTCCGGGTAGTGCGCCGCATCAGCGTCGCAGAACACCAGGTCATACCCGCCGTCGGAGAGTCGCGGCAGCACGTCGAGCGCGCGGCCGAGGATGAGGCGGGCCTGGTTGGTGGCGAAGCCGGCCTGCCCGAAGGCCTTGCGTGCCAGCCGGTGATACTCGGGCTCGGTGTCGACGCTGGTCAGCACCCCGCCGGAGCGCATGCCGCGCAGCAGCCAAATGCCTGAACTTCCGCAGCCGGTGCCGATCTCGACAACGGCGCGTGCGCCGATCGCGGCCGCGAGGAACCGCAGGGCGGCGCCGGCGGCCGGGGCGACCGGCTCAGCACCGCCGAGGTCGGCGGCGTTGGCTCGGGCGGTGACCAGTGGTTCGTCCTCAACCACCTGAGCCGCCTCGTCGTAGTCGATGACTGGCCCCCTTAGCGAAGCACTCTCAGCTTCCGGGAGCGACGCCCGGAACCCCCAATGGGCACGTCCGATGCGGGAAAAATACCGGACGCGCCTATGCCCGTGAGCCTAGCCAATTTCGCTGGTCCGCGGAACCTTATGCTGCTGGTCGGCGGAACCTTATGCTAGTGAGGACCGTTACACAGTCGATGAGCGAGAGCCTCTCCCTGGTGACAGAACCGGTGATCACCGCACAAGGTGGTCAGGACGCGGACGCAGAAGCCCAGTGGGCACCGCCCAGCTGGGACGAGATCGTGCGCGCTCATTCGACGCGGGTGTACCGCCTGGCCTACCGGCTCACCGGCAACCAGCACGACGCGGAGGACCTGACCCAGGAGGTCTTCGTCCGGGTCTTCCGTTCCCTCGGCAGCTACACGCCGGGCACCTTCGAGGGCTGGCTGCACCGGATCACCACCAACCTTTTCCTCGACGGGGCGCGGCGGAAGCAGCGGATCCGGTTCGAGGGCCTCGGCGATGAGATCGCGCAGCGGTTCCCCGGCAGCGAGGCGTCGCCCGCCCAGGCGTGGGACGACAGCCACCTCGACGGGGACATTCAGGCGGCGCTGCAGGCGCTGCCGCCTGATTACCGGGCCGCGGTGGTGCTCTGCGACATCGAGGGGTTCTCCTACGAGGAAATCGCGGCCACCATGGGCGTGAAGCTTGGCACCGTGCGCAGCCGCATCCACCGCGGCCGCGCTCAGCTGCGGACCGCCCTCGCGCACCGTGAACGGCGGGTGCGGGAGCGATGAGCCACCTGGGCAGCCTGATCTCCGCCCTTATCGACGGCGAGCTCGACGGCGTGGAGCTTGACCGGGCCAACGGGCACCTGGCGGGCTGCGCTGTCTGCCAGGCAGAGGCGGCGCAACTGCGCGCGCTCAAGCGCGAACTGCGCGCTCTCGGCGAGTTTGACGGCGCCGACGCTATTACCGGCCGTCTGCTGGCCATGGGCGTCCCCAGCGGGCCTGGCGGGCTGGGCGGCTCGGTTACGGCCCGGCCGCTGCCGCGCCCGCCGCAGGCTGGCCGGCGGGTACGCCGTCGGCGCGGACGTTACGCGATGTGGAGCGCGATGTCGATCGTCGTGGTCGGGGTCGGCGCCGCGGCCTTCGGTATGGGGGGCACGTCCGCCGCGGGCAACGAGCCGCAGATCACGCCGCAGCTTGAGGTATTCGACCTTCAGCACGCGATCACCTCGGGCGATGTCCCGTTCGCCGACCTGGCAGGCAGCCGGGCCGATGAGGAAACCCGGACAACCGTGAACGCGCCGGTAAACGCCTTGCTCCTGCGGCTTGCTGCGGAGGAGACGAGGCCGTGAGATGCCGCCCTGGACTCCTCGTCGGCGCTGCGGTAACGGTGACCATCCCCGGAGTGCTCGCCGTGCTGGCGATTCTCGGGCATGACCACGCGCTCGCCGGGACGGAAGTGATGGCGGTGACCGCGCTCAATGCGGATTCGACGGTGGGCCCGCTGCCTTCGGCGCCGACCGGGACGGACCCGGCGGTGCGTAATTCGGTCGCGGCGGTGCAGCGAACGTCAGGCTCGCCGGTCACGGTGCTCAGCGACGTGGCCGCCGACCAGCAGGCGTTCGCCATGAGCCTGCTCGGCAAGGCCGCGCTGGCGGGCCAGGCCACCTCGTACCAGGGCACCGAGCTGACCTCGCAGTCGGGCGTGGGCGGCACCCAGACCATGGTCTCCCAGGTGTGGCACCAGAGCGACGGGCTGACGCTTATCCGGACGTCTGGCGGCGGGACCTCGGTCGTCTCCTACGAGTCCGGCGGCCAACCGCCGGCCGGCGTCTTCGGTGTTACCAAGGCGATGGTGGCGCTGCTCGGCCAGCACTACGTCGCGGTGTACCGGGGCACCGGCGCGGCCGACGGCCGGATTGCCGCGATCATCGAGGTCTACCGGTTCGACGGCACCCTGGCCGCGCGGTTCTGGCTGGACAGCCGGACGATGGTGCCGCTGCGGCGTGAGGTCTTCGGCACCACCGACGAGGTGGTCAGCGACGACAAGTTCGTCCAAGTGCGGATCGGCGCGCTGGCGGGGCGCCCGGCCACCACGACCGCCAGCGCCGCGTCCGGGCCTGCCTGGCTCACCGCGAGCGCTCCTGCCGCGCTGCTCGCCTCGCTGGCGGGCCAGGGCTGGCGGCTGCCCGCTACCTTGTCGGGCACCCTGCCGCTGTACGCGGCGTCGTGGTCAGGGACCGGGACCGGCCAGGTGACCGACCTTGAGTACTCGGACGGGCTCAATGTCATCTCGCTCTTCGTGCAGCAGGGCACCCTGGCAGCGTCGATGCCGGGCTGGCGGCCGATGATCCTGGACGGCCGCCATGTCTATGTCTCCGGCCATTCGGTTACCTGGGCGGGGCACGGGCTGGTTTACACCATGATCGCGGACGCGCCGCCGGCGACCGTGACGGCGGCCGTCGCCGGGCTGCCGGATAGCGGGCAGCCGGGGCTGGCCGGCCGGCTCAAGCACGGGCTCGACCGGCTGGCTCACCTGGTTGATCCGTTCGGATGACGGTCTACAGTGAATATCAGTGTCGATCGTCTGACGGAGAGAGCTAAGTGTTTGACCTATCCCTGACGAAGATCTTGGTCTTGGTCGTGATCGCGCTCATCATCTTCGGGCCGAATGAGCTCCCGAAGGTGGCCGCTCAGGCCGGGCGGATGCTTCGCGACCTGCGGAAGATCGCCGAGGGCGCGAAGGCGGACCTGCGCGAGGGCCTTGGACCGGAGTTTGAGAGCTTCGACTTCGAGGACCTGAACCCGAAGACTTTCGTGCGCAAGCACCTGTTCGACGAGGCGGAGCAGCAGGCGCTGTTCGATCAGTTCTCATCAACCACGGCTGTCACCACCGCGGCGATGACCCCCACGATCGCGGGCGAGGCCAACGGGAACGGCGCGAGCGCCATCTTGCGGGACGGCGACCAGCCGCCCTTCGACTTCGAGGCCACCTAGGCCCCGCTAGCGCGGGCTGAGGCTCAGCATCCGGCCGGCCAGGCCGCGTCCCTTGCTGGCGAGCGAATCGGCGACCTTGGCCAGCGCGAGCGCGGCGGGCGAGTCCGGGTCGGCCAGCACCAGCGGGGTGCCGTTGTCGCCGCCCTCACGGAGCCGGACGTCAAGCGGGACCTGGCCAAGCAGCGGCACGGTGGTCCCAAGCAGCTGCCCGAGCGCGGTGGCGACCGTCTCGCCGCCGCCGGTGCCGAAGACGTCCATCTGCTCCCCGCAGTGCGGGCAGAGCAGGTAGGACATGTTCTCGATCACGCCGGCCACACGCTGCCTGGTCTGGGTGGCGATCGCCCCGGCCCGCTCGGCAACCTCCGCCGCGGCGAGCTGCGGGGTGGTCACCACCAGCAGTTCGGCGTTGGGCAGCAGCTGGGCAAGCGAGATCGCCACGTCGCCGGTGCCCGGCGGCAGGTCAAGCAGCAGGTAGTCGAGGTCGCCCCAGAACACGTCGGCCAGGAACTGCTGCATAGCCCGGTGCAGCATCGGGCCGCGCCATACGACCGGTGTGTTCCCCTTGGTGAACATGCCGATCGAGATCACCTTCACGCCGTGCGCGGAGGGCGGCATGATCATGTTCTCGACGGGGGTGGGGCGGCCGCTCACACCGAGCATCCGCGGCACCGAATGCCCGTAGATGTCGGCGTCGACGACGCCGACCTTGTGCCCGGCGGCCGCGAGCGCCGCCGCCACGTTCACCGTGACGGATGACTTGCCGACGCCGCCCTTGCCGCTCACGATCGCGTAGACGCGGGTCAGCGAGGCCGGCTGGGCGAACGGGATCACCGGTTCCGCCTTCCCGCCGCGCAGCTGGGTCTGCATCGCCTTGCGCTGCTCCTCGCTCATCACGTCGAGGTCGACCCGGACGCCGGTCACCCCGGGCAGCGCCGCGACCGCGGCGGTGACCCGGGAGGTGATGGTGTCGCGCATCGGGCAGCCGGCCACGGTCAGGTAGACGCCGACATCGACCAGGCCGCCGGCGCCGACTGACACCGACTTGACCATGCCGAGCTCGGTGATCGGGCGGCCGATCTCGGGGTCATTGACGCCGGCCAGCGCGGCCGTCACCTGCTCGGGGGTAGCCAGCGGGGAGCTCATGCCCTCATGTTATGCGGCGGCCGAACGCGACGGGCTCCTGCCCGGTGATAAGGCAGGAGCCCGGTGATCAGGCGTTGGCCGCTAGCTCTACGCCTTCTCGCCCTTCGTCACGCCGTAGCTGCCTACCAGTCGCCACCGCTGACCACGGCACCGCTGGCCGGGTTGAGGATGAGCGGTGTGAAATGCGGCCTGGCATCGAAGTCGAGCACGCCGCCCCTGGCGTAGAGGTTGCCGGAGCTCTTGTCGAACGAGCCCGGGATGTGCTCGCCGTTCAGCCAGTTGTCCTCGATGAACTTCACCACCGAGGCGGTGTTGGTCAGGTTGCTGCTGACGTAGTTCTCCCGCGTGTAGGGCGAGATGACCACCAGCGGCAGCCGCTGGCTGTAGCCGCAGCGGCCGTTGGTGGTGCCAACCGTCACCGCGACCTCGGTGCACAGGGCGGTGTCGACCTGCGCGGAGTTGGTCGGGCTGGTGTTGGCGTCGCTGGACCCGTCGATGATCGTCGGCGCCTGGTGGTCGTACCAGCCGTCCGAGTCGTCGTAGGTGATGATGATCGCGGTCGACGGCCAGTACTTGGACTCCTCGATCGAGTTGATCGTGTTGACCAGGAAGGTCTGCTCGTCGAGCGGGTCCGAGTAACCGGGGTGGCCGTCCTGGTAGGCGGGGGCCTTGAGGTAGCTCACGGCCGGCAGCTTGGCGCCGCCGGTGCCGGCCAGCGCGTCGGAGAAGTCCGAGATGTCGTACTGGTGGTTGGCCTGGTCGGTGTAGCCGATCTCGGACAGCGAGCTCGGCGGGAGGTGGGCCGGGTTGGCGGTCGATGCGTAGTACTGGAACGGCTCGTGGTGCGGCACGTAGTCAGCCGTCGAGGCACCGCCGATGTTCGCGTGCGCGGAGCCGCAGACCGGCAGGGCCTGGGTGGTGCCGGGCGCGTCGGACGTCCCGGTCGGCGTGAAGCCGCCCTGGAACCAGCCCCAGGAGACCTTCGAAGCGTTCAGCAGGTCGCCGATGTTCTCGCCGGTCAGCGCGGCCAGGGCGCCGTCGGTGCTGTGGCTGCCGTTTGAGCAGTCGTCGTAGTACGGGTCCTCGTCGCCGTACAGCGTGCCAAGGCCGGACTTGGAGTTCACGTCGATGACGGAGCTTGACGTCGTCGGCGCGCCCGCGCCGGTCGCGTCCCAGGCCGGGTTGAGCGCCTCCGCCCCGCCGGTGTTACCCGAGGTCACGTTGACCGCGCCGGGGGTGGACGGGCCGAAGCTGGTGTCCCAGTCGTTGTCGCTCATCGAGTAGTACTGCGCGTAGTTCCACAGCGCGGTCACCGTGTTGCCGTCGAAGTAGTCCATGACGATGCCCGGAGCGCAGTACTCGACACCGCAGCCGGCCGCCGGGGTCGAGGACTCGGTCTCCTGGACGAACTTGTCCATCTTCCCGTTGTCCTCGGCCAGCTGCTCCGGCGTGTAGCCGTGGTTCTGGTCTGAGGTAAGCGCCTCGGAGTGGGTCAGCCGCTGCGGATTGTACTCGTTCGGGTTGTCCGTCAGCAGCGGGCCGATCGGGCCGCTCTTCTTGGTGATCTTCGAGTAGAGGCCGTTGACGGTCGGCGTGCCCTTCTTGGCGGTGAACGCGGTGCCGTCGGTGTTCGTCGCGGACGGGTAGGTGCCGAAGTAGTGGTCGAACGACACGTTCTCGTCGAAGATCACCACAACGTGCTTGATCGGGGTCGCCGTCTTGTCGCGGTAACGAGCCGGCGACACCCGCGCGGGGATGTGGTAACCGGCGAAGGACACCTTTGCCGGGGCCGTGCTCGCGCTCGCCGCGGTGGCGGCGGCCGCCGCGCCGGCGCCAAGGGCGAGCGCCGCCGCCACCGCGAGGTACGGCCGAAGCCGCTTTCGCCTGCTGCCGGCTACTGGGCCAATGCCCATTCCTAGCCTCCTGAGATTCTGCTGGACTTCATCGGCCGGCGCCAGCTAAGGCCCCCGCCAGGGAGCGCTCGGGCGCAACCCCGTGCCAGACGTTGTCATAGTTGATTTACGTGGTAACGCGGTCAATCTGACGTCCAGGCAAACGAGAGGCCAACAATCGGTGCAGCAGCAAGGGACGCTTAGAGTTTGCTCCGGGGAAATGACCTGCTTGGAGCCGGGGCGTGGTCAAGCGAGCATTGCCCGTCCGAAGTAGTCGCCCGGCCCGGTGACGCCGGGCAGCGCCAGGAAGTACCCGCCGCCGAACGGGCTGATGTAGTCGATGAGCGGCTCGCCGATCAGCCGGGTCTGCACGGTCTCGAACTGGCGGCTCACGTCCTGCTGGAAGCAGCTGAAGATGAGCCCCATGTCCAGGTCGCCGACCTGGTCAATGCCGCGGTCGTAGTTATAGGCCCGGCGCAGGATCTGGCTGGGCGCGCTCTGCGGCGTGCGGGGGTTTGCCAGCCGCATGTGCGCGGTCAGCGGTATCACGTCCCCGCTGGGGTCGTTCGCGTAGTCCGGCGTGGCGTACAGCGAGGTGCCGTCGAGCGGGAATCCGGTGCCGCGCCGCCGCCCGATCATGGTCTCCTGCTCCTCGATGTCCACCCGGTCCCAGAACTCGACGAACATCCGGATCAGCCGCACCACGAAGTAGCTGCCGCCGGCCGTCCACGTCGGCTCGCGGGAAGCCGAGGGGTTCACCCACACCAGCGAGTCCATCTGGGCCGCCGATGTCACCGGCGGGTTCGCGATCCCGTCCATGAAGCCGAGCAGGTTCCGCGGCACCGTCCCGGTTGGCCTGGCGGGCGACGAGAAGCCGTCGATCCGCCAGTTGACCTGCATGCCGCCGCGGGTGTTCTTCGCGATGTCCCGCAGCGCGTGGATCACGGTGTCCGCGTTGCCCGCCGACAGCTGCAGGATCAGGTCACCGCCGCACTGCGCCGGGTCAAGGTCGTCGTTGGGGAACGACCGCATCGGCGTCAGGTGCACCGGACGGACAGCGGTGAGCCCGTACCGGTCATCGAACAACGTCGAGCCCACGCCGAACGTCACCGTCAGCCCGTCGGGCACCACCGTCGGCCCGAGTACCCCCGAGTCGGCGGGCGGCCCGCCGATCCCGGCCGGCGGCGGGGTACCGCCCGCGGTCAGGAACCGGGCGCGGTCCGTCACGGTCTGGAAGAGGTCGGTCAGTTCCGCGCGGTTCGCGGCGGTCGCGCCGAACGACACCACGGCGGTGGCGCGCGACGGCGCGGGCAGGATGCCCGCCTGGTACTTACCGTGAAACCGCACGGCGGGCAGCCGGCCACCCGCGGCCGCCGTGCTGGCGGCGGCGGTGGGGTCGGCGGGGGCGCCGCGGTAGGCGTACCCGGCCGCCGCGCCGGCGCCGCCGCCGGCGATCACGCCGCCCGCGACCCCGGTGGCCATCCCGCGCAGGAACGAGCGCCGCGCAGGCGCGGCCGCGGAAGCCTGGGCTGCCGTTGGCGCGGGCGCCGCGGGCGCCGGCTCAGGCTGAGAACTCATTGACGGTGTTCCTCGGCTCGGTGATCGACGCGATGGGAGCGAGTTCCTGTAGCAGCTGCCCGCACGCCGCGTCGATCGCCCGCCTGGTAGCGCCGGGCAGCGCCGACACGGGAACCCACCATCCGTTCGCGAGCCGTTCCCTCTCGAGCAGCGACTGCAGCTGGTTCAGCCCGGAATAGACCGCGGGCAGCCCGGGGTACCTGGGCGCGAGCAGTGGGTGCAGCAGGGCGAGCAGCAGGCGGCTGGCGGTGATGGCGGCCAGCGTACTCGCGAGCGTGCTGCCGCTGCCGTAGTCGTCATGCCCGGTGAGCTGGAACTCCAGTGCGTTCTCGATGACCTCATGCGCGCGCCGGCCAAGGTCCGCGAGCGGCACCTCCTGCGTCGGCCACCAGGTGGCGAGCTGGCCGACGTAGCGGTTGAGCGTGCTGGCGACGGGAACCAGCGACGCCAGCGACTGGCCGTGCCACAGCCCGTACTCAAGACGGAAGAACCCGGTCCACCGCGGGCTGGTGACCCCGGCCGGGTCCGCCCGGCCGTCGATCTCGGTGTCGAAGTTCCCGAACGCGTCGTAGGCGTCGCCGAGCGTCTCGTACCGCAGGTGGGCCGTCAGCCAGTCGCGGCGCGCCGTCGCCAGGTTACCGCCGCGGACGGCAGCGGCAAGCGCCGCCGTCTCCGACGCCATCACCTTGATCGCCGTTTCTTCTTCCGCCGCATACTTCTTGGCGATCGGGATGAGGTCGTTGTAGGTGACCGGCAGGATCGCCGGCGTGCCCGGGGCGTGCCCGGCCACCGTGACCGTCGGCCCCTGCAGCGGGCTGAAGTCGCTGAACAGGCAGAGCAGCGCGTACTTGCCGGAACCGAAGTCGATGTCGATCGGGTTGACGGTGCCGGGCCCGGTGTTCTCGATCTCGGAGTAGACCGCGCCGTTGGCCGGGTCCACCAGGTCGATCTCCGCGCCGCCGGTCCCCTGGTTGCTGATCTGGATGGTGTGCCAGCCGGGGCCGGGAACCGACCAGGCGCCGCCGCACTGGGCGCTGCTCACGGTGATCACATCCGACGGCCGGCCGCCGCCCGAACTGCATGCGGTGAGGCTCGCCGCCAGCGTCGCCCCGGCGGCGGCGAACTGAGCGGCGGCCCGCAGGCGTCTGGTGCCCATGGCCACAAACGATAGGCATGGTTTGGGCGGGGATGTCCGCCGGGAGGACGCTGAGTGCAAACGTTCACCTGCTCCTCACCTCCCGGACACCAAAACATCAAAAGCACAAAATCAATCAGCTCGAACGCACGCGGCTTACTCCCGCCACTCAATTGCCGCGGCCCGCGCGATATCGTGCGCTGGTGGACCTAGAGAATGCCTACCGGCCGCGTCGTAGCTGCATGTCGGTACCCGCAAGCAGCGAGCGGTTCCTGGCCAAGGCCAGGGACCTGCCGGCCGACGAGGTCATGCTGGACTTGGAGGACTCGGTCGCCCCGGCCGCCAAGCCGGCCGCCAGGGGACTCGCGGTCGCCGCGCTCGGGGCGGCCGGATTCGGCGGGAAGCTCGTCGCGGTCCGGGTCAACGGCGTGACCACGCCGTGGGCCTACCAGGACGTGATCGCGGTGATGGAGGGCGCTCCCGGCGCGGTTGACTCGCTCATCTTGCCGAAGGTCAGCTCGCCCGAGGCCGTCGTCTGGCTCGATGTGCTGCTCAGCCAGCTCGAGCAGGCGATGGGGCTGCCCCCCGGCCGGGTGGGGATCGAGGCGCAGATCGAGGACGCGGCCGGGCTGGCGGCGGTGGAGGCGATCGCGGCGGCCTCGCCGCGCCTGGTCTCGCTGGTCTTCGGCCCGGCCGACTTCATGGCGTCGGTCGGGATGCGCTCGCTCACCGTGGGCGGCCGGCCCGAGGGTTACGCGTTCGACGCGCATCACTACGCGCTGATGCGGATCCTGGTCGCCGCCAAGGCCAACGGCCTGCAGGCGATCGACGGCCCGTACGCGAAGATCGCCGACACCGACGGCCTGCGCTCGGCGGCCGCCTCGGTCGCCGCGCTCGGTTTCGACGGCAAATGGGTGCTGCACCCCGGCCAGGTGGACGTGGTCAACGAGGTGTTCACCCCGTCGCCCGAGGACTACGCCCGCGCGGTGCGCATCCTTGACGCCTACCAGCAGGCCACCGAGACCGACCGCCGCGGCGCGGTGCTGCTCGATGACGAGATGATCGACGAGGCGTCGCGCAAGATGGCGCTGATGATCGCGGCCAAGGGCGCGGCCGCCGGGCTGCCGTAGCCGATTCTGGTAACCGATTTTGGGTAAAGCCTGTAGCGAGGTGATGGACCGAGCGGTATGCCCGCGTTGCGGAAGCCGTGCGCACGCCCCGACGGCGTGGTCGAGCGCATGGCGCTGTGACCTGCACGGCGAGATCAGCCCGCTCGCCCCGACCCGGCTGCCGACCCCGGACGGCCTGCGCCTGCTCACCAGCCGCGCGCGGGTGCCGGTCTGGCTGCCCTGGCCGCTGCCCGCCGGCTGGCTGGTCAGCGGGTTCACCGGGGCCGGCGATGAGCGCACCGGGGCTACCGCGTCGGCCGTCGCGCTGTCCGGGCCCAATCCGCTCGGCGGCCCGGCCGACCTGCTGATCGTCGCCGAGGAGCCGGGAGTCGGCCTCGGCGCCGGCCTGGCCGGGCTGGCCGGCCCTGACCCGGGTGACGGGTTCGCCCGCCGGGCACCCAACGCCACCGTCAGGATCGGCAACCGCGAGGCGCCGCTCTGGCTGGTGGAGGCGGCGGGCAAGGCGGTGTTCGCCGGCGAGGTGGCGGCCAGCTGGCTGTGGCTCGTGTTCTGGCCGGATACCGCGGGCGCGCTGCTGGTCGAGCCGCTGCCGCTGCGCGACCTGCGCGATCCCGGGCAGGACCTGGACCTCCCGTTCGGCGCGCTCTGCCCGCGCCTGCCCGCCTGATGTCCCGATACGATGGCGGCCGTGCGCATCGACCTGCATGTTCATAGCAACGCCTCAGATGGCACCGATGACCCGGCCCAGGTGGTCGCCCGCGCCCGCGCGGCCGGCCTCGGCGTCATGGCGCTCACCGATCACGACACCCAGGCCGGGCTGGCACCGGCCCAAGCGGCCGTCCTCGGCGAAGACCTGACCCTGGTCCCCGGCATAGAGCTGTCCTGCCTGCTCAACGGGCGGAGCGTCCACCTGCTCGGCTACCTCTTCGACCCCGACGACGCCGAGCTCAGGGCGGAGACGGCCCAGATCCGCGACGACCGCACCTACCGGGCCAAGGCGATGGTGGCCAAGGCGCGGGAGCTGGGCGCGGACGTCAGCTGGGACCAGGTGGCCGCGATCGCGGACGGCGCGGTCATCGGCCGCCCGCACATCGCCCGCGCGCTGGCCGAGGCAGGCGCCGTCGGCACCCCAGCCGACGCATTCACCCAGGACTGGATCGCCGACGGCGGCCGCGCCTACGTGGACCGCTACGCGGTCGAACTGCCGCGCGGGATCTCGCTGGTCAGGGCCGCGGGCGGGGTACCGGTGCTGGCCCACCCGCGGTCCCCCGGTTACGAGATACCCGACGAGGTCATCGCCCGGCTGGTCGATTCCGGGCTGTGCGGAATCGAGGTGTTCCACCCCGACCACGATCGGCAGGAGCGGGACCGGCTGACCGGGCTGGCGCGATCACTTGGCCTGCTCATCGCCGGCGGCAGCGACGACCACGGTTCCTTCAACAACCACGGCCTCGGCAGTGAAACGACGCCGCCGGAGGAGTACGAGCTGCTGCTGGCCCTGGCCGGGCCGCGGCGGTGACGTTCTTCCTGCAGGCGTTCGTCACGCTCTTCGTGATCATCGACCCGCCGGGCATCGTGCCGCTGTTCCTTGGTCTGACCAGGGGCCGGTCGGTGCGGACGAGGCGGCGGCTGGCCTGGCAGGCGGCGGTCGTCGCGTTCAGCGTGATCGTGGCGTTCGCGCTGTTCGGCCGGGTGATCCTGAACTACACGCAGGTGCAGATCGCCGCGCTTGAGGGCGCCGGCGGCCTGCTGCTGCTGCTCGTCTCGCTGCAGCTGCTGACCGGCAAGACGGAAGAGCCGACCTCCAGCGAGCGGGCGAAAACCAACGTCGCGTTCGTCCCGCTTGGCACGCCGCTGCTAGCGGGGCCGGGCGCGATCGTGGCGACGATGCTCTACGTGCAGCGCATCCACAGCCCGCTGAACGTGGTCGCGCTCGCCCTCGCGATCGCCGGGGTCGCGCTTGCCGCCTGGCTGTCGATGCGGTTCGCCGAGGTCATCCACCGGATTCTCACCGACAACGGCGTCGAGCTGCTCACCCGGATCGCCGGCCTGCTGCTGTCGGCGATCGCCGTCCAGCTGGTCGCCGAGTCCGCCCTCGCCTTCGCCGCGCAAGCCAGGTAATCCGCGTAATAGAGTGACCCAGGGCGGACAGGGTCGGCGTCCGGGTTGGGCGCTTTTGGCGGAGGTGCGGTCGTGGAGGCTCGGGTCGAGCGGGTGTCAGCGCCGGAGGATGCGGAGCTAACGACGCAGGCGGTCGGTGCGGTAACCAACACCTGGCTAATCGGGGACGACGACGAGGTGATCGTGATCGACCCGGGAGAGCACGCCGAGGCGGTGCTCGCGGCGGCCGGGGACCGCGAGATCCTCGCGGTGATCTGCACCCATGGGCACCCCCGCCACGTGGCCGCCGCGGTCGAGGTGGCGGAGCGGGACGAGGCGCCGGTGGCGCTGCACCGGAGGGACCTACTGTTCTGGCGGATGACCTATGACGATGTCAACCCGGAGATCGAGATGGCGGCCGGCGGCCGGTTCGAGGTCTCCGACGTGGCGCTTGAGGTCATCCACACGCCCGGTCACACGCCCGGCTCGGTCAGCCTGTACTGCGAGGACCTCGGGGTCGTGTTCACCGGGGATACCCTGGCGGCGGGCGGCCCCGTCCCCCACGAGGGGGAGTACCCCGACTTCGCCGGGCAGCTCACCGCGATCGGCGAGCGGCTGCTCGACCTCGCGCCGTCGGTCAGGGTGCTGCCGGGCCATGGCGAGGAGACGACGGTCGGCGACGCCTCCAAGCGCTTCGACGGCTGGGTGACGGCCGGCCCCACCATAACGGACCGGTGATGGAGCAACTCGGCTTCGAGGGCATGCCGAGACGGCTCTATTCGTGCACGCCGACCCGCCTGTCGACCTGGCTGGATTGCCCGCGCCGCTACCGGATGAGCTACCTGGACCGGCCGGCCCCGCCCAAAGGGGCGCCCTGGGCGCACAACAGCGTCGGCGCGAGCGTGCACAACGCGCTGGCGGGCTGGTGGCGGCTGCCGCTGCCGAGGCGCACGGTGACGGCGGCGGGTGCGCTCGTCACGACCGGCTGGATCAATGAGGGATTCGCGAGCGACGCGCAGTCGGCCAGGTACCGGGACTGGGCGCGCGGCCTGGTGGAGCTGTACGTCGCCGGTCTCGACCCGGCCGACGAACCGGTCGGCGTGGAGCGGACGGTGGCGACTCGCACCGATGTGATCGCGGTCTCCGGCCGGATCGACCGCCTTGACACCAGGCCGCGCGCGGACGGCCAGGAGGGGACCGAGCTCGTCATCGTCGACTACAAGACCGGCCGCCACGTGCTCTCGGTGGACGACGCGCGCAGTTCGCTGGCGCTCGCGCTGTACGCGATCGCGGCCGCGCGGACGCTGCACCGCGAGTGCCGGCAGGTGGAGCTGCATCATCTGCCGAGCGGTCAGGTGCTCACCTGGACGCACACCGACGAGAGCCTGTCGCGGCATCTGCGCCGGGCCGAGCAGGTCGCCGAGGAGTGCGCGGGGGCCGATGAACGGATGCGCGCGCCGCTGCCCGCGGCGGGCTACGACGAGGTCTTCCCGCCGAAGCCGTCACCAGGCTGCGGCTGGTGCGACTACCAGCGGTTCTGCCCAGAAGGCCAGCAAGCCGCCACCCCGCACCGCCCCTGGGACGCTTTGGCCGAGTTGTAGCGCGGGTAGGCAAAGTCAGCTACGCCAACGACACAATCGGATCCTGTCACCTACGCCAACGTCAGCGCCTATTAGTGTCGATGGCGTAGGTGACAGGTCGACCAGGTCATTGGCGTAGCCGACAGGTCTAGAGCATGTCAGCTACGCCAACGACATCGCCTAGTGGTGTCAATGGCGTGGATGACAGGTGCGTGGGCGACCCCAGGACAGTCAGGCCCGTAGTGCGGCGTCGCGTGGAGCCTGCGGGCGCTAGTGCTCGGTGGCGTTCCAGAACGTGGTGAGGGCGTGCGCGGTGGTGGCCGGGGCCTCGACGTTCGGGTTATGCGCCGCGCCGGGAATGCAGGTGCGCTCCGCGTTCAGCCGGGTCGCCATGTCCTGCTGCTGCGCGGCCGGCCAGGCGTTGTCGTCCTCGCCGTAGAGGACGAAGGCCGGGACCGACCTGGCGGCCAGGTCGGCGGTCCTGTCCTCGGCGTTGAGCAGCTGAGCGGCCATGGTGACCAGGCCGGTCGGGTTATTGCCGAGCATGCGTTCCTCAAGGAACGCCAGGATGGGCGCGCCCGCGCCCGCCTTCACCGCCTGCGGCCTGAGCGAGGCGGCCCACAGCTCCGCGACCCTGTCCTTGAGGTCCGCCTCTGGCGTGCCGTCGACGTGGTCCAGGAAGAAGTGCAGCTCTTCGGCGCGGGTGCCGGGCAGTGCGGCCGGCCCGGAGCTGAGCAGGGTCAGCGAGTCGGGGGTGTACCCGCCGAGAATGGCCGAGCGCGCCACCAGGCCGCCGAAGGAGTGGCCGAGCAGGTGCGATGCCTGGGTGGCGTCGGCGACCGCGGTGATATCGGCCCCGAGCTCGGCGATGTCGTAGGCGGCCGGGTCGTCCGGGCCTTGCGTCTGGTACTGGCCGCGCATGTCGATGGCGACCACCCGCCGGCCGGCCGCCGCGAGCTGGCCGAGTATCGCGGTGAAGTCTTCCTTGCTGCCGGTGTAACCGGGGACGAGCAGGGCGGTGCCCAGATCGCAGGGACCGGCGGCGGGCACCGCGTCGAGCGCGGCGAACTCGCCGCGAGCCGTCTCGATGGTCGCGCGCCGCGTCCCTTCGGGAAGTTCAAGGGAAGTGGGGGTGGACACGTCAGGACTCTGCGGCCGCCTCGGGGCCAACCTCGCGGCCACCGCGAGTGCGCCGCCTGCGGCGGGAACGCGAGCCGGCGGCGGAAGCGCCGTCGCCGGCGGCCTCCTTCGCCGTGGTGGCGGCGGTGTCGCCGCTGCGTGCGGACGCCGTGCCCTTCCTGGTCCGTGACCGGCCTCGCGGCCGGGCGGCACCATCGGTGGAACGGGTCTTGCCGGTCTCGCCGAGATCCTCTTCCACCTCGGCGGCCAGTCCCGCCCGGGCGCCCCGCAGCTCACGGGGCAAAGTGCCGTTGACGCCCGGCGGGATGGACAGGTCGGTGAACAGGTGCTCGGAGGTCGAGTAGGTCTCCGCGGGCTCCGGCTGGCCGAGGCCGAGTGCGTCGTTGATCAGCTTCCAGCGCTGCATATCGCGCCAGTCGACGAAGGTGACCGCGACGCCGGTCCGCCCGGCCCGGCCGGTGCGGCCGATCCGGTGCACGTACGCCATGTGGTCATCCGGGCACTCGTAGTTGATGACGTGGGTCACGTCGTCGACG
Source organism: Trebonia sp. (assembly GCA_050013875.1). GTDB lineage: Bacteria > Actinomycetota > Actinomycetes > Streptosporangiales > Streptosporangiaceae > Trebonia. Next base: position 27,019 of record JBEKEK010000052.1, on the reverse strand, counting down.
TCGATGCCGCGGGCCGCCACGTCGGTGGCGACGAGCACGTCGACCTTGCCGGTGCGGAAGGCGCGCAGCGCGCGTTCGCGCTGTGACTGGCCCAGGTCGCCGTGGACGGTGGCGGCGGCGAAGCCGCGGTCGGTCAACGCGGTGGACACCTGGTCGCAGGCGCGCTTGGTCTGGCAGAAAACCATGGCGAGGCCACGGTCCTTGGCCTGCAGGACGCGCGCCAGGACCTCGATCTTGTCCATATGGTGCGTACGGTAGACGTACTGGGTAGTGAGCGGCGGCGGCGCGGACTCGTCCGGGTCCTCGGCGCGGATGTTCATCGGCTGCCGCAGGTGCCTGCGGGCGAGCGTCACGACCTCGCCGGGCATCGTCGCGGAGAACAGCATCGTCTGCCGGTCGGCCGGGGTCAGCCGGAGCAGTCGCTCGACATCAGGCAGGAAGCCGAGGTCGAGCATCTTGTCCGCCTCGTCGAGCACGAGCGCGCGGACCCGGCTGAGGTCAAGGTTCTTGCGGTTGGCGAGGTCGAGCAGCCGCCCGGGGGTGCCGACGACGACGTCGACGCCGGCCGCGAGGGCCTCAAGCTGCGGCTCGTAAGCTCGCCCGCCGTAGACGGTGAGCACGCGGGCGTCAAGTTGCGCGCCAGCCCGCTTGATGTCGTCGGTGACCTGAATGGCAAGTTCCCGGGTCGGGACGATGACCAGCGCCGATGGCTGCTTCGCGGCGCGGTCGTCGGCGAAGATGGTCACCAGCCGGTGCAGGATCGGCACGCCGAAGGCCAGTGTCTTGCCGGTGCCGGTGCGCGCCTGCCCGATGATGTCCTGGCCGTTGATGGCCAGCGGGAGAGTCAGTGCCTGGATGGGGAATGTCGTGTGGATGCCTGCGGCTTCGAGCGCGCTGCAAATGACCTCATCGACACCGAGATCGCGGAACGGCACCGCATGCTTTGGTTGGGTTGTCAGGGGTTCCTCCGTGCGCTGGGTGCCCGGTGCCCGCACCACTTCTCTAGGCGCGGCGGCAGTCAGGCAGCAGCGTCAATGTCAACGCGAACTGGGATGACGGCATTCCAGTCGCCCAATTGTTACCCACGGTACCAGACGCACCCCGAATTGCCATTACACCCGTTAGACGATGTTGCCGAACCCCACCCGGCGGGCCTGGTCGGTGCTGAACTCGACGTAGGCGATCTTCTCCGCGGGGATGAGCACCCGGCCGCTCTTCTGTGTGCTGAGGGCGAAGATGCCCTTGCCGTCCTTGGCCGCCAGCGCGGCGGTCAGGTCGCGCTCGACCTCCTCGGCGGTCGCGTCGCTCTCGAGCACGAGCTCGCGCGGGATGGACTGAATTCCGATCTTGACTTCCATGTGTCTCCTTAAAATTTGGTCAGTGGTGCGGGCCAGCCGCTGAGGGACCGGGCTTAAGTTTCAGGCTTGGTCGGTGGCGCGCGGCCAGCCGCTGATGCCGCGCCAGGCCAGCCGGGCGACGAGCTGCTCGGCGGCTTCCCTGGGGATGGAGCCGAGCGTACTCAGCCAGTACCTGGCGCTCACCTGGGCCATGCCGAGCAGCCCGATGGATAGCAGGTGCGCCTCGTCGTCGGCGAGACCGGCGTCCTCCTTGATGACCTCGCTGATCAGGTCGGCGCAGCGCCGGTCGGCCGCATCCAGCCGCTCGCGCACCGCGGGCTCGCTGGTCAGATCGGACTCGAAGACGAGCCGGAAGGTCCCGGTGTGCTCGGCGATGTACTCGTAATAGGCGCCGAAGGTCGCGTTGACCCGCTCCCGGTTGTCGGCCGTTGAGCGCAGCGCCGCCTCCACGGCCTCGATCAGCCGCTCGACGCTCTCGTCAAGCAGCGCCAGGTAAAGCTCCTGCTTGCCGGGGAAGTGCTGGTAGAGAACGGGCTTGCTGACCCCGGCGCGATCGGCGATCTCGTCCATCGCGGCCGCGTGGTAGCCGCGCGCGACGAAGACCTCGAGGGCCGCGTCGAGCAACTGGCGGCGGCGGGCCAGCCGGGGCAGCCGGGTCCCCCGAGTGCGGGCGGTTGAAGTGGCGGTCACCATGTTCTCCGGGTCTGGACGATGGTTACTAACGATAATCCTCATCGTCGTATCCCACGTCCCGGGTTTGCTCGGCCGCGTCCCCCTCGTCAACCTCGAGGGGCACCTCCTCGAGCTGCTCCGTTCCCGGTCCGTCACCCTCCGCCGCCGCCGGGCGCTCCTGCTCGGCCGCGTCTTCGCTGGGTGTTTCCATGTTTAGTTCGCTCACTGACTGCCCTCCGATGTGACCCAGATGCCGTTAAGGCCCCTACCCCGTTCCCATCATCGCAGTCCGGCGGTGTTCCCTGGTAAATGCCCGAGAGCCCGAATCAGCCTTCGAAAGCATTGCCGACCTGCAAAAACGGACAACAACGGATGTATGACCGCGGCCGCGTTCTGGGTAGAGGTTAGGCATGCGGAGCATCTGGGCCGGCGCCATCTCGTTCGGCATGGTCGTGATCCCGGTCAAGCTCTACGCTGCCACCGAGCAGCGTGACGTGGCCTTCAGACAGGTGCACCAGGAGGACGGCGGGCGGATACAGTTCCGCCGGTTCTGCTCGGTGGACGGACAGGAGGTCGCGTACTCAGACGTGGCCAAGGGGTACGAGCTCGCCACCGGCGATGTCGTGGTGCTGACCGACGACGACCTGAAAGAGCTGCCGCTGGCCACCGCCAAGCGGATTGACGTGCTGCACTTCAGCCCGGCCGGGCAGCTTGACCCGATCCTGGCCAACAAGGCCTACTACCTGGAGCCAGAGCCGGCCGGCGTCCGCGCCTACGCGTTGTTCCGCGACGCACTTGAGCGGTCGGGCCGGGTGGCGGTGGCCAAGGTGGCGATCAGGCAGCGGGAGGCGCTGGCGGCGCTGCGGGTGCGGGAGGGCGTGCTCGTCCTCGAGACCCTGCTCTGGCCGGACGAGGTGCGCACACCGGATTTCAAGTTCCTTGACGAGAACGTCGACGTCCGGTCCCAGGAGCTGAAGATGGCCGCCTCGCTCATCGACACGATGACCGAGGACTTCGATCCCTCGCTCTACAAGGACACCTACCGGGAGGCACTCGAGGCGCTGGTCCAGGCCAAGATCGAGGGCAACGAGGTCGTCCGGCCGGCCGGCGCGGCACCGCCCGCGGGCAAGGCAGGCGGCCCCGCCGATCTGGCCGAGACCCTCCGCGCTAGCGTGGAGGCGGCCAAGGCAAGCCGCGCGAAGACGGCAGAGAAGGCAGATGACAAGCCGGAGCCGCCGGCCAAGGCAGCCAAGCCCCGCAGGCCAGCGGCTCCCCGCAAGAAAGCGTCGGCATGACAATCGATCAGCATCAGCCCGTTCCGCACTGGCCGGGGCGGATCGTGCGGCTCGGGGAGAGCGAGCAGGTTTACCTGGCGGAGACACCACCGTCCGTTAATGCGAATAGAGATCTTGTCCTCTGCGTGCACGGCATGTCCGGCGCGGCGACGAACTGGACCGACCTGATGGCCGAGCTCGCGCCCGACTTCGACTGCGCCGCGGTTGACCTGCCCGGGTCCGGCTACTCGCCGCCGCCCGCGAAGCGGTCCGGCTACTCCGTCAAGGCGCTGGCGGCGACCGTGATCAGGCTCATCGAGAGGCTGGAGCGGGGACCGGTCCATCTGATCGGCAATTCGATGGGCGGCGCGGTCTCCATCCGGGTCGCCGCCGCCCGCCCGGACCTGGTGCGGACGCTCACGCTGGTCTCGCCGGTGCTCCCGGACCGGCGGCCGCACCGCGCGACGTTGCACTTCCCGGTTCTCGCGCTTCCGTTTATCGGCCAGCGGCTGGTCCGGTACTGGGCCAAGGTGCCGCCGGAGAACCGCGTGGCCGGGGTTTACCGCGCGTGCTTCTACAACCCCGCCCTGCTCCACCCGGACCGGTTCGCGCATGAGGTGGCCATGCTGCGCAGGCTGGATGAACTCGGCTACGGCCCGGCCACGCTGGTAGGCGCCGCGCGAACGCTGGTCGGGGAGACGCTCAGCCCGCGGGCGTTTTCGCTCTGGCGGGCCGCCGGGCAGATCACCGCCCCGGCCCTGGTGCTGTTCGGCAGCCACGACCGGCTGATGAGCCCGGCACTGGCCGTCCCGGCGGCGCGTGCCTTCAGGAACGCCCGGGTGGAAGTGCTGTCCGATACCGGTCACATCGGCCAGATGGAGCGCCCTGGCATAGTCGCGGCCATGTTCCGTGAGATGGTGGCGCGGGCGGGAATTACGGACGCCGGAACCCGGTTGTCGCCAGACGAATTGACTTCAACCTGACTGGAGTTTGCACAGTGTCGCTGCCACCCCTGGTTGAACCGGCCGCGGACCTGTCGGTCGATGAGGTGAAGCGCTATTCGCGCCACCTGATCATCCCCGATGTCGGCATGGCCGGGCAGAAGCGCCTCAAGAACGCGAAGGTACTGGTCGTGGGGGCTGGCGGCCTCGGCTCGCCGGCCCTGCTCTATCTGGCCGCGGCGGGCGTGGGCACGCTCGGCATCGTGGACTTTGACACGGTCGACGAGTCGAACCTGCAGCGCCAGATCATCCACGGCGTCTCCGACGTGGGCAAGTCCAAGGCCGAGTCCGCCAAGGAGTCGATCGCCGAGGTCAACCCGTACGTGCAGGTGATCCTGCACAAGGAGCGCCTCGAGTCGGACAACGTGATGGAGATCTTCGCGCCGTATGACCTGATCATCGACGGCACGGACAACTTCGCCACCCGCTACCTGGTTAACGACGCCTGCGTGCTGCTGCACAAGCCGTACGTGTGGGGGTCGATCTACCGGTTCGACGGCCAGGCGTCCGTGTTCTGGGCGGACTACGGCCCCTGCTACCGGTGCCTCTACCCGGAGCCCCCGCCCCCCGGCATGGTGCCGTCGTGCGCCGAGGGCGGCGTCCTCGGCGTGCTCTGCGCGTCGATCGGCTCGATCCAGGTCAACGAGGCCATCAAGCTGATCACCGGCATCGGTGACTCGCTGGCGGGCCGTCTGATGATCTACGACGCCCTGGAGATGAACTACCGCACGGTCAGGGTCAACAAGGACCCGGACTGCGCGATCTGCGGCAAGAACCCGACGGTCACCGAGCTGATCGACTACGAGGCGTTCTGCGGTGCGGTCTCTGAAGAGGCGGAGGCAGCGGTCGTCGGGTCGACGATCAGTGCCAAGGACCTTTCGGCCATGCTCGACCGGGGCGACAACATCTACCTGGTCGACGTGCGCGAGCCGAACGAGTACGAGATCGTCTCCATCCCCGGCGCCACGCTGATCCCCAAGGGCGAGTTCCTGAACGGGTCGGCGCTGGAGAAGATGCCGAACGACAAGCAGATCGTGCTGCACTGCAAGAGCGGCGCGCGCAGCGCCGAGGTGCTCGCGGTCCTCAAGTCGGCCGGCTTCTCCGACGCGGTGCACGTCGGCGGCGGTGTCCTGGCCTGGGTCAACCAGGTCGACCCGTCCCTGCCCACGTACTAAGCAGGCAAACGACGGCGGCCGGCGCCCGCGGAACTCCCGCGGGCGCCGGCCACTTGTCGTTATACGTCCCCGCCTGCCCGCTGTCGGCGCCCATCACCGGACCCGAGGTCGCGAGCAACGAATGACCCAAATTGCCGCCCGGGTGGAACCGCGCGCGTGGGGTATGTCCTGATACGCGGGTTGAGTTGCGGGCGTGGGTGACTTGCGGGGAGGCTGCCGTGAAGGGAGACCGCGTGGAGATCGTGGTCGACGCCGGCGAGGGGACCAGAACCTACGAAGTGTCCGCGACCCGGGCCGGGCGGCGGGTTGAGGTCAGCACCGGCCGCGGGATCGTCGAGGTGACTGAGGTCACTCGCACCGGGACGGCCGTGCGGACCGCGCGATTCATGGCCAGCCGGGTGATTGCCCTAGTCGAGCACCCCGTAGATACCCGCGCGGTGGATTAGCGGGCGCCCGCCCGAGCCAATACCATGCGCGGATGGATCTACTTGAGCCGGCAACGCAGCCATACGCGTGGGGATCGCATACGGCCATCGCCGAACTTCAGGGGCGTCCCGTTCCGACTGCGGAGCCGGAGGCGGAGCTGTGGATGGGCGCGCACCCGTCGGCGCCGTCCTGGGTGCGGCGCCCGGGCGGCCGGACCACGCTCGACGCGGTGATCGCGGCGGACCCGGTCGGCGAGCTCGGCGGGCTGTGCGCGGAGGAATTCGGCGGACGGCTGCCGTTCCTGCTGAAGGTGCTGGCGGCTGAGAAGGCGCTGTCCATTCAGGTGCACCCGTCGCGGGCGCAGGCCGAGGCCGGGTTCCGTGCGGAGAACGAGCGCGGGCTTGCTCCCGGCGACAAGTCACGTAACTACACCGACGACTGGCCGAAGCCGGAGATCCTCTGCGCGCTCACCCCGTTCGAGGTGCTGGCCGGGATGCGCGCGCCCGACAACGCGGCCGGGCTGCTGAAGGAGCTCGCGGTCCCCGCGCTCGACCCGATCACGGCGATCCTGGCCGGCGCGACCGGACCGCAGGCGCTGACGCGGGCGCTCGCCGCCATCCTGGCCTGGCCCGACGGCCGCCGGGCGGTGCTGGTCGACGAGGTTGCGCGCGGCTGCACGGCCGTCGCCGAGCGCGGCGGCCCATACGCGGCGGCCTGCGCCGCGGCGGTCCGGATCAGCGGCGAGCACCCGGGTGACCTCGGCGTCGTCGCGTCGCTGCTGCTCCGGCACGCCGTGCTTGAGCCGGGCGACGCGGTCTTCATGCCGGCCGGTGGCTTGCACGCCTACCTGCACGGCACCGGGGTGGAGCTCCTGGCCAACTCCGACAACGTGGTGCGGGCCGGGCTGACACCTAAGCACATCGACGTGCCCGAGCTGCTCAAGCTCACCGACCCGGCGGTCGCGGTGCCGGTGCTCGAGCCGCGCCCGCTGGGCGACGGGGCGTTCGGCTACGACTCGCCGGTACCGGAGTTCCGGCTGTACCGGGCTGAGCTCGGCGGCGGCGAGGTCAGGCTGCCGGGGGCCGGCGGCCCCCGGATCGTCTTCTGCACCGAGGGTGCGGCGGTGCTGCGAGCCAGCGGCGGCGCGGCCGATGGCGCGGCGGATCTCACGGTTGCGCGCGGCGAATCGTGCTTCCTGGCGGCGGCCGACGGCGTGGTCACCGCGACCGGGCCGGCCGACGTGTTCATCGCCGCGAGTGGCCTTTAACCGACGTTGTCGGCTTAAGCCGGAAAAGTATTTGCCCAACGCCGGCGATCGTGGCCGCCTGCACGTGCAGGCGAAAATGCGGAATCCCGTGCAGGTTTAAATCATCGCAAAATTGCCAGGATCGTACCTAGCCATTGCAAAACAGGACAGTTAGCGTAATGCGGTTAGCGCATTTACGCGGCGGCATTGTTCCCTGGCAGGGTGGTCATGGCGGGCGTTACGACAATGATCGAAGTAGGACGGCACCAGATCGAGGCGATCGTATACGGCGCCGGTTCGCCGGCAGTTGTCATTGAACCTTCGTTCGGCGGCAGCGCGGGCGAATGGCAGTCGATAGCGGAGCGGATAGCCAAGGAAGCGACGGTCATCGCCTATAACCGCGCCCCCTACGGCGCGAGCAGCCGGGCCAGGGATCGCCGGTCGGCCGGGCAGATCGTGGCCGACCTGAATGGCGTGCTCAGCGGCCTGGGGATCACTGGCCCGCTCATCCTTATCGGCCATTCGATGGGCGGCGTCTACCTCCGCGCATTCGCCGCACGCCATTTGGACCGGGTGGCCGGGATGGTCTTGGTCGACTCAAGCCACGAGGGGCAGTGGGCGGTACTGCCAGCGCACTACTCGCTGAAGAATCGCCTGCTCGGCTCGCTCCTCGTGCCGCAGATCATCTTCTTCAGCAGACAGAAGTGGCGGGGCGGCGCGGACCGCTGGTCGATGGTGCGGGAGTACCGGACGTTCAAGCGGCTGACCGCGGCCGACGCGCCGCTGGCCCCCGGTGGCCTGGGCGACCGGCCACTGGCCGTGCTCACCCGGGGCAAAGATGCTTCGGCCGATTCCGACGGCCTCTGGCAGGCGTGGTATGACCTGCAGCGCGAACTAGCCGGCCTGTCGCGAAACAGCCGCCACGTCATTTCGGACAGCCCGCAGCACTATCTGAACGAGGGCGACCCGGACCTGATCGTGGCAACGGTCCTTGACATGATCCGGTCCGCCCGCGAGAGCGCTCGCACCGGGACAGGGGAGGGCGGCCTGGTACTGGAACCACGGGACCGTTCAGAATGATTGCCTGTGACTGTCAGTGCCTTCCTCATCGCCTCCGCCGCCGACCGGAGGGCGTGGCTCGCGAGCTGCCGGAACGTGCTGGCGTGGCGGGCCGGGGACGCGTCGGAAATCGGGATGCCGATGCGCTCCTGGTGCTGGCGGGCGCGGCGTTCGTTACCGGAGTGAACTCGTTACTGTGAGGTCTTAGTAATAACAAAAACGGTCCGCTGACGGGTTACCGGTCAGCGCAAGCCCTACCATTTGCATGTGGCAACGGAGTACGGCGGCGCATACGGAGATCAGCCCTGGCGCGATGCCCAGCCGCAGTACCCGGGTCAGTCAAGCCATGACGACGGCCCGCACGAGTATGGCGAAGGGCCGCCCGGGTACCAGGCGCCGGCGCCGGGGTTGCGGCAGCGCCGCCGCCGGCCGGCCACTACCGCGATCGCGGGCGTCGCGCTCGCGCTCGGCCTGATCGGCCTCGCCGCCTCCCTGTTCGGAGTGATCACGCAGGCACTGCCAAGACAGTTCACCGCGGGGCAGCAGCGGGAGATCGTCAACTGGGAGTTCGGCCGGAACTGGCGCACAATTCCGGCCGGCGCGATCTTCCCGGCCTCGGTCAGCTACGTGCCGCCCGCCGTGCTCGACAACGGCCTCTCGTCGCTGTCCGCGCGGCGGATCGGCATCGCCCGGCAGGCCAGCTGCCGGGCGGCCACCGACGCCGCCGCCGCGGCGGTACTGGACCGCAACGGCTGCTCGGCCGTGCTGCGGGCCACCTATACCGACGGGACAAGCAGCTACGTGGTGACGGTGGGGGTCGCCGTGCTGCCGTCGACGGCGCAGGCGGACAGGGCCGCGGGGGAGCTTGGCGGCCTCGCCGCTGTCGGGGGGATCGCCCCCGGTGTGCAGGCCGTGCTGTTCAGGAACACGCCGGCGGGCTGGTTCACCGACTCGCGCCGTCAGCTGTCGGGGGCCGTCTGGGCCGGCACCTACGTGGCGCTGTACACCGTCGGCTACGCCGACAGCCGGCCGTGGGAGCCGGTCTCCGGTGACAGCTACGCCGACCATGAGATGACGAGCGTGGGCCTGGGGGTGGCGCGGGCGGTGCTGGCCGGCGTCGCCCCGACGGTGCCGACGCCGCACTGCCCGGGGACGCCCGGATGCTGAGGCGGATAAGCCGGCGTGGCCGCGTGCTGGCAGTCGGTGCGCTGGCGGTGGCACTCGCGGCCGGGCCGGGCGTCTCGGCGTCGGCGGCACCGTTGGACTCGGTCAGGGACCAGCAGCAGTGGGTGTTTGAGATGCTCAACGTGCTGCCCGCGTGGTCGCAGAGCAAAGGCAGCCACGTCACCGTCGCGGTGATCGACAGCGGCGTGGCCCCGAACGTGAGCGACCTGACCGACTCGGTGCAGCGCGGCCAGGACCTCACCGGCCTTGGCACCCCGCGGAACAACCCGAACTGGGGCCAGCACGGGACCTGGATGGCGTCGATCATCGCCGGCCACGGAGACGGCTTCGAGGACGATGACGGCATCATCGGGGTCGCGCCGGACGCGAAGATCCTCTCCATTCGCGTCATACCGGATACTTCCGACCCGGGCTACAAGAAATACGACAGCTTGCCCGAGACGACGATCCAGGCTGAACTGGCCGCCGGGATCATGGAAGCGGTGCACGCTCACGTCCAGGTGATCAGCATGTCGATCGGCTACTCGGCGCCGAGCGGCGCGGTCCGCGCCGCGCTCCAGGACGCGTACTCCCAGGGCATCGTCTTGGTTGCGTCCTCGGGTAACTCGGGCAACAACGACGAGCAGCACACCCGCGCCGGGAACCGTGGCTGGGCGCCGGTGTCGTTCCCGGCCGAGTACCCGGGCGTGCTCGGCGTGGGCGCGGTCACCATCGACCGCCAGCCGACCTCGTTCTCCAGCGCCAACCTGTCGGTCCAGGTCGCCGCCCCGGGGAAGTCGGTCCCCGCGCAGGGCAGGAACGGCGAGTACTACACGGTCAGTGGCACCAGCCCGGCGTGCGCGCTGGTGGCGGGGGTGGCCGCGCTGATCAAGTCGAAGTACCCGGGGATCTCGCCCGCGAAGGTAATGGAGGCGCTGACGGCCACCGCGCAGCAGCCGCTGCCCGGCGGCAGCTACAACGTGCTCACCGGGTTCGGCATCGTGAACGCGGACGCGGCGCTGATCGAGGCGGGCAAGCTGGCGGGGGAGCACCCGGCCGGGTCGCGGGTCGCGTTGTCGGCGCACTTCGGCGGCGGCACCGCGGCGGTCCCGGCCGCGCCGGTGGGTTCGCGCGGTTCTGGCCCGCTGGTGCTGTTCGCGCTGCTGGCGCTCGTCTCGCTGGCGGCCGGGCTAGGCGGGCTCGCGGCGCTGCGCCGGCGGCCGGACCATGGATGAGGAACTCGACGAGTACTCCGCGCGGGTGCTCGACGTGGTGGACGCCATCCCGCCCGGGCAGGTGATGTCCTACGGCGACATCGCCGAGTACCTCGGCGCCGGCGGCCCCCGCCAGGTCGGCCGGGTACTGGCCAGCTACGGCGGCGGCGTCGCCTGGTGGCGGGTCATCCACGCCGACGGGACTCCCGCCCCCGGCCACGACGCCTCGGCGCTCCCGCACTACCTAGCCGAGGGAACGCCGCTGCGGGCGGCCCCGCACATCCCGCCGGGCGGGCCGGTCCGCGTCGACCTGCGCCGCGCCCGCTGGGCCGGTCAGCACTGAACCTGCTGAAACCACGGTTCCCGCTCGAATGTCGGTGGGGCGTGGTGGAATGCGATTTGAGATGAACGGTTACCGACTCGTCCGCCGCGCGCCGGCCACCGGTCCCCCCACGCCGCCGGTCCTCGACGAGGCGCAGCAGCGGGTGGTCGACCACAAGGGCGGCCCGCTGCTGGTACTGGCCGGGCCGGGCACCGGCAAGACCACGACCATCGTGGCCGCGGTGGCCGAGCGGATCGAGCGGCGCGGCACCGATCCCAGCCGCATTCTGGTGCTGACCTTCAGCCGGAAGGCGGCGGGGGAGCTGCGTGACCGCATCACCGCCAGGCTCGGCCGCACCACGTCGGCGCCGCTCGCGCTGACGTTCCACAGCTACGCCTACGCCCTGGTCCGCCGGGAGTTCGTGCTGGCGGGCGACCAGCCGCCGCGGCTGCTGTCCGCGCCCGAGCAGCTGCTTGAGATCCGTCGCCTGCTCCGCGGCGAGATCGCCGACGGGGCCGGCGAATGGCCCGATCGGTTCCGCCCCGCCCTCGCGACCAGAGGCTTCGCCGAGGAGCTGCGCGACGTCCTGATGCGCGCAGCCGAGCGGGGCCTCGATGGCAAGGCCCTGCGCCAACTTGGCCGGCGGTGCAAGCGGGACGACTGGGTGGCGGCCGGTGCGTTCCTCGACCGGTACTCAGCGCGGTTCGATCTGGCGCCGGTGCCCGCCTACGACTACGCGGAGATCGTCAGGATCGCCGCCGGGCTGCTCGGCGCGACGGCGACCAGGCAGCGGGAGCGGGACTCTTACGACGCGGTGTTCGTCGATGAGTACCAGGACTGCGACCCGGCCCAGGAGGCCCTGCTGCAGGCCCTGGCGGGGGATGGCCGGGACCTGGTGGCGGTGGGCGACCCGGACCAGTCGATCTACGCCTTCCGCGGCGCCGACGTGCGCGTGCTGACCAGCTTCCCCGACAAGTTCGCAGGCCCCGACGGCAGCCCGGCCCCGGTCATCGCGTTGCGCGGCTGCCGTCGCAGCGGCCCGGTGCTGCTCGCGGCCTCGCGGCGGATCGCCCGTCGGCTGCCGGCCGCCCCGGCACCGGGGCGCGGCCCCGGTGCGGATGGCCGCGATTCGATGTCGCACCGGGCCCTCCGGCCGGTCGGCGGCGGCCCCGTCGGTGAGGTGCGGATCTGCGTCGCCGACACTTCCGCCCAGGAGGCCGCGGTGGTCGCCGACACGCTGCGCCGCGCGCACCTGGCGGATGGGGTGCCGTGGGGCCGGATGGCGGTCCTCGTCCGCTCCGCGCAGCACCAGGTGCCGTCGCTGCGCCGGGCGCTGGCGGCCGCCGGGGTTCCGGTGACGGTGGCCGGAGACGAGCTGCCGCTACCCGACGAGCCGGGCGTCCGCCCGCTGCTCACGCTGCTGCGCTGCGCGGTGCGGCCGGAACGGCTCGACGAGGAGACCGCGGCCGAGCTGCTGACCGGCCCGCTTGGCCAGACCGACACCCTCGGCCTGCGGAAGCTGCGGCGCGCGCTCGACGGCGCGACGCTGCGGGAGGCGCTCGCCGACCCCCGTTGCCTGCACTTGGTCAGCGATCGGGTCGCGGCCCCCGCCCGACGGGTCGCGGCGCTGCTCGAAGCGGCCCGCGAGCGGCTTGACGGCGGCGGCAGCGCCGAGGACGTGCTCTGGGCCGTCTGGGACGCCTCCGGGCTCGCGGACCAGTGGGAACGGCAGGCCGAGCACGACCCGTCGGCCGACCGGGACCTGGACGCGGTGCTCGCGCTGTTCGAGTCGGCCGGCCGGTTCGCCGACGACCTGCCGCCCGGCAGCCCGCAGCTGTTCCTCGACAGCCTCAGCGGCCAGGAGATCGCGGGGGACACGCTGGCCGAGCAGGCGGTGCGCGAGGACAGCGTTCGGGTGCTGACGGCGCACCGGTCCAAAGGGCTGGAGTGGGACGTCGTCGTCGTCGCCGGCGTGCAGGAGGAGGTCTGGCCGGACCTGCGGCTGCGCGGCTCGCTGCTCGGCGCGGACGAGCTCGCCGATGCCGCCGGGTCGGCCGCGGTGTCGGGGCCGACGGCCGCCCCGGGGGTGCCGGGGCAGCTCAGCGACGTCGCCGTCGCCGCCCGCGCCGCCCGGCTGCTGGCGGAGGAACGGCGCCTGTTCTACGTCGCGGCGACGCGGGCCAGGCGGCTGCTGGTGGTGACCGCCTCGGGCGGCGACGAGCAGGATCACCGCCCCTCCCGGTTCCTCGCCGAGCTCGCGGGGGATGACATCGAGACCGGGCGGGCGGGGGCGGCGACCCGCTGGCTGGCGCTGCCCGCGCTGGTCGCGGACCTGCGCCGGACGGCCGCCGACCCGGCGCGGCCGGGCCCGCTGCGGAACGCGGCCGCCGGGCAGCTGGCCCGGCTGGCGGCGGCTGGCGTGCGCGGTGCCGACCCGCGCGACTGGTACACGCTGACCGGGCTCTCCGACTCCGATCCGGTGGTCGCGGCGGGGGAACTGGTCCGGCTGTCACCGTCGCACGTGGAGACCTTCACCCGCTGCGGGCTCCGCTGGCTGCTGGAGTCGGCGGTGGGCGCCGGGCGGCCTGACGTGCTGCGCCATCTGGGCACCGTCATTCATGCCGCCGCGCAGCTCATCGCCGAGGGGGAGAGGGAGTCGGCGGTGGCCGCGCGGATCGACGACATCTGGCACCACCTGGACTTCGGGTCGGTCTGGTACGGCAACCGGCAACGGGAGCTCGCCGAGCGGATGGTCCGCAAGTTCCTCGACTGGCACGCGGCCAACCCACGGGAGCTGCTCGCGACCGAGCAGGCGCTGCGGGTCCGGGTAGGCCTGGTGGAGATCACCGGCCGGGTGGACCGGCTGGAGCGGGACGGCGAGGGGCGCGGGGTGATCGTTGACCTGAAAACCGGGGGCACCGCGCCCCGCGAGGAGGAGCTCGACCGGCACCCGCAGCTCGGCGTCTACCAGCTCGCGGTCCTCCTTGGCGCGTTCGAGCGGCTCGGCGTGACCGAGCCCGGCGGCGCCGAGCTCGTCCAGGTGGGAAAGGCCGGGCTGAGCGCCAAGGCGCGGGTCCAGCACCAGCGCGCGCTGGCCGAGGACCCGGACCCCGCCTGGGCCGGGGAGCTGGTGGCCGCGGTGGCCACCGGCATGGCGGGCCCGGTCTACCGCGCCCGGGTGAACCCGGGCTGCCGGACCTGCCCGGTTGCGTCCTGCTGCCCGGTCCAGCCGGACGGCGCCCACGTCGGTGAATAACAGCAGCTCTGCTGCCTAGTACATTTACCGGCAGGAGGTTGCACCCGTGGATCACGTGACGAGCCGGGCGCCGGCCAAGTATGACAGGAACGCCTGGGCTGAGTCCGGAGTGGAAGACCTCGGCGGTGGTCTTTACCGGATACCCCTGCCACTGCCCAACGACGCGCTGACCGCGGTCAACGTCTACGCGATCACCGGCGAGCACGGCGTGGACCTGGTCGATGCGGGAATGGCGCTCGATCAGGCACGCGACCGGCTCACCGAGGCGCTGGGCCAGCTTGGCTATGGGCTGCCCGATATCAGGAACTTCTTCATCACCCACATTCACCAAGACCACTACACGCTCGCGGTCCAGCTGCGGAGTACGCTGCGCGGGCAGATCGCGCTGGGCGAGGAAGAGCGGATCAACATGGTGGCGATCAGGGAGGTCGCCCAGGGGCGGGGGGAACCCGGGTTCATCGAGATGCTGCCGGCGCTCGGCGCGGCCGGGCTCGCCGATCAGGTCCGCGCGATCCTGGCCCCCGGGCTGGCCAACCCCACGGCCAAGCTGGAGTGGGATGACCCGGACCGCTGGCTGGGCGACGGCACGGTGATCGACCTGCCCTCGCGCTCGCTGCGCGCGATTCACACCCCCGGGCACACCCGCGGCCACGTGGTCTTCCATGACGAGGCCGGTGGCTTGCTGTTCGCCGGGGACCACGTGCTGCCGCACATCACCCCGTCGATCGGCTTCCAGCCGGCCATCACCCGGCAGGCCCTCAGCCAGTACCTGGGGTCGCTGCGGCTGATGCTCACGCTGCCCGACTCGCGGCTGCTCCCCGCGCACGGCCCAGTCTCCGATTCCACCCACACCCGGGTGCACGAGCTGCTCGCGCACCACGAAACCCGGCTCGAGCAGACGCTCGAGGCAGCTTCCGGCGGCCCGGTCACCGCCTTCGTCACGGCCGGCGCGCTGCCCTGGACCCGCAGAAAGCGGAAGTTCGCCGACCTCGACCCGATGAACCAGCTGCTCGCCGTCGGCGAAACCGCTGCCCACCTGGAGGTGCTGGTCGTCCGCGGTCAGCTAGTCCGCGTCACGTCCCCCGAGGGTGTCGACTTCTACTCCCTGCCAGCGCTGCTGGTCACTGAGAAGTAGTGAGCAGTCACTGAGTAGTTGAGCAGTCACACGGTAGTAGCGAGTCCCGCTCGTCGTGTTACCCGATCGGGCGTCATGACAACGCCGTCGCCGATCGGCGATGCTGACTGTGCGCCGCACTGCGGTCGGCTCGCCTGGGGGACAGTTTGGGGGGGCTTGGGTGCTCGGGGCCGTTCAGCGGTCCTGGTCACCCGGGCTGGGGCGGTCGGCCGCGGCGCGCGCGAATGACTGGTACGGCATGATCTCGCCCGGCTTGATCACGCCGTCCTCGATCGCGCGGGCGAGCAGCGCGTCCTTGCTGGGCGCGCTCCGCCCAGTGGCCGCGTATTTGGCGCGCGCGCGGCTGATGTACTGCCGGACCGTGTTCTCGCTGATCGACATCCGCCGCCCGACCGACGCTTTGGACATGCCCTGGAACCACAACAGCAGCGCCTGCCGCTCCTGCTGCGACAGCTCTGGCCGGGCCGGCCGCTGGTCGGCCAGTATCGCCCTGGCCTGCGACCGGGTCACGTAAGGCCGGTCGGCGGCGGCCGCGAGCACGGCCTCGACCAGATGGTCACGGCCCTCGTCCTTGGACACGTAGGCGTGCGCGCCGTTGTCCAGCGTCTCCATCACGATCTCCGGATCGGTGTGCCCGGAGAACGCCACCACCCGGTACCCGGCTGCCACCAGCCCGGGGATCCGGTTAGTGACAAGCTCGCCGAAGAGCTCCAGGTCCAGGATGACCACGTCGGCCTGCGGCTGCGGCATGGCGCCGAGCTCGGTCAGGTCGCGCGCCGTCTGCACCAGTTGCACCCGCTGGCCGGGATCGGACCGGATCCAGGACGCCACCCCCTCGGTGACGACCGGGTGGTCCTCGATGATCGCCACCGTCACGCGCTGTTCCATCGCGCCTCCGCCCAGAGCATGCCGCCGTCTTCCTGCTGTTCGATCGCTACCCCCTGCCCGGCCGCGGGCAGCCAGACGACCTCGCCGGTATCGGCGACGAAGCTGACCGCGATACCGGCGGCCACTGCCGCCAGCGTAATCCGTGTCTGGCTGCGGGCGGCGGTCAGGATCGCGATGGCAGCGTCGGTGATCACCCGGCGGGCCGGTGCGGGGACCGGTGGCAGCACCCCGGCCGTCTCGATCTCGACGGCAACCCCGCGCCGCTCGGCCACGTCCGCACTCGCGTGCAGTTCGTGCACCAGCGATCCGGGTACCTCATCGCCCTCGGCCAGCAGCCGGCGCAACTTGGCCGCCTGCACCGCGCACCTGATGCGCACCTGCGCGTCGCCCGGGTCAGCCGTGCCCGCCGCCAGCTCGGCCACCAGCGGGACGGCGCTTTCCTGCAGCGCCAGCCAGCGGGCATGCCGGGCGGCCCTGATGAGCTCCGCGGTGGCGGCCCGCTCGCGTGCGGCGTGCTCACTGCGCGTCGCCGCGGCGGCCTGGCCGGCGGCGATATCCAGCGTCCTGACCAAACCGGCGACGACTACCTGGGCGCCGGTCGACCAGACCAGCACGGCCAGGAACCCGGCCAGGTCGGTGCGGTTCAGCCCGTCCCACACCTGCACGCCGAAGGTGGCCAGGGCCTCGGCGGCGAGAAAGCACGCAATCTCGGCGAAGCGGCGGCGGAGCAGCACGAGCACGACGATCCAGCCCGCACTGCCCCACGCCCAGTTGACCGCCAGCATCTGGCCCGCCGGGCTGGCCGCCGCCGAGGCGGTGCTGGCGGCCACCGCGATCAGCGCCACCGCCCAGGCCGAGCGCCAGCCGGGCGTTCCGCGCAGCACCAGAACCGACCCGGCGGCCACCGCCAGCGCCATGACCAGCCACATGGCGACCTGGAAGGCGAACGAGCTGTAGGACGCGCGGTAAGCAAGCAGCTGGCCGCCGGCTCCGCCGAGATGCCAACCCGCGACGAGGAAGACCACAGCGATGGTGAAGGCCCGCTGATACCGGCCGGACATCACCGCCGTCGGCGCCGCGGCGGTCATGCCGGCCAGCTCACGGTGACGGTCGTGCCCGCGCCGGGGCGGCTGGCGATCGCGGCCCGGCCGCCGGCCGCCAGCATCCGCCCGGTGATCGACTCGCGGATGCCCCGGCGGGACGGCGGGGTTGCGGCCGGGTCGAACCCGCGGCCATGGTCGGTGATCTCGACCACCGCCCAGCCCGCACCGCCGGTCACGGTCACTTCCGCCTGGTCGGTGCCGGCGTGCCGCTCGACGTTGCGCAGCGCCTCGCCCACGCAGGCGACGAGCTGATCCGCGACCGGCGACGGCAGCGTGACGGGGACCAGCTGCAGCCGCACGGCCAGGTCATCGGCGCTGGCCGCGGCCCACTCCAGCTTCGGTGTCAGGTCAGTAAGCGGTGCCAGCGAGCCCGGCCCGGCCGGAGCGCTCTCGAGCCCTTGCAGCACCCGCAGGTCCCGGTCCGCCTGCGCGATCAGCGCCGCCGACGGTTCGGCAAAGGCGCCCGCCGCGACCATGGTCAGGGTTGACAGGACGGTGTCGTGCAGCTGCCGGTGCTGCGCCCGCTCGTCAGCGCGCCGCGCCTCCTCGGCCCGGATCCGCCGCTCGCTCTCAAGGCTGGCGGCGACGATCGCGTCCGCTTGCCGGGCACCGCCGCGGATTACCGCGACCAGGCCGGCCGAGACGATCGTCTCGATTATCAGCAGCCAGCCGCCGGCCGGGTGGCCGGTGCCGAGCCCGTAGGCGATGACCACGACCGCGGCCCCGGGCAGGCTGAGCCGCGGCCGCAGCGCGATCTGCATGATGTAGACCGTCGTGCAGGCCAGCGGGAGCATCCAGGACGTGCTGTCCTTGATCAGTACGGCCGGGACCAGGTGCTGCTGCGCGAGCGCCAGCACCGAGATAACGGCGGCGTCGGCCAGCACCACGGTCGGCGTCAACCCGGACCGCCGGATCTGCCAGGTGAAAAAGGCTGACCACAGGCACAGCGCGGTGAGCAGCGAGCCCAGCCACCAGCCGGAGATCTGCTCGTTCGCCGCCAGCACGGCGATCGCGGTGAACAGGACCGCGCCGCCAAGGCGCAGGGCGATCGCATACCAGCCGGCCAGCCGGTGCAGGGCCTGGTCAGATGGCCCAGCTACCCGCGAGCGCAGTGCTTGCATGCGGCGGCTGACGGGGGGATGGATCTGCCCCCCGACGAGATCAGCTGCCGGCTCCACGCGACCAGTATGCGGCCACGACCGCGAAACCGGGAATGGTAACCAGAATGTCAGTGCGCTCTGGTGGAATGACAGCGTGACCACGTACACGCCGGGGCAGTTGGCGCGGTTGCTCGGGATGCCCGAGCCGACCACCGAGCAGACCGCGGTGATCGGGGCGCCGCTCGGGCCGCTGGCGGTCATCGCGGGGGCGGGCTCCGGCAAGAGTGAGACGATGGCGGCGCGCCTGGTCTGGCTGGTCGCGAACGGCATGGTCCGGGCCGACCGGGTGCTCGGCCTGACGTTCACCAGGAAGGCCGCCGCCGAGCTGGCCGACCGGGTGCGCAGCCGGCTGGACCGGCTCTACCGCGCGGGGCTGGCCGACGTTCAGGCCGGCGCCGAGGCCGAACCGGTGATCAGCACGTACCACGCCTACGCCGGCCGCCTGGTCAGCGACCACGCGCTCCGCGAGGGGCTCGAGCCGTCGATGCGGCTGATCACCCCGGCGCTGTCCTGGCAGCTCGCGGCCTCGATCGTGGCCGCCTACGACGGGCCGATGGACGCGGTCCAGTGGACGCCGCAGACGGTCACCGCGGCGGTGCTGCAGTTGACCGGGGATCTGGCCGAGCACCTGCGGACGCCCGGCGAGGTGCGGGCGGAGGGCGAGTGGCTGGCCCGGCAGCAGGCCGCGCTGCCGGGCAAGGTTCCCGCCGCCGTCCGGCGGGTGCTGGAGACCCAGCGTTCCAGGGAGCAACTGCTGCCGTTGGTTGACCGGTACGCGGCGGCCAAGAAGGCGCGCGAGGTGCTCGACCACGGGGACCAGGTCGAGCTGGCCGCGCGGATCGCCGCCCGCCATCCCGAGGTGGGGGCGGCCGAGCGCGGCCGCTACCACGTGGTCCTGCTCGATGAGTACCAGGACACCAGCCACGCGCAGCTAGTACTGCTGCGCGCCCTCTTCGGCGGCGGGCACCCGGTTACCGCGGTCGGCGACCCCTGCCAGTCGATCTACGGCTGGCGCGGCGCGAGCGCGGGCAACCTGCGCCGGTTCACCCATGACTTCCCCACCCGATCGGGCGGGCAGGCACCGGTCCGCCTGCTCTCCACCAGCTTCAGGAACACCGGCCGGGTGCTCGACGCGGCCGCGAGGCTCCAGGCCGAACTGCGGGCCGAGGCACCCGACGTGCCGCTGCTTGTCCCCGCGCCGGGCCGCAGCGACCGGGGCAGCGTGACCGCGGCGCTGCTCCCTACCTCAGTCGACGAGGCCGACTGGGTGGCAGCCCAGGCAGCGGCGCTGCTGGCGCTCCCGGTCGGCTCGGCACCGGACGGCAGGCCATGGCCCCCTGCTGGGATGGGGGGCGCCCGTCTTCCCGCATGGGGGGCTCCCGCCCCCCATTCCCCCCGGCCCCCATCCCCCCCGGACGGTCAGCCCGTCGGCGTGCGCCCGTCCGACATCGCCGTGCTCTGCCGCAAGCGGTCGCAGTTCACCGAGATCCGGCGGGCGCTGGAGGAACGCTCCATCCCGTGCGAGGTCGTTGGCCTGGGCGGACTGCTGTCGGTCCCCGAGGTGCAGGATGTGGTGGCCACGCTGCGCGTGCTGCACGACGCGGCCGCGTCGGACGCGCTGGCCCGGCTGCTGACCGGGCCGCGCTGGCGGATCGGCCCGCGCGACCTGGTGGCCCTCGGCCGCCGCGCCCGCGACCTGGCCCGAGGGACCGACGAGCGCGGGCAAACCCACCAGCGTGACCAAGCTCACCATCGTGACCAAGCTCACCAGCGTGACCAACCCGACCAGGTTCCGGTCGCGGACGAGCCGACGGACGCGCTGACGGACGCGCTTACCGACCTCACGGCGGAGACCGGTTCGCTGGTCGAGGCGCTAGACGACCTGGGGGACCCGGCCGGTTACTCGGTGACCGGGCAGCTACGGCTGAGCGCGCTCGCTGGTGAGCTGCGCTACCTGCGCGAGCACGTCTCCCGGCCGCTGGCCGACCTGATCGCCGAGGTGGAACGCGCGCTCAGCCTCGACATTGAGGTTGCTTCGCGGCCGGGCGGAGACCTGGCGACCGCGCGGGCGGACCTGGACGCGTTCACCGACGTCGCGGCGACGTTCGCGGGCGACCAGCCGGAGCCGACGCTCGGCGCGTTCCTGGCCTACCTAGCCGCGGCCCAGCAGGAGGAGTTCGGCCTGGAGACGGGGCGGGTCGGCGAGTCGGACACGGTCAAGCTGCTGACCGTGCACGCCGCCAAGGGGCTGCAGTGGCCCGCCGTCTTCGTCCCCGGGCTGGCCGCGGGCGACAGGTCGCAGGTCTTCCCGGCGCGGCCCCGGGTCTCCACCCGGTGGACCGACAACGCGCGGCTGATCCCGTTCCGGCTCCGCGGCGACGTGGCCGACCTGCCTGGCCTGCCATCGCTCGAGGCCGACGCGCTTGAGGCGTTCACCGCGGCCTGCGCCGCCCGCGACCTGGCCGAGGAACGCCGCCTCGGCTACGTCGCGGCGACCAGGGCCGCGTTCTGGCTTGGCTGCTCGGGCTACTGGTGGGGCGAGGCGACCGCCCCACTCGGCCCGTCGGTGTTCCTCACCGAGGTCCGCCAAGCCTGCGAAGCGGGGGCGGCCGAGCCCAGAGCAGGCGAGCCCAGAGCAGGGCAGCCCACAGCAGGGGAGCCCGGGGCGGTGCAGACGGGGCGGCCGAGGCCGGCGGCGATGACCGTGGCGGTCTGGGCCGAGCGTCCGGCCGAGGACGCCGAGAACCCCCTGCTGGCCGAGGCGGACGAGGCGGAATGGCCGGCCACCCCGGGCGGCCAGCACTACGCGGCCGTCCGCGAGGCCGCGGGCCTTGTCCAGGCCGCCGGAATCGCCCGCGCCGGGGAAACGGCGGGCAGAGCGCGCGCCGACGGGGCGGGTGCGGACGAGGTCACCGGCGGTGAGCCTGCCCCTGGTGAGCCTGCCCCTGGTGAGCCCGCCCCTGGTGAGCTCACCGAGCAGGAACGCGAACTAGTGGCCGCCTGGGAGCTGGACGCGGGCCTGCTGCTGGCCGAGCGTGGGCGGCAGCGCGAACGCGGCGACGGCCCAGTCGAGGTGCTGCTGCCCGACCGGCTGTCGGTCTCCGCGCTCGTCGCGCTGGCCCGCGACCCGGACGAGCTGGCCCGTCAGGTGCGCCGCCCGATGCCGCAGCCGCCGGCCAGGCAGGCCCGCCGGGGTACCGCGTTCCACCTGTGGCTCGAGGAACGGTTCGGCCAGCAGCGGCTGATCGACGACGACGACCTGTTCGCCGGGGAGGACGAGGACCCGGACGAGAACCTGATAGAGCTCAAGGCCCGGTTCGAGGCCGGCCAGTGGGGCGGCCGGTGGCCCCGCGAGACCGAGGTCCCGTTCGACATGCTCATCGGCCAGCGCCAGGTGCGCGGCCGGATCGACGCGGTGTTCGCCGATGCAGGCGGCGGCTTCGACGTGGTGGACTGGAAGACCGGCCGGCCGCCGCGCGGCAAGGCCGAGAAGGACGCGGTGGCCGTCCAGCTCGCCGCCTACCGGCTAGCCTGGTCCGCCCTGGCCGACGTCCCGCTCGGCAGTGTCCGCGCCGCCTTCTACTACGTCCGCCACGACCAGACCGTCCGCCCCGCCGACCTCCTCGACGGGGCGGGCCTGGCCGCCCTCCTGAACGCGGTTCCGGTAACCGTCTAAGTCTCACCGTTCAATCATCCGCATCTGCGCCTCGGTGTGGTGACCGCCCGCGGCCGGTGGCATGTCGTTGAGCTGCTGGATCTGCTCCTTGGTGAGCTCGACCGCGTCGGCGGCGACGTTCTCCTCGACGCGGGCGGCGCGCCGGGTGCCGGGGATCGGCGCGATGTCGTCGCCCTGGGCGAGCAGCCAGGCGATGGCGACCTGCGCGGGCGTGGCGCCGGCCTCCGCCGCGATGGCCTCCACCTGCTCCACCAGGCGCAGGTTGTGCTGGAAGTTCTCGCCGGTGAAGCGGGGGTTGGCCGCGCGCGAGTCGGTGGCGTCGAGCTGCTCGGCGGAGCGGATGTTGCCGGTGAGGAAGCCGCGGCCGAGCGGGGAATAGGCCACGAAGCCGATGCCGAGCTCGCGCAGCACCGGCAGGACCTGCTCCTCCTGGTCGCGGGTCCACAGCGAGTACTCCGACTGCAGCGCGGTAATCGGGTGCACGGCGTGGGCGCGCCGGATCGTGTCGACCCAGGCCTCGGACAGGCCGATATGGCCGACCTTGCCCTCGGCCACCAGTTCGGCGAGCGCGCCGACGGTCTCCTCGATGGGCGTGTTCGGGTCGACCCGGTGCTGGTAATACAGGTCGATGTGGTCGGTGCCAAGCCGCTTGAGCGAGCCCTCCACGGCGGTGCGGATGTTGGCGGGGCTGCTGTCGACGTGCCACGGGCCCTGGCCGGCGTGCGAGACCAAGCCGAACTTGGTGGCCAGCACCACCTGGTCGCGCTTGCCCTTCAGCGCCCGCCCGACCAGCTCTTCGTTTCCGAATGGGCCGTAGATCTCGGCGGTGTCGATGAGGGTGACGCCAAGCTCGACCGCCCGGTGGATGGTCCGGATCGACTCCGCGTCATCCAGGCCGTCCGCGCCGTAGATCCCGGTCATGGTCATCGCGCCAAGGCCGATCCGGGCGACGTCCAGGTCCCCCAGCTTGATGTGCTTCATGCTTAAGTTCCTCCGCGAGCAGCTGCGAACAGATCGTTGCGTGTCACCGACCATCTAAGTCCGCGCCGCCGCGACGAGGCAGTACCTGGCGGTCCAGGTAATGGCAGGCCCCCCCAGCCGGGCCGGACCTAGCGTAGTTTCGTAGGTATGGACAGCCGAAACGAGATCCGCGACTTCCTCATCTCCCGGCGTGCCAAGATCACACCGGAGCAGGCGGGACTGCCGGCCTACGGCGGGAACCGGCGGGTGTCCGGGCTCCGCCGCGAAGAGGTCGCGATGCTGGCCGGGGTCAGCGTCGACTACTACATCCGGCTGGAGCGCGGCAACGCCCGCGGCGTCTCCGACAGCGTGCTTGAGAACCTCGTCCGCGCCCTGCACCTCGACGACGCCGAGCGGGCCCACCTTTATGACCTCGTCCGCGCGGCGAACACCGGCGCCCGCGCGCCCCGCCCCGCCCGGCAGCAGGTGCGGCCCACGGTGCAGCGACTGCTTGACGCGATGACCATGGCCCCGGCCTACGTGCGCAACGGGCGGCTGGACATCCTGGCCGCCAACCGGCTCGGCCGGGCCGTCTTCGCACCGGTCTTCGACAGCCCGGCCAAGCCCGCCAACATGGCCCGGTTCATCTTCCTTGATCCCGTCGCGCCGGAGTTCTACCACGGCTGGGACCGCCATGCGAGCGACACCGTCGCCCTGCTGCGGGCCGAAGCAGGCCGGAATCCGACCGACAAGGCACTGTCGGACCTCATCGGCGAGCTCTCCACCCGCAGCGAGATCTTCCGCACCCGCTGGGCCGACCACAACGTGCGCCAGCACCGGGCCGGAGTCAAGCATTTCCACCACCCGGTCGTCGGCGACATCAGCCTGGCCTACGAGTCGATGGAACTGGTGGCCGACACCGGCCTGGTACTCAACGGCTACAGCGCCGAGCCGGGCACACCGTCCCAGGACGCGCTGAACCTGCTCGCTTCCTGGGCGGCCACCGCCGACCAGGAAGAGGCCGGACAGGAAGAAGGCCGGCAAGAACAGGCGCGCTAAGCAGCCGCGGCCGGGCGGCTGCGCAAACGGCCGGGCGGCTGCGCAAACGGGCGGGCGGTTTGGGAACGGGCGGGCGGCTGGGGAAAATGGAGCCATGGAGATCAGCGCTGCACTCGACTATGTCCGCACTCAGCACCACGCCGTGCTCAGCACGCTCAAGAGCGACGGAACCCCCCAGCTGTCGCCGGTGACCATCGGCGTCGACGACGACGGCCACGTGGTCATCAGCACCAGGCGGACCGCGTACAAGGTCCGGCACATCCGCCGCGACCCGAGGGTCTGGCTGTGCGGGTTCCCCGACGGCTTCTACGGACACTGGGTGCAGATCGAGGGCACGGCGGAGATCGTCGAGCTCCCCGAGGCGATGGACGGCCTGGTCGAGTACTACCGGTCGATCTCCGGCGAGCACCCCGACTGGGACGACTACCGTGCCGCGATGGAGCGCGATCAGCGTGTCATCCTCCGCATCACCGTCACCAAGGCCGGCCCCGACGTCAGCGGCTGATGTGGCTGATCGTGGATCGTTGTGTACACGCCGATGTACACAACGATCCACGATCCCTGCGAGGGTGCGAGCGAGGCCCGGACGCGGGGTCTAGGACCCCAGATACCGTTCGATCGTCTCCACCTTGGCCGTCATCGCACCGGTGACGCCGGGCCGGAGGTCGGCCTTGATGACCAGGCTGACCCGGGGTGCGCGGGCCGCGACGGCGTCGGTGGCCTGCTTGACCACGGCCATGACCTCGTCCCAGGTTGATATGTAATTTGCTACCATTTAGCCATGCTGAACGGCACAGATCAGACAGCCAAGCCCTACGACATCTACGCCCGAGTCAGCGTCGTCAAGCGCAAGGACAAGAAGAAGAACGAGCCGTCCACGGGCGGGCAGGTCGCGATCTGCCGCCTGAGACTCGCCGACCTTGACCTACCCGAGGGGAAGGTTCTGGTTGATCCGGGGCTTTCAGCGTGGAACCCGGCTATCAAGCGGCCGGCGTGGGATGAACTGATGGACCGGCTTGAGCGCGGCGTGTCCGGCGGGTTCATCGTGTTCGACCTGGAGCGCTTCACCCGCCAGCCCCCGGACGCCGAGCGGATGATCGAGCTGGCCGTTCGCGGCCTGGGGGTGCTGGACAGCGAGAGCGAGTACGACCTGACCACGCCGAACGGCAAGAAGGCATTCCGCGACGCAATCAACGCCGCCGCCTACTACTCCGACCGCCTGTCCACCAGAGCCAGGCGAGGCAAGCGACTCAAGGCAATGTCGGGGGAGCCGAACACCACAACCCGTCCATTCGGCTTCGAAGACGATTTCGTGACCGTGCGCGAAGCCGAAGCCGAGATCATCCGGGAGCTGACCAGGCGGATCTTGGCGGGAGAATCGCAGAACGCGCTGGTGCGCGATCTCAACGCACGCGGCATCCTCACCAGCCACGGCAACCCTTGGGCTGAGACATCCTTGCAACGTCTTCTGCTCAGAGAGCGCAACTGCGGACGAATCCTTTACACCGACACGGAAAAGAACGTTAAGTCTATTGCTGGCCGTCTGCCTGGAGAGCCGATCGTTTCCGAGGAGGACTTCGACCGGGTACGCGCGATGTACGCCGCTCGTCGGCGCAGCGAGCCTCGCTCGGATACCTACCTGTGCACGGGTATAGCCTTCTGCGGCCGCCCGGGCTGCGGCAAACCGCTCACCGGTCACCCAGCGCCGGCTCTGAAGACGTACGAGGACGGTTCGGTACGCCGTGACTACAGGTGCGGCCCGTCTGCTAACGGCAGGGGCTGTGGCAAGATCAGCGTTGATCAGCGTGGCTTGGATGAGGCGGCCGGAGCCATCGCTGTGGAGATTCTGTCTGACTCTCGCCATGCTGAGGCGGTCGAATCCGTCACCCGGGAACTTGAGAGCGAAGCCGCGCGGCTGGACCTGGCCATCGCCGAGGCTGAACGTGTCGCGGAAGCGCTAGCCGACCGCCTTGGGCGCGGAGAACTGACTCTCTCGCGCTATGACATCGCTAATCGGCCGCTGGATGAGCGCATCGCCAAGCTCAAGGCCGAACGCGAAGCGCTGGGCAACACGGCTCCAGGCGCTTCGGGACAGCCAAGCCGGGAGCACTGGCAGCGGCGCTGGGACGAAGCCGACACCACAGAAAGACGCGAGCTGTTGAAAATGGCCTTGCGCGGCAGGCGCCTCATCGTCGACCCGGCCAGCCTTAAGCGCGCCGAGCGGTCCGATGTCACCCGTCGGCTCAGGATCGTCTCAGCGGAAGGCGAAGACCTGCCAGACACGACGATGACGATCGCCGACGTGATCGCAGCCCGTGCCGCACATGGCGGGCTGGTGTCCACCCCTAGCGAGCCGGACACCAGATGGTCGAAGCGCCGGACTTTCACCGAGGAGTACAAGAACCGCATCCTTGATGAGTACGAGAACGCCGCACCGGCGGAGCGCAGTGCCCTGCTACGCCGGGAGGACCTGCACTACACGAATATCTCCTCCTGGCGCCGCAAGAGGGTCGGGTAGACCGTGGCCGCCGAACTTGTCAGCTCAGACCGGCCGATTGACATTTACGCCCGCGTCAGTCAGCTCAAGCGCAACGAGAAGCGCGAACCGTCGACCGAGGGCCAGGTGTCGGTGTGCCGGGTCCGCCTTGCCGACCTCGGTCTTGCGGAGGGCAAGGTTCTGGTTGACCCAGGGCGCTCGGCGTGGAACCCAGCTATCGAGCGTCCGGCGTGGGACGAACTGATGGAGCGACTGGAGGGCGGCGTGTCTGGCGGGTTCATCGTGTTCGACCTGGAGCGGTTCACCCGGCAGCCCAAGGACGGCGAGCGGATGATCGGGGTGGCCGCTCGCGGCCTCCTGGTGCTGGATAGCGA